>DASSGH010000124.1:0-12671 GCA_035693615.1 Xanthobacteraceae bacterium
CCCACACCCCGAGCACCAGCGACCAGTAGACGAGCCGCCGCAGGAGCGAGCCGGAGCCGCGCTTGCGGCCGCCCGCCGCCGGCTTGCTGCGCGCACGCTCGGTCGCTTGCGGCGGCGGGAGAGCAGGGGGGCGCGCGCGGCGCGCTCGCTTCCGTCGCAGCCCCATGCTCGCCTCCCCCGGGTCTTGCCCGGAGGCAAGGTTAATGAGGGCGATTTAAGGGGCGGTTACCGGGTGTTCCTGGATGAAGTGCAGCGAAATGCCTGCCGCGCACGTTGTTGCTCGTCATGGCCGGGCTTGTCACCCCAAGTCGGGTTCACCCGACTGGCGGCACTTCAATAGTGCAGAACTCGGGCAAGCCCGAGTTCTGGTGCCATCCACGTCTTTGTTGGTTCAAAATAAGGAAGGCGTGGATGCCCGGCACAAGGCCGGGCATGACGGTGGAATGGGTCTTGACCGATGAGGGGCCTGTATCTGGGCAATCGTCACGCGTGCGGCGTCGTCAGCAATGACGTTGCGCAGCATATCGATCGGCAATGAGCGCTTTTCGCTCGCTTCGGGGGCAGGCGTGAACCCACGCAAGCTAATCCGACCGCGGGTTTGTCGACACGAAATGAATTTTTTCTTGACTACGATTCGAAGCGATGCTAGAGATTGCCCAGCCTTGCTCATTGAGGGCGTGTTCTAGAGACGATCCTGAAGGCGGAGCGAGGCGTGGCGTCCTGCGGCTGCGGCTCGTAACCGCTTGCCTCAGGAGGCTCGGGACCCCGCCGTCCGGGCACTACGACCTGGGTGCGAGGAACTCGCTGTGACCGATCCGGCGCAAATGCCGGGGAGAGAAGCGCGGCCCCGGAGCCCAAAACCGCCACGGTGGAGCGCCGAGAGGCGAGCGTCCCGCGTCATAAGCGCGTTCACGCGCGTCTGTGACGCATGAGAGGCACGCCCGAAGCAAAGTTGCATCAGTCCGCGCGCGAAAGCGGGGCGGAAAGGAAGGGTATTGTGCAGAGTGGAGTGATACGGACAGCGCTCGCTCTTGACGCGTCATGCGCGGACTTGATCCGCGCATCCATCGTCTTCGCAAAAAGCTTTTGCGAAGGGCGGATGGATTGCCGGGTCAAGCCCGGCAATGACGGAGAGCGAGGGCGGCCACCTCACCATGAGACGCCGCGCCATAGCGCGTCCTGAAGGGCGTTAACGCCCGTCTTCGACGGGCTATGGACGCGCGTGGACGCGCTTAAGGCGCCGCTCCTCAGCATGAGGGCGAGAGCGCGCGGCGCATTTTGGCGAACGAACCCACGCCGAAGCCGTGCGGCTGACCCGGGCAAAGGACCAACTTGTGGATGTAGAAAACAATGGCCAACGAGGGCTCCCTGTTTCCGGCCTGTTCTTTACAGGGAGCCGTGCAACTAAAACGCGTATACGGGAATCGGACCCGGAAACGCCTAGCCGGCGGAGCGCGGACTTAGCCCACCGCCGCGGCGGGCCGCGCCGCTGCCGGCGCGGGCAAGAGCAGCATGATCAAGGCGCGCTTGATGGTCGCCTGGCGCGTCGCCGACGTGATCTTCGCCCCAAAGAGATCGGTGACGTAGAACACGTCGACCACGCGCTCGCCGAAGGTCGCGACGTGTGCGGAGGCGATGTTGAGGTTGAGCTTCGACAAGGTTGCGGTCAATTCGAACAGCAGGCCGGGCCGGTCGAGGCCGGTGACCTCGACCATGGTGTAGCGGTTCGACCATCCGTTGTTGATGGTCACCTCGGGCAGCACCGCGAAGGCTTTGAGGCGCGTCGTCGCCGTTTCCCGTTTCGCCACCACTTCCGGCAGCTTGAGATCGCCGCGCAACGCCCTTTCGATCGTCTCGATGATGCGCGCCGCGCGGCGGGCTTCGTCGGCATCGAGCTCGAACTCGCGCGACACCGAGATGGTGTCGAGGGCGCGCCCGTCGGTGGTGGTGAAGATCTGCGCGTCGACGATGTTGGCGCCGGCGACCGCGCACGCGCCCGCGACGGTGGAAAGGAGCCAGGGATGGTCCGGCGCCAGCACGGTGAGCTCGGTCACGCCGCGCGCGGCGGGAAACGCCACCGCGGTCGCGAGCGACTTTCCGGCCTCCGCGGTCGCGCGCAAAAACCGCGCGTGCGCGATTTGGTGCGGCAGATCGACCTTGAGCCAATAGGCGGGATAATGCAGCGCGATGTAGGCGTCGACCTCCTGCGCCGTCCAGTCGGCAAGGTTGGCGCGAAATTCGGCCTGCGCCAGGGCGACGCGCTGCGCGCGGTTGACCTCGGAAAAGCCGCCGGTGAGCACCGGTTCGGTTTCGTAGTAGAGCGTGCGAATGAGCTGCGCCTTCCAGCCGTTCCACACGCCCGGTCCGACCGCTTTGATATCGGCGGCGGTGAGGATGGTGAGGAGCTTCAGCCGTTCGACCGACTGGATCACCGCGCTGAAGTTCTCGATCGTCATGCGGTCGGAGAGATCGCGCGACTGGGCGACCGTCGACATCAGCAGGTGCACTTCGATCACCCAGGCGACGGTTTCGGTCTCCGCCGGCGTGAAGCCCAGCCGCGGGCAGAAGTTGCGCGCGATCCGCGCGCCGGCGATGGAATGATCCTCGACGCGGCCTTTCGCGATGTCGTGCAGGAACATCGCCACGTAGAGGAGCTCGCGGTGCCGCGGCTGAATGGTGCGCATCAGCTCGGTGGCGAATTTGGCGTCCTCGGCGCGGCCGGCCTCGATGTCGGACAGCGCGCCGATGCAGCGCACGAGATGCTCATCCACGGTGTAGTGGTGGTACATGTTGAACTGCATCATCGCGACGATGCGGCCGAAGGCCGGCACGAAGGTTCCGAGCACGCCTGCTTCGTTCATCCGCCGCAGCACGGTTTCCGCGTCGTTCTTCGAGGTGAGGATCTCCAGGAACAGCCGGTTCGCCTCTTCATTCTCGCGCAACCCCTGATCGATCAGCTTGAGCGAGCGCGTGGCGAGGTGCATGGCGTCGGGATGAAACGCCAGATTGTATTTCTGCGCGAGATGGAAGATGCGAATCAGGTTGACGGGATCGCGCTTGAACACGTTTTCGTCGGCGACGTTGATGCGGTTGTAGTCGACGATGAAATCCTCGGTCTCGCTCAGCGTGTGCCGGGGGCGAGGCCGGAATCGCGCCATCATGCGGCTGAGCACCGGCATCGCCTTGGCCTGCCGGTTCTCGAGCTTGGCGCAGAGAATGGCGGTGAGATCGCCGACGTCCTTGGCGATCAGGAAGTAGTGCTTCATGAAGCGCTCGACGTCGCGCAGCCCCGGATGCTCGGTGTAGCCGAGCCGCACCGCGATCTCGCGCTGGATGTCGAACGACAGCCGCTCCTCCGCCCGCCCGGCGAGGAAGTGCATGTGACAGCGCACCGCCCAAAGGAAATCGCCGCAACGGCGGAAGCGGCGGTATTCGCGGGGGTCATAGACGCCGAGCGCGATCAGCTCTTCGCGCTCGCGCACGCGATAGACGTATTTGGCGATCCAGTAGAGCGTGTGCAGGTCGCGCAGCCCGCCCTTGCTGTCCTTGACGTTGGGCTCGACGAGATAGCGGGACTGGCCGGCCCGCCGGTGGCGCTCCTCCCGCTCGGCAAGCTTGGCGGCGACGAATTCCGCCGCGGTTCCCTGCACCACCTCCTTGTCGAAGCGCGCGACCAGCTCGTCGTAGAGCTTGCGGTCGCCGAGCAGGAAGCGCGCCTCGAGCACCGCGGTGCGGATGGTCATGTCGGACTTGGCCGCGCGGATGCATTCGTTGACCGAGCGCGTGGCATGGCCGACCTTGAGTCCCATGTCCCACAGGCAATAGAGGATCGTTTCGGCGACGGACTCGCCCCAGGCGGTCTGCTTGTAAGGAAGCAGGAACAGGAGATCGATGTCGGAGCCGGGAGCGAGCACGCCGCGGCCATAGCCGCCGGTGGCGATGACCGCCATGTGCTCGGCTTCGGACGGGTTCTGCGCCGGGTAGAGGTGCTTGATCGCGAACTCGTAGAGCACGCGTACGATCTCGTCCTGCATGGCGCAGAGCCGCTCGGCGCAGCGCCGCCCGTGCCGGTCGGCGATGAGCAAGGCCTCGACAACCTCGCGGCCGCGCGCCAGCGCGGCGCGCAGGTGGCGCGAGGCCGCCAGCCTCAACTCGCGCTCATTGCCGGAATGGACTTCGCTCAGCCGCGCAAGTTCCGCCGCGATGGCGGCCGCATCGAAAATTTCGGCGTCGGGCGACGACTCGGTCGGGGTCAGCATGGGCTCACACCGGGATATCGGAGCGCAGGCGGCCTGTCACCGCCAAGGTCCGACAGGCGGGGACCCCCACCTGCATCCCGCGGTAGGGGGCCGAAACGAAAATAATTGCTAATATGCATTCCAATGGCGATAAATAATTCTCGTTGACGCCTCTAGTTAGGCTTCTTAAGAAATAAACCTAGCGCCGATTTGAGCAAGCAGCTTGCGGGCGCTCTATAAATCCAGCTAAAGCGCGGGGCCCGCCCCGTCGCCAGGCTGACGGCGGGCAAAAACCTCCCGCCTTCATCAATGGCCTCCTCCGCTCCATCGCGGCCGAGGTTCAACGCATGGAGTCATCATGACCATACTCTCCCGCCGTTTGCTGTCGGCCGGTGCGCTCGCCTTCGCGCTCCTTCCCGCCACGCAGCTTTGCGCCGCCGACAATCCCAAGGAGATCTACGTCGACTGGGCGACCTACAACCCGGTGTCGATGGTGCTCAAGGATAAAGGCTACCTCGAAAAGGAATTCACCAAGGACGGCATCAAAGTTGTCTGGGTGCAGACCAACAGCTCGAGCAACGCACTGCAATTCCTCAACGCCGGCTCGATCAATTTCGGCTCGACCGCCGGCTCCGCCGCCCTGGTCGCGAGGGTCAACGGCAATCCCATCAAGTCGGTCTACGTCTATTCGCGCCCGGAATGGACCGCCCTCGTCACCACTAAGGAGAGCAGCATCAACAAGGTCGCGGACCTCAAAGGCAAGAAGGTCGCGATGGTGCGCGGCACCGATCCGCACATCTTCGCGGTGCGCGCGCTGCTCACGGCCGGCCTCACCGACAAGGACATCACGCCGGTGCTGGTGCAACAGCATGCCGACGGCGGCAATCTGCTGATCCGCGGCGACGTCGACGCCTGGGCCGGCCTCGACCCGATGATGGCGCAGCACGAGATCAAGGACGGCGCCCGGCTGTTCTACCGCAACCGCGAGGCCAATACCTGGGGCATCCTCAATGTACGCGAGGAGTTCGCCAAGGATCATCCTGACGTCGTGCGGCGGGTCATTTCCGCTTACGAGGAGGCGCGCAAGTATTCGCTCGCCAACTACGATGAGCTCAAGAAGACCTTCATCGCCGTCACCAAGCTTCCCGACGACGTCGTCGACAAGCAGCTCAAGGAGCGCACCGAGCTTACTCACAACAAGGTCGGCCCGGCGCAACGGGAATCAATCCTCGAAGCGGGTATCGCCCTGCAGAAGGCGGGCGTGATCGGCCCGAGCGTCGACGTCAAGAAGGCGGTCGACGATCTCATCGACGATCGCTACGTGACGGCTGCGAACTGACGCGCGTCGCCCGCGCGGCGCTCCGGCGAGGGTAATTCGCGATATTGCATTGGAAGGCTCTGCCGTGTCTTTTGTCTCCATGACCGCGGATGCGGAACAGGCCGGGGCGCCAGAGGTAATCTCGAAACGCGGAACAGCGTGGATGCTCCGTCCCGCGCTCGGCTTGCTGCTGCCGGTCGCGCTGGCTTTGTTCTGGGAAATCGCGGTGCGCATGGGCCTATCCAACGGCCGTCTGGTGCCGCCGCCGTCGGTGATCTGGAATACGTTCACCGATCTCGCCGCGACCGGCGAACTTCAGCGTCACGCCTTGGCTACGCTCTGGCGCGTCGCCTGGGGATTCGCGTTGGGGGTCATGGCGGGAACGATCTTCGGCGCCATCACCGGCTATTCCGCACTGACGCACCGTGTCGTCGATCCGACTCTGCAGGCGTTGCGTTCGATTCCCTCGATCGCATGGGTCCCGCTATTCATCCTCTGGTTCGGTATCTTCGAGGCGTCGAAGATCATTCTCATCGCGGTCGGGGTCTTCTTCCCGGTTTATCTCGGGGTAATGGGCGCGGTGATGTCGGTCGATCGCAAGATCGTCGAGGTCGGCCGCGTCTTTCGTTTGTCGGGACTCGCCATGGTGCGGCGCATCCTGCTGCCGGCGGTGATGCCGTCCTACGTCATCGCGCTGCGCGCAGGCCTCGGACTCGGCTGGATGTTCGTGGTCGCAGCGGAATTTCTCGGCGCCTCGACGGGGCTTGGCTTTCTTTTGATCGATGGCCAGCAGCTCGGCAAGCCGGCGCAGATCGTCGCCGCCATCGTCGCCTTCGCCATCCTTGGCAAAGTAACCGATTGGCTCATCGTGCTGATCGCCTCGCCGTTCCTGCGCTGGGAAGATCGCTTCGCACGCCACTGAGGGATCCCGATGCTTGTTCTGGATCGCGTCGGCAAGACCTATCCCAACGGGGTGCGCGCGCTCGACGGCATTTCGCTCGCGGTCGCTCCCGGCGAGATTCTCGTCGTCATCGGCGGCTCGGGATGCGGTAAGTCGACCATGCTGCGAACGATTTCCGGGCTCGATCCGCCGACCCAGGGCCGCGTCGTGCTCGACGGCACGGTCATCACCGCGCCGCGGGAGGAGATCGGCATCGTCTTTCAGGAGCCGCGACTGCTGCCGTGGCTGCGGGTCGCCGACAATGTCGGCTTCGGCTTGGCGGAGTACCCGAAGGCGGAACGCCGGACGCGCGTGGCGGGCGCGCTCGATCGCGTCGGTTTGACCGAGAAGGCGCGGGTGTGGCCGCGCGAACTCTCCGGCGGCCAAGCTCAGCGCGTGGCCATTGCTCGCGCGCTGGTGCCGCGGCCGCAGGTCCTTCTTCTCGACGAGCCGTTTTCCGCGCTCGATGCCTTCACCCGCGCCGACCTGCAGGATCACCTTCTCGACCTGTGGGCCGATCTCAAGCCGACGCTGGTGATGGTGACCCATGACGTCGACGAGGCGATCGTGCTCGCCGATCGCATCATGGTGATGCGAGCGCAGCCGGGGCGCGTGTACGAGGAAATCCCCTGCGAGCTGCCGCGCCCGCGCGATCGCCAGTCCGCCGCCTTCGATTTCGTCAAGCGCCGCGTGCTGGCGGCGCTCGACCGGTCGCTCGATCGCGCGGTGGCCATGGTTGAGGAGGTCGAGCCGCGTGCCGCGGCCGGCGGCGGCTTGTGGTGGTGAGGCGCGGCGCATAGCTCGCAACCGGCGGGGCTTGCGTTTTCCCCTGCGCTGTCGTCTGTGCTCTGCCGTTCGCAACGGAGACTTCCCATGGATGCCACTGCGCTGCGCGCCATGCAGGCGCCGCTCAAGGAGCGCTACAAAGGCGAGCCGAAATCGGCCTTCATCACCTTGCGGGCCAAGGGCACGCTCGATGACGCGCACATCGCTTGCAAGGTGGAGACCGGGCGTGCGCTCGCGGTCGCCGGGCTGCATCCGGCAACGGGCGGCTCTGGACTTGAACTTTGTTCCGGCGACATGCTGCTCGAGGCGCTGGTCGCCTGCGCCGGCGTCACGCTCAAGGCGGTTGCCACCGCGCTCGACGTTCCGCTCAAGTCCGCCAAGGTCGCGGCCGAGGGCGACCTCGACTTCCGCGGCACGCTCGGGGTCGCCAAGGATGCGCCGGTCGGCTTTGCGGCCATTCGCCTGCACTTCGAGGTGGACACCGACGCGCCGCAGGACAAGCTCGACCAGCTCCTCAAGCTCACCGAGCGCTATTGCGTCGTCTACCAGACGCTCAAGAGCGGCCCGCCCATCGAGGTGAAGCTCGATCGCGCTTGATCCTCCTTCGCGGGCGTGTCGCTTTCGGAAGTTGGATGCCCCCCGATCCGTTCTTTTGGTATGGACTGGCCTTCAAGGCGGTGATGACCGCGGCGGTGGTCGTCGCCGTGTCGGTTGCGGCCGAGCGGAGCGGGCCCTTGATGGCCGCGCTCATCGCTGCGCTGCCGACCGCTGCCAGCGCGACCTACATCATCCTGGCGCTGGAACACCCGCCCGCATTCGTCGCCGCTAGCGCCGTCGGCAGCATGGCCGCGAACACGGCCGTTGCGGTCTTTGCGCTGAGCTACGCCGCACTCGCGCAGCGGCATGGGATCGTGCTCAGCATCACGGCGGCAACCCTCGTCTGGTTCGCCGTCGCGGCCGTCCTGCGGCTCTTCGACTGGACGCCGGCGAGCGCGCTCGTGCTTAATGCCGTCGTCTTCGCCGTCACCATCCCGCTGTCGGCGCGCTACCGCGCTGCCCGGCCGCTGCGCGAACGCGTCAAGCGCACCGGCTACGATCTTCCGCTGCGGGCAGCGGCGGCCGCGGTGGTGGTCACTGCGGTGACGACCGCGAGCCATTGGATCGGCTCGTTTGCCTCCGGCGTATTTGCCGTATTTCCCATCGTGATGGGCAGTTTCGCCGTCATCATGCATCCGCGCGCCGGGGGCAAGGCGGCGGCGAGCGTGTTCGCCCATGCGCAGCCGCCGCTTGTCGGCCTTTGCCTGGGATTTCTCGGCGTGCATTACCTCGCCGAGGCGATCGGCGTGTGGTGGTCCTTCGCGGCCGGCCTGGCCATCACCATGACATGGAGCGCCGCGCTTTGGCTGATGCAGCGCGCGCTATTTCTCGATCGTTAGCTTCTGCGCGCGAATGACTTCGGCCCATTTGCGCGTCTGCGCGCTGATATAGTCCGCGAACGCCTCCGGTGTTCTCGCCATCGGCTCGAACATTTGCGGCGCCAGGAACTTTTCGCGGAACTGCGGATCGGCCAGGATGTTCGCCACTTCGGCGTTGATCTTGTCGACGATGGCGCGCGGCGTGCCCGCGGTCGCGAACAATCCGAACCACGTCGAGGCCTCATAGCCCGGCAATCCGTCTTCGGCGACGGTCGGAATATCGGCGGCGCCATCAAGCCGCCTGCTGCTGCCGATGCCGAAAACCTTGACCTGACCGGCTCGCAACGCCGGCAAGGCCAGGCTGACGCTGACCGACATCAACTGCACGTGCCCCGCCATGACGTCGGTGAGCGCCGGCGCGGCGCCGCGGTAGTGGACGCCCTGCAGCTTCACGCCGGCCATCCTTTCGAACAGCACCATGTTCATGTGCGGCGCCGATCCGATCCCGGCGGTGCCATAGGTGAGATCGCCCGGCCGCTCTTTCGCCAGCGCGATCAGCTCTCGCACGGTGCCGGCCGGAAGCGAAGGATGGCCGAGCAGCGCCTGGTTGATGCGCACAATGCCGGTGATCGGGATGAAGTCCGTCTCCTCGTCGTAAGGGAGCTTGCCTTTGCCGTAGAGGGTCGGATTGATCGTAAAGGTGCCGGCCTCCGCCACCAGCAGCGAATAGCCGTCGGGGGCGGCCTTGGCCACCGATTGCGCGCCGACGACGTGGGCGGCGCCGCCCTTGTTTTCGATTACGACCTGTTGGCCCCACGCCTCGGCGAGGCGTTGGCCGAGCGCGCGAGCAACCACGTCGGTCACGCCGCCGGCGGCGGCCGTCACCGTCAGCGTAATGGTGCGCGCGGGATAGGATTGCGCGCGCGCGGTGCCGGCTGCAACGAGGCAGCCTAGCAAAACGAGAGCGGCAAGCGACTTGTGCACGTCAGCCGTCCTCCGCCGCCTTGACTTTGAGCGCGTAGAGAGCCTCGAGCGCCTCGCGCGGCGACATCTCGTCGGGATGAATCGCTGCGAGCGCGGCGACGAGAGCATCCGCCGCGGCACCCGGCGATGGCGGACGGGGAGTTGCGGCAAACAGCGGCAGTTCGTCGAAATCGCGCGGCGCGGCGCGGTCCTCGGCTTCGAGCTTGGCGAGCACCACCTTCGCGCGCTCGATCACCGCGAGCGGCAAGCCCGCGAGCTTCGCCACCTGGATGCCATAACTGCGATCGGCGGCCCCCGGGACGACTTCGTGCAGGAACACGACGTCGCCCTGCCATTCCTTCACCCGCACGGTGGCGTTGAATAGTCGCGGCAGTTTGGCCGCGAGCGCGGTGAGCTCGTGAAAATGCGTGGCAAACAATGCGCGGCAGCGGTTCGTCTCGTGCAGGTGCTCGATGGTGGCCCAGGCGATGGAGAGTCCGTCGAAGGTCGCGGTGCCGCGGCCGATTTCGTCGAGGATGACGAGCGCGCGCTCGCCCGCCTGGTTGAGAATGGCCGCCGTTTCCACCATCTCCACCATGAAGGTCGAGCGCCCGCGGGCAATGTCGTCGGCCGCCCCGACGCGCGAGAACAGCCGGTCGACGGCGCCGATCTTGGCGCGGCGCGCGGGCACGAAGCTGCCCATTTGCGCGAGGATCGCAATCAGCGCGTTCTGGCGCAGATAGGTCGATTTGCCCGCCATGTTCGGTCCGGTGACGAGATAGATGCGCCCGTGTGCGGCCGATTGCGGCGGCGAGAGGTCGCAGTCGTTGGCCACGAACGGGCCGCCGTCCGCGGTGAGCGCCTGTTCCACCACCGCATGCCGTCCGCCCTCGATCACGAAGTCGAGCGAGGCATCAAGCTGCGGCCGCACGTAGTGGCGCTCGACCGCCACTTGCCCCAATGCCGCGGCGACGTCGAGAACGGCGAGCGCTTCCGCGGCCTCCTTGATCCTGCCGGCCGCGGCCGTCACCTCCGCGGCGAGCTTGTCGAAAGTCTCGAGCTCGATGCCGAGGGCGCGGTCGGCGGCGCTGGCGATCTTGGCTTCGAGCTGGCCCAGCTCCGTCGTCGTGAAGCGGACCTGCCCGGCGAGCGTCTGGCGATGGATGAAGGTCGCGTTGAGCGGCGGCGCCATCAGCCGCTCGCCGTGCTGCGCGGTGACCTCGACGAAATAGCCGAGCACGTTGTTGTGGCGGATCTTGAGCGCGCGCACCGACGTCGTATCGGCATAGCGCGCCTGCAGCGCGGCTATGACGCGGCGCGATTCGTCGCGCAGCGCCCGCGCCTCATCGAGCGCGGCGTTGAAGCCTTCGCGCACGAAGCCGCCGTCGCGCTTGAGGTGGGGCAGCTCTTCGGCCAGCGCCGCGTCGAGCGCATGCGCGAGCGCAGGGTCGAGCCGGCGCAGCGCGCGCGCCGCCTGCGCGAGCTCGGCGGCGAGGTTGGCGCGCTTCTCCAGCTCGGCCGCGAGAGCGGCGGCGGCGGTGATGCCGTCGCGGATGGCGGCGAGGTCGCGCGGGCCGCCGCGGGCGACCACGAGCCGAGCCAGCGCGCGGGCGAGATCGGGGGCTGCCTCGAGGCGCTCGCGCATATCGGCACGCGCGGTGGCATCGGCCACGAAAAATTCGACCGCATCGTGCCGCGCGCTGATCGCGGCGGGGTCGGTCAGCGGCGCCGCGAGGCGCTGGGCGAGGAGGCGCGAGCCCGCCGCGGTCACCGTACGGTCAATGGCGGCGAGCAGCGAGCCGCGGCGCTCGCCGGCGAGCGTGCGCACCAGTTCGAGATTGCTGCGTGTCGCCTGGTCGATGGCGAGCGTCGCCCCCTTCGCCTCGCGCACCGGCGGGGCGAGCGGCGGGCGCGAGCCGAGCTGGGTGCGCTCGATATAGCTGATGCAGGCGGCGGCCGCGGTGAGCTCGAGGCGCGAGAGCGCGCCGAAGCTTTCCGTCGTGGCGAGAGCGAAATAGGCGGCGAGCCGGCGCTCGGCGGTCGCGCCGTCGAACACGTCGCGCGTGAGCGGGGTGACCGACGGGAGCGATCGCAGATAGGGGGCGAGCGCGGCGTCGCCATAGAGCGCGTCCGAGACGATGATCTCGCCGGGCTCGAGGCGGGCGATTTCGGCGGCGAGGCCGGGGCGGTCGCATTCGGCGATGCGGAACTCTCCGGTGGAAATATCAATCCAGGCGACCGCGAAGCGGCCCTCTTCGCCAACCGACGCGCGTGCCCGGGCGATCGCCAGAAGGTAGTTGTTGCGCCTGGCGTCGAGCAGCGTCTCCTCGGTGAGGGTGCCGGGCGTGACCACGCGGATGACGTCGCGCCGCACCACGCTCTTGCCGCCGCGCTTCCTCGCCTCCGCGGGATCCTCGAGCTGCTCGCACACCGCGACGCGATGGCCGAGCGCGATCAGCCGGTTGAGATACTCGTCGGCGCGGTGGACCGGCACACCGCACATCGGGATGTCGCGGCCGAGATGCTTGCCGCGCTTGGTGAGCACGATCCCCAGCGCGCGCGCGGCGATTTCGGCGTCGTCGAAGAACAGTTCGTAGAAATCGCCCATCCGGTAGAACAAGAGGCAATCCGGATTGGCGGCTTTGATCTCGATATACTGCTCCATTACCGGCGTGGCGCGCGGGGCGCCTTCGCCGGATGTCGCAGACTCGAAGCCGGACGGAACAATGGGGCGCGCGGCATCCATGGCGCCCGCGACGCTAGCAGATGACACCGCGAGATTCATGGGCGGGCGGGTAGATAGCCACAAGGCAGATCAGAATCGGCGCATAGACTTCGGGACGACCGGCAAACCCGCTGTGCTTTTGCCGCCGCTGGCGTGCCGGTTATTCCGGCCTGATCCCCGAGGCCTTGACCACCTTGCCCCATTTTTCAACCTCGGCCGCCATGTAGGCGCCGAACTCGTTTGGGCTGAACACGATCGGCGTGGTGGCGACATCGGCGAGCCGCGC
>DASSGH010000125.1:0-42790 GCA_035693615.1 Xanthobacteraceae bacterium
AAGTCTTGGCTTCCTTAAAGGCCCGGCGCCGTCAGGCGCCTGGCGCATTTCCGATTATTGCACCCGCGGCAGCACCTCGAACTGGTGGAACGGCGGCGGCGACGGCAGCGTCCATTCCAGCGTGGTGGCGCCGGCTCCCCACGGATTGTCCGCGGCCTGCTGCTTGCGCACGAACGCGTCGACCACGCCGTAGATGAAGATCAGCACGCCGAAGCCTGAAATGTAGGCGCCGATCGACGACACCAGGTTCCAGCCGGCGAAGGCGTCGGGATAATCGACGTAGCGCCGCGGCATACCGGACAGACCCAGGAAATGCTGCGGGAAGAACGCCAGATTGACGCCGATGAACATCACCCAGAAATGAAGCTTGCCGATGAAGTCCGAATACATGTAGCCGGACATTTTCGGGAACCAGTAGTACCAGCCGGCGAAGATGGCGAACACCGCGGCGACTCCCATCACGTAGTGGAAATGCGCGACCACGTAGTAGGTATCCTGCAGCACGCGGTCGACGCCGGCGTTGGCCAGCACCACGCCGGTGACGCCACCGACCGTAAACAGGAAGATGAAGCCGACCGCCCACAGCATCGGGGTCTGGAACTCGATCGAGCCGCCCCACATCGTGGCGATCCAGGAGAAGATCTTCACGCCGGTCGGAACCGCAATCACCATGGTTGCGGCGACGAAATAGGCCTGCGTCGCCGAGGCCATGCCGACGGTGTACATGTGGTGGGCCCACACCACGAAGCCGATGCCGCCGATCGCGACCATCGCATAGGCCATGCCGAGATAGCCGAACACCGGCTTCCGCGAGAAAGTTGAAACGATCTGGCTGATCATGCCAAAGCCGGGCAGGATCAGGATGTAGACTTCGGGGTGACCGAAGAACCAGAACAAATGCTGGAACAGCACCGGGTCGCCGCCGCCGTCGGGGGCGAAGAAGGTGGTGCCGAAATTGCGGTCGGTCAGCAGCATGGTGATCGCGCCGGCGAGCACCGGCAGCGCCAGCAACAGCAGGAACACCGTCACCAGGATCGACCACACAAACAGCGGCATCTTGTGCAGGGTCATGCCCGGCGCGCGCATGTTGAAGATCGTGGTGATGAAATTAATGGCGCCGAGGATCGAGGAGGCGCCGGCCAGATGCAGCGACAGGATGGCGAAATCGACCGCCGGTCCCGGATGGCCCGAGGTCGACAGCGGCGCATAGATGGTCCAGCCCGCGCCGACACCGTTGGCGCCCGGCTCACCCTCCATAAAAGTCGAGATCAAGAGCAGCGCGAAGGAGGCCGGCAGCAGCCAGAACGAAATGTTGTTCATGCGCGGGAACGCCATGTCCGGCGCGCCAATCATCAGCGGTACCATCCAGTTCCCGAACCCGCCGATCATCGCCGGCATGACCATGAAGAAGATCATGATGAGGCCGTGCGCGGTCGTAAACACGTTGAACATGTGCGCGTCGTGGAAAAACTGCAGCCCGGGATGCATAAGCTCGAGCCGCATGCCGATCGACAGCACCCCGCCCACCAGTCCGCCGAGCAGCGCGAACGCGAGATACATCGTGCCGATGTCCTTGTGGTTGGTCGAATAGAGATAGCGACGCCAACCATGGGGATTATCGTGCTGATCCTCGCCGTGAGCTTTCGCGATCGTATCCATGACTTAGGTCCTTCGGATTCTCGTCCGCGCAGATCCCCGCCCCCGGGGCGTCACTGCGGCAGTCGTTGCGCTGACGCGACCGCGGTCGACGGCAGCGCTTCATTACGCGCGTATTTCTTCTTGGCGTCCTCGATCCAGGCGGAGAATGCCTCTTCACTCACGACGCGAACCGCGATCGGCATGAACGCGTGATCCTTGCCGCACAGTTCCGAGCACTGACCATAATAGATACCTTCCTTGGTCGCCGTGAACCAAGTTTCGTTGATGCGGCCGGGAATGGCATCGATCTTGATGCCGAACGACGGCACCGCGAAGGAGTGTATGACGTCCGAACCGGTGGTGATCACGTGGACGATCTTGTTGACCGGCACCACCATTTCGTTGTCAACGGCGAGCAGCCGGGGCTGGCCCTCCTTGCGCTCGCCTTCCTTGAGCATCAACGAATCGAACTCGAACTCGCCGTTGTCCGGATAGCTGTAGCTCCAATACCACTGTTTGCCGGTCGCCTTCACCGTCAGATCGGCGGCCGGCACGTTAAGTTGAAGGAACAGGAGCTTGAACGAAGGCACGGCAATAAACATCAAGATCATGATCGGGATGATCGTCCACGCAATCTCGATCAGGGTATTGTGTGTGGTCCGCCATGGAATCGGATTGGCGCGCGCATTGAACCGCACCATGACAACGATCAGCAGGGCGAGCACGAAGCCGGCAATTGCGGTGATGATGTAGAGCAAGAAATCGTGGAACCAGATGATGTCGGTCATTACTGGCGACGCCGACTCCTGCAGCCCCAACTGCCACGGCGAGGGCTGCCCGAGCCCCGCCAGAGCAGGTTCCCCTGCCCCCAGCATGGCGATGATCGTTACCGCCAGTAGAGTCATCCGGTTGAGCAGCGACATCATTGCTCCTTCGCACGAGAGTCTCAGGCGCGCTACGGCGCTCGAAAGCCGCGCCGCCCGCATGAAGCGGGGCGCTCCTCGGTCGGCTCCGCGCGGGACCTCAGGGGAATCCTGGCTTCTCAAATCACAATTCCGGCGCTATCGCAATGCACCCCTTCATAGCTCCCATGCGATGAAATGCCCGCAGATCGGACCTGCCCGCCCCCCGCCCGTTGACCCTTTCTCGGCCACAATGCGCTGTTTTACTGATTCATGACAGTTGGGCAAACCCTGGTCGGGAGGGTTTATTTGGCCGGCCCGGCATAGCTGCGCGCACAGCATTCGAGGCACCGACATTATGGGTTCACTCACCCCGGCACTGCTTTTTCTTGCGATGAGATCATTTTTCGCACTCACCATCCTGGCATTCGCAGCGTTGGGCGGGACCGTCGGGCCTGCGACAGCCCAGGGCGCCGTCAAGTCGGTCCACAATGATTGGCAGGTCCGTTGCGATACGCCGCCGGGCGCCCAAGGCGAGCAGTGCGCGTTAATCCAGAGCGTCACTGCCGAAGATCGCGCCAATGTCGGGCTCACGGTGATCGTACTTAAAACCGCCGATCAGAAGAGCCGTCTCATGCGCGTGGTTGCACCCGTCGGCGTGCTGCTTCCCTCAGGCCTGGGGCTTAAGATCGACCAGGCGGACGTCGGCCGTGCCGGCTTCGTCCGCTGCCTGCCAAACGGTTGCGTTGCCGAGGTGGTCATGGACGACAACCTCGTCAAGCAGCTGCGCAACGGGCAGACCGCGACCTTCATCATCTTTCAGACGCCCGAGGAAGGGATCGGCTTTCCCATGAGCCTCAAGGGCTTCGGCGAGGGCTACGACAAGCTACCGTGAGCGACGCCGGGTAGGGCCTGGCCACCTCGCAACTTGAGGTGAGCGCGCTTATCTTTGGCTGGACCGTGCGAATGCGGATCCCAGCATGACCTTAGCCACCGTCTCGCTTCTCGACCGCGCCGGCCTCGACCGTCAGGCCGCGCGCCGACATCTCGCTCGTGGCCTGGAAGGTGCAGACGACGGTGAACTCTATCTTGAATATGCGCAGTCGGAGATGCTCGTCTTCGACAACGGGCGGCTCAAGCAAGCGACCTACAACACCGACCAGGGCTTTGGGCTGCGCGCCGTCAAGGACGAGGCCGTCGGTTATGCCCATTCCTCTGAACTGTCGGAGGCGGCGTTGGCTCGCGCAGCGGAGGCCGTTCGCGCGGTCAAGGGCGGCTATAGCGGTCACTATGCCGAGGCGCCGGGGCACACCAATGTCCGCCTCTACGGCGACGACAATCCGCTTGGCGCGCCGTCCTTCGAAACCAAGGTGCGGCTGCTGGAGTCCATTGATTCCTATGCCCGAGGGCGAGACCCGCGCGTGCGCCAGGTTTCGGTCTCATTCGGCGCGACTTGGCAACTGATCGAAATCCTGCGCGGGGAGGGCGAGATCTACCGGGACGTGCGGCCATTGGTCCGCGTGAATGTCTCGGTGGTCGTCGGCCAAGGTGATCGGCAGGAAGCCGGCAGTCACGGCTACGGGGGACGGGAGAGCTTCTCCCGGTTCGTCGCGACGGATGCCTGGCGAGGTGCGGCCGACGAAGCCGTGCGCCAGGCGCTGGTCAATCTGGAGGCCGTTCCGGCCCCGGCGGGCGAAATGGACGTGGTCCTTGCCCCCGGCTGGCCTGGCATCATGCTGCATGAGGCCGTGGGTCACGGCCTCGAGGGCGACTTCAATCGCAAGAAGACTTCTGCGTTCGCCGGCCTGCTCGGACAGCGCGTCGCCTCGAAAGGCGTCACCGTAGTCGACGACGGCACTCTTGCGCAGCGGCGCGGATCGCTTTCGATTGACGACGAAGGAACGCCGACCGGTCGCACGGTGCTAATCGAGGACGGGATCCTGGTCGGCTACATGCAGGACCGCCAGAATGCGCGCCTCATGGGCATGAGGCCCACCGGCAATGGTCGCCGACAAGGTTATGCCCATCTGCCCATGCCCCGCATGACCAATACGTACATGCTCGCCGGCGGTCACCTGCCCGCCGAGATCATGGCCTCGGTCAAGAACGGCATCCACGCCGTCAATTTCGGCGGGGGTCAGGTCGACATTACCTCGGGCAAATACGTGTTCCAGGTCACCGAGGCTTACAAGATCGAGAACGGAAAGCTGGGGCCGCCGCTCAAGGGCGCCATGCTGATTGGCAACGGCCCAACCGACCTTAACCGCATTGGCATGATCGGCAACGATTTCGAGCTCGACCCCGGCATCGGCACCTGCGGCAAGAATGGCCAAGCCGTGCCCGTCGGCGTCGGCCAACCTACCCTGCGCATGGATCGCATCACCGTCGGCGGGACGGGATAGGCCGGATCTCCGACCCCGAGGGATCTAGAAATAGGCGATGCTCCGCCCGCAGGCGGCGACGGCCACCCAGACCCCGAGCGAGCACGCTCCGGCGATTTTGGCGCCGGGCGGCATCGGGGCGCCCGGTTGAAGGCGATCGACCGCACGTCTCGCCCAAAACTCATAGATGGCGATATTGGCGAGGCCTGCGGCGACCAGAACAACCTTGAGCTGGAATGCCCGATTAACGGCGAGATGGCTCGCCTCGGCAGAGAACAGCACAGCGCCGGTCATAGCCATGCCCGCGAGCGCGGCGAGGGCAAAGCTGCGCGCTCGCGCGAGCAGGCGCGCAGGCGCGCAGGCGCGCAGGCGCGGTCGCGGCCAAACCTCCAAGCAGGCGCACGTCCATCACCGCAATCGCGCCGGCAAAAAAGGTAAGCGAGACGATGTGCCCGATATTCGCTGCGGGATAGAGCCAGGTGGACTGGCGAATGCTCGCGGCGAAGCCCGACTGCTCGAGCGCAACGAAGAGCGCCGGCGCCACCTCGGTCATCACCGCATCTCGTAGGTTTTGCCGTCGACCGTGATCCGTTCAGCCCGCATCTCATCCTTTTGGACCGTCGACGGGTATCCATAGGCCGACACGTTCTGCCCGATGGCGACGACTTTTTCTGTGGCTCCGCGGCTGTTCATGCGCGATGTGGGCGCGAGCGTCACCGTCCAGATCTTGTCGCTTGCCTGAACCGTGATCGTGGCGTGCGGATTCTCGAATTTCGAGGTCGCGATCGGACCGGCGACGGTGATCGGGTTATGGGCGCCGTAACTGCCCCAGCCATGGTGCGCGACGGCGGCGCTCGTCAGCAACGCGAACGCCGAAACGAACAGGATAGGTTTCATCATAGATGCCTCCAACACTCGCCGCTCGCCCGGATTGCCGCGCCCACCTACCGCACCACCCCGGAAATGCAGCACGGCTTGCGTGCCGGCCGGGTGATGCGGTTCTTCAGATAGCAAACCGCGGAAGGACCGACATAGCCCGGCCGCACATAGGTCCAGGCGCGGCACGCGTCGTCCGCTTCACAGGCGGCTTCGCAGCTCTTGCCACTCGAGTCGGCTGGAACTTCGAAGTGGCGGTAGTCGCCGCCGTAGCGGTCGACACCGAACTCGATCGCTCCGCTCTTGGGCTCGATCACGCCGGTCCCGCGCACACCCGAGGCGCAGCACGCCGCCTCGAAGCGTGGCATGACCTTGGATTTGAGCCAACAAATGGCATTGGCACCCTCGGTTGCAGGATATGAAAAGGCCCAGGCCCGGCAGCGGGCCTCCCGCTCGCACCGGGCGGCGCATTGGGCCGGATCGCCCAATCGCATGGGGAAGCTGGCATAATCGCCACCCGCCCGGTCGAACCCGACCTGGGCACGGGCGGATGCGCCCAAGATCACAACAGCGATTACCCCGGCAAAACCGAGCCCGAACCAATCCCGCCTCATTCCGCGTCCCGCTCGCGCCGCCCGGCTATCCGATCCATGTTAGAGAACCGCGCGGGCGCAGGCGAGTGCCGGGTGCGCCACGCCGCCTCCGCCTTCCTCCATGCAGGATCCGGTCATGCAATATGGCGAATTTGGTTTTTTGAATTTTGGGCTCGTCCTGTTGGGCGCTGCCGTGCTGAGCGTCCCCATCGCGCGCCGGCTCGGTCTCTCCGCCATTGTCGCTTATCTCATTGCCGGCATTATCATCGGACCGCACGGGCTCGCGGCGTTTGGCACGCCCGAGAGCATCATCCCGATCTCCGAACTTGGGGTCGTGATGCTCCTCTTCTTGATCGGGCTCGAGCTCGAATTCGGCCGCCTCGTGGCGATGCGGGGCGCCATCTTTGGCCTCGGCGCAGCTCAGTTGGCGTTCACCGGCTTTGCCATCGGCGCGCTCGCCTATGCCAGCGGTCTCGTCGACTGGCGCGGGGCCCTGCTCGCCGGGCTGGCATTGGCGATGTCGGCGACGGCGATCGCGCTGCAAATCCTGGAGGAACGCGGTCAACTCCAGCAGGACTATGGGCAGCGTGCCTTCGCGATCCTGTTGTTCCAGGATATGGCGGTCGTGCCTCTGCTGGCGCTGCTGCCGCTGCTCGCGCCGGAAGGCCCGCATACGCAACTCGGGGATGGGTTGCGCGCCGTCGCGTTCATTGCCGGCGGCATCGCTTTAATCGTTCTCGCGGGACGTTACTTGCTCAATCCGTTATTCCGGCTGCTGGCGCAGACCGGCTCGCGCGAGGTGATGACGGCGGCCGCGCTGCTCGTCGTGCTTGGCGCGGCTCTCATCATGCAGAAGGCCGGGGCGTCCATGGCGCTCGGCGCTTTTCTTGCCGGCCTGCTTCTCGCGGAATCCAATTACCGGCACGAACTCGAAGCCGACATAGAACCATTCCGTGGCCTTTTGCTGGCCCTGTTCTTCATGGGAATCGGCATGAGTATCGACCTCGCCATGGTGCGCGCCAATCTTTGGCTGATCCTCGCCGCGGCCGTATTGATCACGGTGCTCAAGGCGGCGATCGTCTGGCTATTGTTCGGCGCCACCTGCGTGCGTCGGGGGGATGCGCTGCGCGCGGGCTCGGTGCTCACGGGCGCCGGCGAGTTTGCGTTCGTGCTCATTCCACTCGGCGCTTCGCTCGACGTGCTCGATAGTCGACAAGCCAGCCTCATCACCGCTATCGCCGCGATGACCATGCTTTTTGGACCGTTCGTTGCCTCGCTTACGAATGAACTCGTGCGCCGGTTCTCGGGGCCCGAGGTTCGCGAGCCTGACGATTTCTCCGACGCGAGCGGGTCGGTGCTAGTTATCGGTTTTGGGCGCTTCGGCCAAATCGTCTCCCAGTGCCTGCTTGCCGAAGGTATCGACGTCACTGCCATCGACAACGATCCGGAGATGCTGGAGAGCGTCGCCCGCTTCGGCTTCAAGGTCTATTACGGTGACGGCACCCGGCTCGACGTGTTGCGCGCGGCGGGCGCGAGCGAGGCGAGGCTGATCGCGGTGTGCACCGACAACCCGGAGGCCGCAAGCCGCATTGTCGACCTCGTTCACGCCGAATTTCCCGCCGCGAAGGTTTACGTGCGCTCTTTCGATCGCCGGCACACCTTGCAACTCATCGCTAAAGGCGTCGATTTCGAACTGCGCGAAACCTATGAGTCGGCGCTCGTGTTCGGACGCAATACGTTGGAAGGCCTGGGGTTTGATCCCGAGCGCGCCGGCGCTGTCGAGGCATTCGTCCGCCGGCGCGATCTCGAGCGGCTCGCGTTGCAGCAGGCCGAGGGAATCTCCGCAGGCCTCGATTTATTGCACACGCGCATGGTGCACGAGCCGCTGAGCGCGCCGACGCGAGAGGTTAAACCCCTCAATCCTGAAGCGGAGGAAATCATCTCCCATCATCCACCAGCCGCAGAGTGATGCTGTCCCTGTCCTGCAGTGTGTCCGGGTGTTGAGCCTGCGAAGAGGAAAAACAACAATGGCTCGGTACATCAATATGCGTATTCCTTGAACACGGGCTCGACGCTGCCCTCCCAGGACCCATGAAATTTCGCCAAGAGCTCGTCCGCCGGCGTGATGCCGCGCGATACGTAGTCCTCGATCGGCCGTAGATAGCGCCTCTCGTCCTGGCCGCGGGCGTCGAGCTGCCGACGCCGCGCAAGTCCGTTCTCCGCCAACGCGATCGTTGTCTTCGCCAGTTGCAGCACGCTCTGACCAGCGATCATGGCGGCGAACCCCCGCCTCGGCACCTCATCGCGAAGTTTCTGGCGCTCGGCGGCAGTCCAGTCCTTCACCAGATCCCAAGCAGCTTGCAGCGAATCATCATCGTAGAGAATCCCGACCCAGTAGGCGGGAAGTGCCGGCAAGCGGCGCCATGGGCCGCCGTCTGCGCCGCGCATTTCCAGATAACGCTTGAGGCGCACCTCCGGAAAAATCGTGGAGACGTGGTTGGCCCAGTCGGAGATGGTGGCGTGCTCGCCTGGAAGGCCCTCAAGTCTTCCCGCCATGAGATCGCGGAATGATTGGCCGGCGACGTCAATATAACGCTCGCCGCGCTTGACGAAGTACATCGGCACGCTCAGGGCGTAATCGACGTAACGCTCGAACCCCATGCCGGGCTCGAATGCCCAGGGCAGCATCCCGGAGCGGTCGGGGTCGGTATCGCGCCAGATCTCGGACCGGAATGAAAGAAAGCCGTTGGGCTTGCCCTCGGTGAAGGGTGAATTGGCGAACATCGCCGTTGCAACCGGCTGCAGCGCCAGCGAGACCCGCAGCTTCTTCACCATGTCCGCTTCAGAGGAATAGTCGATGTTCGTCTGCACGGTGCAGGTGCGGTACATCATGTCGAGGCCGAGTTTCCCCACCTTCGGCATGTAAGCCGTCATGATGCGGTAACGCCCTTTGGGCATCATTGGAATCTGCGCCCGGCTCCAGGTCGGGATCATGCCGAGGCCGAGAAAGCCGATCCCGAGCGGACGCGCGACCTCCTTCACTTGCGCGAGATGCGCCATGAGCTCCGAGCAGGTCTGATGCACGGTCTCGACCGGTGCGCCCGAAAGCTCAAACTGCCCGCCTGGCTCGAGCGAGATCGCGCCGCCACCGGTCACGTCAAAAAGACCGATGATGTTTCCCGCCTCGACGATTGGCTCCCAACCGAGCAGATGTTGCATGCCCTCGAGCAACGCACGGATGCCGCGGCGTCCCTCGTAGGGAACGGGGTTGTAGCCCTCGACCGTAAACGCGAACTTCTCGTGCTCGGTGCCGATGCGAAAGCGCGACCTGGGTTTGCTGCCTGCCTCGAACCACGCGACGAGATCCTCGCGCGTTTCGATCGGTGCCATGTCGACTTGGTCGCGAGCCATGGAGTGGTCCGAGAGAAAAGGGCCGCGACCTTACACGGCGGTTGCAAGAGAGGGCAATTGGGGACGCGCCTCCCGATACAAAGATCGGCAAGCTCTGAGGATCGTCTTATCCATCCGTCTTCGGGTAAGGCTCGCCCGATCGGCGTGAAAACCGAAAGCCGCTTTCGTCCTTGTCGTAAACCAGGTCGACGTCCGGATAGTGCGCGCGCTCACGCTTGGCCCGCGTGCCGACCTCGAGGTAGACCGCATCCCGTTTCGACTTATTGACGAGATGGTGACCATTTGCGACGCCTGCTTTGAAGCCCGCAGCGTCGCCTGGTTTCAACACAGTCGTGCCGCCATCCTCGATCAGCAGGATCTCGCCTTCGAGCACGTATACGAACTCGTCCTCGGCCTCGTGCCAGTGACGCAGCGCCGAGGCGGCGCCCGGCTTTAGTCGCGTGAGATTGACCCCGAACTGCGTAAGCCCCACGACATCGCCAAGTGCGGCCTTCTCGCGGCCTTCGGTGATCGCCCCCCACGGGTCGGGATAGCGGCCCTTGGTGCGCACCGTTGCTTTGGCAACATCTATCTTTGGCACTGTCGTTTTCCCCTGCGTGGCTCAATCGCGGATTGGCTCACCCGACTTGCGGAAATAGCGTCGACCGACGCTGTCGCGCTCCATCATGAAATCGACGTCGGGGTAATGCACCCTCTCGCTTTCGGCACGGGTGCCAACCTCAAGATAAACCGCATCGTGCCTGGAGCGATTGACGAGGCAATGCCCGACGCCGCTGCCGGCCCTGAAGCCCGCGGCATCACCCGCCTTAAGTACCGTCTCCCCCGCATCCTCCTGCAGGACCAACTCGCCCTCGAGCAGATAGATGAACTCGTCCTCCTGTTCGTGCCAGTGCCGCAGCGCGGAGGCCGACCCCGGTTTGATGCGCGTGATATTGACGCCGAATTGCGTCAAGCCCACCGCATCACCGATCTTTTGCTTTTCGCGCCCGGAAATGACCGGGGCGAATTCTTTCGGATAGGACGCAATCGGTTGCGCCGGAATCCGGGCAATCTCGATCTTCGGCATCTCCTTCTCCCCGCTCGTTCGCTTGGAGCCGCCGTGCCAGGCGCTGCGACGGCATATCGCCCGGCTCCGGTCGTTACAGGCTTCTTGCGATCAGAAGTTTCATGATCTCATTGGTGCCTGCGTAGATACGTGATACTCGCGCGTCACGATACATCCGTGAGATGGGAAATTCCTCCATATAGCCATAGCCGCCGAAGCACTGCAGGCAACGGTCGATGATCTTTCCTTGCAAGTCGGTAAGCCAATACTTTGCCATCGAAGCCGTGACTGTATCGAGCGTGCCGCCGAGGTAACGCTCGATACAGTGATCGTGAAACACCCGTGCGATGGTGGCCTCCGATTTGCATTCTGCGAGTACGAACTGGGTGTTTTGGAACTCGATGATCTTCTTGCCGAATGCCTGACGCTGCTTGACGTAGTCGAGCGTCAGAGCCAGCGCTCGCTCAATCATCGCCTGCGCGTGCACCGCAACGATGAGGCGCTCGCGCGGGAGATCGGTCATGAGCTGTGCGAATCCCTGCCCTTCATCCTTGCCGAGCAAATTCTCCGCCGGCAACTTCACGTCCTCGAAGAACAATTCGGAGGTGTCGGCGGAGTCGAGCCCGAGCTTCTTGAGCTTGCGCCCGCGCCGAAAGCCGGGCGCATCCTCCGTTTCGATCACCATCAGCGATACCCCCTTCGCACCTGCACTGGGATCGGTCTTGGCCACAACGATAATCAGGTTGGCGTGCTGGCCATTGGTGATGAAAGTCTTCGAACCGTTGAGCAGATAGCCATTCCCCGATTTCTTCGCCGTAGTGCGCACGCCTTGCAGATCGGAGCCGGTCCCGGGCTCGCTCATGGCGATAGCCCCGATGAGCTCGCCAGTAACGAGCCTTGGCAACCAACGGCGCTTTTGCTCGTCGGTGCCGTAGTGGAGGATGTAAGGCGCGACGATACCGGAATGCAGCGGCGCGCCGAAGGAATCGAAACCTGCGAGGCTCAATTCCCGACCGATCACCGCTTCGTGCGCAAAGCTGCCACCGGCGCCGCCGTACTCTTCAGGCATCGCCGGGCAGAGGAGTCCGGCCGCGCCGGCTTTCGTCCAGACCTCGCGGTCGTACATGCCCTGCTCGTTCCAGCTCTCCAGGTGCGGCACATACTCGGTCGCAATGAAGCGCCGTGCCTGCTCCTCGAGCAGCACCAGGTCCTCGGTCATCCAGCCGGGACGCGGGAGGTTGAGAACGTTCATGATGAACCCCGTTGATCGCCCAGCCTTTGGGGCGACGCCGCATGAGGGAAAAGCGACGAGCGCTGACAAGAGATCGCCAGTTTTTCACAACCGCACAGTCGAATGAAGGAGCGATTTTTAGTGCAGTTCGCAAGGGCGCCGATGGACGGCAGCGAGGGGGCATAGCCGTAGCTTTGATGGCGTCACGTCGCAACGGTGACCGGCACGACGCTCATTATCCTGGCAGTGGTGACGGCCGGTCTGACGATACTGCGGTGAAGGGCGGGCGGCGCGCCGAGCATGTGAGCCTGCAAGCGTCCACGCGGCGCAAACCTTAACTGTCTGTTTACCCGAACGACAAACACTGCCCGAGGGTTTTAAGCTACAGCCTACCACTACCTGCCAACGAGGGCCGGCCCAGACGAGGTCCGTCCGGCGCCCCGCTGCACGTGGGCGAATATGATGCGGGAATGACATCCGACGTTCCGTGGCAAGTTATCGGAGTAAGCTCGCGGACCCGTCAGGTCGCGCGCGATGCCGCACGGTCCGACATCTCGCTCGGCGACGCGGACCAGGTGCTGGCGTCCGACTCCAGGATTGGCGGTGCCAAGTTGTCAGTTATGCCGGATCCGGGCGGCAGGTCGGATCTGATCGCCGCAGCGCGACGTGCTGCACAGGCGGGGAACGGAGATGTCGCAACGGCCCACGATGCCTCCGCAGCCACACAAGCTGCTGTTCTCGTAGCAGCCGGTGGCATCGCAAGGCTGCAAGTTTTGATTGGCGCAACCGCCGCCATTGTCATCGTGCTTGGGTTACTGCAGATCGCGAGAATCATGGTCAGCCCTTCCGCTGAAACGGCCCTAGTGACTCCTAGCAACGTCGGCCCCGATCTCGTGCCCAGCACCGTTTCGGAACTGGCCAGCGGCGACAATCCTGCTCTCGCCGCATCGACGGCCGATTTCTTGCATCTTGGATCGACGCCCGACTTGGACGTGACCGGAAAGGTTCCGTTCTCGAGCGGCAACGTGGCCGCGACTGCGGCATCAGCCGCGTCTGTCAGGCCTGTGCCCTCCGCGGTTGGCACCAACCTCGACCTTGCCATGCCTCGTCCTGCGCAATAAGAAAGTGTCAGGGCGTGGTGTGCGCGGCGAACATCGGTAGAATGGCTCGCGTGTCCGCTCAGTCCTGAGCTCATTTCGCGGGCGTCGTGCCGGCGATGCCCTCTCGCCACGATTAGCGGACATCGGCTCCTACCGATCGTTGCCGCGATTCGTTAGACGGCCGTTTGCGGCTGGCGCCGCGATACGGTCGAGACTCGCCAGCTTTTCGCAGGCGCCAGCTACGAGCTGTCCTGCGGCAGAGAGCCTCGAGCCAAGGACCGCACGCCTTGCAGATCTATCTCCCGATCGCAGACCTGCCGGTCAACGTCTTCGTCATCCTGGCTATGGGGCTCGCGGTCGGCTTCATCTCCGGAATGTTCGGCATCGGCGGCGGATTTCTCATGACTCCGCTGCTGATTTTCCTCGGCATCTCGCCGGCGGTTGCCGTGGCGAGCGTGACCGGTCACATTGCCGCGTCATCCATGTCCGGCGCGATCAGCTATTGGCATCGCAAGGCCATCGATCTCGCGCTCGCCTTCATGCTGCTCGCCGGCGGCATCGTCGGCACCGCCTTCGGGGTTTGGCTGTTCACGACGCTGCGCGCGATCGGTCAACTCGATATCACCATCGGTCTTTCCTACGTCCTTCTCCTTGGCATTGTCGGCGCATTGATGGTGACCGAGAGCGTGCGCGCCATCTTCCGCGCGCGGCAAGGTAAGCCGGTCGAGCTGCGCAGGCCCGGCAGCCACACCTGGATCCATGGATTGCCGCTCAAGCTGCGTTTCAAGCGCTCGCGCATCTATGTCTCCGCGATCCCGGTCTGGGGGATCGGCTTCATCATCGGTTTTGTCGGGGCGGTTATGGGCATCGGCGGCGGCTTTCTGCTGGTGCCGATGTTGATCTACGTGCTGCGGGTGCCCACCGCGACGGTCATCGGCACGTCGATGGTCCTCACCCTGGTGACCATGGCTTCCGCCACGGTCATGCACGCAGCCGTCAACCACCTTGTCGACGCGCTGCTCGCTCTGTTTCTAATGATTGGCGGAGTGATCGGGGCGCAGTTCGGCGCGCGCGCCGGACAGAAGATGAGCGGCGAGCGGCTGCGCCTGCTGCTCGGCCTGCTCGTGCTCGCGGTCGGAATTCGTTTTGCCGTCAATCTGGTCCTGCCGCCCGAGACCCTCTATTCCGTCCGCGCGATGGACGGCGACATATGAGGCGCATTTCTTTAGCTGCTTTCGCGGCCGGTTTTGGTGCGCTCATCGCATCAGCGGCACCTACCGCAGGGGAGCGGCTGGTCGCCTCGCTTTCCAATCATCGCGTGATGATAACGTCGAATTTCGTCGGCGAAGAACTCGTGCTGTTCGGTGGAATCGAGCAGGATGCAGCGTCGCGCCCCCGGCGCGCTGGGTATGACATCATCGTCACGGTTACCGGGCCGCGACAAACCATGGTGACCTTTCGCAAGGAGCGGATACTCGGCTTCTGGGTGAACGCCGATTCGCGCGTCCTGGAGAATGCGCCGGCCTATCTCGCCGTGCTCTCAAACCGGCCCCTCGACGCCATCACAAACACCGAAACGCTGCGCCGCCTGCAGCTCGGCCTCGACAACATTCCATTGCTCCAGCGCGCTAGCATCAACATCGCCGATGCCGCCAGCGATGATCCCTTCCGTCTCGCCTTCATCAAAATCAAGACCGAGCAGGGACTCTACCGCGAAGCTTCGAACGGGGTGACGTTCCTTGCGCCGGGTTTGTTCCGCGCTTCCATACCGTTGCCCGCCGAGGTGCCGGTCGGTACGTATGAGGTTGACGTCCGGCTGTTCGCCGATGGCGCGCAGATCGCACGCACGCCTGCTCCGTTCGAGGTCTACAAATCCGGTTTCGAGCAGGTTGTCACTGCTGCCGCGCGCGAGCACGGCGTGCTCTACGGGCTCGCTACCGCGATGATGGCAATCGCCACCGGCTGGTTCGCATCCGTCGTCTTTCGGCGGGATTAGGGCGGATCACGCAAGATTCTCCGAGGCCCATCTCATGACTTTCGGCTTGGCTGGCGCGAAGCCGATCGAGACGCTGCAGTCGAGGTGCAACACCGAGCGGAGTGAGGGCTCACTCCCCGACACATCGTGCGGCGGGCAGAGCATAGATCCGCCCCTCCCCGAGCACGTACGCCGTGAAAGCGAAGGTATCGAAGACATCGGCGAAGGCACGCTCTGCCACGTTCAACCCGCCGGCAAAGGCGCCAAACGCGGGCATGAGCAAGCGCATGCCGTCACTCGCGAAGCAGCGTCGAGTGATGCTGCAGCCTCGCCCGCTCACCCGCGCAACGGGGTGCAGGTGGCCGGCGATTTCGCCCGCGGCACCGCTATGCTGGTGCCGGAAGCTCAGCGCGCCGAGGGCAAGCACGGCGGCGAAACTGCCGCCCATCCCGATCGCCGGATCGGGATCGTGGTTGCCGGCGATCCAGATCCATTCGCGGCCGCGCTGGAGCGCCCGAAGCGTGTCGCGCTCGGGCGCCAACATGCGAGCGGCGCCCTCCCCGTCGTGAAAGCTGTCGCCCAGCGCGACCACCGTCTGCGGCGCGTAGCGAGCAATGATGGCGGCAAGCCGCGCCAAGGTGGTTGCGGTGTCGTAAGGGGGCAGCAGCACGCCGCGCGCCGCGAAGCTCGAACCTTTCTCCAGATGCAGGTCGGAGATCGCGAGTAGCCCTGCATCGGGCCAATAGAGCGCGCCGCCACAATCGAGGACGAGCGCTACACCAGCGATCTCCACCTCTGCTCGGCCCATGCCGCCGCAGCCGTCATCGTGACCGGCCACCGCTGCTCCTTGTGTGCTCGCTCCTCTCACTCCATCGCCTCTCTCACGAGCTGCGCCTCGGCTTCCGCCAACAGCACTTCAGATGCTTCGCCGTAAACCGATTCGCGGCCGATTTCGAGCATCACCGGCAGCGCGAGCGGCGAGATGCGGTCGAGCGGTCGATGGATGATTCGGCCGCGAATGCGCGAGAGCATCTCGCCCAAACGGCGAATGTCGAGTAGACCCGTCGCGGCGTCCGCGCGAGCCGCGCGCAAGAGGATGTGATCGGGTTGATGCCTACGCAGCACGTCGTAGACGAGATCGGTCGAGATGGTCACTTCCCGGCGCGACTTCTCCTTGCCAGGGAAGCGGCGCTCGATTAGGCCCGCAATGATCGCGCAGGTTCGGAAGGTGCGCTTCATCAGCGCCGATTCGGCAAGCCAGGCTTCGAGATCATCACCGAGCATATCCTCGTCGAACAATGTCGCCAGCGATAACTCGCCGCTGCCGACTTCCTGTGCGACGTCACCGAGGCCCCAAGCCGCCAGCGCATACTCGTTGGCCACAAAGCCGAGCGGACGAAGTCGGGCCCGCTCGAGGCGGCGCGTGAGCAGCATGCCGAGCGTTTGATGCGCCAACCGCCCCTCGAAGGGATAGCAGATAAGATAATGCTTGTCGGCGCGCGGGAAAGTTTCGACCAATAGTTGGCGTGACCGCGGAATGAGAGACCGTCGCTCCTGGATCTGCAACCATTCGCGCACCTGATCGGGCAGCGATCGCCATTCGTCTGGATCGGAGATGATCATTCGTACGCGGTCGGCGAGATAGGTCGAGAGGGGGAATTTTCCGCCCTCGTAGGACGGCACCTTGGGCTCCTCCGCGGCGGCGCGCGAAACATAGACCTCGTCTTCGACCAGCGCCTCGTATCTCAGGATCTCGCCGGCAAAAACGAAGGTATCGCCGGGCACCAACGTCTCGATGAAATGTTCCTCGACTGCGCCCAAAAGCCGCCCGCCGCGCGGAATCATCTTCGAGGCACGCGAGCGCACGAGCCTCACCTTGAGCATATCGGCCTCGACGATGGTGCCGACATTCATGCGATAGCGTTGCGCGATCATGGGATGGGCCACGCGCCAGCGGCCATCCTGGGCTTGTCTGATCTTGGCGAAGCGTTCATAGGCTTTGAGCGCGTAGCCGCCGGTGGCGACGAAGTCGAGGACGGCGTCGAAGTCGGCGCGCGCAAGCCCTGCATAGGGCGCGGCGCTCCTCACCTCGGCGTACAACTCGTCGCTGAGGAATGGCTCGCCACAGGCCGAGCCCAGCAGGTGTTGCGCAAGCACGTCGAGTGCACCGGTGCGCGCCGAGGGGGTGTCCTGCGCGTCATCGGCTATGGCCGCGAGCGCCGCGGCGCATTCGAGCACCTCGAAGCGATTGGCCGGAACCAACACGCCTTTCGAAGGCTCGTCCATGCGGTGATTGGCGCGGCCGATGCGCTGGAGAAGACGGGAAGCGCCCTTGGGTGCACCGATATTGACGACGAGATCAACGTCGCCCCAGTCCACGCCGAGATCGAGCGAGGAGGTAGCGACAACCGCGCGCAGCCTGCCTTGCGCCATCGCCGCCTCGACTTTGCGGCGTTGCGCCACGTCGAGGGAGCCGTGATGGAGTGCGATGGCAAGCGCATCCTCATTGAGACGCCATAACTCCTGGAACACGCTCTCAGCTTGGCTGCGCGTGTTGACGAAGATGAGCGCGGTTTTGTGGCTCCTGATCAACCGATAGATCTCGTCGAGCGCGTGATGGGCGGAGTGACCGGCCCAAGGCAATCGTTCGGCGGTGTCGAGCATGATGATGTCGGGAGCTGCGCCGCCCCGCGCCACGACGAGATCGGCGAGCGCCATTGCGGGGCGCTGCGGCACGAGAAAGCGACGCAGATCGTCAGGCTCGGCCACGGTCGCGGATAGCCCGATGGTCGTGAGATCGGGCGCGAGCGCGAACAGCCGCGCCAACCCGAGCGACAGCAGATCGCCCCGCTTCGATGTCACCAGCGCGTGCAGCTCGTCGAGTACCACCCGCTTGAGCGAGCCGAACAGATAGGGCGCGTCGGGGGAGGCCAAGATCAGCGCGAGCTGCTCGGGCGTGGTGAGCAGGATCTCCGGCGGATCGCGGTGCTGGCGCTGACGCTTCGATGCGGGCGTGTCGCCGCTGCGCGTCTCGATGCGAATGGGCAATCCCATTTCAGCAACCGGCCGCTCGAGGTTACGCGCGATGTCAACGGCGAGCGCCTTCAGCGGAGAGATATAGAGGGTGTGCAGCCCGCCTTCGCGCCTGATCCCTCGACCGGTAGAGACGAGCTGGCGCGACCTCGGCGGCGCTGGGCCGGCCGAGGATGGCGCGCTGAGCTCCACCAAGCTCGGCAAGAAGCCCGCCAGGGTCTTGCCCGCTCCGGTGGGCGCAATCAACAGCACGGAACGGCCGGCGCGGGCCTTCGCAAAAAGCTCAAGCTGGTGTGCGCGCACAGCCCAGCCGCGGCCGGCGAACCAGCGCAAAAACGGTTCGGGCAGAAGCGAGGCCGAAGCGAGCACGTTCATGCCCAGGGAACGGGGCGCGCGGTGTTTAGTTTCGGGCTGATCGCAAGCGCCCTCTCCACGAACGCGCCGGTGCACGGCCTCAGTAGCACGAGCGCGGCACTCGCGATCGAAGCCATCTTCACCTGCGAAGCCGCCTTCAAGACATCGCACACAGGTCGTGTCCTTCCTCGCTCGCCGGGCCACCGGTTCGGCCGAGCGCACCTGTCATTGCGCCATTCGCATCATATCTCAGAGCTATGCGGCCCGAGGACATTCTCCTACGAACACCCGCCGGGATCTGCTGCAGGATCGGCGGCTTCCATATCGATCCGACGGCGACAGTGGAAAAAGCTGTCATTACACACGCTCACGGCGACCACGCGCGGGCCGGCCATGGCGCCGTGCTTGCCACGCAGGAGACGCTCGATCTCATGCGCCTGCGCTACGGCGAAAGCTTCGCCGGTTCGACACAAGCGATCCGCTACGGCGAGACCGTCGCGCTCGGGGCCGCACGGGTAGCGTTGCATCCCGCCGGCCACGTGCTTGGCTCGGCGCAGGTCGCCGTCGCGGCAAACGGGCTACGCGTGGTAGTCTCCGGCGACTACAAGAACGTCGCGGATCCGACCTGCGCCGCATTCGAGCTGGTCCGGTGCGACGCGTTCATCACCGAGGCCACTTTCGGGCTGCCGGTCTTCCGCCACGGCAACCCCGAAGCGGAAATTGCAAAACTGCTGCGTTCTGTCGGCCTCTTTCCCGAGCGTGCGCATCTCGTCGGCGCCTACGCCCTCGGCAAAGCGCAGCGCGTGATCGCGATGCTCCGCGCGGCTGGATACGACCAGACGATCTACGTCCATGGGGCAATGGAGAAGATCACGCGTTATTACGAGAGCCGCGGCATCGGGCTTGGACGGGTCGAGCTCGCGCGCAACGCGAACAAGGCGGAACTAGCCGGCGCTATTACGCTCTGTCCTCCCTCGACATTGAGGGACTTGTGGTCCCGGCGCTTCCCGGATCCGGTGACTTGCTTTGCCTCGGGATGGATGCGCGTGCGGGCGCGTGCGCGCCAGCATCTGGTCGAATTGCCGCTGGTGATTTCCGATCACGCCGACTGGGACGGCCTTACCGCGACCATCGCCGCAACGGGCGCCTCCGAGGTGTGGGTCACGCACGGCCAGGAAGAGGCCCTGGTGCACTGGAGCGCGACCCAAGGGCTGCAAGCACGGGCGCTGGATATCGTCGGCTACGGCGATGAGGACGAGGCCGACGGCCTGTCCGAAAATCCTGGCGAGGCGTGATGAATCGCTTTGCCGAATTGCTCGATCGCCTTGCCTATGAACCGGGCCGCAACAACAAACTGCGGCTGATGACGGATTATTTTCGCAGCACCACCGATCCGGAACGCGGATACGCGCTTGCGGCGCTTACCGGCGGGCTAAGTTTTCAGCACGCAAAGCCGAGCATGCTGCGCGCGCTGATCGCGGAGCGGGTCGACCCGGTCTTGTTCGAATTGTCCTACGATTATGTCGGCGACCTCTCCGAGACTGTCGCATTGATGTGGAAAGCGCGCATCCATTCCGATGGACCGCCGGGGCCAGGCGATGCCGAGCGCTCCGATTCCGCGGCGCAGATGCGAGGACCGAACGCTGCCGATGCGCGGCAAGATGGCGAGCTGTTGTTGTCTTCGGTGGTCACTGCACTCTCCTCGCTGAGCAAGGCCGATCTGCCGGGACATCTCGCGCATTGGCTCGACCGGCTCGACGAGACCGGCCGATGGGCGCTGCTCAAGGTTGTGACCGGCGAGTTGCGGATCGGCGTCTCTGCCCGTCTGGCGAAGACCGCTGCCGCTGCGCTCGGCGACAAGGACCCGCAGGAGATCGAGTTGATTTGGCCCGCCATGCGACCGCCCTATCTCGAACTGTTCGCCTGGCTGGAAGGCCGCGCCGACAAGCCGACGAGCCGCGACCCCGCTCCGTTTCGACCGCCGATGCTCGCCCAGGCGATCGAGGAGAGCGATCTCGGCGCGCTGGATCCCAAGAATTTTTTGGGCGAATGGAAATGGGATGGCATTCGCGTCCAAGCCGTTGCCGGCACCGGCGAGGAAGGCAGGTCCGTTGCGCGGCTTTACTCGCGCACCGGCGAGGATATTTCGGCTAGCTTCCCCGACCTGACCAATTCGTTGCGGTTCGCCGGCGCAATCGACGGCGAGCTCCTGATCATGCGCGAGGGAGGCGTGCAAAGCTTCAACGTGTTGCAGCAACGGCTCAATCGCAAGACGGTGAGCCCTAAGCTGCTGGCCGAATTTCCCGCCCATCTGCGCGCCTACGATCTCCTGGTCGACGGCGAGGAAGACCTGCGCCAGCGTCCGTTCGTCGAGCGGCGCGCGCGGCTCGAACGGTTCGTCGCCCGCCTGGACGATGCGCGCGTCGATCTCTCGCCGCTGGTCACGTTCGTCACTTGGAACGATCTCATCGCCGCGCGGCAGAACCCGGCCACGGCCGGCGCAGGCACGGATGCCGACGCGGTCGAGGGCATCATGCTCAAGCGGCGCGATGCGCCCTATGTGCCCGGCCGGCCCAGAGGCCTCTGGTGGAAGTGGAAGCGCGATCCGTTCATCGTCGACGCCGTGCTGATCTACGCCCAGCGCGGCCACGGCAAGCGCTCGTCCTATTATTCTGACTATACTTTTGGAGTCTGGACCCAGGGCGAGGATGGCGAGGTGCTGGTGCCGGTGGGCAAGGCCTATTTCGGTTTCACCGACGAGGAGCTCCTTCAGATCGACCGGTTCGTCCGCCGCAACACGGTAGAGCGGTTCGGCCCGGTACGCGAAGTGGTGCACGAGGCCGAGCAGGGCCTGGTGCTCGAGGTGGCGTTCGAGGGGCTGCAGCGCTCGACGCGACACAAATCGGGCCTTGCCATGCGCTTTCCCCGCATCAATCGCCTACGCTGGGATAAGCGGCCCGCCGACGCTGACCGGCTAGAAACGCTCGAGCGAATGCTGGAGACGATCGAACGCGGGCGCGTTGCCTCCGCCGCCACGAATCAAGGTGGTAGGGTATTGTCATGAACATGCCGATCGAGCGGGAGAGCAACTACGTCAGCCGGTTCTTTGGCGGCCCGCCACTATCGGTCATTTTCCGGCTGATCCTGCTTTCGTTCCTAATCGGCGTGATCCTGCAGGTGCTCGGGCTCGATCCCTGGAATATCTTCGATAGCCTGAGACGGCTCGTGCTGCACGTCTGGGACATGGGCTTCGACGCGCTGCGTTGGCTGTGGCGCTATCTGCTGCTCGGCGCGGTCGTGGTGGTGCCGATCTGGTTGATCGTTCGGCTCATGCGGGTGGCCCAGGGCCGGTAACCGCTGAGCGCGTCGCAAGACTTCGCAAGGTGCGGCGAGACGAGCGGCTCGTTAGATCGGCCACGGTTGCGCGGTGATTGCTGCCGCGTCCGTCCCGACAAGCTCGTCCATGTTCGTGCGCCCCTCACGCCGCAGCACATCCGACAGCTCGGATTTGATGGCCGCGACCAGCCGCAGCCCGTGGAACACCAGTGCGCTGTAGAGCTCGATCAAGCACGCGCCAGCCCTGATTTTCGCCAGCGCCGCCTCACCCGAGTCGATGCCTCCGGCGCCGACAAGCGCAAACGCGCCTTCGACCCGCACGTAAGTCTCCGCCAGTATCCGCGTCGCCAGCGGGAACAGCGGCCGCCCCGACAGTCCTCCAGCTTCCCGCGCCGTGGCGCGATCGCGCAACGCTTGCGGTCGCGCCACGGTAGTATTGCCGACAATCATGCCGTCGAGTCGGTGCTTGCGCGCCGCCGCGACCACGTCGTCGAGGTCGCCGAGCGAAAGATCCGGCGCGATCTTGATCAACACAGGAGTTGTCCCCGCCTCTCTGCTCACACGGGTGCGCGCATCCACGATGCGTCCTAGAAGATCGTCGAACATCTTGCCCTGCTGCAGGTCACGCAGCCCGGGAGTGTTGGGCGAGGAGATGTTGACCGAAAAATAGCTCGCCACCGGCGCGAAGCTTTCGATCAGCCGTACGTAGTCCGCGATGCGGTCCTTGCTGTCCCGGTTGGCGCCGATGTTGACGCCGACAATGCCGCCTTTGTCGGCGCGTGCCGCGAGGCGGCGCAGCACGGCGGCGGCACCCTCGCTGTTGAAACCCAGCCGGTTGATGACGGCCTCGTCGCGCTCGAGCCGAAACACGCGCGGGCGCGGGTTTCCCGACTGCGGCAAAGGCGTGACGGTGCCGACCTCGACGAAGCCGAAACCGAGCTTGAGCAGCGCGTCGGGCACCTCGGCATGCTTGTCGAAACCCGCGGCCATGCCGACCGGATTGGGAAAGTTGAGCCCGAAAGCCCGCACGGCCAACCTCGGATCCTCGGCGACCAGCTTGACGAACGGCGGGATTTTCAGCACGCTGATCGCGAGCCGATGCGCGTCCTCGGCATCGAGCATGCGCAGCAATGGTCGCGCCAGCGATTCGAGAAGCCCGATCACGGCGTAAGCTCCGGAAAAATGTGCCGTCGATCGGTCCCGAGAGGCAGCGGCTTGACCCATCGCACCGCGGCGAGCGGCAAGTGCCCGTAAAGATGCGGAAACAGTTCGCCGCCGCGCGAAACCTCCCATCTCAGCGCGTCGCCGAGCGCGTCCGCGTCGACCGCGATCAGCAGCAAATTCTCGAGGCCGGCAAAATACTCGGCGGCGGTCGTGCGAACCTGCGTGGCCGAAGAGAAATGGATGAAGCGGTCGCGCGTATCGACCGGCGCACCGCGGAACACACCCTCCTGCTTGGCCTCACGCCAAAGCGCCTCCGCGCAGATCTTGTAAATGGTCGCCACGGCGCGGCCCCCCACGAACATTGGCCTTTGCTTGGTTTAACCTCATAAGCCATTGGACCGCGAGAGGCTAACTCAGATACTGCACAACTCTTGGGTGGCGCTCGGGGCGGCTCGATGTCCAATGGCTCGAATGCGTCTGACAGATGCGCGAGGCGCTGTGGAGAGCTCGTAAGCAACCCCCCGCGAACTCGCACCGGCGGCGCTTGCCGCAAGGCGCACGCCTTGTGATACTGCTGCTTACCGTGTCGGCCCGTGTGCCTGGAACCGATACCATTCCGCCAAGCGCGACTTGCGTGCCGCCGTCGAAAGAGAGGGACAATGGCAAAATTGCATGGGGCTTTGTGCGCGTGCTCCAGCGGTGATACGGACATATTGCATCGCCGACAGTTCCTGCGCGTCGTTGGAATCGGGGGCGCTACGCTCGCCTTCGCGCCCGGTCTCGCGCTCGGGGCCGAAGGGGACTACGAGGCGATGGTTTTGGCCTGCATCGATCCTCGCATGCAGGAGCCGGTGCACCGATATACGGTCGAGCAGAACCTGACCGGCAAGTTCAGCCAGTTCGTCGTCGCAGGCGCGGCGATCGGCGTGGTCGCCCCTGCGTTCAAGGATTGGCACAAGGCATTTTGGGACAATCTTGCCACCACCATCCAGCTGCACCGCATCAAGAGGGTCATCGCGATCGACCATCGCGATTGCGGCGCCGCCAAGATCGCCTATGGCGAGGCGAAAGTCGCAACTCCTCAGGCGGAAACCGAGACCCACAGGGCGGCGCTCGCGGAATTCCGCAAGCAAGTCGGCGAGCGTCATCCGCAGCTCGGGGTGCAGACCGGCCTCATGGCGCTTGACGGCAAGATGGAGATGTTCAGCTGATGTGACGGGCGCCTCGGCCGCCCGCAGGCTGTTCAGTAGCGATGCCAAATCAAGGAGCCAGCGCGGACGAGATAAACGACGCTGATGGCGAAGATGACCACCCGCGTCCATTGGCGAAAGCCGTGGTCGGTCATGCGCTCGACCACGAACGGCGCAAGCGAGGTGCCGCCAATTGCTAATAGGATCGCCGGCCCCGTGGCCCATAGCGGTACATCGCCGATCCCGGAGAGCGAGCCGAAATAGAGCGCGCGCACGACGTGGCTGAACGACTGCGTCACTGCCTTGGTGGCGTTGGTCGTCTTGCGATCGAGCATGCTCTTCTGAAAGAAGATGTCGAGAAACATCCCGCCGACGCCGGAGAGGATCTGGATCACCGTCGTCGCCACGCCCGTGAGAAACGGCACGCCGCGCCACTCGATGTTCGGACGCGCGGCGGCGGGCAGCGCCTCGATCGCGAACGGCATCAGTCCGAGCATCAGAAAGACCATCGCCTTGTCCGGCACAAAGGCGATCGTCCACATTCCGGCGAAGGAGATGGCGGCGCCGAGCACATACCAACCGAAGATCGGCCACAGTACGTAACTGCGCCACTGCAGCGCACGCCAGCCGTTGGCGAACAGCTGGATGATCGAGAACAGAATCATGGCTGTGGCGACGTCAAAATAGTTGAGCAGAACGCCCAGTAGGATCATGCCTCCGGCCATGCCGAACACGCCGGAAAGAAACGACGTGAAAACGATGGTGGCTCCTAGGAGAGCCAGGACGGAAGGAGCCATTGCAGGATGACTACGCCGATCTCGCCAACGCGCCGTCGATCATGTCGATCGTATTGTTGAGCCCATAGAGCGCCACGAACGAGCCGAAGCGTGGACCTTTTTCCTGGCCGAGCAGCACCTGGTAGAGCATGTTGAACCAGTCGAGCGCGACGCCCGGCTTTCCGTCCTTGGTCTTGATCTTGCCGGTCTTGTCGAGGAACGGCTCGCGCCGGCCGACTTCGTACACCACCTGCTGAATGTCCTCGGCGCTGGCGTCGACCGGAAGCTGCGAGAGCGCGTCGCGCAGATCGAGCAGCGCTGCGCGCTCGCTCTCGCTCGGTTCACGGAATCGCTTCTGCGGCAGCACGAAATCGCGGAAATAGTGGATGGCGTAGTGCACCAGCGCATCGAATTTCGGGTGCGTTTGCGGCGTCACGCCCGGACGATAGCGCCCGATGAAGCCCCACAGCGTCTCCACGTTCTCAGCGTTCGAGGATGCTACCAAGGTCAGCAACATCGAGAAGGAGATCGGCATATCGGGCTTGGGCGGATTGCCCGAATGGATGTGCCAGACCGGATTGGAGAGCTGCTGCTTGAAGTCCTGCCGTTCATAGGCTTCCAGGAACTGTTGATACTCGTCGACGTGGCGCGGGATGACGTCGAAATAGAGCCGCTTTGCCGCCTTCGGCTCGCGGTACATGAACAGCGAGAGCGACTCCGGGGAGGCATAGCGAAGCCACTCCTCGATGGTCAGCCCGTTGCCCTTGGACTTCGAGATCTTTTGGCCCTTCTCGTCGAGGAAAAGCTCGTAATTGAAGCCTTCCGGGGGCGTGCCGCCGAGCGCGCGGCAGACCTCGCCGGAGAGCCTGACTGAGTCGATCAAATCTTTGCCCGCCATCTCGTAATCGACGCCGAGCGCCACCCAACGCATCGCCCAGTCGGGCTTCCACTGCAGCTTTGCCCGCCCTCCGGTCACGAGGGTTGTCACGCGCTCGTTATTATCGGGATCCTCGTACGTGATCGTCCCCGCCCGTGCGTCGTGCTCCAGAATCGGGACCTGCAGCACGGTGCCGGTACGCGGCGAGATCGGCAGGAACGGCGAATAGGTTTGCGCGCGCTCCTCCCGCAGCGACGGCAGCATGATCTCCATGACCGTGTCGAAGCGCTCGAGCACGCGCAGCAGCGTGGCGTCGAACCGGCCCGACGCATAGCACTCGGTCGAGGATAGAAACTCGTATTCGAAGCCGAAGTGATCGAGGAATGCGCGCAGCCGTGCGTTGTTGGCGGCGCCGAACGAAGGATACTCGTTCGAGAACGGGTCGGGCACGCGGGAGAGCGGTTTGCCCAAGTGCTGCGCCATCATCTCCCGGTTCGGGACGTTGTCCGGCACTTTGCGCAGCCCGTCCATGTCGTCCGAGAAAGCGATCAGGCGCGTCTTGATCTTGTCCTCGGTGAGCACATGAAAGGCGTGGCGCACCATGGTGGTGCGCGCGACCTCGCCGAACGTACCGATATGCGGCAGGCCGGAAGGGCCATAGCCGGTCTCGAACACCACCTCGTCCTTGCGATGCTTCTTGAGCCGCGCGACGATCTTGCGCGCCTCCTGGAACGGCCAGGCGCTCGAGTTTTCGGCGATCTCGCGCAGCGCCGGAACTTGCGCTTCAGGCGTGGGCATCAGCGGCTCTCCGGCCGCGGACACTAAAAACCACACTCCCTTGCGTCAATCGAAACGCGGCGGCGCTGGGATTCGGCTCGCGAGTTCAGCTGCAGGTGCGGGGCTTCTCCACCGCTGCGTCGTGTTCGCGCCGCGGCCGAGGACCAAGCTCATTCGAGCGCCGCTCGCACCGTGGTCAGTGCCATGCTCAACTTCGAGCCGAGTCCGGACAGGACGGTAATGATGGCGACCGCCATGCCGGCTACGATCAGCGCGTAGCCGACTTCTGTCGCACCACTTTCCTCGCACAGGAAACGCGCAAGGAGTACTCGCATGTCGTCAACTCCGCCGGGACTGGGCACCTCGGCAAGTCAACCATCCCCGCGCTTCGATATCGTTGCGCGGTTTGCTAAAATTGCACGTATTCGGCCCTTTCCCGATTCCGTGTCCCCAAACGCACGAGCGTTGCGGCACGTCCGCGCAAGCTCATGGCGCAATGCGGTTTTCGGGTCGGGTCGCCCGTCGTAGCGGTCCGAGCATCAAAACGGGCTGACCGGGAAATAGCGCAGCCACAGATCGGTGAAGCGCCCCTGCTCCCACACGCGGAACAGCGCCCAGTTCAGCGCCATCCGCATCGTGTCATTGCCTTTCTTGACGATAATTCCGACCCCTTCACCAAAATAGCGGTTGTCGAGGTAGGGTCCGCCGCGAAACGCACAGCAATTTTCCGAATCCGACCCGTTGAGCCAGAAGGCGAGCGTGATTGCGTCGCCGAACAGAAGATCGGCCTCGCCGCGGCGCAATGCGAGCCGCGCCGCCTCGTCGGTTGGATAGGCGCGAATCTCGGCCTCGGTAAACAGAGCTTTAAGATAGGCCTCGTGCGCGGTCTCGGCGACGACCGCGACCTTCTTTCCCTCGAGCCGCTCCGGCAGCGGATCCTCGATCGCCGAATCGCGCCGGGCCACGAAACGCGCCGGCGTACGGTAATACGGATCCGTGAAATCGACCCGGTTGCGTATGTCCACGGTCGCCGCGATCGACGCGATCGCAGCATCGCCCTGGTTGCCGTTGAGCGCCGGAATGAGCGTTTCGAAGCGGCGCATCTGAATGGTGCAGGCGAGCCTGAGCTCCTCGCACAGCATGCGCGCTAGGTCGATATTGAAGCCCTGCGGATTTCCGTCCGCGGCGGCGTAGTTAAACGGCGGATAGTCGGTCTCGGTGAGGAAGCGGATCACGCTGATGCGCGCCAGATCGGGCTTTTCCGGCCGGCGACGCGGATCCCAGAAGCCGGGCACGCGCACGGGCGGCGGGGCGGGCGCGGCGCCCGCGGGGGGCGCGGGAGCCGCCGGCTCTGCCACGGCCTCTCGCCCAGCAAAAAACGCTGCGCTGAGCAAAAGCGCGGCGGCCAAGCCCCCGATGCAAGCTCGCAACACGTAGTCCGGCACGCGTGACCTCTATGACTGCTTGGGGCCAGTGCTAGGCTCCAGGAGCCCCCTTGGACCGCTGACTATAAACGAGGCGTTAAGGCGGATCAGTGGCGGCCCGATGCAAGCGGAAAGTCCTGAACGACGATCAGGGTACTGCGCCATTCGAGTGTCACAGGTAACGCCGCAGATCCGCAACCGCGACATCGGTCGGACGCTTGAGGTTGAAGGGCGACACGAAGCGGCCGGTCTTGTCCATGAGATAGACGATGGCCGTGTGGTCCATAGTGTAGCTGCCGTCGTCAAGGGGGACCTTCTTGAAGTAAACGCGGTAGGCCTTCGCCACCGCCGCGATCTGCGCAGGATCGCCAGTCAGACCGGACATATGCGGATCAAAGCTCGACAGATAGTCCTTCATGGCGGCCGGCGTGTCGCGCTCGGGGTCGACGGTGATAAACAGCGCGCGGGTGCGGTCCGCGTCGGGTCCGAGCGCGCGCAAGATCTCGGAGACCTCGAACAACGTCGTGGGACACACGTCGGGACAATGGGTGAAACCGAAGAACACCAGGAAGGGGTGTCCCTTCAAATCCTGATCGGTGACCACCTGCCCATTCTGATCGACGAGCTTGAAGGGTCCGCCGATCGCGGCGATCTGCTGCGCCACAGGTGAGGAAAGGCGTCCGGCTAGGATCAGAACGACGCCGAAGCAAAGCGCCAAGCCCGCGAGAAAGGCGGCGGCCATCAGAAGGATGCGGCTGTTGCGTGCGGTCATCTCGGAATGCCTTGCGCCGACGGCTCGATCACAAGCAGGCAGCGATCCCGGCGACGATCATCTCGTAGAACACCGCGGTGCCGTAATGGGCCCACAGCGCCAGCGTCCCGGCCAGCAGGATCGCGGCGGCCGCGGAGAGAAGCACGAACGGGCGCGAAAGCAGCGACGGCGTTGCAGAAGCGGTCTCGGGCATCAATCTTCCCGCATCCGGCCGGCCCAGTGGGCGGCCGCAGCTTTACCAAATAGGACGGCTTGTTGCCCTCGACAATAGCCATTGCCGGGCATTACTCGGACGTCTCGCGCCATTAAGCCTTGCTTCTGCGCGCGTTGCGATCGCGGCGGATGCTGCGCAACGGCATCCTGCGGGGCAGGCAAACATGCGAGCCTCTTCCGATCGGAGCTCCTGGCGCTCGGCGCGCGCTTGCGAGGCCTGGCAATTGTGTCGACTTTGCGACTCGGCGCCGCCGTTCGGTGCCGCTTCTGTGAGCTTCATAAACTTCTTTCCTAGCGCGCCTGACGGGAGTAATTTTGCCTCCTTGTTTGCGTAACCAACGTGGCGTGCTGCACCACGCCAATGCCGATGCGTAACTCGAGTAAAGCCACTGCCGCGAAGCGGCGCCAGTACGGCGCCTTGCCCTACCGGTTGCGGGACGGCTCCCGCCGGCCGCAGTTCATGCTCATCACGTCGCGGGAAAACCGCCGCTGGGTCATCCCGAAGGGCTGGCCCAAGAAGGGCAAATCGCCGCACTCTTCGGCCGCGCGCGAGGCCTTCGAAGAGGCCGGGGTGCGCGGCGCGGTTGCCAAGCGCGCCGTCGGCTCCTTCTCCTATGAAAAGCGGCTCAAGAGCGGCGACGTCGTCCTCTGCGACGTGCATGTGTTTCCGCTCGAAGTGCGGCGCCAAAGCAAACGCTGGCCGGAAAAGCAGGAGCGGGTCATCAAGTGGCTCTCCGCCTCGCAAGCGGCGGAAAAGGTCGACGAGCCGAGGTTGGGCCAGATCATCCGCCGCCTCGCGCGCAAATACGACGACTCCGAGTGAGCCGCGCCTGAGTCCATCGCTGGGATCGGTGTCTTTCGACTTAGTGAAGCGCTTCTTCGCCCCGTCATGCGTGGCGCGCAGTCAAGCTTGCGCAGACTGCGTAAACGTGTCTGCGCTGCCGGGCATCCCCGTCTTTCTTCGGTCGGACGGCAAAGACCTGCTTCGGCGCGAGCGAATCGTTACTCGGATTCGATCAAGCCGGCTGCTTTTGGACGGCCGGAATAGACGTGTTCAAGCCTGCGTCGCGTGCCAGCCGCAGCGCCCGCAATCGGGCCGTCTTTTCACGTGCGGCGGCACTCGCTGCCCGGTACTCGGCCATTGCTTGCTGCCCCTCTCGCAGCTGCTGTTCCTTTTTTTTGAAAATCGCTTCCGCGCGGTCATGCGCTCGTTTAGCGTCGGTGTTCAATCTCGTTACTCCTTTTCAAGCGAATCCGCTTGCAGGATAGGCTTTCCTGCCCGGGATCGGATGCCGCCTGGCGATGGGGGATGCTCAACCGAGCCAACGCCGTTCCCGATTATTTGTTCCTCCCACCCGAGCGGGAGCCGGGATCGTTTGGTCGCTCCCGCCAGGATCGTTTGTGGCCTTGGCGGCGCTTGTACCGTGAGATCGGCTGGCTTTTCCCCCTTGAGGATGCGGCCAGTCGGGACCGCCGGTTACAGGTTTACGGACTTCGGACCCGTTTCTCTCCCGTCACCAGGCGATAGACATGATAGCCCTCGAGCAAGGTCTCTTCGCGCTGGTTGAGCAATCTGACTTTGAAGCGGAAGTGAGTGCGCTTTCGCTCCTGGAAGATGTCCTCCAGCACGAATCGAGGTTTGATCGTGTCGCCAACAACAGCTGGCTTCAGATAACGACAACTCTGCTCCACCATGACCAAGCCGTCCAACCGGTCACGCGCCGTCGAGGCACCGAGTGCATTCATTCCGGCGAGCAACAGGCCATGAGCGATCGGCTTCTTGAACCGGGTCTGCTTTGCATATTCGGCATCGTAATGACTTGGATGCACATCACCCGTCAGGCCGGAAAAAAGCAGGAAGTGGGCATCGGTCAGCGTTTTCGAAGGACCCTCGAATGTTTCCCCCACCCTCATCTTCGCGGATGTCATGGCGCAGGGACCTGATCAATTGATCGGTTCAAAAGGCCGGCGACCTCTAACTGAGAGAGGTGTTGGAGCGGGCGAAGGGAATCGAACCCTCGACATACAGCTTGGGAAGCTGTCGTTCTACCACTGAACTACGCCCGCACTCGCAAACCCCGACGCTCTAAGATAACCGCAACGCGCGGCGGGGAAAAGCCGCCCGGCCGGCGGAAGACTTGAAGCGCGTGGCGTGGCGCGGCGCTTGCGCGCACACGCCGCGGCGATCCTCCTGCGGCGGCGCGCGCAGTCGACGAGGCGCTGCGCGCGTGATCCAATGCGACTTCACCCGGCGGTGCGCCGGATGCGAGGCGGAGGGCGAGCCGTGCGTAGTTTCTTTCGCTGCTGCGTCTTCGTTTGCGCGCTGCTCGGCGGCGTCGCCTCGGCGCAGGCGCAGAGCCCCTCCTCCTATCCCGATCGGCCGATCCGGCTGGTGGTGGCATTTGCGCCCGGCGGCGCAACCGACACGCTGACCCGCCAGATCACGCAAGAGCTGGGCGAGGCGCTGGGCCAGTCCGTCGTCATCGAGAACAAGCCGGGCGCCGGCGGCTACATCGCGTGGAATTACGTCGCGGCCGCGGAGCCGGACGGTTACACGCTGCTGATGGCGGAGAACGCCATCGCCATGAGCCAGGCGCTCTACCAGAAGGCCACGTCGTCGTTCGATCCGGTGAAGCAATACGACGGCATCGCGCTCGTCGCCACGTCGCCGCTGGTGCTCGCCGTCGCCAACAACGTGAACGCCAACTCGGTGGCGGAGCTCGTCGCTTATTCGCGCGCGCTGCCGCAGAAACTCAATTATGCCTCCGCCGGCATCGGCAGCGTCGCGCATCTCACCTTCGAGGTGATCAAGGCGGCGACCGGCATGCAGGCGGTTCACGTCCCGTATAAGGGCGGCGGACCCGCCATGAACGACGTCATCGCCGGGCACGTCGCCATGAACATGGCGTCGATCCAGGTCGCCAAAGGCCTGATCGACGCCGGCAAGATCAAGGGCCTCGCGGTTACGAGCACCGAGCGTTCGCCGGTGCTGCCGAATGTCCCGACGTTGACCGAGGTGGGCGTGAAGACCGCGGACGTCGATCTGCGTTTCTGGTTCGGCATCTTTGCTCCGACCGGCGTTCCCGGCGCCGTCAGAACCAAGTTGGAGAAGGCGGTTGCAGCGACGCTGTCGAACCCGCACGTGCGCGAACGGTTGGCGCATCTCGACATCGAACCGGCCTACGCGCCGGGCAATGTGCTCAAGGCAAAGCTCGAGAGCGAGATCGCGAACTGGAGCAAATTCGTCGACGCTCACGGCACCAAGCCGGAGTGACCGCGCGTTGCAGGTTAAAGTGGAATCAGTGCCGCAGACTCGGTGTGCTCCCGTCCCCCTTGTGGGGAGGGGTTGGGGTGGGGGTCGTAGTTAGTGCGGGAGACGCGTCCGCTAACTACGACCCCCACCCGGCTCGCTTCGCTCGCTACCCTCCGAACAAGGGGGAGGGTAGGACCGAGTCCGCGGCACGATTTTGCATCCAGCCCAGCACGGTGGGTGTCGAGGCGCGGTGTCAGGCAGCTTGCTGGCGGACTCCGTCTCTCTCAAATTGCTCCGATGCGCTTAACCCGCCATTTACGGCCTTGGGCGAATCGACTCGCGCATTTGCCCCGAACGCGAGACAATTCGTCAGGCTCGGCTTCGGTGACCGATTCGGGGCACAAGCCCCAGTCTCAGCCCAAGCACCAGGTCGAGCCGCCAGTTTCTTCCGTGCGGTAGAGGGGGCCTCGATGCGGGCGCTTCGCCGCCTCGGAAAACAAAGAACCCCGCCGAAGCGGGGCTGGAGGGGGCTTCATTCGGCGTATTCGGACCACCCTGGGGACGGGGGAGTCGTGGGGGCAGCCGCTTCGCCTTGATCAGGACCATCTCACATCGCCCCCGCCCGGGCTGTGATGGGCATCACATTTTGTGCGATTGCTGCCTTGGGCCGGCACCCCCGACGTATCGGGCCCCCCTCGCCGGCCGCGCATGTCTGTCCGTACTCCGCAATTTGACCTAGATCAGTCACTATTTCCTACCTATTCTCGTGGGAGAATCCTCTCCAAGGCCGTGGATGGAACTTCGGTCGGGGGCGCGGGTTTTCCTAGGCCTGCCGGGTTGTCCTAAGTTCAAGGTCGAAAATGCTGAAATCGCCATTGCTCGGCATTTGCGTTGCCGTAGCGGCGCTGCTGTCCACCGGCGCCGAGCCTGCAGCCGCGCGTGACGGGCCGGGCAGCGATTTTTCTCCCATCACCGAGTGGAGAAACCAGATCGGCTCGGACCTCGAGCACAACAAACGCTACCTGCCCGACAGCCGCACCCGCAACAAAATCGGCACCGTGCGATTCGAATTGACCATGAACCGCGCCGGCTGGGTGCTTCCGGGGACGCGCATCGTCACCGTCGACCCTGAGCTCGGCCGGGTGGCGCTCCTCCTCCTGCAGCAGTCGCAGCCGTTCCCGGCGCCGGACAACTTCAACCTGCGCGACGCGACGTTCCGCGTGGTGGTGCCGATCCGGTTCTACAACATCGCGCCCGAGGGCGCCCCCGAGACTGTGGGCCTCGACGGCCGCAAGCTCTTGGAGTGCTACGAGGCGGACCGTGAGGAGCTCGACTATCAGCGCCGCCGGGCGGCGCGCCTAGGGCTCGCGCCGCCGAACGGGATCTCGCGCACGCCTGACGGCTGCGCCGAGGCGAGGCGCCTGGACATGGAGCGCCCTCGCCGCGCCGGGGCGACGGCGGACTAGTCTCTGTCCTCAAGTCGAGGCGTAATGCCCGCCACGCAGCTAAGCTTGCGCAGACTGCGTAAACTTGTCTGCGCTCCGGGCCCACGTCACCCGCGGGCAGAAGCGCGTCGAAGACGCGCGTAGACGCGCTTATGAACCCGCGGGTCCATCATTCTTCGCAAAAAGTCTTTACGAAGAAGATGGATGGCCGGGTCAAGCCCGGCCATGACGAACTCAAACGACTGTCATGCCCAGCGTTATGCCCAGCATGACGAGTCGCAGCGGACCTCCCCCGGCGATTGCCCCGCCGGCGAAACTTACGCTACACCTCATTAAGCCCACAGGCAGGCAAGCGAAGACCCAACCCCGATGTCCAGCAACGTCCTCAACGGCGGTCAGGTGATCGTCGACTATCTCGTGCGCGAGAAGGTGCCCTACGTCTTCGGCCTGTGCGGCCACGGCAATATCGGCTTCCTCGACGCGCTCTACGAGCGCGCCGGCGACATCAAGACCGTCTCCGTCCACCACGAGAGCGTCGCCGGCTTCATGGCCGACGTCTACTACCGCGTCTGCGGCAAGCCCACCGCGACGTTCACCTCCTGCGGTCCGGGCTCGGCCAATCTGCCGATCGCGCTCGCCAACTCGTACCTCGATTCGGTTCCGTTCCTGGCGGTGACCGGCAACGTGCCGACCGGGCAGTTCAATCGCGGTGCCTTCCAGGAGCTCTATCGCCATTACCAAGCGGACTTTCCCTCGACCGTGCGCGCCTATTGCAAGCGCGTGTTTCAGCCCACGCGCGGCGAGATGGTGCCGCTCGCCATCCGCCAGGCATGGAAGACCATGGTCACCGGTCGACCCGGGCCGGTGGTGCTCGACGTTCCCTTCGACATCTTCAAGGAAGCCGCCACCGAGGAGACCCCCAAGCCGGAAGAGTGGAACGCGAATATTTCGTGCCGCTGCGGCGCCGATCCAGAGGGCGTCGCCAAGGCGGTCGACATGCTGCTTGCGGCGGAGCGGCCGGTCATTCTGGTCGGCCAGGGCGTCAAGTACGGCGGCGCCGCTGCCGACCTGTTGCGGCTCGCGGAGCGGCTGCGCATTCCAGTCGCCTGGTCGGCGAGCGGCACGGGAGCGATCGACTCCCACCATCCGCTTGCGCTCGGGCTCATCGCCCGCAACGGCCCCTATCAAGCCAACCATGCCGCGCGCACCGCCGACGTTCTCCTTGCGCTCGGCGTGCGCTTCGACGACCGCACCTCGAGCTCGTGGCTCCCCGGCTACTCCTTCACCATCCCGCCGACCAAGCTCATCCACGTCGACATCGATCCCGACGAGATCGCCCGCAACTATCCCGTCGCGCTCGGGCTGATGGCGGACGCGCGCACCTTCCTGCAGCAGGTGCTGGCGGAGCTCGACGCCCGCGGCGGCGTCGGCGATGCGGCCGCCGCGCGCGCGAAATGGCTCGACACCATCGAGGGCTATCGCCGCCAATGGAACGCGTTCATCGCCCCGGGCTTCGTCGAGGACGGCTCGCCGATTCCTCCCCAGCGCGCCGCGCACGAGATCGACAAAGCGCTGCCGGAGGACGCGATTCTCGTGAGCGACATCGGCGTGCACCACAACTGGCTCATTCAGTTCTGCCGTCCGCGGCGGCCGGACTCGCTCATCGGCTCGATGGGCTTCGGCCCGATGGGCTTCGGCGTTGCCGGCGTGCTCGGCGCGCAGTTCGCGGCGCCCGAGCGCCCGTGCGTCTCGGTGTGCGGCGACGGCGCCTTCTTCATGCACGCGAGCGTGCTCGGCACCGCCGTCGAATACGATCTGCCGGTCGTGTGGGTGGTGTGGAACAACTTCGCCTACGCCTCGATCCGCGGCCTGCAGCGCGGCTATCTCGGCGGGCGCGAGCTCGCGACCGACTTCCGCCACCCTTCGACCGGCGCGCCGTATAATCCCGACTTCGCCGCCATGGCGCGCTCGGCCGGCATCGCGGGCGTGAACGTTGACCGCGCCGGCGATCTCTCCGAGGCGCTGCGCGAGGCGCTTGCGGCGCGCAAGCCTTACCTGATCAACGCCAATATCGGCGCCGACAAGAATCCCGGCGGCGCCGGCGTGTGGGACCTCCCCGGCCTCGGGCAGAGCCAGCCCGCCTTCGGCGGGCGTTATCAGCCGCAGTAGCTGCCGAGCGACGCTCGGCCTCCGTCACCCGCGGGCTTGACCCGCGGGTCCATCATTCTTCGCAAAAAAGTTTTCGCGAAGAAGATGGATGGCCGGGTCAAGCCCGGCCATGACCACCTGTGATACCGCGTCTTGACGCGCTATGGCGCCACCTCTCGAAGGTGGGGCCTCATGCTTCGAGACGCCGCGCTGTCGCGCGGCTCCTCAGCATGAGGCCGATTACGGGGGTGGCTCTGCTATTTCCTCAGCCCGGCAGCCTCGGCGGCGGCAGTCCACTTGATGGTCTCGCGCGCAATGAATTGCGCAAATTCGTCGGGCGGTCCGCCCATCGGTTCGAACGCCTGCGCCCGCAGCTTGGCCGCGACGTCGTTGGCGGCGAGCGCGTCGTTGGCGGCGGCGCTGAGCTTGTCGATGATCGGACGCGGCGTGCCGGCGGGCGCCACCAGGCCGAACCACACGCCGGCCTCGAAATCCGGCAGCCCGGCCTCGGCCATAGTCGGCACGTTCGGCGCGACATGCGCACGCTTAACTGAACTTACGGCCAAGGCCTTGAGCTTGCCGGAATCGTCATGCGGCAGGATGGTCGAGGCTACGCCCAGCATCATCGAGACGCGCCCGGCGAGGAGGTCGGTGACTGCCGGCGGGCTTCCCTGGTAGGGCACATGCACGAGCTTGATCTGCGTGCGCACGGCGAACAGCTCGCTAGAGAGATGCGGCACGGTGCCGATCCCGACCGACGCGTAGGTGAGCTCGCCCGGCTTCGATTTGGCCAAGGCGACCAAGTCCTGCACGCTCGCCACGCCGAGCGAGGGATGCACGGCCAGGATGAGTGGCAACAGCGTGAGCGGCGTGACCGGCGCGAAATCCTTGGCGAGGTCTAAGCGGAGATTGGGATTGATCGCCGCGTTCGTCAGGTTCGATGAGGTGCCGATGTACAAGGTATAGCCGTCCGCCGGCGCGCGCGCGACGAACTCCGCGGCGATGCCGCTGCCGGCGCCGGTGCGGCTCTCGATCACCATCTGCTGGCCGAGCGTCTCGCTCATGTGGTTGCCGACCAGGCGGGCGGTGATGTCGGCCGCCGAGCCCGGCGGGAAGCCGATGATCAGCCGCAGCGGCTGCGATGGAAAGTCGCCGGCGCGCGCTCCCGGCGCGGCGGCAGTCGCCGTCAGCGCCAGGATCAGCATCATGATCAGCGCCCACGCTGCACGCCGTTGCATGGCACTCCTCCCCTTGCGCTTTTCTTGGGCCGTGTCGCTCGTTTCGGCGACTTTAACGGGCATCATCTTATGCCGGCGCGCGGCAAGAGGCGATGTCGCTTATTGGCACATGCCGCGTGGGTGCTTCGCCGTCACCCCCGCGCTTGACGCGGGGGTCCATTGACGAGTGCTCCGCCGTCACCCGCGGGCTTGACCCGCGGGTCCATCTTCTTCGCAAGAAGAGTTTTTGCGAAGCAGATGGATGGCCGGGTCAAGCCCGGCCATGACGAGCTGTGATAACGCGGCTTCGCCGGCCATGACGAGTGTGGGGCTTAAGCCCCCGCGTCAGCTGCGGAAGTGCTTCGAGAGCTTCAGGCCCTGCGCCTGGTAGTTCGAGCCGATGTGCTCGCCGTAGAGCGAGTTGGGCCGCGCCAGCATCTTCTCGTAGACGAGACGCCCGACGATCTGCCCGTGCTCGAGGATGAACGGCACTTCGCGCGAGCGCACCTCGAGCACCGCGCGCGCGCCGCGCCCGCCGGCGCCGGCGTAGCCGAAGCCGGGATCGAAGAAGCCGGCGTAATGCACGCGAAACTCGCCCACCAGCGGATCGAACGGCACCATCTCGGCGGCATAGTCCGGCGGTACTTGTACCGCCTCTTTCGAGGCAAGGATGTAAAACTCGCCGGGATCGAGAATGAGGCTTCGCTCCTTGCGCGAGCGCATCGGTTCCCAGAAATCGCCGACCTCGTAGCGCCCGCGGCGCTCGACGTCGATCAGGCCGGTGTGACGTTTGGCGCGATAGCCAACCATGCCGTCGGGACCGAGCCCGGAGAGATCGACGCCGACGGCGATGCCTTCGCTCACGTCGGCCTTGTCGTCGTCGACCAGGCGCTCTTGCGCGTGCAGCGCGCGCAAGCTTTGCGCGTCAAGGAGCGCGTCGCCGCGGCGGAATCGGATCTGCGAGAGCCGCGAGCCCTCGCGCACCAGCACCGGAAACGTGCGCGGGCTGATCTCGGCGTAGAGCGGGCCGCGATAGCCGGCCGAGATATGGTCGAAGCCCCGCGTTTCGTCGGCAATGACGCGGGTGAAGACGTCGAGCCGTCCGGTCGAGCTTTTCGGATTGGCGGCCGCGGCAATGCCGGTGGGCAACGCAAGACTTTCGATCAGCGGCACGATGTAGACGCAGCCGGTTTCGAGCACGGCGCCGCCGGTAAGCGCGATCTCGTGCAGCTTCAATTCGTCCATGCGCTGCGCGACCGTCGTGTCGGGACCGGGGAGAAAGCTCGCGCGCACGCGGTAAGCGATCTTGCCGAGCCGCAGGTCGAGGCTCGCCGGCTGGATCTGGTCGGCGTCGAGCTCGCGGCCGGCGCGGATCGCGCCCTCGCGCACGAGCGTCGCGATCATGTGGTCGGGCAGGATGCCTTTCTGATCTGCGGCTAGGGCGAGCGACACGGCGAGAGAGTTCCCGATGACCGTTCAGTTACTTCGTCATTGCCGGGTTTAACCCGGCAATCCATCGTCTTCGCAAGACGTCTTGCGAAGTATGATGGACCCGCGGGTCATAAGCGCGTCTACGCGCGTCTTGGACGCGCTTCTGCCCGCGGGTGACCCGGGGATGTAACGAAAGACCCGCTTGACGGAAAGACATCGCCCGCGCTAGAGGAGCGTTATCCCGTGGTCATTTGAGCCGGCCGGCTTGCAGCCACGTAAAACAACTCGCTAAAAGGCCGGGGACGCGTAGGACCCGGCGGAAGCTTTTTCCGGCCGGGTTTTTTGCTGGGCAAAGGAGAGCCTGATGTCCGCGTCCGCCAAGCGAAGCTACCGCCCCGAGACCGAGCTGGTGCATGCCGGCATCCTGCGCTCGCAGTTCGGCGAGACGTCGGAGGCGCTGTTTCTCACCCAGGGCTACGTCTACGAGAGCTCGGTGAGCGCGGAGAAGCGCTTCAAGAACGAAGAGCCGGGTTACCAGTATTCGCGCTTCGCCAACCCCACCGTGAGCATGTTCGAAGCGCGCATGGCCGCGCTCGAAGGCGCGCAGGCGGCGCGCGCGACCGCAACCGGCATGGCCGCGGTGACCACCGCGCTCATGGGCCAGGTGAAAGCCGGCGATCACATCGTCTCCTCGAAGGCAGTGTTCGGCTCCTGCCTCTACGTGGTCGAGGAGCACCTTCCTCGCTACGGCGTTGCCTCCACCTTGGTGGATGGCCGCGACCTCGAGCAATGGCGCAAGGCGGTGCGGCCGAACACCAAGACTTTCTTCCTCGAGACGCCCACCAATCCCGCGCTCGAGGTGCTCGATATCAAGGCGATCGCCGAGATCGCCCATGCCGCCGGCGCGACGCTGGTGGTCGACAACGTGTTCTCGACGCCGCTCTACCAGCGGCCGCTCACGCTCGGCGCCGACTGCGTCGTTTATTCCGCGACCAAGCACATCGACGGGCAAGGCCGCTGCCTCGGCGGCGTCGTGCTCGGCTCGGAGAAATTCATCAACGACAACGTCGCGGTCTTGATCCGACAGACCGGCCCGTCGCTCTCCCCGTTCAACGCCTGGGTGCTGCTCAAGGGGCTGGAGACGCTCGCCGTGCGCGTGCGCCGGCAGACCGACACCGCGGCGGCGGTGGCGGTGGTGCTTGCCGAGCACGCGAAGGTCTCGCGCCTCATCTATCCCGGCCGGCCCGACCATCCGCAGGCCGACATCGTGCGTGCGCAGATGCACGGCGGCTCGACCTTGGTCGCCTTCGAGGTTAAGGGCGGCAAGGCCGCGGCGTTCCGCGTGCAGGATGCGCTCAAGCTCATCCGCATCAGCAACAATCTCGGCGACGCCAAGAGCCTGATCACCCACCCCGCGACCACGACGCATCAGCGCCTCACGCCGGCGGCGCGCACCGAGCTCGGCATCACCGACGGCTTGCTGCGCCTCTCCTGCGGGTTGGAGCATCCGGATGATCTGGTGGAGGATCTGCTCACGGCGCTGAAGGCGGCGTGATGGGTGCACTCGCCTGAGGGCGCGTTACCGCTACCCGTCATGGCCGGGCATAGCGCGTCGGAAGACGCGCGCGAACGCGCTTAAGTCCCGGTCATCCACGTCTTTGACGCACAAAGAAAAACCCCCCGGGCGTGCCATTTCTCCAATTTCCGACTGCGCTCACGGACGGCACGGACAAGCCGGGGCTTCATTTGCGCAGTGGAATCGCTATAATCCCCCCGCCTCGCCCTGCCTTCGTCGGGGGAAAGGGCAGCCCTTGCGAGAAGAAAAAGGGGAGCCTTTGTGAGGAAGAGAGTTAAAGCCTCGTTCGATCCCAAAGAATTTCTCGCCATGGTGGGCGAGGGAAAGACGATTTCCAAATATCGGAAGGATCAAATCGTTTTTTCACAGGGAGAGGTCGCCGACGCGGTTTTTTACATCCAGCAAGGCAAGGTCAAGCTCACCGTCGTTTCCGAGCAAGGCAAGGAAGCGGTCGTTGCAATCCTGGGGCCCGGTCACTTTTTTGGCGAAGGATGTCTGAATGGCCATGCGTTGCGCATCGCAACTACGAAGGCGGTCGATCAATGCGTGATTACTCGCTTAGAGAAGGCGACCATGATCGCGACCATTCATAATGAGCCAGAGTTTTCTGAACTGTTCATGTCGTATCTATTGAGTCGGAACAGTCGAATTGAAGAGGACTTGATCGACCAGTTGTTTAATTCAAGCGAAAAACGCCTCGCCCGACTTCTCCTCCTCCTTGCAAATTTCGGCAAGGAAGGCAGGCCAGAGCCGATCGTGGGAAAGTTCAGTCAGGAAACGCTGGCGGAGATGATCGGCACCACCCGCTCACGCGTAAGCTTTTTCATGAACAAGTTCCGTAAATTGGGTTTTATCGAATACAACGGAAAACTGGAAGTCCATAATTCCTTGTTGAACGTGGTTTTGCACGACAAGCCCGAGATCAAACCGAGGGATCAAGCAACTGATACGGAATAAATTCTGCCATATGGCAATTTTGAACATATCGTTGCTCTCTAAACGATAAAAACAGGGTCCCCAACTGACGAAGAAGCGCTTCGTTGGATTCTTCAAGCGGCAGCTTCTTCATGTCCCTTATTTCGAAAGCAGACAGGTCTAGACCGTTGCGGTGATCGCCGCGGCCGACTGGAGTGAGCGATTTTGCTCAGACTCCGCTCGTTCCATGCGCGTACGATATTTCTTCCTCAAACCGAAGGAAACGCCCATGAGAATCAATTGGGACGTCGTAAAACCCTCTCTGTGGACCGGAGCGGGTGGAGTGGTTGTGGGTATGTTGCTGCTCTCGTACGGTTTCGGCTTCATGAGCCATAGTAGGGCCGAAAAATTGGCAAGCGCGAGTTCTGAAAGGGCAGTCATCGCCGTGTTGGCCCCCGTCTGCGCAGACAAGTTTCGTGCACTGCCGGACGTTGCCGCACGAACTGCGACTCTCGTAGCAGAAAAGGATAACTCCTACAAAATGCGCGCGGCATTCCCGGAAGCCATGATCACGTTGCCGGGCAAAAGCTATCCCGATTCGGACCTAGCCGCCGCATGTGCAGGCCTGGTTCTGGCACCGCCTAAGACTGCGGACCTCAAACAGTAGTCGCGGTGGGCCTGCCTTCGAGCTTTGGACAGATGAGATGCCCTGAACATTACCGAACCCCGTCGATCTATCGTTCGCGTGATCGACGGAAACGAGCCGAGAAAAATAAACGTGAGTGTATCATCGTAAATTCTCTGCCAAAGCTCCATTCACAATATGATTATCGAATGGATCGCTAGGAGGAGATCGTGACAAGAAACTATGTACTTTCTGATTTCTTAACGAAAATCGCATACTTTTCGCTTGCAGCTGCGGCGTTTGCGTTTGTTTCGATGCTTATGATGACGGGTCTTCATCCTTAAAGGGGCGGGAAGCGCGGGCTATCACCCGAATGACAGGCCCCTTTGACTGTGTTTATTCTCACCCATGGGTCCGCGCCCGAAACAACCGGTTGTGATCTGTCCACGCTGTCGTCGCCGAATGGCGACGAAGGAATACAGCCCGACGGAACCGAAGGCACGCAAGGCAATCAAATTCAGCGATAGCCTGGTTGAGGTGGCTTACGTGTGCGAGAGCTGCGGCACGGAAATAAAACGTACGATAAGAGAGAAGTAAAAGGCCTCCTCAGTTGGCGGTGTCCCTACCGTAAATCTTATCCGGCTGGCGAGTGACCGCGAATCGGGCGATGTGGGGCGCTGCCAAGACCCACGGTGAATCGCTCAAGCTCGGCATCGAGGTCGCGCAGTCCACGGGTTCGATCCACATGGCGTCGCGGCGCGATCGGCCATTGCGGTCGTGGAAGACCTTCCTTTGCAATCAGCATCAAGGCGGAATGATCGCTGCTCTGCTTCTTCCTGAGCGGCGTTAAAGGTGTGAACGAACCACCTTCGCCGGGTCACTGTCTACCGATTCGGGGCAGCAGCCAGCTCATTATCTTCCGGTACGGATCGCCCCTGGACGGGATTCGCTCCATCGCCTTCTTAGCAAAGGGCTTGGCCTGCTCTTCGGTCTGTCGCTTGTCCTTCGGAAGCGACATCCATTCGCGGATGATTTTACGGCGCGTCTCGTGTTCCGGCTTCATGCTCAATCCTTTGCTCTAAACGGCGATCGACGGGAAGGCCCTTCGAGTT
>DASSGH010000126.1:0-4508 GCA_035693615.1 Xanthobacteraceae bacterium
AATCCCATGTGCCGTGCATATTGGACACCCAGATGTCCGAGCCCGCCGATCCCCAATACGGCGACCAGGTCTCCCGCCTTGGCAGGAGCGTTGCGAAGCGCGCTGAATGTCGTGAGGCCGGCGCACAGCAGTGGCGCGGCATCCACCGCGGCGAGGTCATCCGGTATCGACATCAGCCCGCTCGCTTTGGCGATCAGCACCTCCGCATAGCCGCCATCATGCTGCACCCCCGTGAACTCCTGGTTGCGGCAATTTACCAGGTCGCCGCCCCGGCACGGTTCACACCGGCCGCAGCTACCACCCAGAAATCCCACGCCGACGCGCTGTCCCACCGCCCATCCCTCGACACCTGCGCCGAGCATGTCGATTACGCCCACCGCCTCATGTCCGGGCACCCGCGGCCATGCAATCGGAAACACGCCCTCGACCGTCGTCGCATCGGTATGGCAAACGCCGCAAGCCTCGACGCGGATGCGGACATAGCCGGCTTGCGGGTCGACCAGCGGTTTCCGCGTCAGTTCGAGTTTGCCGGGGCTGACGGCTTGAACGGCTCGGTAGGTTGCTTCGGCATCGGCCATGTTTTCTCTCCTGGTTGTCTCGCTGGATCGTCATCGTCAAGGCGGCACCATGGAACGTGCCAGCGCGGCGTCGCGGAGGCAGGGCGTAAAACACGACCAGTTCAATCCGCGCCGCGGCTTCGAGCCCGCGGCACTTTCTCACTAATTCGATTGTAGCGACAACCACCAGGTCATAAACTTGGAGACAGTTTTTAGTCTCTACACCACCGGTTTATAATCAGGGATAGTGCTTCGTGATTTCCACGCGCAGTCTCCGACGGCGCCGGTCGGCCTTTTCGTGAAGCCCCTGACGGCGTCGAGCGCGCGGTCCGGAACGGCGGAGCAGCAAACCGGCGGAGAGGCGGGGGTGCAAATCTTTGATTTTGTCCCGGCCGCGGCCTATAACGCCGCCCTTTCCACCCCATTTCATCCCGGACAAATCCCGAGAGAGACCGCATGGCCGGACATTCCCAGTTCAAGAACATCATGCACCGCAAGGGCCGGCAGGACGCCCAGAAGTCAAAACTGTTCTCGAAGCTGGCGCGGGAAATCACCGTCGCGACCAAGATGGGCCAACCCGACCCCGCGATGAATGCGCGGTTGCGCGCCGCGATCATTTCCGCCCGCCAGGAAAACATGTCGAAGGACTCGATCGAGCGCGCGATCAGGAAGGCGAGCGGCACTGAGAGCGAGAATTACGACGAGATTCGCTATGAGGGCTACGGTCCGGGCGGCGTCGCCGTGATCGTCGAGGCGTTGACCGACAACCGCAACCGCGCCGCGTCCGACATCCGCTCCTATTTCACCAAGGCCGGCGGCAATCTCGGCGAAACCGGCTCGGTCGCCTTCATGTTCGATCGCACCGGCGTCATCGAATACGACGCCAGGGTGGCGTCCGACGAAGCGATGCTGGAGGCGGCGATCGAGGCCGGAGCCGACGACGTAGCCTCGAGCGAGAATGGCCACGAGATCTACGCCTCGCAGGAGACCTTTCGCGAAGTCGCCAAGGCACTGGAGGCGAAATTCGGCGAAGCCCGCAAGGCGGCGCTGACCTGGAAACCGCACAACACCGTGCCGGTGGACGACGAGACCGGCGAGAAACTGTTGAAGCTGATCGATCTTTTGAACGAGCACGACGACGTGCAGAACGTCTACGCCAATTTCGAGGTCTCGGACGCCCTCGTCGCCAGGATGGGCGGGTAGCCTGCTTCGTCGTTGCCGGGCTTGACCCGGCAACCCATCGCTCTGGAATGATTTTTCAGTTTCGATCGATGCGCGGGTCGAGCCCGCGCATGACAAGTCGGGCCGCTTTCGCGGGTGATGACGGCCCGGAACCTGTTTCGCCCGCGGTGCTCCGGCGTTATCACTAGCCCATGACACCGCAGCCGATTCGCCAACCCCTCCGCATCCTTGGCATCGATCCTGGCCTGCGCCGCACCGGCTGGGGCGTGATCGAGATCGACGGCAACCGGCTGGCGTTCGTCGGTTGCGGTTCGGTGGAGCCGCCCGAGGGCCTGCCGCTGGCAAGCCGCCTGCTGGCGATTCATGAGGGGCTTGCCGCCGTGCTCGGCGACTTCAGGCCGGCGGAAGCCGCGGTCGAGCAGACGTTTGTCAACAAGGACGGCGTCGCTACGCTAAAACTCGGCCAGGCGCGCGGGGTCGCGATGCTGGCGCCGGCGATGTTCGGGATCTCGGTTTCGGAATATGCCCCGAACCAGGTGAAGAAGACCGTGGTCGGCGCCGGCCATGCCGACAAGAACCAGATTCTGGTGATGCTGAAGATCCTGCTGCCGAAGGCCGAGCCGAAATCCCCGGATGCCGCCGACGCGCTCGCGATCGCCATCACGCATGCGCATCACCGCCAGAGCGCCACGCTGCGGCTGAAGGTGGTCGAGGTATGATGGACGCCGGTGTGCGTGGTACCCCCACCCCCAACCCCTCCCCGCAAGGGGGAGGGGAGTTCGAGCATCGCGCTTGCCTGCTCCCTCCCCCCTTGCGGGGGAGGGTCGGGGGTCCGCAACGGCGGTCCCCGCTCGGGGCACCCCCACCCCCAACCCCTCCCCGCAAGGGGGAGGGGAGCTTGCGCACTGTGGGACCACGTCAATGATCGGCAAGCTGAAAGGCCTGATCGACTCCTACGGCGAGGATTATGTGATCCTCGATGTCGGCGGCGTCGGCTACCAGGTGCATTGCTCGGGCCGCACGCTGCAGGCGCTGCCCTCGCCCGGCGAGGCCGCGGTGCTGTCGATCGAAACCTATGTGCGCGAGGACCAGATAAAACTGTTCGGCTTCCGCAGCGACCTCGAGCGCGAATGGTTTCGCTTGCTGCAGACGGTGCAGGGCGTCGGCGCGAAAGTCGCGCTGGCGGTGCTCGGCACCTTGCCGCCCGCGGAACTTGCCAACGCGATCGCGCTGCGCGACAAGGCCACCGTCGCGCGCACCCCGGGCGTCGGCCCGAAGGTCGCCGAGCGCATCGTCACCGAGTTGAAGGACAAGGCGCCGGCGTTCGCCAATGTCGATCCGGCGCTGGTGCATCTGTCCGGCGCGCTCGACGATCACCGCGCGCCGCGCCCGGTCACGGATGCGATCTCGGCGCTGGTCAATCTCGGTTACGGCCAGCCGCAGGCGGCCGCCGCCATCGCTGCAGCCTCGCGCAGCGCCGGCGAGCATGCGGAGACCGCGCAACTCATTCGGTTGGGGCTGAAGGAATTGGCGAAGTGAATCCGCGAATGAGATTCTGCACCGATCTGGACGCTGGCGCTGTTCTGCTCCCTCCCCCCTTGCGGGGGAGGGTCGGGAAGGGGGGTAGCCGCATCGGGACTGCCCGTGAAAACCCCCACCCCCAACCCCTAAGAGCGAGCTTCGCTCGTCTCGACCCCGCAAGGGGGAGGGGAGCCCGACCACCGCTCATCCACAACGCGCTCCGTGTTATCCTTTTCACATGACCCCGCCCTCCCGCATCGTTACGCCGGAGCGCCGCAGCGAGGATGGCGGCGACACGGCGCTGCGCCCGCAACTGTTGTCGGAGTTCGTCGGCCAGCAGCAGGCGCGCAAAAACCTTGCGGTGTTCATCGAGGCCGCGCGCAAGCGCAACGAGGCGCTCGACCATGTGCTGTTCGTAGGCCCTCCGGGGCTCGGCAAGACCACGCTGGCGCAGATCGTGGCGCGCGAGCTCGGCGTCGGTTTCCGCGCCACCTCCGGGCCCGTCATTGCCAAGGCCGGCGACCTCGCGGCGCTTTTGACCAATCTCGAAGAGCGCGACGTGCTGTTCATCGACGAGATCCATCGCCTGAGCCCGACGGTCGAGGAGGTGCTGTATCCAGCGATGGAGGATTTTCAGCTCGATCTCATCATCGGCGAGGGACCGGCGGCGCGCTCGGTCAAGATCGAACTGGCAAAGTTCACCCTGGTCGGCGCGACGACGCGCGCCGGCCTTTTGACCAATCCGCTGCGCGACCGATTCGGGATTCCGGTACGCCTGAATTTCTATACCGAGGAAGAGCTGGAAAGGATCGTCACCCGCGGCGCGCGCGTGCTCAAGATCGGCATGACGGCGGATGGCGCCAACGAAATCGCGCGCCGCGCCCGCGGCACGCCGCGCATCGCCGGCCGGCTGTTGCGCCGGGTGCGGGATTTTGCCTCCGCTGCGGATGCCGCCTCGATCGATCGCGCCATTGCCGACAACGCGCTGAGCGCGCTGGAGGTCGACGCCGCCGGCCTCGATGCCATGGACCGGCGCTATCTCTCGACCATCGCGCTGAATTACGGCGGCGGTCCGGTCGGCGTGGAGACCATGGCCGCGGCGCTGTCGGAGCCGCGCGATGCGATCGAGGACATCATCGAGCCGTTCCTGATCCAGTGCGGCTATCTGCAGCGCACCCCGCGCGGGCGGCTGTTGACCGCGCATGCCTTCCGCCATCTCGGCCTCGCCGAGCCCGCGCGCGATCCGGC
>DASSGH010000127.1:0-26831 GCA_035693615.1 Xanthobacteraceae bacterium
TACCGTCGATACCGTCGCAGCGAATCAGAACTGATCGCCGCGAATTCGCGAGCCAAATCGTATCGATGAGCAGTGATGGAGCGATGATCGGGCCGCGGCGAACTTCGTTGTTGCCCGCCCAATCGTTGGTGATGTCAGACCGCCAATTCGGATTCCGCAGCGCGCCGGGCGCTCAATTGCTGCGCCTCGGTCTCTTCGGCGTGTTTGAGATAATTATGGGCTTGCACAAGGAGAATCCGCGCACGTTGCCGATCGCTGATCGTATGCGCCTTCTCCAAGCACGCCTCCGCCTTCCTTCGCAACACATCGACGCTTCCCATGAGCCAACCCCCCGGTCACTCGAAGTGTCGCCATTGCAGCCCGCAATCGTGGCAAAATGTCGGACCGAGTCGCTCGCGAGCCGGAGAAAATTACGGGCGCGGCGCAGCCAGCGCCTCCGTCCGTCGGGTATGCGGCCAAATTTGCTGAAAGCCTTGGCGCTGAAGGCGCGCGCTGCCGTCCGCGATGCCGCGCGGACAGCGCCATGGGACCGCCGGCGCCTTCTGGGCGTGCCGCTTTAGCAAAAATCGGGTTCGAGGCTGACGAATTCCGCCCGGCGCTTCTCAGACTTGCGGCCACGGGAGCGTTTGCCGGTCGCGGTTGCCTGTATGAGATCGTCTACGACACGCGACGGATCGTGCCGTGCAGTGGTTTCGCGGCTGAGGTCTGTGATTTTTTCCCACCATTCCGCGGAGTATTTGCCGCCCATCATGTCCTCCCCGCTACGCGTCAACCTGCACTCGTTATATCCACAACCGCGGCGACATTATGTACATGATGTACATGCCCCGAATGTACATGACGTACATTGCTCCGATCAGAGCGAGGCGGGGAAGGGCCCGCCCCCGGAACCGAGCGCCTCTTCTAGGGGGAAAAGCCCCGACCTGCCGAGCGCATGACATCCGCGGCTGACGCGAGAGCGGGTTGCGCTTTCAAGTCTTCCAAGCTCACGGGCAATCTCCGGCGCCAATTCGGATGTTCGTTGGTCGTTCCCGGGAGATTGACCTGGTCCCTCAATCCGAGCACGTCCTCCATGGATATGACCAACAATCGCGATGGAGTATCCGCGAGGTATCGCGCCACCGCCGTAAAGTCCTCGGTTTGGAGGCCGTGCTGCTGCAAGGCTTGGCGCAACGCCTCGATCGCGCCATGCCGCTGCTCGCCGGTTTCGCCCGCATCCAGGCCGAGCGCCCGTTTGACTGCCAAATCGTGCTGATCCCGCCACCCGGCGAAGGTCGCGACGTCATGCGTTCCGAATGAAACCAGCGCATTCTCGCGATAGTTTTCGGGCGGGAAAAAAGCGCCGCTGCCCGAACGCTCGAAGAGCATGACCTGATAGGTCCAGAAGCCCCAATCCCCGAGCGTTTCGCGGAAGTTTTCGGGTACGGTGCCGAGGTCCTCGCCAACGACGATGCACCTGTGTTCCCTGCTGGCGAGTGCGGCCACGGCCAGCATCGCCTCGAAAGGAAAGTGAACATAGGCACCCTGGCTCGCCTGCACGCCGTGGGGGATAAGATAGAGACGTTTCAAACCCAACACATGATCAAGCCGAATCGCCCCGGCGTAGCGCATGGATGCCTGCAGCATGCGGCGAAACGGTTCGAACTGACGCTCTTCGAGCCCGGCCGGATTGAACCCGGCCAACCCCCAGTTCTGCCCCGCGGTGTTGAGGGCGTCCGGCGGCGCACCAACCGCCATGCCCGCCAAGACACCGTCCTGGTCGCACCAAGCATCGAAGCCGTCGCTGCAAACGCCGACGGCGATGTCGAGGTAGAGCCCGAGCGGCAGGCCGCGCGCTTGAGCTTTGGCGCGAGAGCAATCGAGCTGATCGTGGGCCAACCACTGCACGAATTCGAACAGCCCGATCGACTCCCCCTCGGTTTGACGAAGTGCCGTGAGCCTTTCATCTTCGGCTCGTCGCCAGTCGCTGGGCCATTCCCACCATGGATGGCCGTATGTCCGGCGCAGCCACTCGAAGCACGCAAAGCGAACAAGCGTCGATCCTCCCGTCTTGCGAAAGCGATCGAAGGCCCGATGCCGCTCTGCTGTGCCTTGCCGCCGAAACACCTGGTACGCGAGTTCGAGCGCCCGCTGCTTCGTCTTTGCAACGCCCTCATAGTCGACAACGTCCTGCCGGCGCAGGCGCGCGACCTCATCTTCCAAGCCGGCGGCTTGCAGGCCGGGAAATTCCGGCACCGCCTCCAAGTCTATATAGAGGGGATTGAAGAAAAGGCGGCTGTTCGGAGCGTAGGGACTGGCGTCCCATGGCCGGTCGTCGAATAGCGCGTGCAGCGGGTTTAGCCCCACGCCTGCGGCGCCGAGGTCGGCGGCGAGATCGACGAGCGCGACGAGATCGGTGAAGTCGCCGTGTCCCCAATTGCGGCGCGACCTGACGCCGTAAAGCTGCGCTGCGAGCGCCCACATCCGCGCCGGCGCAGTTTGCCCACCCTGATACGCGCGATCACGAGAAACGATGAGGCAGGCGCTCTCGCTTCGACCGCCCTGCGGCCGCGAGATCTGGACACGCAACCGGAAGACGCCGTCGTGCAGGGCGGGCAGGGTTAGTTGCGCGGAGGTGGCCTCGCCTGCGGCAATTTTTTCCTCCGAGACGATTTCCCAGCGCAGCCGCTCCCCTTCGGAGCCGGCCAAGTGCAGGACCTGCTCGGCGCCGCTACGCAACACAATGGTTCGCGGGAGAATGCGCTCCGACCCGTCGCCGCCGGCAGCCAATGCCTCAAGGATGCGAGCAAGCACCTCCGGAGCGACGGTGCGCAGGTTTCCGAATCCGTCGCGGTATTCGGTCTCCACACCCCAGCGAGCCGCGCGTTCGAAAATGCCGTCCATGCGCTAGCTATACCGAGAGGGGCCGAGGCGCGCGGGAGGCAAAAGAGACTCCCCGCCGCCCCAAGGGGCCGACATCCGCCGGCACGGTCCGGGTTTGTTCCGTTGACACCCGCGCGTTTGCGTCACACGATTTCATGCTTTTCGGTGCGACCTCAACCCGCCTCGGAACCAAAGCTGCCCGCTATCGGTTCCATTAATGCGGCTTCTGCCGTCGGGGCGCCAGCAAACCACGATAGAGCCGTGACAGCGAATGCCAGCATTCGGTCCGTCGGCGACCTTTCCAGACATCGCATCTACATCGAGGACGTCTATCCCCTCGTCGATGGCGGCCGTTTTCCGGTCAAGCGGACGATCGGTGAAGAGGTGGAGGTCTGGGCTGATATTTTTCGCGATGGCCATGCCGTACTCGCGGCCGAGCTGTTGTGGCGGCGTGAAGGAGCCGAGAAATGGTTCCGCGTGCCCATGGCCCTGCACGACAATGACCGCTGGAGGGCGAGCTTCACCCCGCACAAGCCCGGCCGGTACGTCTACGCCATCGAGGCGTGGACCGACGCATTTGCCACTTGGCGGCGCGATTTCCTGGCCAAGCGCGATGCCGGGATGAACATCGGCCTCGAGCTCGAGGAAGGCCGCAATCTCTTGGCGGACCTGAGGCCCAAACAGCCCGAGCAGGCGCGTTTGGTTCGAGAGGCGTCGAACCGAGCGGACCTTGTCGAGGATCAGGCGCCGCTCTTGTCTGAAGAGCTCGCGGCCGCCGCCAGCAAGGGACAGCAGTCGGACCTCACCCGCAGCGCCAATTTTCCGCTGCTCGCTGACCGCCCGATCGCTCGCGCCGGCGCCTGGTACGAAATGATGCCACGCAGCCAGACGTCGATTCCGGGCAAGCACGGCACGTTCGACGATTGCATCAATCGCTTATCGGACATCGCCGCGCTGGGTTTCGATGTGCTTTATCTCACGCCGATTCATCCGATCGGTCGCGTGAACCGCAAGGGCCGCAACAACGCGCTGCGTTCCCAACCCGGCGACCCCGGCAGTCCCTATGCCATCGGCTCCGTCGAGGGCGGGCACGACGCGGTTCATCCCGAACTCGGCACGCTTGACGACTTCCGGCGCCTCCTTCGCTCCTGTGCCGACCTCGGAATGGAGGTTGCGCTCGACTTTGCGGTCCAGTGCTCGCCCGACCACCCCTGGCTGGCGCAGCATCCGGAATGGTTCAGGCGTCGGCCGGACGGCTCGATCCAATACGCGGAAAACCCGCCAAAAAAATACGAAGATATCGTCAATCCGGACCTCTACGGGCCCGACAACGAGCGGCTTTGGAAAGCACTGCGCGACGTAGTGCTGTTCTGGGTCAGGCAGGGGGTGCGCATCTTTCGGGTCGACAATCCGCACACCAAGCCGTTTCCGTTCTGGGAATGGCTTATTCGCGAAGTCCAGTCCGTCGACCCCGAGGTCATCTTTTTGTCCGAGGCCTTTACCCGACCCAAAGTGATGAAGGCGTTGGCCAAGCTCGGCTTCAACCAGTCCTATACCTACTTCACCTGGCGCACGAGCAAGGATGAGCTGCAGGCCTATGCGAGCGAGATTACCCGCTATCCCGAACGCGAATATTTCCGGCCGAATTTCTTCGTTAATACGCCTGACATACTTCCGTTTCATCTGCAGACCGGCGAGCCGTGGATCTTCCAGGCCCGGGTGGCGCTAGCCGCCACATTATCAGGCAATTACGGCATCTATAATGGCTTCGAATTGCTGGAGCACGAGCCGATACCGGGCCGCGAGGAATACCTCAACTCCGAGAAATACGAGCTGAAAGTGCGGGATTGGAATCGCTCCGGCAATATCAAGGCTTACATCGGCCGGCTCAACCGGATCCGCAGGGCGAATGCCGCTCTGCTGCAAACCAGCAATTTGCGCTTTGCCCAGGTCGACGACGACGAGGTGATTGGGTTCGTCAAGGAATCGGTCACTCGCGACAACGCAGTGGCAGTTGCCGTGGCGTTGACACGCGAGGGACCGCGGGAGTTCTGGTTTCATTTCGGCGACATCGAGATCGGTCCGTTAACGGGGCGCGGGCGCGTGAAACTCATCGAGAATCTCGTCACCGGTGAGCGCCACATGCTCGAGTGGGGCGGGGTGCGCTTGCGCATTGACCAGCAGCAGGATCCTGCGCTGTTGTTCCGCTGCTACACGTGAAGGTTTGCCGTGGACGTGGTCGCTGACATCAAGGCGGAGCCGAAGCTCGATAGCGACGAGCTGTGGTTCAAGGACGCGATCATCTACCAGCTTCACGTCAAGGCATTTGCCGACAGCAACAACGACGGCATCGGGGATTTCGCAGGACTGACAGGAAAGCTCGATTATCTCGAGGATCTCGGCGTCACGGCTCTCTGGCTGCTGCCGTTCTATCCCTCGCCGGGCCGCGACGATGGCTACGACATTTCGGATTACCGCACCGTCAATCCCGATTTCGGCACCATGGCCGATTTCCGGCGCTTCATGCAGGAGGCTAAGCGGCGAAAACTGCGCGTGCTCACGGAGCTCGTCATCAATCACACCTCAGATCAGCATCCGTGGTTCCTGCGCGCGCGCCGAAGCAAACCGGGGTCGGATGCGCGCAAGTGGTATGTCTGGAACGATACCGATCAAGCCTATGCGGGAACGCGCATCATCTTCAGCGACACCGAAAAATCGAATTGGGCCTGGGACCCGGTCGCAGGCGCGTATTACTGGCACCGCTTCTTTTCGCATCAGCCGGACCTTAATTACGATAATCCGCGCGTGCTCGCCGCAATGAGCCAGGTCATGCGTCGCTGGGTCGACCTCGGCGTCGATGGCTTCCGTTTGGACGCAATTCCCTATCTGTGCGAACGCGAGGGAACCAACAACGAGAATCTCCCCGAGACCCACGCGATCATTAAGAACATCAGATCCGAGCTGGATTCGCATTCCCGCGGCCGAGTCCTGCTCGCGGAGGCCAATCAGTGGCCGGAAGACGTCAGCGCCTATTTCGGCGACGGCGACGAGTGCCACATGGCCTACCATTTTCCGCTGATGCCACGCATTTACATGGCGATCGCCCAGGAAGACCGGTTTCCCATTACGGATATTCTCCGCCAGACTCCGGATATTCCTGCAAATTGCCAATGGGCGCTGTTCCTGCGCAACCACGACGAGCTCACGCTCGAGATGGTGACAGATGTCGAGCGCGATTACCTCTGGTCGACGTATGCGACCGATCCTCGCGCGCGCATCAACCTCGGGATCAGACGGCGTCTGGCATCGTTGATGGATAATGATCGGCGCAAAATCGAGCTTATGAATTCGCTTCTGATGTCGTTCCCGGGTACGCCGATCATCTATTATGGCGATGAGATCGGGATGGGAGACAATATATATCTCGGCGATCGCAACGGCGTACGTACGCCGATGCAGTGGACGCCGGATCGCAATGGCGGTTTCTCCCGCTGCGACCCGGCGCGGCTCTACCTGCCGATGATCATGGACCCGGTCTACGGTTACGAGGCGGTCAACGTCGAGGCGCAGTCGCGCAGCCTGGGATCGCTGCTGAGTTGGACCAAACGGCTGATCTCGGTGCGCAAATCGAGCAAGGTGTTTGGCCGCGGCTCGTTGAGCTTCATCCGGCCGGCAAACCGCGCGGTACTGGTCTATGTGCGCCAATACGAGAGTGAAGTCGTACTCTGCGTCGCCAACCTGTCGCGCTCGGCGCAGGCGGCCGAGATCGACCTTGCACCCTGGCGCGGCCGTGTGCCGTTCGAACTGCTCGGGCGAACCAACTTTCCGCCGATCGGCGACAATCCCTATCTTGTGACGCTCGGACCATATGGCTTCTTCTGGTTCCTGCTGCGCGAATCCGATGCCTCCATCGAGGTGCCGCGCACCTGGGCGGAATTCGAGACGCTCGTCGTCACCGACGGCTGGAGGTCGCTGCTGCGCGGCCGCTCTAAATCGGTGCTCGAGCGCGACGTCCTTCCAGCGTTCCTTGCCAGCCGCCGTTGGTACGCTGAGCGCGGCAATTGGCCGACGACGCGTATCCTCGGCGCGCTCCCGCTCGATGCTGCCGAGGCCGAACTCGGCATGGTTCTGCTCGAAGCGAAAGGCCGGCGCGAAACCTCCAATTACCTGCTGCCGCTGACGATCAAATGGACCCGCTTCGATCGCGAGCGACAAAATCCGAACGCGTTGGCGGCAGTGCGGCGCGGGCCGCGCGAGGGCAGCCTGCTCGACGCGATGTCAGATGCGGGCTTCGTCTCGCTTCTCCTGGAAAACTTACGCGCTGCGCGGAGCATAGAGGCTGACGATTGCCGCCTCGAGTTTTCTCCGACCGGGAGATTTCCGGACGAGGGGACGCTCGATGTGCAGGACGTGCACATCGTGGATACCGAGCAGTCCAACACGACCGTCCTGGTCGGGGCGGACTACGTGATCAAGCTCTTTCGCCGCCTCGAGCGAGGTCTCAACCCGGAAATCGAGGTCGGCCGGTTTCTAACGGAAACAGTTCCGTTCCAGCACACGCCGCCGCTGCTCGGAAGCGTGGAGATCGAGGAAGATGGCGGCCGCAGCGCGGTCGCGGTCGTGCATCGCTTCGTGCAGAACCAGGGCGATGCCTGGACCGTGACGAACGCCTATCTCGACCGTTTCGTTGAGGAGCAGCGCTTGCTTACTGCCGAAGCCGCCGGACACAGCGACGAGGAGGGTGCCTATGTGCGGCGGATCGAGCAAGTGGGGCGTCGCGTGGCCGAGTTGCAGCTCGCGCTTGCCAGCCGGGATGACATCGTTGAGTTCGCCCCGGAACCCATCGCTGCCGAGGATGTGCGATCCTGGACCGAAGAACTGCTGCGGCGTGCGCGCCGCGCGTTCGACGATCTGGCGCGCCGTCGAGGGGAATTTTCGGAGCAGGATCGCCAGCTGATCGACGCGCTTTTGGCGTACCGCGAAACGCTGCCCGCGCGCTTGCGCGAACTGCTGCCGGAGAACGTCACGGCAATGAAGATCCGCCATCACGGCGACTTTCATCTCGGGCAGATGCTGATCGTCAAGGACGACGTGGCGATTATCGATTTCGAGGGTGAGCCGCGCCGCAGCATCGAGGATCGCCGGCGCAAGGCTCCCGCGGCGCGCGACGTGGCCGGCCTGATCCGATCGATCGACTATTCCGCGACGGCTGCGCTCGAACGCGCGCTCAAGTCGGCGGCTGACGAGCACGGCAAACTCGCCCGTGCGCTCGAAGGCTGGCGCGAGCACTCCGCGGGCGCCTTCATGACGGCGTATCGGGCGGCCTTGACCGATGCGAGGTTGTGGCCGCAATCGCTCGACGCCGCCGACCGCCTTCTAGATTTTTTCTTATTGGAGAAGGCGTTCTACGAAATCGAATACGAACTCGCGCACCGCCCGGATTGGCTGCGGGTGCCGCTGGCGGGCACCTGGCGCATCCTCTCGCGTTCGGAGGATGCCGCGCAATGAGCCCGCTCACACCGGAAGCCTATGCGGTCATCGAGGGTCGTCATTCCGATCCATTCCGCTACCTCGGCCCGCACCTGGAAAACGGCGCATCGGTGGTACGCGTCTTCCTTCCCGATGCCGAGGAAGTAGCGGTCATCGACGATGAGGGTCACGAGCGCGACCTCCACCGTATCCACGATTCTGGCCTGTTCGAAGGTCGCCTGGGCGAGGGCCCGCGACATTATCGCCTGCGCGCGCGCTACGGCGACCGGCAAATCGAGATCGAAGACCCTTACCGCTTCCCCCCGATCCTGTCCGATTTCGATCTCTACCTGCTGGGGGAGGGCACGCACATCCATCTTTACGAGAAGCTTGGCGCTCATCCCATGGTGCTCGACGGGGTGGAAGGCGTCGCCTTCGCGGTCTTCGCGCCCGCGGCCAAGCGGGTCAGCGTCGTCGGCGATTTCAATTTTTGGGACGGCCGGCGCCATGCCATGCGCGTGCGTGGCAACGGCTTCTGGGAAATCTTCGTCCCCGAAGCCAAGCCCGGGACCAAATACAAATACGAGATTGTCGGGCCCGACGGCCACCTGCAGCCATTGAAATCCGACCCGCTGGCATTCGCCGCCGAGTTGCGCCCGCAGACCGCTTCGATCGTCGTCGATCAGAACACGATCCCCCGCCCGCAGCGCTCTCCTCCCGGCGTCAACGCGTTGAGCGCGCCGATATCCATCTACGAAGTGCATCTCGGATCTTGGCGGCGGGATCCGCGGCATGGCGGGCGTTGGGTCAATTACCGCGAGCTGGCACAGCAATTGCCGGCTTACGCGCGCGATATGGGATTCACTCATGTCGAATTCCTGCCGGTCAGCGAGCATCCCTTCGACGGATCCTGGGGCTATCAGCCGACCGGCCTTTTTGCGCCGACCAGTCGCTTCGGCACTCCGGCCGATTTCGCGGTCTTGATCGAGGAATGCCACCGCAATGGACTCGCTGTGATTCTGGATTGGGTACCCGGACACTTCCCTGACGATCCGCACGGGCTCGCGCGCTTCGACGGCACCGCGCTTTACGAGCATGAAAATCCCCAGCAAGGGCGCCACCTCGACTGGAACACGCTGATTTACAACTACGGGCGCACCGAGGTCGCAAACTTTCTGCTGGGCAGCGGATTGTTCTGGCTCGATCGCTACAGCGTCGATGGCTTGCGCGTCGATGCCGTGGCCTCGATGCTCTACCTCGATTACAGCAGGCCGGAAGGCGGCTGGATTCCCAACAAATACGGCGGGCGCGAAAACATCGACGCCATCAACCTGCTGCGCCGCTTCAATTCCGAGCTGTTCTCACGATTTCCCAATGCGACGACTGCAGCGGAGGAATCGACCGCTTGGCCCATGGTCTCGCGGCCGGTTGAATGGGGCGGCCTCGGATTTGGCTACAAGTGGAATATGGGTTGGATGCACGATACGCTCGAATACATCAGCAAGGACCCGATCTACCGCAAGCATCATCACGGACAAATCCTGTTCGGGTTGCACTACGCGTTCTTCGAGAACTTTATCCTGCCGCTCTCGCATGACGAGGTCGTGCACGGCAAGCGTTCGATCCTCGGCCGCATGCCGGGCGACGAGTGGCAGCGGTTCGCCAACCTGCGCGCCTATTACGGGTTCATGTTCGGGCATCCCGGTAAGAAGCTCTTGTTCATGGGCAACGAGTTCGGTCAAGAAAACGAGTGGCGCCATGACCATTCGCTCGATTGGCATCTTCTCGAGCGCCCTCGGCACGCCGGCGTTCAGTCCTTGGTCCGCGATCTCAATCGGCTTTACCGCACGGTCCCGGCGCTGCACGAACTCGATTGCGAGGACGCCGGGTTCGAATGGCTGGTTATGCATGATGCTGAGCGCAGCGTGTTCGCATGGCTGCGCAAGGGGCACCACACGCAGGAGCGATGCCTGGTGGTGGTGAACTTCACCCCGGAGATTTACCGCGACTACCGCGTCAAGGTTCCGTTCTCAGGCATGTGGCGCGAAATCCTCAACACCGATTCCGCGTTGTATGGCGGCAGCAACATCGGGAACGCGGGCGCGGTCAGGACGTTGGACGAAGGCGCAATCCCCGAGGTCAGCCTTGTTGTTCCGCCCCTTGCAGCAATTTTTCTCGTTCCGGACCGGTAGCGTGCGGATCTCGGCCGGTGCGCCGCATCCGTTGGGGGCTACCTGGGACGGACGCGGAACGAATTTCGCGCTGTTTTCGGCGAACGCGGAAAAGGTCGAAATTTGCCTGTTCGACAGCCATGGCCGGCGGGAGATCGAGCGCATCGCGTTGCCGGAGCGTACCGAGGATGTCTGGCACGGCTACCTCGCCGATGTTGCTCCCGGCCAGCTCTACGGCTACCGCGTTCACGGGCCCTATCATCCGGAGCGCGGGCTGCGCTTCAATTCGCACAAGCTCCTCATCGATCCCTACGCCAAGCAACTCGTCGGCCGTCTCGTTTGGAGCGACGCCCATTTCGGCTATCGCGCGGGCAGCGCTCGGGCCGATCTCTCATTCGACCGGCGCGACAATGCGCGCGGCATGCCCAAGGGCATGGTCATCGACGAAGCCTTCACCTGGGGCGAGGAACGCAGGCCCGCCATTCCGTGGCAAGACACGATCATCTACGAGGCGCATGTCAAAGGCCTGACGCAGCTTCGCGAGGACGTCCCGCCTGCCTGGCGCGGTACCTATCGCGGGTTGACGGCTCCCGCCGTCGTCGATCATCTCAAACGGCTTGGCGTCACCACGGTCGAATTGCTGCCGATCCACGCCTTTATCGACGACCGGCATCTGATCGAGCGTGGCCTGACCAACTACTGGGGCTACAACACGGTCGGCTTCTTCGCTCCCGAGCCGCGTTACGCCGTCGACGCGCCGGTCGACGCGTTTCGATCGACCGTGTCGCGATTGCATGACGCGGGCATCGAGGTCATCCTCGACGTCGTCTACAACCATACCGCCGAAGGCAATCACCTCGGGCCGACGCTGAGCTTCCGCGGCATCGATAACCCCTCGTATTATTGGCTCCTTCCGGATCAGCCGCGCTATTACGCCGACTTCACGGGCTGCGGCAACGCACTCAACCTCACCCACCCCCGCGTGCTGCAGATGGTGATGGATTCGCTGCGTTACTGGGTGCAGGTTTGTCACGTCGACGGATTTCGCTTCGATCTCGCCAGCACGCTGGGTCGTGGTCCCAATGGATTCGATGGGGGCGTGGGTTTCTTCGCGGCCGTGCGCCAGGACCCGGTTCTAGCGCGGATCAAACTGATCGCCGAACCATGGGATCTCGGGCTCGGCGGCTACCGTGTGGGCGGCTTTCCCTCCGGTTGGTCGGAATGGAACGACCGCTTCCGCCGGACGCTGCGCCGTTATTGGTCCGGCGAAGGCAATCTCATCGGCGAGCTCGGGCGCCGCATGACGGGCTCCGCTGATCTGTTCGACCACGACAGCCGTGCGCCTCGCTCGAGCGTCAATCACGTCACGGTTCACGACGGCTTCACTCTCGCGGATCTGGTCAGCTATGAGCGCAAGCACAACGAAGCAAACGGCGAGGAAAATCGCGACGGCTCCGATGAGAACGACAGCACGAACTTCGGTGTCGAAGGGCCGACCGACGATGCCAACATCCTCGAGCTGAGGCGGCAGGCGCGGCGCAATCAGCTCGCGAGCCTTATGTTGGCACAGGGCGTGCCCTTAATGCTCGCCGGAGACGAAGTCGGCAACAGCCAGAGCGGCAACAACAATGCTTACTGTCAGGACAATCCGATCGGATGGGTGGATTGGTCCGCGCTGGGCAACGCAGAAGACGACATGAGCTCGCTGGTAAGCGAGCTCACTGAACTGCGCCGCAGATTCTCGCAGTTGCGTGCCCGCGGTTGGGTCGAAGGCCGGCGCCCCGACGGCTCCTTCGGCGTGTTGTGGTTGACTCCGCACGCGATCGAGATGACGGAGCAGGACTGGAATTTTCCGGAAGGACGTTTCCTGTCCTATGTCCTCGGTACGGTCCAACAAACCGACGCGCCGCTCTACATCGTGCTCAACGCCGCGCCGCAGACCATCGAGTTCATGCTCCCTACCATTGCCGGATACGGCCGCTGGACCCCGTGCCTGCAGACTGCGCGGGAGCCGCGGCTCGACGGCGAGCTTCCATCCGGCTCGAAAGCACATGCGCCGCCGCGGTCCATTCTGGTGTTTTCGGGCTCCCCATGACGGCCAGCGCGCGCTTCGGCGCCGAGCTGCAGGAAAGCGGGGTCACCTTCCGCCTCTGGGCTCCGGCGGCCAAACGCGTCGAGGTGATGCTGGATCGTCCCTATCTGATGCAGGCAGGGCCGGACGGCTGGTACGAAGTCATGATACCGCAAGCGGGCCCCGGCACGCTCTACAAGTACCGCATCGACGGAGAACTGGAGATTCCAGATCCGGCCTCGCATTTCCAGCCGCAGGATGTGTTCGGGCCGAGCGAAGTCGTTGATCACAATCGATTCGAGTGGCGGACAAACGAATGGCGAGGCCGATCCTGGCAGGATGCGGCGATTATGGAGCTTCACGTCGGCACCTTCACGCCCGGCGGGACGTTCCGCGCGGCCATCGACAAGCTCGACCACCTGCGTGAGACCGGGCTGACCGCGATCGAACTGATGCCGATCGCCGACTTCGCGGGCCGGCGAAACTGGGGCTATGACGGCGTCCTGCTCTATGCTCCGGACAGCGCTTATGGGCGGCCGGACGATCTGCGCATGCTGATCGACGAGGCGCATGCCCGCGGGTTCATGGTCTTTCTCGATGTGGTCTACAACCATTTCGGGCCGGAGGGTAATTATCTGCACCGCTATGCGCCGGCATTCTTCGCCAGCGCCCACACTCCGTGGGGGAACGCCATCGATTATCGCGTCCCGCAGGTTCGCGCCTTTGCAATCGAAAATGCGCTGCATTGGCTCACGCACTACCGTTTCGACGGCCTTCGGCTCGACGCGGTCCATGCGCTCGTGGAAACGGGGCAGCCGTCGGTACTGCATGACCTTAGTCGAGCGGTCGGGCATTTCGCCGCCGCCAGCGGACGTTTGATCCACCTCGTCCTGGAGAATGATGACAATCGCGCGAGCCTGCTCGATCCCTTGACGGAGCGGCCGCACGGCAAATACCGCGCGCAATGGAACGACGACTATCACCACGCGTGGCATCGGCTGCTGACCGGCGAGGCAAGCGGCTATTATCAGGATTACGGTTCGGATCCGCGCTCGCATCTCGCGCGCGTGCTGGCCTCGGGATTTGCCTATCAGGGCGAGCAGTCCCCTCACCGGCACGATCGCACTCGCGGAGAAGCGTCGGGCAACTTGTCGCCGCTCGCTTTCGTCAATTTTCTGCAGAACCACGACCAGATCGGCAACCGTCCGTTAGGTGACCGTCTCGCGGCGCACGTGAGCGAGGCTGCGCTGACCGCCGCGCTTGCGGTCACGCTGCTTGCACCGATGCCGCCGCTCCTGTTCATGGGCGAGGAATGGGGATCAAGCGAGCCGTTTCCTTTCTTTTGCGACTTCCAAGGGGCGCTCGCCGACGCGGTGCGCAAAGGCCGGCGCGAGGAATTCAAGGCTGCCTACGCCGAGTTCGGCCGCGCAATTCCGGACCCGCTCGCGGAAGCAACGTTCCGAATGGCCGTGCTCGATTGGGGCGCTCCCGCGACCCCAGGCGGCAGCAAGCGGCTCGCGCTCGTGCGCGACCTGCTCGCGGTTCGGCGGCGAGAGATCGTGCCGCGACTTGGCGGCGCAAGGTTCGCCACAGCGCGGTTGGAGGCCGCTGTCCTGATCACCGATTGGTCGCTCGGCGACGGCGATATCTTGAGGCTGCTCGCCAACCTCTCCGACGGCGACGCTGCCCGGCCCCGCAACTCTCAGCAGCTGCGACCGATCTGGGGCGCAGAGCCGGGCCCGCTGCTGCCGGCCTGGTCGGTGTCTTGGAGCATGGGAGCCGGATGATGCCACCCCTCATCCCGCTCGCAACGTACCGGCTCCAACTCACGCCGCAATTCGACTTCGACCAAGCGGCCGCCCTGGTGCCTTATCTCAAGGCGCTCGGCATCAGCCATCTCTACGCGTCACCCTTCCTCAAGGCGCGCTCGGGCAGCCCGCACGGCTACGATGTGGTCGACCACAACTCTCTCAATCCCGAATTGGGTGGCGAGGACGCGTTTCGGCGGCTGTCCACTGCACTCGATCGTGCGGATATCGGGCTCATTCTCGATTTCGTGCCCAACCATATGGGCGTTCATTACGCGGATAATCCGTGGTGGCTTGATGTCCTGGAGTGGGGACCCAAATCCCCTTGCGCCGCCTCATTCGATATCGATTGGGAGACGCTGCCCGCCCATCCGCGTGGCGGCGTGCTGATTCCAGTGCTCGGAAACTCGTACGGCGAGGCGCTGGAGCGCGGCGAAATCGAGCTTCGCTACGATGCCGCGGAGGGCAGCTTCTCCGTCTGGTATTTCGAGCATCGGCTGCCCATCGCGCCAAACCGCTATGGCGAGATTGTGCAGAAGGTCGTGGCGGAGGCGGGCGCGGGCGAGGAACCGGCGGGCCGCAAGCTCCTGGAATGGGCGGAGCGCTCTCGCGGTCCGCACAACCCCCCGCGTTCCTTGGCGCCGACCTTCAAGGCGGAGCTCGCGGCGATTGCCGGCGGCAAGGACGTGATCGAACGCGGTCTGCACGCCTATCGCGCCGGCTGCGGGCGAGCGGACGCCGTCGTCGCGCTCCATTATCTGCTTGAGCGTCAGCACTATCGTCTCGCGCATTGGCGGCTTGCAGGGAGCGAGATCAATTATCGGCGCTTCTTCGACATCAACACGCTGGCCGGGCTGTCCGTCGAAGACCGCGGTACCTTCGAGGCGATTCATGCGCTCGTCCGTCGCCTCATCGCGGAAGGCAGTCTGCATGGGCTGCGCCTCGACCACATCGATGGACTGCGTGACCCGCATCAGTATTTCCGGCGGCTGCACCGGCTGGTCGAGGTCGAACGGCGCTCGAAGAGCGGATCGTTCTACGTCGTGGCGGAAAAAATCCTGAGTGACGGGGAGCGCTTGCCGCGCTTTGCCGGCGCCGCCGGCACCACAGGGTACGAATGGCTCAACCTCATCTCGCGCCTTCTGCTCGACAGCCGCGGCCTTGCCATGCTCGCGCGGACTTGGCGCGACGTGAGCGGCGAGGAGGGCGGCTTCGATGCCGTTCTCATCGACGCCAAGCGGCGGGTGATTGCAAACATTCTCAATAGCGAATTCACGGTGCTCAGGCGCCTACTCGTGCGCATCGCCGCCGGCCATTACAGCACGCGCGACTACACTGCCGAGCGCCTGCGCGACGCATTCGCGCTGTTCATTCTGCACTTCCCAATCTACCGAACCTACATCACTGCATCGGGGCCTAGCCGCGAGGACCGCGCCATCATCGAGGGCGCGCTCGCCAAGGCGCGGGCCGACTGGTTCGGCCCGGACGTCGATATTTTCGATTTCCTGCGCGACGCGCTGACCCTCGATCTCGTTGCGCCGGGTCGCGTGGGCCACAGCATCGCACGCGACCGCCGCTTCGCGTTCAAAGTGCAGCAATTCACCGGTCCGATGATGGCAAAGTCGCTGGAGGATACCGCTTCATATCGCTTTCATCGGCTGCTGGCCCTCAATGAGGTCGGCGGCAATCCGGCTGCCGGCGGGCTGTCCGTCGCGAATTTCCACAGCCGCATGCAAGAGCGCGCCACGCAGTGGCCGCATGGCCTCACCGCGACCGCGACCCACGACACCAAACGTGGCGAGGACGCGCGTGCGCGGCTGCTCACGCTTTCCGAGCTCGCCGACGAGTGGACAGGACACGTGCATCAATGGCGGGAGCTCAACGCCGATCTTGTCGTTGCGGCGGGGCGATCACGGATACCCTCGGGGGCGCATGAATATATGATCTATCAGGCGCTGCTCGGCGCCTGGCCGCTCGCCGGCATCGAGGCCGGTTTCGTCGATCGGATCAAAGTGTTCGTCATCAAAGCCGCTCGTGAGGGCAAGCAAGAGACGAACTGGCTCGCCCCCGACGAGCGGTACGAAAAGGGCCTTACCGACTTTGTCGACCACCTTCTCGATCGCGAAGGCTCGGCCAGCTTCATCGACGGCTTCGATGCGTTCGCGCGCCGCGTGGCTTTGATCGGGGCCCTCAACAGCCTTGCACAACTGGCGCTGAAAGCGACCATGCCGGGCGTGCCGGATTTCTATCAGGGCACCGAATTTTGGGATCTGTCGCTGGTCGATCCCGACAACCGGCGACCCATCGATTTCGCGGCGCGGGAATCCGCGCTGGCATCGATCGGCGAAGCGCCGGATTGGCCCGCGCTCGCCCGCGCCTGGCCGGACGGCCGGATCAAGCTCGCGCTGACGCGCACGCTCCTCGCCCTGCGGTCCGAGCTTGCGGACCTCTTCACCAACGGTGCCTATCGTCCACTCGAAGTCGTCGGGCCGGACCGCCGGGAGATCGTCGCGTTCGCGCGGCTGCGCGAGCGAGACGCCGTCATCGTCGTGACCGGGCGGTTCTTCGGCCGCGCGACGCAAGAGGGGCGACGATGGCCGCCGAGTCAGGCTTGGAATGCATCGGTGTTGGCTGAAGGTTTCTCCGGCATCCGCACCGTGCTGCCGGCCGGCAAGGCCGTGACCGGACCGAGACTGGCGGCCGCGGAACTGTTCGAGGTCCTGCCGATCGCCGTCCTGCAAGCACAGCATGCGCCGATCAAGGGCGAGCGACCGAAAGTGAGGGTCAGCGCCGCCGCCAAATGACCGGCTGGCTGCGGACAAAAGAAAGAGGCCGTCCGGGATCTTGTCGGGCCGAACGGCCTCGCGGACGTCGTGCCGACCACCAAGGGTCGGTTCCCTCCCTCCGCCGGCCGCTCTCTAACTTAAGCGAAGTGATTCGGGCAACCGTCCCGAGCGAGGAGCACAGCTCGCAATGCCTATTCGGCAAAGTTCCATCCTGCGAACACCCCCGCGAAAGCGCGACCGATGCATTGGGCTCGTTCAGTTCTCTGCTAGTACCCCGGCGCTTTCCCGGCGATCTCGATAACCACCCCTTCTTCCGGCCGTAGCTTTATGCCGCCGCGGGCATCTTCGCCCTGGCGATCGAGTTGCGACGACAGCAGGAGCGTTCCGGCAAGCTCGTCGGGAAATTTCGCAACGGCGGCGCCCGTTCCGAAGTTGAGCGCGACCAATAACCGCTCTGAACCCTGCTCGCGAAGAAACAACAACAAATCGCCGTCGGCATGGAGCGGACGATAGTTGCCGCGGAGGAGGGCGCTCCGCGATCGCCGCAATGCAATGAGCCGGCGATAGAGGTGATAGATCGAGGTCGGATCGCTGTGCTGCTTAGCGACATTGTACTGTCGAAAATCGTCGGCCAGCGGCAGCCAAGGCTCGGCCTCGGAAAAGCCGGCATAGCGGCTATCGTCCCATTGCATGGGGGTGCGGCTGCCGTCGCGGCCCATTTTGATGCCGGGCAGATTCTTTTGGAACGGATCCCGGACGCGGTCGGGCGGTACCGGTACCTGCGTCATGCCGATCTCGTCGCCGAAATAGATGGTCGGCGTTCCGCGCAACGTGAGCAGGAGCATGGCGGCGATCCGCGCCTGCTTGCGTCCAACGCGGCCGGCGATGCGAGGCCGATCGTGGTTGCCCAAGACCCAATTCGGCCACCCGCCTTGGGGGAGGGCCGCCTCGTATTCCTGGACCAATTTGCCGATCGTGCCGGCATGCCATGTCGCGCTGAGCAAGGAAAAGTTGAACGGCAGGTGGACGCCGCGGAGGTCGCGGCCGTAATACGCCACGAGCCGTTCGATCGGCAGATAGATTTCGCCGATGAGAAGACGTTCGCCGAACTGATCGACAACGTCGCGCATCTGCGCAAGCACCTCGGCCATCTCCGGGCGGTCGGTGGTGTAGAGCGGAAGCAGCGCCTCGTGCGGCGGGCGCCCCGCGACGAAGCTTGGATTGACCGGATTGTCCCGAAACTGGTCGTCCTTGATCAGGTGCCATAGGACGTCGACGCGGAAGCCGTCGACCCCGCGGCGCAACCAGAACCGCATCGCCTCATAGATCGCCTGCCGCACCTGCGGATTGCGCCAATTCAGATCGGGCTGCTGCTTGAGAAAAGCGTGGTAGTAATACTGCGCGGTGTGGGGGTCGAATTCCCAGGCGCTCCCGCCGAATTCTGACAGCCAATTATTGGGCTCAGCGTCGTCTGACCTGCCATCGCGCCAGAGGTACCAATCGCGTTTGGCGTTATCGCGAGAACGGCGGCTCTCTACGAACCACGGATGGCGGTCAGAGGTGTGGTTGGGAACGAGATCGAGCAACACTTTCAAGCCGGCGCGATGCGCCTCGGTGAGCAGCACATCGAAGTCGTGCAATGTCCCGAACAGGGGATCGATGCCGACGTAGCTGGCGACGTCGTAGCCGAAATCGGCCATGGGCGAGGGAAAGATGGGGCAGATCCAGATTGCGTCGACCCCGAGGTCGACCAGGTAAGGTAGGCGCGCAATGATGCCGCGCAGGTCGCCGACGCCGTCCGCATTCGTATCCTGGAACGAGCGCGGATAGATTTCGTAAATGACAGCGGAGTTCCACCACGGCACGTCCGGCATGCGCTAACCTTCGCCATTCGACGAGTCTCAGAAGGCCCCTTCGTTTCTCCCGCAGAATCGAAGCAGAACTGGAGGGGCAGGCCGCCTCGATATCGGCTAAACGGCGCCAAGTCACGCCGCAAATGCTCGATCGCAACTGCCATCGACCGCGGTGCACTCTAGACCCGGTGATGGAGCCGGTGCTCGATCCACAGCAGCAGCGCGTTGGCGAGGGCTGCAAACGCAAACAGCACCACCGCGACGGTTAGCATCTCCTCAGCCTGCATCAGTTGCATGGCGTTGATGATGAGGGAGCCCAGCCCCTGCTTGGCTGCGAACATCTCCGCCAGAAGCACGCCGAGCAACGTCAAGGTGAAGCCGATGCGCAGCCCGGCGACGATCTCGGGAAGCGTTGCCGGGAAAAGCATCGTCACGATCGTCTGCCACCCCGACAAGTGCAACGTTCGTGCCGATTTGTGGTAAACCGGCGGAATATTGCGGATCGCGCTCATGGTGAGAAGCGCAACCGGTAACACGCCGTGCATGGCGCCGAACGTGACCCGCCCCGATAGGCTCAGCCCGAAGATCAGCAGCACCACGGGATAAAGCGTAACTTTCGGCAACGTGTAGAGCGAGATGAGGATCGGCTCGCCGACCGCTCCCGAGAGGCGATGAATTCCCATCCACACGCCGAATGCAAGCCCGATCCCGTACGACAAGAGCAGCGCGTAGAAAAAGCACACGAGCGTGGCCCATGCGTTTTCGGCAAAACGCTCGCTCGGCACGAACTTGGCGAGGTAAGCGAGCGTCGGCACCGGACCAGGCAGTGCGGTGGCGCCAACGAGCTGATGTAGTGCCTGCCACGCCAGCAGCAGGATGATCAGGATGATGACGGTGTCGGCTACGCGTCTGCTTGCGATCATGGCTTTGCGATCCCGCGCCGCTCCGCCCAGCGTTGATCGACGACGTGCAGAAACATGTTGACTAAGGTCGCGACGATGATCAGCAGCAGCATCAACGCGTACATCTGCCGATTGTTGAAGTCGGTATAGGCGTCGGAAATGACCCGGCCCAGCCCGGCCGGTGCAAGGATAAACTCGCTGGCGATGACGCCGATGAAAGCGTAGCTGACCGCGAGCTTGACGCCGGTGAAGAGATGCGGCGCTGCCGCCGGCAATTTCAGGCGCAGCGCGGTGGCGATGGTGCCCATCCGGTGTACCCGCGCGACTTTGGCGAGCACCTGTGGCACGCGGTCGAGCCCGTTCAACGTCGCGATGATCATTGCCACGATCGCCGTCGCCACCCCCATCAGCACGATCGGTATCGCAGAGAGCCCGAAGATCACGATCATCACCGGATAGAAGATGAAGATCGGGACCGCGTAATACGTGGCGAAGAATGGGTCGAGCGACTGGCGCGCGCGCGGCAGCGCGTGAATGACGGCGCCGAGCGCAAATCCCGCGACTACCGAGATCAGCGCCGCGAGGAGGACGATGCCGAACGTGCGCACGATCTGCTCGTTGGCCTCGCCGGAGATCAGCAGACGGACCAGCGCGACGGCCATCTCGGAGGGCGGGATCACGACGCGCTGGTCGATCAGGCCGAGGCGGCAGCACAACTCGAGCAGCCCGATTGCGATGGCGAGGACCGCGAGTCTGATCCAGCCGACCCGGCTCATCCGGCCGCCATCCCGGGATGACCGAGCGATTTCAAGGACTCGCCGCGGAGGTTCTCCCACAGCCGCCCGGTGATCTCGCCGAACTGCGGCTCGCTGACGATCTTGCTGTTGCGCTCGCGCGACCAGCCGGTCACGACGATGTCGAGGAAGCGGCCCGGCCGCGCCGACATCGCGCCGATCCGGTCGGACAGCATCGCCGCCTCATCGAGCGCATGCGTGATCAGGAGAACGGTTGCCCCCGTGCGCCGCCACAGCCGCAGCACCTCGTCTCCCATCAGCAGCCTCGTCTGCGCATCGAGCGCGCCGAACGGCTCGTCGAGCAGAATCAGCCGTGGCTGAAGCACCAGGGTGCGGGAGATGCAGACTCGCTGGCGCATGCCGCCGGAAAGCTGCGCGGGATAGGCGCGTGCGAAGTCCGTCAACCCCATGAACGCCAGCGCGTCGTCGACGCGGCGTCGGATCTCCGCGGTTGCCACACCGTTGCGGCGCAAGCCGAAGGCAGCATTGTCCCACACGGTCATCCAAGGAAAGCTGGCGTCTTCCTGAAACACGACGCCGATCCCGTCCGGCACCTTGCCTGCGACGGTGCGGCCTTCGAACATCACCGTCCCGGCGGTCGGCTGCTGCAGGCCGGCGAGCACCTCGAGCAGCGTGGACTTGCCGCAGCCGGAGGGGCCGACGACGGCGAAGAACTCGCCGCGCTTGAGTTCGAGATTGATCGGCCCGAGCGCATGAATCGGCGGCGTAGTGGCGGTCCCTGGATAGACCCGCGTCACACCCGAAAGCGCCGCGTGGATATCCGCGTCCGCCGCCGCGGTGGTCATTTTTGCAGATCGGGCGGCAGGAACGAGCTGTCCACAACCTTTTTCAGGTCGACGTCTTTCTGCAGCATGCCGACGCCTTTCATCGCATGCACGGTCTGCTCGAGCAGCGGCATCTCAATGCGACCCTCGCTCCAAAATTTCGCCTCCACGAGCTGCTTCATCATGATGCCGACCTCGCTCGGCGGCAGCGGCGCGTAGACCTTGCTGAGGATCTCGATTGCTTCGTCGGTGTGATCGTAAATGAACTTGGTGCCCTCGCGGCGGGCGGCCTGAATCGCGCGCAGCTTGTCCGGCCATTCCTTCATCGCCTTCCCGGTCGCCATGCCGAGCTGCGAGGGAATGAGCGGCAAATCCTTCGGACTGACCAGCACGCGGTACTTGCTCTCGCCGCCGCGGGTCCGGAACAGGACGACGGGGATGGATGTGACGTCGACCACGCCGTTCTCCAGTGCGGTGAGCGCGCCGCTGAGGCTTCCGAGCGCCGTCATCTGCACGTCGCCTTGCTTGAGCCCGGCCTGCTCCATCACCAGCACGCCCATCATCTCGCCGAGCGATTTCGGGTTGCTGATGCCGAACTTCTTGCCCTTGAGATCGGCGGGGCTTTTGATCGGTGACTCGGGCATGACGATAAGCACCAGATCGGCGAGGGAGCGCGACGTGATGCCGACGATCTTGACGTCCTGCCCCTGTTCGGCGGCGGCGATCACCGGAGCGGCGGTGACGTCGCCGTAGCCGAGATCGCTCGCGATGGCATTGCGCACCGAACTGCCGCCGCCCGCCCCGGAGATGATGCCGGTAATATCGAGCCCGTGAGCCTTAAAGAAGCCCTTCTCCAGCGCGATCCCATATGGGGCGCCCGAGGGATCGTTCTTGTATTGCGTCACGAGCAGATCCTCGGCCTGCGCCGGAGAAGCCGCAGCAAGCCCAAGGGCTGCGATGATGATGCCGATGCTCCTGAGAGTCATACGCGTCCTCCTACATACGTCCGCCGCCGCTTGCGCCGCCTGCCATGCTTGAGCGTAACCCGCGCAACCGCGGTAGTATAATGGAACTATTGCCGCAGGAAGGGCGGGGATTCCGCAGAAAATGGCTCGCCGGTCCTGATCCGGTCGCCGTGCGCGCCTACCAGGAGCGGTGGCCTCCCGACACGACGATCGTCGTGTCGCTCATCCCCCTTTGCCTCACTAATGCGAACAGCGTGGCGGCGTTTGCGGGGTGCAGCCTGATGCAGCCGTGGGAAGCGGGACCGCCGAGGCGATGGATCTCGTAGCTGCCGTGGATCGCATAGCCGCCGTGGAAGAAGATCGAGTGCGGCATGGGCGAATTGTAGTATTCCTTCGAGAACCACGTTCTTTCCATTCGCTGCGGCCGATAGGTGCCGCTGGGGGTGCCGTAGCCGGCGCGGCCGGTGGAAACGACCCAGCGGTACCGCGGCGCGCCGTCGACCGACACCGACATCTGCTGCGTACTCTTATCGATGGCGATGAGGACGCTGGCATGCGCGGCGGGCGCGTTCAGGCCGAGCAGCGCCGCGGCGGCAACGAAAGCGCGCAAGCGCCATTGCCTCGCGTTGAGGCGCGGCCGCAGCCACCGCCGCAGGAAGCTTTGCCGCCCAGTTTCGATGCGGAAAATCCAGCCCATATGGCGCCTCGCGTTTCTCGGCCATCCTAACATGAAGGCGAACATCCTCAATTGGCGTGGACCGCGGCATTGCGATCGAGTAGGTGGAAATGGAGCTTTTGGCGGGCGCATCGATCACAGGGGTAAAAGATGAAGGCTGCTTTTATCGAACGGTACGGCGGGCCGGACGAGCTGCGCTACGGCGATTTGCCGGATCCCGTTCCCGCGCCCGGCGAGGTGGTCATCGACGTCCATGCCGCCAGCGTCAATGCCGCGGATTGGAAGGTGCGCACCGGTCAATACGAACCGGCAAAGTTCCCATTGATTCTCGGACGGGATTTTTCCGGCGTGATTGCCGCCGCTGGCGCCGGCGTTGCGGATCTCGCCGTTGGGGAGGCGGTATTCGGGGTCTGCGAGGCGGGTCAAGAAGGCGCTTATGCGGAGAAGATCGCGGTCAAGGCTGCGATCATCGCGAAAAAGCCGGCGCGCCTCTCGCACGTCAACGCCGCCGCCCTGGCGCTGACCGGCCTCACCGCGCTCAGCGCCGTCGAAGACACGTTGAAGCTTAACCGCGGCGAGACGATTCTCATTCAAGGCGGAGCGGGCGGGGTTGCAGGCTTCGCCATTCAGCTCGCCAAGCATATCGGAGCGCGCGTGATCACGACCGCGAGCGCGGCGAACCGCGATTATGTGCGCGGGCTCGGCGCCGATGAAGTCATCGACTACAACGCGGTGGATTTCACGCAAGCGGTGCGCGATTGCGACGCCGTCTTTGATACTGTCGGGGGCGACGTGGCGCAGCGCTCCTTCGCCGTGCTCAAGCCGGGCGGCCGCGCCGCCTTCATCGCGTCCGGGGCGCAGGCGCCGAAGTCCCCGCGCGATGATGTCGCCTCGCTCAGGCCGCCGGTGAAGCGCGCGCGCCGGCCACTCGAGCGCATCCTGGAATTGTTCGAGGCGGGCGCCATACGCGTGCCCCAGATCAAGCTTTATCGCCTGTCCGAGGCTGCCGACGCACACCGCCTGAGCGAGTCGCGCCACTTCCGCGGCAAGCTCGTGTTCCAGGTGCGTTGAGACGCCGGCCGCGTTCCTCTTGCCGTTTTCGCAGCGCGGTTCCGATTTCACGAGTTTCTGCCGCGTCATCGGCGCGTAACGCCAGTCGCCTATTGCAACCGAGAGTCGTTAGCTGCAATATAAAACTTCTAGAACCGCGCAAGCGGCGTTCCATTCCGAGGCTGGGGAGCACAGCGGGCAAGAGGTCATGATGTAGCGCGAAGATCGAAACGGAGGGGAAACGTGGCTATTCCGCTGCGCGAGCGCTTGCTCGGACGTTTCGCCAGGCTGACCAACCAATTCCGCGTTTGGTATCGGCTTCCCTTCCTGCTCGCGATGCCGACGCTCCTCGGCCATCGCGTTAATATGCGCGAGCACAATCTTTCCGACACCGAACGCGATCCCGCGCTGCTTAAGCCGCTCGGCGGCGCTAGTCCCCGCGATCAGCGCACCGCCGACGGCAGCTACAACGATCTCGGTTGCCCCTGGATGGGGATGGCCGGCGCGCGCTTCGGCCGCAATGTGCCGATTGCCGACACCTTCGGCGAACAGCCGCCCGATCTCTACGAGCCCAATCCGCGTCGGGTGAGCCGCGACCTGCTCGCGCGCCGCACCTTCGTGCCGGTGCCGCATCTCAATGTTTTCGTCCCGGCCTGGCTGCAGTTCATGGTGCACGATTGGCTCAGCCATGGCGGCGGCGATCCCGCGCAACCGCCGCATCGCTTGCCGCTCCCGCCCGGCGATGATTGGCCCCCTCCGGACATGACCATTTTGCACACGCTGCCGGACGACCGGCACTCGCCCGCGGATCAGGGCCAGCCCGCAACTTACCGGAACACCGAGACGCATTGGTGGGACGGCTCGCAGATCTACGGCTCGGATCTGGAGATCCAACGCGTGGTGCGCACGGATCCCGCCACCGGGCAAGTGCGTTTGGATGGCAAGCTGCATCTCGATGAACGCGGGCATCTTCCCGTCGATGCGAGAAGCGATGTCCCCAACCAAGAGCTTGCCGGCGTGAACGGCAATTGGTGGATCGGGCTCTCGGCGATGCAGACGCTGTTCGCGCGCGAGCACAATGCCATCGTCGATCGGCTGCGCATCGATTATCCCACGGCCGACGGCGAATGGCTTTTCCAGAAGGCGCGGCTCGTCAACGCGGGACTCATCGCCAAAATCCACACGGTCGAGTGGACGCCGGCGCTGCTGAATTCGCCGGAAGGGCGCTTCGCTATGCGCGGCAACTTCTGGGGCGTGCTCGGGGAGGAATATGCGCGCGCTTACGGCCGCCTCGGCAGCGGCGAAGTCCTCTCCGGCATTCCCGGATCGACGACCGACCATCACACTGCGCCCTATGCGATGACCGAGGAGTTCACCGCGGTTTACCGCATGCATTCGCTGCTGCCCGACGAGTTCTCCTTCCGCCGCCACCGCGACGGAACGGAAATCGCCAAGCGCGAGTTCCGGGAGGTCATCGGCGGAGGGGTGCGCGAACTCTACGCCACGGTGCCCTACGAGGACGTGCTTTATTCGCTTGCGACCAGCCATCCGGGCGCGCTGGTGCTGCACAATTACCCGCAGGGGCTGCGCAGGCTGCACAAAAAGGATGATATTTTCGTCGACATCGCCTCGACCGACGTGTTGCGTGATCGCGAGCGCGGCGTGCCGCGCTATTGCGCGTTTCGGCGCCGTCTCGGCATGCGCGTGCCGAAGAGCTTTGCCGAGCTAACTTCCAATCCCGATTGGCAGCGCGAGCTCGCCGCCGTCTACAAGTCCGTCGACGACGTCGACCTCCTCGTCGGCATGCACTGCGAGGAGGCACCGCCGCAATTCGGCTTTTCGGACACCGCTTTCCGCATCTTCATCCTGATGGCTTCGCGGCGGCTCAAAAGCGATCGCTTTTTCACCGCCGATTTCACGCCGGAGACCTATACGCCCACGGGCTTTGCATGGATTGCGGACAACAGCCTGCGCTCGGTGCTGGAGCGGCACGTGCCGCAGCTGCGGCCGCATTTCGCCAACATCCGCAACGTGTATTTCCCCTGGGAGACGTGAGGCGGAGGAGCCGATGGGCCGATCGCTGCGCATCCCTGGTCTGATCGATCTGGTGCAGGCCGATACGCGGGCGGATATTCGCGGACTCGCCGACGACGCTCGCCTCGACCGCAAGTTCGAGCCGCGCGGACCGCTGATCAACCGTCTTCTGGTGCTGCGCATCCGCAACGTGCTGCGCCTCGCCGGCGTGCCGCTCCCTTCCGTCGCTCCGCGCGACGATGCGCGGCGCATGCGCGCGCAGGAGGAGTTGCGCCGCCGCCTCGATCCGGCCGCGGGCAAGCCGCTGTGGGACGAGGAGACCATCGCCGCTCTGGTCGCCGCCGTCCACGGCGCGCCGAATGCGCCGCCACTCGGGCCGGCGGTGCAACAGGCGGTCGGCCGCTTGTTCGCCGCCGATTACAAGGCAAGTCCGCAGAGTTGGGCCGCCGCCGGCGTGCTCGATGCCGCCGTGCATACCCGCAATCCGTTGCAGGCGGCCTTCCTCCATCTCAGCGGACGCCTGCGGCGCTCGCGCCGAATGCTGGCCGATCTCGTCCACGACGATCTCGCCGGCGTTCATGCCACTGGCATCGCCGTGCACAATC
>DASSGH010000128.1:0-17236 GCA_035693615.1 Xanthobacteraceae bacterium
CCGGCGTCACATTGAGCGAGTAGCTTTCGATCCGCGTGCGGCAATGCGGGGCCGGGCGCAGCCGGATGATTTGCGGGGCGAGGGCAACCAACCGGTCGTAGCGATAGCGGGTGAGATGATGGAGGCTGGCGAGGATCGACATACGCTGCTCGGCTACCGCAAGATCGCTTCCATATTACGCAATTTTCGATGCAATTTTCGCGCCGGCCGGGCTCGAGGAGGGAAGCGAGCCCCCAACCGGCGTTCGATCACGTCGTCGACTGCGGCGAGCCCACCGCCCGCTTGAGGCCGGCGACGATGGCACGGATCGCGTTGTGCTCGGAGTCGCGCGGCCCATCGGCGCTCACCGCGTGGGTGTGATCGTGGATAAAGGTCAGCTTCCAGATCACGGCCGGCGGCAGGACGAACGGGTAAAGATCCGGGTGCCCCATGCTGCGGTTGATGGAATTGACGGCAAAGGTCAGCGGCAGCCAGGCGTCGATGATCCGGTCCATCTCAACGGTATAAGGATCGAAATCGATTGCCGCTGCAAGACCTGCGCCTTTGGCCACCTTGGGCCGCAGCCGCAGCCCAAACGCGAAGGCGGTTTCGAGCGTGTCGACCAGGTGGAAATAGTGGGCCCACGTTTCGGCGAAATCCTCCCACGGATGCGCGCTGGCGTAGGCGGTGATGAAACTGTCCGTCCAATCCGCCGGCGGACCATTGGCGTAATGCCGCTGCAACGCCGCAGCGTAGTCCTCGCGTTCGTCGCCGAACAGCTGACGGAATTCGTCGATCACCGGCGAGTCCTTGATCAAACGATCCCAGTAGTAATGCGCAATCTCGTGGCGGAAATGGCCGAGCAGCGTCCGATACGGTTCACCCATCGACTTGCGCTGACGTTCGCGCTCGGGAGCGTCGGCCTCCGCCACGTTGAGCGTGATGAGGCCGCCGGCATGGCCGGTCATCACCTGCGCTTGGTCCGCCGCGCCGTCCGCCGGATTCGACAGAAAATCAAAAGCCAGACCATTGGGATCTTCCGATCTGGTCGTCAGCGGCAGCCGCAAGCGCAACAGCGTGTAAAACAGGCGATGCTTGGCGTATTCGATTTTGCGCCAACGCACGAGATTTTCCGGATCACCGAGATCGGGGATGGTGCGGTTATGGCGACAGGCGGTGCAAAAGATCTCGGCCTGCTCGGCCGGCACCAGCCAGTTGCAGACGTCGTGCTCGGCGTTGGCGCAGAACCGGTAGAGTTCGCCCTCCCCGGCTAGCGCGCGCCAGCCGCCGTCAGCCTCTTCCAATGCAGTGACGACTTCCTGATGCGGCAAATAGCCCAAGCGCAGGCCGCAGCTTTCGCACTTTGTATTCTCGAAGTAGAGCGGCTGACCGCAATTTTGGCATTCAAAAAGCTTCATGGTCGGATCGCGGACCGCTGCCGTCGTTATCAGAGGGCTGAAGACTGGCGGACGAGGGTCAAGGCGGCATCCGTCATGCGCGGTGCCGCGTCCGGCGGGCGATAGTGGTAGCTCGCCATCAAATCCTCGACCAGCGTGTTGAACTCGGTCCAATCCGTCTCGCGATAGGAATGGTTGCGGATAATGAAAGCGGCGCCCGCGTAGAACTTTTCATACTGCAGGTGGCGGCCGGCGAACTCGGAGCCGACCATGTCCCAGGCGAGCTTAAACAGCTTCATGCGGGTAACGGCGTCCGCCTGCGGCGTCTGCCAATAGGTCGAGAACTGCTTCGCAAGCTGCGGGTCGTCCAGGACCGAGATGTCGGCGGGCATTTGGAACACGCCGCCGCCGCAGAGCTCACGCAGCTCGTCGACGAATCGGCTGTAGTTCTGCGTGCACCAGTCGAGCCCCGCATACATGAAGCGCCGATTGAAGCAGACATAACCCTCGGGCCAAGGTTCGAAGGCGTTGATCTGCCCGTGCACCAGGCCGCCGATCGTGCTCTCGACCGCCGCCATCTTGCCCAGGGTTTCCCGTACGGCGGGAACCTGATCGGCGCCGGTCGCCTGCGCAACCTTGCTGCACAGGCCGAGCAGCAGGCGCATCTTCGACCAGTAGCGCACGTTCGACTGATGATTTCCGAAGCAGTGGCTCGGGGTCTTGATGTAGATGTCGCGCGAGAGCAGGGCGTCATCGTGGACGAACACCTTCTCCCAGGGCACCTTGACGTCGTCGCACAGCACCATGCTATCGCTCTCGTCGTAGCGCCAGGCGAGAGGAGAATCGAATTCCGAGCTAGCACCGAGCGCCGCCGGCTTACGCGACCAAAGCGAAAGGCCGGCGGCATTGCAAGGCACCGCGCAAGTGATCGCTTCTTTCTTCTGGTCAGGGGCAAGGGGAATCACGTTGCCAATCCAGATCTCGTTGGCATAGACCGCGCCGGTCGCCAGCATCTTCATGCCCGAGATCACCACGCCGTCGTCGTCCTCGCGCACCACCCGCAGCGTCGGAACCGGAATATTCAGCCGGTGATAGAATTCGGGATTGCGCGCCGCCTGCGGCGGCACCACCGCGTAGACGACGTAAACGTCGTTGTCGCGCAGATGATGATAGTAACGAACAAGATTATCGGCATGGGCGCAAGGCGCCGGCAGCGCGTCGGGTTTGATCGCCATGCCGGTGACGAAGGACGCGACGTGGTCGGGCGAGCGTCCGAACATGCCGAAGGTGGCGTCGGCGATCCGGCGGTGCCCGACCATGCGCCGCTGCAAGTGCTCGCGCGTGCGCGGGCGCAGGAAATAGATCGAGTGGCGGCCGCCGTCTTCCTCATAGGTGAGGATTTCACGGTTGGCCGGATCCGCCTTCATGTCGTAAAGCGTGGCCACCGTCGCGGCGGCGTTGCGAAAGGCGGGATGACGGGTGACGTCGTCGACGCGCTCGCTGCCGATAAAGACGACGCGGCCGTCGCGCAGCGATTCTAGGTGCTCCTTGCCCGTGCGCAGCATCGTCCACTCCTTCCCAGGGTCAGAATTCTAGCATGCCGCAGGAGGGCATGGAGCGGCCCGCGCCCCTGGCGCTCCCCTCCCCTGCGGCGGCGAGCAAAAGCCCACAAGACATCACCATTGTCTTTTGCCAGCGATCTGCGGCAAGTTTCCCGTCCCATGACCGACGCGCTCGGCTTCCGCAGGAAATTCGGCGTGATCGCCCCCTCGACCAACACCTCCGTGCAGCCGGAGTTCGAAGCCATGCGCCCGCGCGGCGTCACCAATCACTTCGGGCGCATTCATATCCCCAACGATCCGATCCGGGACGACGCCGACTTCAGCCAGCTGATGGACAACATCCGCGCGCAGATGTTTCGAGCAGTCGACGAGGTCATGACGTGCGAGCCCGACTACCTGATCATGGGCATGTCCTCGGAGACGTTCTGGGACGGCCTCGAGGGCAGCAAGAAGCTGCAGCAGCGGGTGGAAGCACGGGCGGGCGTCAATGTATCGATGGGCTCGGATGCGGCGCGGGCGGCGCTGCAGCGCTACGGCGCCAAGCGGATCGGCGTCATCACACCGTACATGCCTATCGGCGATGCCCAGGTGCGCCGGTTCTTCGACGATTGCGGCTTCGAGGTGGTGCGCCTCAAAGGCCTCAAATGCGCAAGCCCCGTGCTGATTGCGCATGTGCCGGAGCGCGAGCTGCGCGACGCCATACTGGAAGTGAACGGATCGGATGTCGACGCCGTCATCCAGGTCGGCACGAATCTCGCCATGGCGCGGCTTGCCGGAATCGCCGAGTTCTGGCTCGACAAACCGGTGCTCGCCATCAACACCTGCATTTATTGGTGGTCGCTGCGCCAGAACGGGATTGACGACAGGATCGAGGGTTTCGGCTCGCTGCTGCTGGAGCATTGATTCTCGCGCCATGAGGAGCGCGGCGCGCCGCGCGTGACGCCCTCCGCGCTGCTCACGTTTCAGGAGCGAATTGACCGATCAAATTCGGCTTCTCGTCCTGGAACTGGATGATGTAGACCGGCTTGAGCGCGTCTCCGTTCGATCCGAATGAGATCGCGCCCTCGAGCGCCGGAAAGTCCTTCATCTTGCGCAACTCGTCCTTGATCGCCGTGCGCTCGGCCGCGAGCTTGGACGGGTCGCCGGTGATCTGGGCCTGCTTCATTGCGTTGGCGTAAAATAGGACGATGTCGTACGCCGCCGCATCGAACTGAGCCGCGTTGGTGCGGTCGAGACCGGCGGCCTTGGCCCGTTTGGCGAACTCGGCCTGGAACGCCTTCGTGCGATCGTTGAGGTCGGCATAAAACGTCGTCGGGATGGTAGTGCCATCCCCCGCCTTGCCCATCTGCCGGCCGAGCTCGGGATCGGCGATGGTGGACCCGGCGACCAGGCGACCCTTGTGGCCTTGCCGCCGCAGCTCCTGTGCCAGGCGTATTGCCGGCTCCGGGCCCGAGCCGACCCCGATCAAATCGGTCGGCTGGGCGACGAGCTGCGAGACCTGAGCCGAGAAATCGAAGGCTTGGCTCTGGAAGGTGACGCTGAGCTTCACGTCGGTCCCGGTCTTTTTCATGATTCCCGGCAACACGTTCTCGCCCATCACCTTCGAGATCACGTCGTCGGTGGCGTAGGCGATGGCTCCGGTCGCGATCGCAAGATTCTTCTGCTTGAGCGCGCGCATCACGCGCTCGAACATGTAGCCCTCATCCGACGTGTTGCGGAAGGCGTATTGGAACGGCTCGGCCAATTTCGGTGCCGACGATGCCATGGACATCGAAACGACCCCTGCCCGGTCGGCGGCCGGGAAAACCACGCGGCATTCGCTGGAGCTGAACGGGCCAATGATGGCCAACACCTTGTCGTCGTCGGCAAGCTTGCGTACGCCGACCACGGCCTGGTCGGGCTTGCCCGCGGTATCAAAGCCGACGATGCGCAGCCGCTTGCCGGAGATGCCGCCGGCGGCATTGATCTCGTCGACGGCGATCTGGGCGGCGATCTCGTTCGTCTTCGAGAACGTCGCGAACGGCCCTGCTCCGGAGGGCAGATAACCGAGCGCAAGGTCCTGCCCGCTGGCGCTGCCGGCCCAGAGAGCGGCCACCGCCGCCGCCACCACGGCGGCCATCGATCTCGTCTGCATCGTCCTTCTCCCTTGTTCCACCGCTTCGATCCTGCGCTCAGTTTGCCGAGGTCGCATGCTGGCCGCTGCGCCGCTCCGCCGTGCAGCCGCGGCCGAGATAGGCAGCCTGCAGCGCGTGATCGGCGACAATGCGCTCGGACGCGCCTTCCATGACGACCCGTCCGAGTTCAAGCACATAGCCTCGCCCGGCGAGCTCGAGCGCGCGTTGGGTGTTCTGCTCGACCAGCAAGATGCTCTGCCCGTTCTCCCGATTGAGCCTGCGAATGAGGGCGAACACCTCATTCGACAGCTTCGGGCTCAGGCCGAGCGAAGGCTCGTCGAGCATCATGAGCCGCGGGCGGGCGAGCAGCCCTCGCCCGATCGCGAGCATCTGCTGTTCGCCTCCCGACAGCACCGAGGCCGGGTGGTGCCGGCGCGCCGCGAGATGCGGAAAACGATCATAGATGTCGGCGATTTCGGCGGCGACCGTGCGGTGATCGCGCCGGTGGAACGCACCCATCAGCAAATTTTCCTGGATGGTGAGGGTCATCACGATGCGGCGGCCCTCCGGCACCAGAATGAGGCCGTCGCGCACGCGCGCGCTGGTCGGCCAGCGGGTGATGTCGCGGCCGCCGAAGAGGACGGCTCCGCCGCACGGCCTGGTCAGCCCCAGCAGGGCACGCAACAGCGACGACTTGCCAGCGCCGTTGGCCCCAAGCACCGCCACCACCTCGCCCTCGGCCAGCGTCAGCGAGACGCCGCGGACCGCGTACACGCGGCCGTAGCGGACTTCGAGCTCATGCACTGCGAGCACTGTGACGCTCCATTGGCTGGGCCACCGGCGCGCCGAGATAGATCTCCTGCACCAGCGGATCGCGACGAATGTCCTCGGGGCTGCCCTCGGCGATCTTACGCCCGAAATCAAGCACGATCACGTCCTCGCACAGCGCACCGACGAAATGCATGTCGTGCTCGACGACCAGCACGGTGAGGCCACCGATGCAGATTTTCTCCAACTGGGCCTGCAGCGCCTCGGTTTCTGTCGGATTGAGACCGGCGGCGGGTTCGTCGAGCAACAGCAGCCGCGGCTGCGCCATGAGCGCGCGCACCAGCTCGATGCGCTTTTGGACCCCGTACGGGAGATTGCCCACCGTGGAGCGCTCGTACTCGATCAGTCCGGCATCGACGAGCGCCGCGCGCGCCCCTTCGCGCCAGCGGTTGCGCGGAACAAGATTGACCGGCTGCAGTACGCCGCGTACGCCGCGGTTGCGGCAGTGCTGCCCGACCATGACGTTTTCCAGCGTGCTCAGGTGCGGCATCAGCCGGATGTTCTGGAAGCTGCGGGCAATGCCATGGCCGATGCGCAAGTGCGAGGGCGTGGCGGTGATATCGACGCCGTCGAGCAGGATGCGGCCGGCGTCGACCGGGAAGACGCCGGTGATCAGGTTGAAAACGGTCGTCTTGCCGGCCCCGTTGGGGCCGATCAGCGCCGTGCGGACGCCGCGCCTGACGGCAAGGTTCAAATCCTCTACCACGCGCAAGCCGCCGAAATGCTTGCTAACGGACTCGAGGCGCAGGATGGGATCGGTCGCGCTCACCCGCTCGGCTCCTTCGGCAAGGCGGCGGCGACCGCGGCGTGGCGGGGTTGCGCGCGAGCGAGACCGAGCAGGCGGCGCAATTGCGCGCCGGTGACAAGTCCCTCCGGCCGCAGCGCCATGAGCACGATCAAGGCGGCGGCAAAAGCGACGTAGCGCCAATTGGCGCTCGCGCGCAGCACCTCCGGCAGCAGCGTAAACACTGCAGCGCCCAACAAGGGCCCGATCACGGTTTGAGTGCCGCCGAGCAGCACATAGAGGACGATCGTGATGCTGAGCGAGATGTTGAAATATTGCGCCTCGATGAAGCTGAAGTGATGCGCGTAGAGGCCGCCGCCGACACCAGCAATGGCCGAACCGAGCGCAAAAGCGGCGACCTGGAAGGCGCGCACGTCGATTCCCATGAGGTCGGCCACGGTTTCGTCGTCATGCACCGCGGTCACTGCAATGCCAAAACGTGTCGAAAACAACAGCCACACCAGCGCGACGACGACGGCAGCCGTGGCGGCGATGGCCGGAAGCCGAATAAAGGCCGCGACCGGATAGCCGGCCGCCCCGCCAACGACTTCGAGATTGAGAATGATCGCTTGCACGATCTGGCCCAGCGCGAAGGTGGCAAGCGCCAGGTAGATGCCGCGCGTGCGCAATACCGGCACCGCCACGATGAGCGCCACCGCTCCGGCCACGATGCCGGCGAAGGCAATGGCGATGAGCGGGGGAAGCTTGAACACGTTGCTGAGGTAAGCCGAGGAATAGGCGCCGATGGCGGCGAAGCCGGCCAGGCCAAGATTGAGTTGTCCCGCCGCGAGCGGCAGAAACCCGCCATAGGCGAAGACCACGTTGACTGCGAGCAGAACCAAAACGCCTTCGAGATATCCGCTCATGCGCGCTGCCCTGCGAACGCCGCGGCGAACAGCCCGGTCGGACGGAGGCACAGAATGAGCAACAGCAGTCCATAGACCGCGATGTCGACGAAGTCAGCGCCGAAATACCCGATCGACATCACCTCGACCACGCCGATGATCAGCCCGCCCGCGATCGAGCCCCAGACGCTGCCCATGCCGCCGACGATCATGGCCGAGATGCCTTTGAGACCGACCATTTCGCCCATGAACGGTTGCACCTGGCGGTAGTTCAACGCGAAGATCACGCCGGCAAGCGCGGCAAACAGGCCGCTGATCAAGAATACCACCGGGACGATGCGATTGATCTCGACGCCGAGAAGCAGTGCGGTGTCGGAATCCTCGGCGATCGTGCGCAGCCCGCGGCCGAGGCGGGTCCGCGCCAATCCCAGTGTCAGCGCCCAGATCAGCGCGATCGATGCCACAAGCCCGGCAAGTTGCGGCACACTGATCACCAGGCCGGCGATGCGCCAGTCGGCATTGGCGAAGAGCGGCGGGAGGGTGCGCAGCTCCGATCCCCAATAGATCACCGCCAAATGTTCGAACAGCAGCAGAAACGCCATCGAGCTCACCAGCGGCACGAACTCCGGCGCGCCGCGCATCCAGCGCCAGGTGAACCGCTCTACCACCGACGAGGCGAACGCCCCGGCGACAAGGGCTACTCCAATCGCGAGCCACCAGGGCAGCCCGCCGCGCAGCGACGCCCAGGTGGTCATCCCGCCGATCATGAACAGGCCGGGGATGCTGAAGTTGAGGAAGCGCAGAACGCCGATGCTCAGCGTCAAGGCAACGGCGACCATCGCGTAGATGGAGCCGAGCATCAGGCCGTTGACGATCTGTTGGGAGAAAATGACAACGCCCTCGATCTCGCGCCCGGCGCTCCATCCTAGCCGTCGATCAGCACCAGTTTCCCGATCACGCCCGCATGCGTCACTTCGCCGCTGAGTGGCGAGAAGCGGGCGCTCCCGTCGGGTGCGGCACTCAACGTTGACACATCAGCGAACGACCACAAGCACATTTTTCGCGCGGCGGCGATCATTCCGGCGTCAGCTCGCGACGACTCATTCCGCCGCCTTGAGCGTCGACAACGGTTCATGCTCGATCGTGTTCACGTAGTGCACGGCTTTCGCAGAGCCTTTTACCAGCGCTTGCGCCGCGGCGCACAGCGCGATGAATGACTTGGCGTCGAGCGGGCCGAAGAACAGGTCGTTGATTGCGCGTATCTCGGCGCTGATACGATCGATCTCGAGGCCGCCGGCGGGCGTCAAGGTGAGCAGCACGCCGCGGCGGTCGTGAGGATTGGGCCGTTTCAGCAGCAGCCCGAGGCGCGCGAGCTTGCCGGTCTCCGACGCGATGAAGGCGCTCGATACGTGCATCGCCCCGGCGAGCGTGCCGACCCTGACGCCGGCCTCGCCTTCCAGATGCGCGATGGCGATCAGAACGCTGTATTGCGGCCCGCTGATCCCCATGCGCCGGCCGAGATGCGCGCGAACGGTCTCCATCCGGCTTGCGATCGTCAAGAGATCATTGACGAGGGTGCGAAACGGGCGGTCGGAGCCCTTCTCGAGCAAGGCCGGACGGGAGACCGTGGGCGGCAAGACGTAAGCCCTGGCCCTATCCCGCTTGGCCCGCCGCCCTCCGCGCGCAAGCCTAGAGATCGACATATCCGGTATCACGAAGCAACGTCGATTCGACGGGAATATGCAGGCTGTCGTGTACGGTGTTGTAGAATTTCCAGAAGCCGACGACGCAGGCGAGTTCGACGATCTGCGGCGGCGTGAGATGCTGCCGCAGCCGCTGGAGAATCTCGTCGGGAACCGACGTGGCATCCTCGGATGCCGAACGAACGTAATCGAAGCAGACGCGCTCCATCTCGTTCTTCGGCTCGTACGCGCCGGTGATGATCTCTTGCAGTTCTTCCTCGCTCAGTCCCCAGCCCTCGGCTCCCGTGCCCGTCGATTTTTTCAACATCGCACAGCTGTGGGCCGTGCAGTAGGCACAGCCGTTGGTCGCGCAGGCGACCGCGGCGAGTTTGCGCTTGAGCAGCTGATCGAGCGTCGAGCTCGGGTCGCGCATGACGTTGCTGTTGAGCTTCCACAGCGTCTCGGCAATCTCGGGCCGATAGGCGTAGAGCTTGAGCGCATTCGGCAGAAATCCCATGCGCTTCTTGTAGGGCTCGATCACGGGCGCGAGGCGAGAATCGAAATCCTCCTCGCGCATATAAGGAATGAACGGCTCGGCTTCGAACAGAACCTTCGGCTTGGGCGGGGCCATGGCATCCATGACGGGTCTCCTTCAGAGGTAGTCGGAAAGCTTCACCTTGCCCCAGTTGCGGGGCCAGGCGCGTTCGAAATCGGCGGGATCGTGGCGCGACTTGATCGTTGCATCGATGCCCATCTTGCCGACGATGCGCCAAGGATATTGCCCTTCGAGCGGGCGGGCCGACGGGTCGTACGGCGAGCCGCGCGTGTTCGGCACCACGATGACGTCGCGCGCCGGATCGCAACGCGTCGCAATGGCGTGATAAACGTCGCCGGGATCGTCCAGGTTGGTATCGGGAGACACGGCGACGACGAGCTTAGTGTTCAGCCACGGCGCGCCCATGGCCAGCATCAGCGCATCGTTGACCATGCCCTCGCGCGGATAGCTGAACTGGATGATGCAGGAGAGTGCGGCGCCCCAGGTGGGGAAGCGCACGTCCTTGACGTCAAGGCCGACCTCGCTCAACCGATTGTACAGAACTGCCTCGTGACAGAGCCGTGGCAACGGCTGATGGTCGGTATCGGGGCAGGTCTGGTGGTTGCGGTAGATCGGGCGGTCGGCGCGCATGGTGATCGCGCTGATCTCGACCTCGGGCAGATTCTCATAGTGCGGCAGGTTGTACATCGAGGGCGAGGTGACTTCGCCGACTTTGAACCTGTCCTTCAGGTTGATACGGCCCTCCACCACGATCTCGGCTTCTGCCGGCACGTTCAGCTCGAGCGTCTCGCACTGCACCATGTCAATGTCGCGGTCCATGATCGTGCCGACCATCTCCATCTCGCCCCATGCATCCATGTGCAGGCCGGAGAAGTTCGCCATAATTTCGTAAGTCGGCGGCACGCCGAAGACGAACGCGATGGGCATCGCGTCCATGCCCATCTCGCGGTATTTGCGCATGACGGCGTGCGAATGCGGCGTGACGAAACTGATCAATCCGCGGCGCGGCCCGACCGCGTGGGTGCCGGCGTGGCAAGAATTGTAAAAGCCGGTCTCGGGATCGCGGATAATGTTCATCGCCGTGATGTACGGCGCCTCGTCCTTATCCTTGTGGAAGGGAATGGGCAGCTCGGTCCAATCGGCCTCGTTGTGCAGCTTGACCACCTCTTTCACCGGTGCGGACTTGACGATGTTGAATCCGCGCGGCGGCTGGCGCAGCCGGTAGGCGAGCGTGCGCAGATAGTTCTCGGGCGAAGTGCCGAGCGCGCGCGCTTGCGAGCGGCGGGTCTTGACCAAGATGTCGCACAGCCGGAAGTTCGGCTTCTCGATTATGTTCTCGAACAGGATGGGTTGGTCGCTCTGCGCCGACAGTGCGCCAATGTCGGCCATGTGGACCGGCTTGGTGACGCGGGTGACGATGTCGGCGTTGCTGGCAAGATAGCCGCGCAGTGAGGCGTCGAGCGGCTTGGTGGGCGGCGGCGGCAGGTGACTCATGGAGAGCGCCATCGCGCGGTCCTCCACTTTCTTTAAGTAGCTTTACTAATTAACTTAGGGAAGTCAAGGTATCGCACAGCAGTCGACGCCCCGCGCGCAGATTCACGCGGGCCGATTGCAGCGCGATGCGAAGTGCGGCGTATCTAGGGGCGCGACATGAGATCGGCGCGCAGCAATGCGCGGTAGCTCCACGCCAGCGCGATCGCGAATATCAATTCATAGAGCGCAAACCACCGCAAGCCGCGGCCGAGGCTGACATAGGCGATCGCCAGGACGAAGCGGGCGATGATGCCGACAATGTTCGGCCAACGCACGTGCAACGGCTCGATCCAACCCGGCAGATACAGGCTCGCCGTGATCAGCAGCATCACTCCCCACAGCTGCACCCAGCCGGCCGGAGGCGGGCCAGGCAGGTCGGCGCTACGCGCGAGCCAAACCGGCACGATGAGAGCAATGAGGCCAAGCACCGTCTGCACGATGAGGGTAAAGCCCAGGAGGCGACGATAGGCGGTGCGCCGCGTCGCGGCCTGCGCCTGCGTCCAGCCAATCGTCAAGGCGTCGTCGGTCATAGGACTCTCCGTCGCTCACAACGTAAGCAGGTAAGCCAACAGGTCGCTTTTGTCGGACGTCGGCAGCGCGGTGCCGTAGACGTGGCCATCGTTGCCGTTGCCGACGAGCCGTGTATCGAAGCAAAAGCCCTCCGGCGGCGGTGCGCGCGGATCGCAAGGCGGCGCGAGGAAGCCGCCGTTGCGGGCGTCCACAACGTCGAGACCGCGCACGAACGCAGCCGGCCTTTGCCCCGGCGGCTCGAGGAGATCGCGCAAGGTCGGAACCGAGCCGTTGTGGAGATACGGTCCGTTTAGCCACAGCCCGCCGAGCGGCTCCGCGACATAGCCGGAAACCTTGCGGAAGGACTTGAAGCCCCAATCGCGCCCTTCGCGGAAATTGTTGTAGGTATCGCGGGCGAGCTCCGTCCACATGTGGGAGCGGTTGACGTCGGTCGCGACCTCGGTGACGGGAATAACGGTGAGCGTACGCGTGCCGTCGGCAGCGTGGCACTCGGCGCAGTTCGCCGCGAACACGGCCTTGCCGCGTTCCACAGCCGCAGCGTCGGGCTTGTGCGGCGATGGCGGCGGCGGCAAGGCGCGCAGGAAGCGCTCGATGCGCTCCATCGCCGGCAATTTGAACTCGCGCGCGACGGTGCCGTCCCCTAGTGCCGAGCTGATGACCACCTCTCGCACCGAATTATTCAAGCCATCCCAATGCAGCGGCGCATGCGGACGAATTTGCTCGCGTGCATTGAGATTCCAAATCGCCTGCATATCGCTGTTGCCGATGGTCTCGTCGTCGGCGAGGTGCAGCATGCCAAACTTGACCGGATTGAATGGATCGATGCGGCCCGGTCCCCACGCCGGGCGTCGCTTCGCCCAGGCCAGGCCCTCGCCTTGCTCCCGCAGCCGCTTGCGCACGAACGGGATGAGGACGAAGCGATAGGTCATCTTGTCGAACCAGGACAGCTTCACCTTGGCGGCCATTGCCGGAATCAACTGATCGGCGGTGAAGCGATCGTCCGCCGCGCAGCGCGACAGAAATTGCAGATAGCCCAGAACGTCGACGGTGTTGGCGGCGGCGCCGACGTAGAGCTGCGGCTCGGCATCGGCCGCCATTCGCGCGCGCACCGTGTGGCAGACGGCGCAGTTGATCGCCACGCGCTCGACGCCGACCTTCGCCCGCGAAAAGCCGATGGGAGTATCGACCGCGGGGTTGCGCCCCCGCTCGTAGAGGAAGCCGAGCGCGGTATAACCTTGCGGGCGCGGCAAGTGACGGGCGCACACGTCCTGCATCGCGATCCAGATGGGATAAGGAATGCCGCTCGCGCCGTCGTTGCCGATCGAGCCGTATTTGAAATACTCCTCGTCGGAGGCGAATTGCGGCAGCACCGGCTCCATCAGCCAGTGGAAGATGCCCCAGCCAAAGATTCCGGCGGCGAACAGGCTGGCGACAATCGCGACGACGGTACCGCTGCCGGCGGTGCCTCCGGCCGCATTCCGGCCCCGCCAGGCTAGATAGAGGCAGATCGCTTGCGGCGCGCCGAAGATGAAATCGAACAGCCCGAAAATGATGTAGTGTCCGCCGACCACAGCCATGAAGATGGTGCCCGCAAACCGGCAAACCACCGCGAACACCGCGGCAAAACGATTGGCATTAGGGTCGAGCGCGGCGGGAATATAGAACCCGGCGAGAAGCATGATCAGCATCGCGGAAAGACGCGGCCAGACCAGCGGCGTCGCCGGATCGACCCTGGCAAGCTCGAGCACCTGCGTCGGATAGGCGATGGAAACGATGCCGACGACGACATTGCCGATAATGCCGGCCCAGACCAACCGCTGGAACCATCGCAGCGCGCCGTCTTCGATCGGAGGCGCAGTCGTTGTCGCTGTCGACATTGAAGGCTCCTAGAAGGTCAGCAGATAGGCAATCAGGTCAGTCTTCTCGTTGTCCGGCAGCGTGGTGCCGAAGGTGTGGCCGCCGTTTCCGTTGCCGGGAAGGCGCGTGTCGTAACAGAAGCCCTGCGTCGGGCGGCTTCCCGGCGTGCAGCTCGGCGAAACGAAGCCGCCGTTCTTGCCATCGATGATGTCGATCCCGCGCACGAAGGCGGTCGGGCGCTGCGCCGGCGGCATGAGCAGATCGCGCAGCGTCGGCACTGAGCCGTTGTGCAGATAAGGACCGCGCAGCCACAACGCGTCGAGCGGCATATTGGCGTAACCGTTGGTCTTGACGAAATGCTTGAACTGGAAGGGCGTGCCGGCGAAGAGCTCGGCCAATTGGCGCTGGCGGAAGGCTTCGGTGTAGGAATCGAGCCGCCCCGAGTCGGTGCCGAGCGTGCTATTCGGCTCGACCGTGCCCAGCTTGGCGCCCTCGAAAACGTAGCGGTCGGGACCTTGGTATCCATGGCAAGCCGCGCAGGCATTCATGTAGAGCGCGCGCCCGCGCTCGGCGGCGGCGACATCGACCCGATGCGGGCTGCGCGGCGGCTGAAGGTCGCCGAGCCAGGCGGCGACACGTTCGATAGCGGCATGATCGACGGTCTCGGGCGTGACGCCAGCGCCGAGCGCAGCCGAGAGATTGCGCTCGGCGAGCGAGGAATTGTTGCCGTCCCAGTGCAGATGCATGCCTTCGCGCGGCCGCTGATTGAAGATCGACGGAAAATCGCTCGCGGCATGGCGCTCGTCGGGAGAAACGGCGTCGAGCAGCATCTCCATCTGCACCAGCTTGTAAGGATTGAAGGTGTCGACCCGGCCCAGTCCCCAGGGTGCCTGCTCCGCCAGAAATGCCTGCAGCCGTGAGCGCCGCTCGATGAAGCCTTCGCGCATCTGCGGGATGACGACATGCCGCCACACTTGCTGCTCGATCAGACCGAGGTTCGCTCCCGCCGCCTGCACGGCGGGGATGAGCTTGTCCGGCTTCAAGCGCTCGTCGACGCCGGCGTCGAGAATGAAGCGGATGAACCCGTAGAGGTTCAGATTGTTCGACGGCATGCCACGCACGATGACCCGCTCGGCTCCTTCCGAGGTGCGGAAAGTGCCGGTGTGGCAAATCGCGCAATTGAACCAAACGAGATCGATGCCGTGGAAATCGCGCTTGGAAATCCCGATGGGCAGGTCCTCCTGCCGGCCGTGGCTGTCAGTGCGGTAGAGAAACCCGAAGGCGCGATAGTCGAGATGGCCGTCGAACTCGGCGGGAAATAATCGTGGCAGCGCCTTCCACACCCAGAACGGGATGCCACTGCTCTGATCAGCACCGATCGAGCCGTGCTCGAAATGGGCGACGATGTCGGGGAAGGCCTCCGTACGGTTGCGCGTCAGGCGTTCCGCCGCGGCGAGCGCAAAGCCCACGGCGATCAGCCCGACCGCCAGCAGCAGCACGAGCAAGATCAGTAGCGGAAGGAGCAGGCGTCGGCGCCGGCGCAATTGCGCTTCGACATAGGTGACGGGCGCCTCGGAAGCCGCCGGCATGAGATCCTCCTAGGCGGCTTTCGCCGAGACGACGGGGGGCAGGTTGAGCGTCGGGCGCGTCGCATAGATCGTCATTAGCTCCTCGATCATGGCATCGCGGCTTGGGAACCGAACGAGCTCGTAGCAGCCCACGGGATTCTTCGCGGCATTGAGTAGACATTTGTTGCAATAGGTGCACGGCCGCTCGGGCAGGTCGCGGCCCGTGGCCCACTGCTGCACGAGGTCATTGTTGGCGACGAGCGAGCGGGCAATGGCGACGCCGTCGAACGCGCCCGAGTTGATGCCGTTGCGAATGAACGATGCGGTCTGGTAGCCACCAGTGTTGAGCACCGGCACCGTTACGTTGGCCTTGATGGCGCGCGCCTCCTCCATGCTGACGCCTTCGACCGGCAGCCCCTTCTTCATGCGGAACCAGACCCAGCGGAAGATCGGGCGCAGCAGTCGGTAGCGGAACAGGAGGAAATTGCGGAACGCATCCACGCCCGAGGCGATCATCGCATCGTAGGTGGTGGCGATGGTCTCAAATGAGAAATCTCCCGGCGGGTTGAGCGGATGAGGAAACAGCGAGCCGGTGGAGACGTGAATGGCGTCGGCGCCCTCGCTCTCACACCATTTCGCGACCTCGATGGTGTCGGCCAGGACGTTGCCTTTCTTCTCCCATGGGATGACGTTGTTGCGGTCAACCGCGCTCAGCTTGACCTGCAGGTGGAATTCGCGTCCGACGCGCGCGCGGATCGCTCGGATCACCTCGATGAGGAATCGCGCACGGTTCTGCAGCGAGCCGCCGTATTCGTCGGTGCGATCGTTGATGCCGGAGGAGAGAAACTGGGTGAAGAGGTAACCATTGGCCGCATGCAGCTCGACGCCGTCAAGGCCGGCCTCGCGCGCGCGCCAGGCGCCGGCGGCGAATGCCTGCACGAGGTGGTCGATCTCGGCCTTGCTGGCGGCGCGGCAGAGGAACCCGTGCAGCGTCTCCTTGCGGCTGGTCGAGCTCAATGCCGGTCGATGGGAATTGTGCACCCCGGGGAAGTCCATCTGCCGGCCGGAATGGCTGAGCTGCAGGATGTACTTGCAGTCGAAGCGATGCACTGCAGCGCCGAGCCGCTCCCACAGCGGGATGAAATCGTCGCGGTGGATGGTGGCGTAATCGGCTATGATGCGTCCTTCCATCAGCACCGGCACGTAGGAGGAGATGATCGCGCCGACGCCGCCAGCGGCGAATTTGCATTCCCAATTGATGCGGGTCTGCGTGAGCGAGCCGTCCTCGTTATCGAACCGGCCCGAGATGTTGGAGCGGAAGATACGGTTTTTGACCGTGAGGTTGCGGAATCTGAGCGGGGTGAAGATCACGTCTTGATTCATGACACCGCCTCGCTCGCCGGCACGGCGATCGCCCGCTTCCATACCGCCTGCAACAGCGCCGGCACGAAGGCGGCGGCAGGGCACTGCGCCCAATTTCCCTGCATGAATTCAACGTCGCGGCTTGCCGCGCGCTCGCGCGCGGCTCCGAGCTCGAGCACGACGAGCGTGCCCGCGCGCACGGCGCCGCAGACGGTGGCGCCGGGCATCGCGGCTTGGCGCAGCACGCTCGGCGGCGCAAACACGCATTGTTCCACCACCGCGTCGACCACGGCGGGGGAACGCCAGCGCGGCTCTTTCCACAACTCGCGCATGCGCTCGAACCCGCGCACGAGATTGTGCACGGCGATGCCAGTGGCATGAACGCCGGCGAGATCGTCGTGGACGAGATCGGCGAGCATTCGGCGCGAGCGCCGCAGGCGTCCGCTAAGATGGAGGAAGGCCGCCTGCAACGGATTGCGGGTATGCACGGCGGCATCGAGCAAGCCGGCGGCGGCCCAGCTCTGCGGACTTGCCTCGTAATCGGCGGCGAACAAGCGGCCGACCGCCTGTTGCGCCGCCGGCCCGAGCGGCGGCGCGCCCGGCGCGCCGCGGACGGCGCCGACCAGAGCGGCGATGGT
>DASSGH010000129.1:0-33885 GCA_035693615.1 Xanthobacteraceae bacterium
ATAGGAAACCTGGTAGTCGCTCCATTTCCCGGCGACCAGGATGGTGATCTCGTCCTCGCCCGCGCGCTCGAACGACCAGCCGTTGGTCGAGGCCACCCGCTCCACGACCTCGAGCGGGTTGCCATGGGGCTGTTCGGTAAAGTCGATGAGGGACATGCCGGTCTCCGCCCTAGTGTCCCGATTCCGAAGTTCGCATCATTGTGCCGCAGCCTCGTTTGCGAACTTCGGAATCGAAGGACACTAGCAACTTATTTGATCTAGTGTGGCTTTGGTTCAGAAGTCCGCATTTCGGACTCGCTGCAACAGTGATGCGGACTTCTGAACCGCCACACTAGTGTCCCGATTCCGAAGTTCGCATCATTGTGCTGCAGCCTCGTTTGCGAACTTCGGAATCGAAGGACACTGCAACTTATTTGGTCTAGTGTGGCTTTGGTTCAGAAGTTGGCATTTCGGACTCGCTGCAAACTAGTCCGCCACTTGTCCGAGCTTGGGGAAAGCACCCGGCGCGGCCGCCAGCGCCGCGCGCGCGAGCTTTGCATCCTCGCGCATGCGCCGCACGAGATCCTCGACGCTGTCGAACTTGAGCTCGGGCCTGATCCAGTCGACGAAGGCAACGTCGATCATCTCGCCATAGAGGTCGCCGGAAAAATCGAACAGGAATACTTCAAGCAGCACGGTGCCGGCATCGAACATCGGGCGCCGTCCGAAGCTCGCGACGCCGTCGTAGCGGCGCTCGCCCACGCCGACCCGCACCGCGTAGATGCCATGCTTGAGGCCGCAGGTCGGATCGAGCCGTAGGTTGGCGGTGGGAAAGCCGAGGTCACGGCCGCGCTTGTCGCCATGGACGACCTTTGCGCTCACGAACCAGGGGTAGCCGAGAAGCGCATTGGCTTCGGCAATTTCGCCGGCGGCCAGCGCTGCGCGGATCGGGCCGGAACGCACTGGCCGTCCGGCGTCCTCGAATCGCGGCACCACGTCGACGGCAAACCCGAGCTTTGCGCCCTCGGCAGCGAGATAGTCGGGAGAGCCCGCACGATTGAGGCCGAAATGAAAATCGAAGCCGATGGCGACGCCGGCCACGGCAAAGCGCGTCACGAGAATGCGCGTAATGAACTCGTGCGCGGACAGCCCCGACAGCGCCGCGTCGAAGCGCAGCACGATCGCGCCGTCGAGGCCGGTCGCGGCGAGAAGCCGCAGCTTCGCGCGTTCGTCGGTGAGTCGGAACAACGGCGCGTCGGGTCGGAAGAAAATCCGCGGATGCGGTTCGAAGGTGAGCGCGGCCGCCGGCCGGGAGAGAGCCTGCGCGCGCGCCAGCGCTGCCGCGATCACCGCGCGATGGCCGCGATGCACGCCGTCGAAATTGCCGATGGCGAGGACCGCACCGTCGAGCGCGTGATTTGCGGACGTTTCGCCGCGAACGACGATGAGCGGCTTTGCTGGCTGGGGTTGGTCCGGCATGGCGGTGGCCGAATGGGCCTCAATCCAAGCTTGATCACGCTCGCGCCTGTCATTGCAAGGCTGCCGCGCGAGTTCAAGCAAGCCGGCGCGGCCGCGGCGCAATTCGGTCTACCAGCTCAGCCGGTGCATGACGGCTTTCGGCACCACGCCTGCCGCCGCGAAGATGCCCGACAGTGTGGCGGCATCGGGATCGCTACGGTCGCCGAGCTCTTCGGCGTGAATGCCCGCAGTCACGAACAGGGCATCGATGCCGAACGCCGCCGCGCCCTTGAGATCGGTGCGCACGGAATCGCCAATGGCCAGCAGGCGATGGTGCTCCACCCGTTGCCCGCGCGCGGCTTCGGCGAGACGGAGCGCCTGCTCGTAAATCGGACGATAAGGCTTGCCGGCGTAGACCACCTCGCCGCCGGCGGCGGCGTAGAGGTCGGCGATCGCGCCGGCGCAATAGACGAGCGTGTCGCCGCGCTCGACCACCACGTCGGGATTGGCGCAAATCATCGGCAGCGCGCGCGCGTGCATTCGCGCGACGAGATCCTCGTAGTCCCGCGGCGTCTCGACCGTATCGTCGAGGAGCCCGGAGCAGACCACGTAATCGGCACGCTCCAGCGGCGCCAGCGGCGCGGCGAGCCCGTCGAACAGCGGCAAATCCCGCTCCGGCCCGATGTGGAACACGCGCGCCCCCGCCCGCGCGGCGATCAGCGCGCGCGTGACGTCGCCCGAGCTGATGATGCCGTCGTAGGCCGCCTGCGGCACGCCGAGCCGATCGAGGATCGTTCGCGCCACGCGCTCGCCCGGGCGCGGCGCGTTGGTGATCAGTACCACCGTGCCGCCGCGCTCGCGGAAGCGCGTCAACGCATCGCAGGCATCCGGCGCCGCGACGACGCCGTTGTGCACGACACCCCACACGTCACAAAGGGCGACGTCGTAGGCGCCGGCGAGTGGGGCAAAATGCGCGATGAACGGCGGGAGCACAACCGGCATGAGCTGAGTGGAGACGAGCGGACGACAGCGCGTCGAATCAAAAGCGAGGGTCGCTGAGGTGGCAAGGGCGAGCGCGCGGGTTCCCTCTTCCGTCCTCTTTCGCTCGATGTCAACCGCGCGCGGGTTTGCCCTATCCGGCGGCTCCCCGCTGCCGCTATAAGGCCATCCGCCACCGTCAGGGGGCTTAATCTCGCAGCGCAAGGATACCTGCCGCAGCCGATGTCGGGATTGATCGCCACCATCGAACGCCGCCCGCGGGACGCCTTTGCCGCCTTCCTCGCGCTGCACGTCGTCCTCTGGACGGCGCTGCCGGCGCTGCTCTATCCGAATCTGCCGCTCGACCTCATCGAGGCGCTGACTTACGGCCGCGAATGGCAGCTCGGCTACGACAAGCTGCCGCCGTTGCCGTGGTGGCTGGTCGAAGTCGTCTACCGGACGGTCGGGGTCGACACCGCCTATTACGCGCTGGCGCAGATCGCGGTGGTTGCGGCCTTTGCCGTCGTCTGGCTGACCGCCCGCCCGCTCGTCGGCGCGGTTGGCGCGCTCGTCGCCGTGCTCATCCTCGACGGGCTGCACTACTTCCATTTCACCGCCGCTAAGTTCAACCATGACGTCATCCAGCTGCCATTGTGGGCGCTTGCCGGTTACGCTTTCCACGCCGCCCTGCGGCGCGGCCGCCTGCTCCACTGGCTGCTGCTCGGCGTCGCCATCGGGCTATCGCTGTGGGCGAAGTATTTTGTGGTCGTGCTGGCGGTGCCGCTCGCCTTGTTCCTGCTCATCGACCGCGAGGCGCGTCCTGCGCTCGCCACGCCGGGCCCTTTCGTCGCGCTCGCCGTCGCGCTCGCAATCATGGCGCCGCATCTCCTCTGGCTGGTACAGAGCGACTTTCTTCCTTTTGCCTATGCGAGCGCGCGCGCGGCCCCCTCGCGCGGGCTCATCGATCACCTCCTGCATCCGCTCGCCTTCGCCGTCGGGCAATTGGCGTTTCTGTTGCCGGCGCTCATCATCGCCGCCGTTGTCATTTGGCCGCGGCCGAAAGCGCAGATGAGCGAAGCCGCGGCGCAACGCGCGGCCGCGAAAGCGGATGGCTTCGACCGCCGCATCGTGACGCTCTTGGCGTTCGGCCCGGCGGCGATGACGATCGCGCTTTCGGCGCTCTCCGGACGCGGCACCATCGCGATGTGGGGGTATCCGCTGTGGTTGTTCCTCGGGCTTTGGATCGTGCTCCACGCCCGCGCTGCGATCGAGCCGGTGCGCCTCGGACGCATCGTGGGAGTGTGGGCCGGCGTATTCGCGGTGTTCGCAATCGCCTTTGCCGCCAGCTACACGGTCCTGCCGGCGATCGACCATCGTTACCGCGCGGTCTTTTATCCCGGCGATCGGCTTGCCGACGAACTCGCGCGGCGCTTTCGCGCCGCCACGGGCCGGCCGCTGACCTATGTCATCGGCACCATGTGGGACGGCGGCAATGTCGCCCATTACGCGCCGGAGCAGCCGCGGGTGCTCATCGACGGCGATTGGCGGCGCGCGCCCTGGATCGACCTCGGCGATCTGCGCAGCAAGGGCGCGGTGGTGGTGTGGACCGACAGCGATCCCACCGTGATGCCGCTCGCGCTCCGCCGCGTCGCGGGCGAGGCGCAGATTCAGCCGCCGTTCACGCTACCGTTTCGTCGCGGCGATCACGTGCTCACCGTCGGCTGGGCGATCCTACGGCCACAACCGGCATTTGCGGGCAGGCGAGGGACTACGCCACCGCTTTGATCACGCGCGCGACCTTGGCGAACATCTCCTCGATCTCGCGCTCGCTCACGATCAGCGGCGGGGTGAGCACGAGGGTCTCGCCGGCGGCGCGGACCACCAGATCGAGCTCGTGGAAAGCCTTGTCCATCGCCTCGTAGGCGCGCTTGCCGACCTCGCCCGGGCGCGAAGCGAGGTCGATGCCGGCGGTGAGCCCGACGCAGCGTATGTCGAGCACGTTGGGCAGGCCCTTGAGCGACATCGCCGCCTCGGCCCAGACCGGTTCGAGCTTGTGCGCACGCTCGAACAGGCCTTCCTCGCGGTAGAGGTCGAGCGTGGCGAGTCCGGCCGCGCAAGCGAGCGGATGCGCCGAATAGGTGTAGCCGTGAAACAGCTCCGCCACGTGCATCGGCCCGCGCATGAAGGCGTCGTAAATTCCCTTGCGCACGATAACCCCGCCCATGGGCACGCTGCCGGACGTGATCCCCTTGGCGAAGGTGATCATGTCGGGGTTGACGCCGTAGCGCTCGGCGGCGAACGCGTGCCCCAGCCTGCCGAAGCCGGTGATGACCTCGTCGAAGATGAGCAGGATCCCGTGCTTGTCGCAGATGGCGCGCAGCCGCGACAGGTAACCCTTGGGCGCGGGCAACACGCCGGTCGAGCCCGACATCGGCTCGACGATCACCGCGGCGATGGTCGAGGCGTCGTGCAGCGTCACGATACGCTCGAGCTCGTCGGCGAGATGGGCGCCCCAGTCCGGCTCGCCTTTGCTGAAGGCCTGGTGCTCGCGGCTGTAGGTCGCCGGCAGATGGTCGACGCCGGCCAGCAGCGTACCGAACAGTTTGCGGTTGTTGACCATGCCGCCGACCGAGATGCCGCCGAAACCGACGCCGTGGTAGCCGCGCTCGCGCCCGATCAGGCGGGTGCGCGCGGCCTCGCCGCGCACGTGGTGGTAGGCGAGCGCGATCTTGAGCGCGGTGTCGACCGCCTCCGAACCGGAATTGCAGAAGAACACGTGATCGAGTTCGCCGGGCGCGAGCGCGGCGACGCGGCTCGCGAGCTCGAACGCCTTCGGATGGGCGAACTGGAAGGCCGGAGCATAGTCGAGCGCGGCCGCCTCGGCGCGGATCGCCGCCACGATGGGATCGCGGTTATGCCCCGCGTTGGTGCACCACATCCCGGCGGTGCCGTCGAGCACGGCGCGGCCTTCCGGCGTGTAGTAATGCATGTCCTTGGCGCGGGCGATGAGACGCGGCGCCGCCTTGAACGCCCGATTGGGCGTGAACGGAATCCAAAAGGCTTCGAGGTCGTTGGGGACGGCGGTTGCGCGCTGTGCCGGTGCCGTTGCCATGGCGCTGTCTCCGTTGCTGTCGTCTTCGCCGATGCGCTCGACCGCGCGGCAGCGATGGATCTTGCGTCCCTTGCCGCTGCATAAGCTGGCTGCTACCACCCGCGGGCAATGCAGGGCAATAATGGCCGACAAGCCCGATAAAACCAACAAGCTCAAGGCGCGCTTGCCGCGCGGGTTCACCGATCGCGGCGGCGCCGAGATTGCCGCCACGCGGCGCATGCTCGAGAAGATTCGCGCGGTCTACGAGCGCTATGGCTTCGAGCCGCTGGAGACGCCGGCAATCGAATATACCGATGCGCTGGGAAAGTTTCTGCCCGACCAAGACCGGCCGAACGAGGGTGTGTTCTCGTTCCAGGACGACGACGAGCAGTGGCTCTCGCTGCGTTACGATTTGACCGCGCCGCTCGCGCGCTACGTGGCGGAGAATTTCGAGCAGCTGCCGAAGCCCTATCGCAGCTACCGCGAGGGATGGGTGTTCCGCAACGAGAAGCCGGGCCCCGGGCGCTTTCGGCAATTCATGCAGTTCGACGCCGACACCGTGGGCTCGGCCTCAATGGCCGCCGACGCCGAGATGTGCATGATGGCCGCCGACACCATGGAGGCGCTGGGAATCAAACGCGGGGACTATGTCGTTAAGGTCAATAATGGCAAGATTCTCACGGGTCTGATTGAATCGATCGGCCTTGATGGAGAGGAAAACGCTGAACGCCGGCTGAGGGTGTTGCGTGCAATCGACAAACAGGACCGGTTGGGTCTCGCCGGCGTGCGCGAATTGCTAGGGCGAGGACGGTGGGACGGCGGCACAGAAGGAAAGGGCGACTTCACGAAAGGAGCTGAGCTAACGGAAAGCCAACAAAACGCCGTGATAGACTACATTTCTACGGAAGCTAATGTTCGCGAGCGACATTCAACTCCGACTTATCACCGCGAGCGCGATGGCTACATGGTTCAAAATTATGAGGCTTATCTCAACATGCTCGAACTCCCCCAAGGGCTGAATCCAACTTCTTCGGCCGGTATTGAGGAGCTTCGGGCGATTTCGAATCTGATAGAAAAGGCGGGCTACAGAGATCGAATCCAGCTTTCCAAGTCTGTCGTCCGCGGGCTTGAGTACTACACCGGTCCGGTCTTCGAAGTTGAGCTAGCATTCGAGATTAAAGGTGAGCATGGCAAGCCGGTGCGCTTCGGCTCGGTCGGCGGGGGCGGGCGTTACGACGGATTGATCGAGCGCTTTCGCGGCGAGCCGGTGCCGGCGACAGGCTTTTCCATCGGCGTGTCACGGCTACTGGCGGCACTGCAGCATCTCGGCAAGATCGATAGCAAACCCGAGCCGGGTCCGGTGGTGGTCACCGTCTTTTCCGACATTCCCATCGCCCACTACCAGCGCCTCGTGGCGCAGCTGCGCGAGGCCGAGTACGCGCCGGGAAAGACGATTCGCGCCGAGCTTTATTTGGGTGATGGGAAATTCGGCGCGCAGATGAAATATGCCGACAAACGCGGGAGCCCCTGCGTGGTGATCCAGGGCGGCAACGAAAAAGCAAAGGGCGAAGTCCAAATCAAAGATCTCATCCTCGGTGCGAAGATCGCGGGGATGAGCAAGGACCGCGACGATTATCTTAAGAAGCAGGCGACGGCGCAGTTCGCGGTCGCCGAAGACAAATTCGTCGATGCCGTGCGCGAGGTGCTGGCGCGCCACGACGTGAATTGGAGCTGACGGCTAGGGCGATTCAGCCATGCGTATCGCGATTGGCCGGTTCACTTGGTGATGATCAGCGGGAGCGGGCGCGGGTAATAACAGGTATTGCGGGTTGGTACCGCCGGCAGGGCGTACGGGTTGACGTACGGCGACCAGAGGCAGCTGAACGCGATGAAGTCGCCGTATTGCCGATGCACGCTGGTGATGCGGTGGTACTTGTCCCAGCGCGCGCAATAGGCGGCGGCCACTTGCTGGGCGATCGCCTCGTTCTCGCACGACCACGGGATGATGCCGCCGGTGTCGTTGGCGTGATAGATGTAAATCTGTGCGCGGGCGGCTGCACCCAGCAGCAGAAGCGCCATAACCGACAGCAACGCCCTGCGCAGCATGCGCGCCTCCCCAGCAAGTCGCCGGAGCTTAGATGGCATGGACGGCGCTGCAAAGGCGCCTCGCCGAGGAAACCTGAAAGCGTGGCCGGAACGCCACACTCGCCGCTTTCTTGCACCGCCCGCAGAGCGCGACCTTGATTTCGCCGGGGTTCGGAGGTCACCGTCGCATGAAGCCACCGTTGCGGAGAGCCCGTTCATGTCCGGCCGCGCGCTGTCGCTCGCCTTCGCGTTTGCCGCGGCGCTCGCCGCGTTGCCGGCAGCGCCAGCCCGCGCCGCCAATTGGCTCGAGCTCAATTTCTATCTCTCGGGTCCGCAATACGAGGGCAAGCTGCCGCCGTGCGACTACCGCGACGCGCTGCTGCGCATCGCCTCGCGCTTCAACCAGAAGGAAGACATGTACTGGGCGACCGACCTGCGCATCCTCAATTTCGAGAAGGTGCGCGAGACCTCCTTCCGCCCGTGGGCCGCGCAGACCATTCCACGCCGTTTCTGCAGCGGCATCGTGGAAATCTCCGACGGCAGTCGGCACGTGATCCATTACTCCATCGCCGAGGACACCGGCATGATCGGCGCGAGCTGGGGGGTCGAATGGTGCATCGTCGGCCTCGACCGCAACTGGGCGTATAACCCGGCGTGCAAGATGGCGCGGCCGTAACCGGCAGATTACTGCCACCCCGTTGGACGAGGATTGGACCCGCCGCCGGGGGTCTGCAACGCTTGCGCCCACGGTCCCGCTCTATTTCCGTTTTGTTCTTGAAATGTTCACTTTGGCGTGGTATCCTTTGCCGTTCCCGCTGAGAGGGAGTGTGTCCCATGGTTGGCAATGTCGGGCGCGTGGCGTTTGCCGCGCTGGCGGTGTGGTTCATTGGTGGCGGTGAGTTGGCGGCGCAGGACCCGCGCCAGAATGAGGCCGGGCAGTTCGATTTCTACGTGCTCGCGCTCTCTTGGTCGCCGACGTTCTGCGAAGCTTCGGGCGAGCGTGGCACGCCGCCGCAGCAGCAATGCGGGGCGCGGCCCTATTCGTTCGTGGTGCATGGGCTCTGGCCGCAATACGAGAGGGGCTTCCCGGAATTCTGCCAGCAGCCGGCCCCGCGGCTCGACCGCAATATCGTCTCCTCCATGCTCGACCTGATGCCGGCCCCGCGGCTGATCTTCAACGAATGGGATCGCCACGGCACCTGCTCGGGGCTTGCTGCCCGCGCTTATTTCGAAACCGTGCGCAAGGCGCGCGCGGTGGTGAAGATTCCCGACGCCTATATCGCGCCGAGCACGATGCTCACGGTCACGCCGGACGAGGTGGAGGAGGCCTTCGTCAACGCCAATTCGGGCCTCACCCGCGACGGCATTGCGGTGACCTGCGACAGCCGGCGTCTCGGCGAGGTGCGTATCTGCTTGGGCAGGGACCTTCGCTTTCGCGCCTGCCCCGACATCGATGCGCGCGCGTGCCGTCGCGAGCAAGTCGTCATGCCGCCAGTGCGTGGGGCAGACGCGGCGCAAGCGCGCTGAGCTGTCGGCGGTCCGGCACCGCAAGTCGGGTTTACCCGACTTGCGGCAATTGATGAATTAACAAGTCAAGTTTACTCGACTTGCGGCACTTCATGGCATTGACGCGGAACGGCGCTGCACCTTCGGTCATCAGTCCCGAGGGTGCGGCCCCCCGATCGGCGGTTCGGGACAATGGCGGCTTTACAGCCGCGAATTTGCGCGCATCACTTTGCGCGCATGAACTATCGTCACGCCTTCCACGTCGGCAATTTCGCCGACGTGGTCAAGCACGCGGTGCTGGTGCGCATTCTCGAGCATCTGCGCCGAAAACCGGCGCCGTTCCGCGTGATCGACACCCATGCCGGCGCGGGCCGCTACGACCTCAGCGCAGAGGAGGCCAAGCGCGGTGGCGAATGGCGCGAGGGAATCGGCCGCCTACTAGGTGCGCGGATCGCGGCCCCGGCGCGCGCGCTACTTGCGCCTTATCTCGATGCGGTCGCGGCCTGCAACGGTCCTGGAGCGCTGACCGCCTATCCCGGTTCGCCTGTGCTCGCGCGCGCCTTCCTGCGCGCGCAGGATCGGCTCATCGCCTGCGAGCTCGAGCCCAGTGCCGCGGCTACGCTCGCGCGCAATCTCGCTGGCGACCGGCGCTGCAAGGCCGTGACAATCGACGGCTGGACCGCGCTCAACGCCTACGTACCGCCGAAGGAACGGCGCGGTTTGGTTCTCGTCGATCCTGCATATGAACAGGCCGGCGATTTCGCGCGCCTGGCGCAAGGGCTCGCGGCCGCGCACCGCAAATGGACGAGCGGCACCTATCTCGTCTGGTATCCGATCAAGGAGCGCACCGCGCCCGATGCGCTGGCGCGCCGCTTGCGCACCAGCGGGATGGCGAAAATTTTGCGCGCCGAACTCAGCGTTGGCGCGGCGCGCGAGCCTGGGGGGCTCGCTGCGTGCGGGCTCATCGTCGTCAACCCGCCGTGGACGCTCGCCGGCGAGCTTGCGACGATGCTGCCGGAGCTTGCGGCTGCCCTCTCCGCGGCAAGCGGCGGCGCCCGCCGCCTCGATTGGCTCGCCGGCGAAAGCTAGTTTCACCACTTTTCCACAGCGCCAGATTGGCCTATTTTTACTAGGCTGGCTTTGACGTTCCGCCTCCTGTGGGGGCCGGCGGAGTAAGGGAGGCCGTAAGGCCGCTGCTTTCCCCGTTTGCGAATGTCCGGCCGAGCCGCCGCGCCGTTGGGGTCGGCGGCGGAGCAACCACGGGGAAAGGAGTTTCCCGATGGCCATGGCAGGTACGGTCAAGTTCTTCAATGCCGAGCGCGGCTACGGCTTCATCAAGCCGGACGATGGCGGCCGCGACGTGTTCGTGCACGTCACCGCCGTCGAGCGAGCCGGGCTAAAATCGTTGACCGAGGGGCAGCGCCTCTCCTTCGATGTCGAGCCCGACAAGAAGGGCAAGGGTCCGAAGGCCGTCAACCTCGTCATCACCGGCTGATCGGCGAGACCGCCGGACGCTGGCGCGCTGACGGCGCAAGCCGTCGCCTGCGAATCCGAACCCGTCACCCGCATAGAAATGGTGTCGTCGTGTTGACGCTGCGCAGCTCTCCCGCCTCGCCTTTTGTCCGTAAGGTGCGCATCGCCGCGAGCGTGCTCGGCCTCGAGCGCGACATCGCTATCGAGCCCGCGGATACGATGAATGCGAGCGACACGGTCCGGCAGCAGAACCCATTGGGCAAAATTCCGGCGCTCGTGCTCGAGGACGGCACGGTGCTGTTCGATTCGCGAGTGATCCTCGACTATCTCGATCATCGCGCTGGCGGCGGCCGCATCGTCCCGACCGATCCTGGCGCGCGCTTTTCCGCTTTGCGCCTGCAGGCCCTCGCCGACGGTTTGATGGATGCCTCGGTTCTTCTGGTCTACGAAGGCCGTTGGCGTCCGGCCGAGCGGCACGAGCCGAAATGGGTCGATCATCAGGCCGGCAAAGTTTCGCGCGCGCTCGCCGCGCTCGAAGCCGCCCCGCCTGCGCTCACGGCGTCCCCCGACGTTGGTCAGATCGCGCTCGCTTGCGCGCTCGGCTACCGCGATTTCCGCTTCGCCGGAACGTGGCGGGCCGATCATCCGCGTCTGGTCCAGTGGCTCGACGGCTTCGCCGCGCGCGTGCCGGCCTACGCCGCGACCAAGCCGCAGGGGTGAGCGAATGGGGAAAACGACAAGCCCCGGACCGGAAGTCCAGGGCTTATTCGTGCGCCGCGCCGGGAAGCCTCAGAACCGCACGTTGGCGCCGGCGCGAAAGATGCTGGTGGTGAAGGATACGTTGCCGCCGGGGGCGAGAGCGCAATTCAGTCCGCAGTTGAAGTTGCCGAGATCGACGTAGAGGTACTCGGCCTTCAGGCTCACATTGCTCACCAACCCGACTTCCAGGCCGGCGCCGACGGTCCAGCCGACATTGGTGATGCTGCCGCCCGGCAAGACCGGCGGCGTGGCGTTGATGTCGCCAAGCGCGAGACCGCCGGTGAAGTAGGGCAGGAAGCGGTCGAAGGCAAAGCCCAGCCGCCCGCGGGCGGTGGCGAGCCACTTGTTGCGCGTCTCGCACCCCCCCAGACACAGCACCGTGCTCGTCCCTTTGATGCCCGACCAGTCGATGTCGCCTTCGGCTCCGACCACAGCTTGGCCGAACTGCCAGTTGTAGCCGACGGTGCCGCCGATGACGCCGCCGGAGAGATCGAACGTGTCCACCGCATCCCACTGGGAACGGCCCCAGCCGCCCCCGCCGTTGATGCCGACATAGAAGCCGGTCCAGGTATAGATGGAATTGTACGCGGGTCCCGGCTGGTAGTAGGGCGACAGATCCGCGGCCGTGGCCGAGCCTCCCGCCAGCGCCAATAGAGCCACGCACGCCACGAGAACGCGATTCATAGTCTGCCCTCCGTTTGCAGCAGTTGGCCGAGACAGTAGCTCTAAACTTTCGCTAGTCTAGTGTAGCGGCGACACACTCAAGTTTTCGATAGAATTGATTCAAATTCTCAAGCGGCATACTTTATTTAATGGTGAATAGATGCTTAACGGATCGATCGATTGGTCAATGAAAGCTTAACACTATACATGCGTGGTCCAGGCCGCGCGCCGGACCGCCCGGACACGCACGCGCGAGAGGCGCACACAGTTGCTATATGTTTGGCTTGGGCGTCCCGGCACGCTCATGCTGCGACAGGCGCACAGATCTCCTGGCGCGCAGGCCACGAACGCGCTCGCGCCGGTGGCCCGCCACCCCAAAACCCTGATTAACCTTCGCGCCATGAACGGCACCAAGAACGACACCGATCCCACCACTGAATTGCGCGAGGACGACGAAGAGCCGGCGCTGCCCGAGCTCGAAGCGGAAATCGACCTTGCCGCCACCGGCCCGCTCGCAGCGGGGCGCGCGGTGATCCTCAATCATGCCAAGCTCGCGCCGTCCTCCCCCGGCGTCTACCGTATGATCGATGCCAACGGCGACGTGCTCTACGTCGGGAAGGCGAAGAACATCCGCAAACGCATCATCGCCTATGCCCGTCCGACCGGTTACGACCCCCGCATCGAACGCATGATCGCAGCGACCGCCGCGCTCGAATTCGTCTCGACTGCGACCGAGACCGAGGCGCTGCTGCTGGAAGCCAACCTCATCAAGCGTCTGCGCCCGCGCTTCAACGTGCTGTTGCGGGACGACAAGTCCTTTCCCTATATCCTGATCACCGCCGACCACTGGGCACCGCAAATCCTCAAGCATCGCGGCGCTCGCGCCCGTCAAGGCAACTATTACGGTCCGTTCGCCTCGGTGTGGGCGGTCAACCGCACGATCACGGCGCTGCAGCGCGCGTTCCTGCTGCGCTCATGCTCGGACCCCTTCTTTGAGAGCCGCACCCGGCCGTGCCTGCTTTATCAGATCAAACGTTGCTCCGGCCCTTGCACGCGCGAGATCGATTTTGCCGAATACGGCAAGCTGGTGCGCGAAGCGAATGCGTTCCTCTCCGGGAAGAGCCAAGCGGTGAAGGATGCGCTGGCAGCCGAAATGGAGAAAGCCTCCGCCGCCCTCGCGTTTGAGCGCGCCGCCATCTATCGCGACCGCCTCGCCGCTCTCTCGGCGGTGCAATCGCATCAGGGGATCAATCCCCGCGGGGTCGAGGAGGCGGACGTGTTCGCCGTGCATCAGGCCGGCGGCTTCAGCTGCGTGGAGGTGTTCTTCTTTCGCACCGGGCAGAACTGGGGCAATCGCGCCTATTTTCCGAAAGCCGATCGCTCGCTTGCCGCCGGCGAGGTGCTGGGCGCGTTTGTTGCGCAATTCTATGACGATAAGCCGTGCCCGCGTTGCATCTTCATCTCGCACGAGATCGAGGAACGCGCCCTGCTTGCCGAGGCGTTGAGCACCAAAAGCGGCCACAAAGTTGAGGTGAACGTGCCCCAGCGTGGGGAGAAGAAGGATCTGGTCGATCACGCGCTCGCCAATGCGCGCGAGGCGCTGGCGAGGAAGCTTGCCGAGACCTCCTCCCAGCGCAGGCTGCTAGAATTGCTGGCCGATGTCTTCGCCCTGCCGCGACCGCCGCGCCGCATCGAGGTCTACGACAACAGTCACATCCAGGGCAGCAATGCCGTGGGCGCCATGATCGTCGCCGGGGGGGAAGGCTTCCAGAAGAACCAGTACCGCAAGTTCAATATCCGTGCCGCCGACCTCGTGCCCGGCGACGATTTCGGCATGATGCGAGAGGTGCTGAGCCGCCGTTTCAAGCGGCTGATGAACGAGGCGCCGCGGCCGATGCCAGGCGCGTCCAGTCCGGAAGCGCCGCCGGGCGAGCCGATCGACATCGCCGGTGGGCCGGATGGCGAGGTTGCCTCCCCCTGGCCCGATCTCGTCGTTATCGACGGCGGCCGCGGGCAGCTGACCGCGGCCCAGGAGACACTCACGGCGCTCGGCATCATCGACGTGCCGCTGGTTGCCGTTGCCAAGGGCCCGGATCGGGACGCCGGGATGGAGACCTTCTTCCTGCCCGGGCGAGATCCATTCAAGCTCAAGCCGCGCGATCCCGTGCTTTACTTTATCGAGCGGCTGCGCGACGAGGCGCATCGTTTCGCGGTCGGCTCGCACCGCATCCGCCGCCGGCGCGATATCCGCGAGGCGGGACTACAGGAAATCCCCGGAATCGGTCCGACTCGCAAGCGTGCCCTGCTCCATCATTTCGGGACGCTGAAGGCGATCGAGCGCGCCGCGCCGGCCGACCTCGCCAAAGTGCCGGGGATCAGCGCGGAGACCGCGCGCAAGATCTACGACTTCTTTCACGAGCGCGCGGGGTAACGCGCGCGTGGGCGCGGGTTACCGCTTATGCGCGGAGCAGGGATGCAGGTCCCGTATGCTCGTCATATTTATGTAGGGAATTTGTGTTGGGAACCGGTGGTCGGTGTTCGCGCTTATGCCCTGTGCCGGACAAAGCGATGGGGCGGCGCCGGCATTCCCGTTTGACGCCGACGTGGGAAAGGTATTCCTTCGGTCCATGAATACGGTCACCTCGCGCCAGGTTACGTCGCGGCAGCTCGCGGTGCCGAATCTCCTGACCTACGCCCGTATCGCGGCGGTGCCGGCGGTGGTGGCTTGCCTCTATTGGCAGGACATTCTGCAGGGCGGCCTGTGGTTGCGCTGGGTCGCCGTGATCATCTTCATCAGCGCCGGAGTGACCGACGCTCTCGACGGCTATTTTGCGCGCAAGCGCGGCGAGCAATCGGCCTTCGGCCGCATGCTCGATCCGATCGCGGACAAGCTCCTGGTGGCGTCGTGCCTATTGATGTTAGCCGCTGACAGCACCATCCGCGGCTGGTCGCTGTGGGCGGCCATTGTCATTCTCTGCCGCGAGATTCTGGTCTCCGGTCTGCGCGAATATCTGGCCGAGCTGCGCGTCAGCGTTCCGGTCACGCAGCTCGCAAAATGGAAGACGACGCTGCAACTCGTCGCGGTCGGCTTCCTCATTGCCGGCAAGGCGGGCGACTTGGTTTTGCCGGTGGTGACCCCGATCGGGCTTACCCTGCTGTGGCTCTCGGCATTGCTGACGCTGTACACGGGTTGGGACTATTTCCGCGCCGGCGTGCGTCACTTGACCGAGGATTGAGCGTTGAAGCTTCGCTATTTCGCCTGGGTACGCGAGCGCATCGGCAAGCCCGAGGAGGAAATCGAACCGCCGGCGGGCGTGGCGACGATCGCCGATCTGGTGACTTGGCTGAGCGGGCGGGGCGAGGAATACGCCCACGCGTTCGAAAATCCGAGGGTGATCCGCGCTGCCATTGATCGTGCCCACGTTCGCTCCGACGCAGCCATTTCGGGTGCGCGCGAGATCGCCTTCTTCCCGCCGATGACCGGGGGATAGCGCGAGCACGAGCGGGAGACGCACATGGCCGCCACCGTGCGACTGCAGCGCGAGCCGTTCGATGCCGCAAGCGAAGCGGAGAAGCTCCGGCGCGGCCGCCGCGATATCGGTGCGGTCGTTATGTTTACCGGCATCTGCCGCGGTGACGAGGCGGGTGCGCCGCTGCTGGCGATGACGCTGGAGCATTATCCCGACATGGCCGAGGCCGAGATCGTGCGTCACGTGACGGCGGCCGAACGACGCTGGCCGTTGCTGGGTGTCGCCGTCATCCACCGTTACGGCCGCATTCAGCCGGGGGAGGACATCGTGCTGGTCGTCACGGCCGCCGCCCATCGCCAGGACGCGTTCGCCGCCGCCGAGTTTCTGATGGATTACCTCAAGACTCGTGCGCCGTTCTGGAAACAGATCGAGCTTGCCGGAGGTGGAGCCACCGACAAAATTTGGGTGGAGGCCAAGCGGTCAGACGACGCGCTGGCCGATCGCTGGACGCCTTCCTCCGGCAGTCGCGCGGCGGAGTGACTTACGCCGCCTTCTTCTTCCCCTTGGGCTGCACCTCGGCGCTGTAATCGGCCATGAGTTGCTGGGTGATGGCGCCTGGGGTGAACCGCCACTGAGCGATCTCCGACACGGCCGTGACCTCGGCGGCGCTGCCGGTGATGAAGCACTCCGAGAACTGCGTGAGCTCATCCGGCATGACACGCCGCTCGATGACTTCGATGCCACGCTTGTTCGCGAGCCCCATCACCGTGCGGCGGGTGATGCCGTCGAGAAAACAGTCGGCGATCGGCGTATGGATCTTCCCGTCCTTGATGAAGAAGATATTCGCCCCGGTGCATTCCGCCACCCGGCCTTGCCAATCCAGCATCATGGCATCGGCATAGCCTTTGCGCTCGGCAATGTGCTTGGAGATGGTGCAGATCATGTAGAGGCCCGCGGCTTTCGCGCGCGCCGGCGCGGTTTTCGGGTCCGGCCGCCGGTAGTCGGCGAGATCAAGCCTGATCCCCTTCAATCGCTGCACCGGATCGAAATAGCTGGGCCATTGCCAGGTGGCGATGGCGAGATGAATTTTGTTGTTCTGCGCCGAGACGCCCATCATCTCCGACCCGCGCCAGGACACCGGCCGCACATAGGCATCGGTCTGGCCGTTCTTTTCCAACACCAGACGCTTGGCCGCATCGATCTCGGCGACCGAGTAGGGGATGTCGAAGTCGAGGAGCTCGGCGGAGCGCTTCAGCCGTTCCGAATGCTCCGTGCACTTGAAGATTTGCCCGCTATAGGCGCGCTCGCCTTCGAACACGGAGCTGCCGTAGTGCAACCCGTGTGAAAGCACATGCAGCGTGGCCTCACCCCACGGCACGAGCTTGCCGTCGTACCAAATAACGCCCTCCAGGCGGTCATACGGTTGTTCTGCCATGGCGTTTCCTCCTCAGGAGGCCCGTCCAGTCGTTGCGGACGCGGGTTCGTCCTTCTGCTTTTGCGTCGCGGGCCGACACCCGGTATGTTTCGGCCCGCCCATGAGAGCGCGCTTGCGCCAGGGGCGCAATCCGTTTGGGGCGGGGCCGCGGGTACAATCCTTTCGTGGCGGCCAGCTCTCGGATAACAATCTGACCGAAATATGTCAACATGGCTGACCTAACTAGTCCCGTCGCATCCGACCGCTCGGTCTCCGGCGCCGAGCGAGCCGGCCGCGACCATGAACCTATATGGGATCTCATCGAGCTTTTGTTTTTCGCCTATCGGGACTTCATCGGCGATCCCGACGACGTGCTGGCGAAGTTGGGCTTCGGGCGGGCGCACCATCGGGTGCTGCATTTCGTCAACCGTAATCCCGGCATGAAGGTTGCGGAACTGCTCGATATACTGAAAATCACCAAGCAGTCGCTCGGCCGCGTGCTCAAGCAGCTCATCGATGAGGGCTACGTGGTGCAGAAGGAGGGCGCCAATGACCGCCGGCAGCGCCTGCTCTACGTGACGGCAAAAGGCGAGACCTTGGCGATGAAGCTTGCCGGGCTGCAAACCGCGCGTATTGCGCGCGTGCTCTCCCAACTCGGCCCGAACGCACACGATGCCGCCCGCCGATTTCTGACCGCCATGATCAACATCGAACACCGCGACGCCGTGCTCCGCTTCATTGCGCGCGCCGATCGAGCGCGCCGGGCGCGCGGCTGAGTTGAGGGCCGCGATGCGAGGCGCAACCACGGCACCCGCCGCGCTCCCCGACGATGCCCCCCATTTGTTGGTCGTCGACGACGACCGCCGCATCCGTAATCTACTCTCGCGCTTCCTGCTGGCCGAAGGTTACCGCGTCACCACGGCGGAGACCGCCGACGACGCGCGCGCCAAGCTCGCCGGATTGCGCTTCGATCTCTTGATCCTCGACGTCATGATGCCGGGCGAGACCGGTTTCGATCTCGCCCGCGATCTGCGTGCGTCCTCGAGCGTGCCGATCATCATGCTCACTGCCCGGGACGAAGCGCAGAGTCGCATCGAAGGCCTGACCATCGGCGCCGACGACTATGTCGGCAAACCGTTCGAGCCGAGAGAGCTGTCGTTGCGCGTTGCCAGCATCCTGCGGCGCGCCCGCCCCGCCGCGGCGCCGGCGTTGGAATCCGTGCGCTTCGGAGAGTTCCGCTTTCACCTCCCACGCGGCGAGCTCAAGCGCGGGGAGCAGATCGTGCGGCTCACCGACCGCGAGCGGGACATGTTGCGCTTGCTCGCCGCCACTCCCGGCGAGACCGTCCCGCGGCAAACCCTCGCCGGCAACGACGGGGCGACCGGCGAGCGCGCCGTCGACGTGCAGATCAATCGCCTGCGCCGCAAGATTGAGCACGATCCGGCCAATCCGCTTCTGGTGCAAACCGTGCGCGGCATCGGCTATCGCCTGGTAACGACGCCATGACCAGTCTCGACGTCGGCATGGCCGCGCTGCGCTCGAGCTTGAGCGCGCTGCGTTCGACGGCGGAGCGCGGCTACGACCTCTACGATCGCACCAGCTCAGTGGTCAAAGGGGTCATGCCGAAAGGCCTCTATGCGCGTGCGCTGCTGATCATCATCGCGCCCATGGTGGTCCTGCAATCGGTGGTCGCCTTCATGTTCATGGAGCGGCACTACAACCTAGTCACGCAGCGGCTCTCCGCCGGGGTGGTTCAGGACATCGCAACCCTGATCGAAATCGACAAGGCGTTTCCCCAGGAGCAGGCGCTGGTGCGCCGCATCGGCCAAGACAAGCTCGGTCTGGTCGTTGATTTTCTACCGGTCACCGAGTTGCCGCCGCCGGGGCCCAAGCCATTCTTCTCGCTGGTCGATCAGGCGCTCTCGGAGGAGGTCAGAAAACAGATTGGGCGGCCGTTTTGGATCGACACCGTGGGGCGCTCGGCGCTGCTCGAGATCCGTGTCAAGCTCGACAATGCAGTCATGCGCGTGTTCGCGCCCCGCCGCGCCGCTTACGTCTCCAACTCGCATATCTTTCTCGCCTGGATGGTGGGCACCTCGCTCGTGCTGATCACCGTGGCGGTCCTGTTCCTGCGCAACCAGATCAGGCCGATTCTGCGGCTGGCCGATGCCGCAGAAAGTTTCGGCAAAGGGCGCGAAGTCCCTGATTTCCGGCCGCGCGGGGCGCGCGAGGTTCGGCGCGCGGCGGTAGCCTTCATCGAAATGAAGCGCCGCATCGAGCGCGCGCTGGAGCAGCGCACCGCCATGTTGGCGGGAGTTTCGCACGACCTGCGCACTATCCTCACCCGGTTCAAGCTCGAACTGGCGTTGATTGGCGACAGCCCCGAGCTCGAAGCCATGAAGAAGGACGTCGACGAGATGGGCCGCATGCTGGAGGCCTATCTCGCCTTCGCGCGCGGGGATTTGGGCGAGCAGTCTGCGCCCACCGACATGGGCGCATTCCTGGAGGAGCTCAAGGCGGACGCCGAGCGCAACGGCCACAAGTCGAGTGTGAACTTTCACGGGCATCCGATCGTCACGGTGCGGCCAGCCGCATTCAAGCGCTGCCTGGCCAACCTCGTCTCCAACGCGGCGCGGCATGCGCCTTCGATCTCCATCACCGGTCATCGCGACCACCGCTGGCTCACCGTCACCGTTGACGACGACGGCCCGGGTATCGCACCGCATCTGCGGGAGGAGGTCTTCAAGCCGTTCTTGCGGCTTGACGACGCGCGCAATCAGGACGAAGGCGGCACCGGCCTCGGGCTGGCCATCGCCCGCGACATCGCCCGCTCCCATGGCGGCGATATCAGCTTGTCGGATAGCCCGCTCGGAGGATTGCGGGCGACGGTGCGGGTGCCGATCTAAGCCGCAACCGTATCCTCGTCGTCCGCGGCGCGCCGCCGGCGCGGGCGCACGCGGCAAACGGCGGCAGGGATCCGCAGGACATCGTCTAGAAAGCCCGACCAGCGCTGCCCGCGCGCGAGCGCGCGGTCCAGCGCTGCCATGGTGCGGGCAAGGCCAGGGTCATCGTCATCGACCCAAGTGCGCAGGACTGATGCGAACAACAGCGCCAGTCCTTGGGCGCGAAGCATGCCACGCGGACCGGAGGCCGCGATGTCGGCGGCGGTCAGCATCCATTGCTGCGAGCGCACGCCGAGTGAGTTGAGGGCCAAAGCAAGCCCGGGATTTCGACTAGCCGAGCGCATCAGCGACCGCACCGCGGTTTTGTACGGCGCGAGCACTTCGAGCCGGCGCATCAAGACGTCGAACAGCCGCTCGCGCGGCGGCTCCTCGGCCATGTCGGTGTCGCCGCCGGCGAGCACTGCGCGGTCTGTCTCCCTTACCTGCGCGGCGAGGATCGCCAGCGCCGAAGGGAATGTGCCACGCAAATCGGAGAGCGAGACGTCGGCTGCTGCGGCGATCTCGGAAAACCCGATCCGCTCGAACGGTTTTTCGGCGAGCAGCGCCATGAAAGCGTCGACGATGCGATCGCGCTGGGGCTTGCTGCGCGAAGTGGGCCGGGGGGCTGACTTACGCCGCGCTTTGCGAGCCATGGCCAAGCTCCTAAACCGATCTCCCCGTGCGGCTCAATCTAGGCCACCACCGCTGAACGTTCCAGGGGAGCCACCGCGTCACCCCGCCAGATCGCGCGAGCGTTTGGTCGCGGCGGTGATCGCCGCCGTCATCAGCCGTTCGAGCCCGCTTTCTGCCATCAACACCTCGAGGGCGGCGGCGGTCGTGCCTCCGGGCGAGGTGACGTTTTGCCTTAACGTTGCGGGATCGAGCGGTGAGCGATGCAGCAGTTCGCCTGCGCCCGCGACCGTGACGCGCGCGAGCCTATCGGCCAGGCCCGGCGGCAGACCGGCGGCGGCGCCGCCGCGTGCCATGCTCTCGGCGAGCAAGAACACGTAGGCCGGTCCCGAGCCGGAGAGGGCGGTCACGGCGTCCATGAGTGCTTCGTCCGTGATCCATTCCACCGCACCGACTGCGGACAGCAGTAGGTCGACGAGCGCCCGCTGCTCCGGCGCCACGCGTGCGTTCGCGACCGCCACGGTGATGCCGCGGCCGATTGCGGCCGGCGTGTTTGGCATCGCGCGAACGAGCGCGGCGCGCGGCAAGCTGTCCGCGAGAAAGGCGAGCGTCCGCCCGGCCATGATCGAAACGACGACTGTGCCTGTGCCTACGAATGGCGCGAGCGCAGGTACGACTTCGGGCGCGATCTGCGGTTTCACCGCCAGCACCACGGCGGCGATCGGGCCGATGACATCGCGGGCCGGATTGAGTCGCAGGCCGTGCTTGCTCAACGCCGCAAGTTCAAGGCTAGGTTGCGGCTCGATGACCGCGACCTTCTCGGGCGAAAGTCCGAGCGCGAGCCAACCCTGCAACAAGGCGCCGCCCATCTTGCCCGCCCCGGCGAGAAGGATCGTGTGCGACAGATCGGCGAGGGGGCGTACCTCCACCGTACTCGGTGTGCTCATGCCATGCTCCGTCATTCGGCCGAGCGGCGCAAACAAGTTTACGCGGTTCTGCGCAGACTGCACTGTTGTGGGCAGCAATCTCTGCCCGGCCTCTGAATGGGGCACGGCACGCCGGACATGGCAAGTTTCGCGGGTTATGGCTTCCGGGCTAGCCTGACCGAGATCGGCCTGCCCGAACTCCATCGTGCTTGTCGCTAGGTGAAGCCGAGGTTGCGGCCGGCGCAACTCGACCGGACTTGGGTTAGGCCTGCCCCTGCGTATCGAACATGGCGGCATCGAGCGCCGTGCGCGCCGGCTTGCCCGCCCACACCACGAACTGGAAGGCAGGGAAATACCGCTCGCAAGCATCGAGCGCGGTGGCGAGCAAGGCCTCGCATTGGCGGCCCGAGGCTTCGACGCCGCCGGTGAGCACGAGTGCGTGCCGGTACATGACGAGCCCATCCTGGGTCCAGAGATCGAAATGTCCGACCCACATCTGCTCGTTGATCATCGAGATGAGCTGCTGCACCTCGCCCCGGCAGCGCTCCGGCACTTTCAACTCGAAGGCGCAGGCGAGATGCAACGCCTCGATGTCGAACATCCAGGTGTAGGACACCTGATAGTCGGTCCATTTTCCGGCGGCGAGGATCGTGATCTCGTCCTCGCCAGCTCGCTCGAACGACCAGCCGTTGCTGGAAGCCACCCGCTCGACGACCTCGAGCGGGTTGCCATCGGGCTGTTCGGTAAACTCGATGAGGGCCATGCTTGGTCTCCACCCTGGACATGGAATGCGCAAATCGAGAGCACGCACACCACGCCGCCGCTGACGCAGTCCCCGGTGGAGCTGAGCGACCGCTCCGGGGCGAATCACTTAGTGAGTCGAATATAACCTCATTGATTCCAGTGGCTAAAGCACAATCGGGCTGCGCCGCGGCGACTGTTTGGTGGATATCTCGCCGCGCGGAGTCGTTTCTCCACAGGCTCCCTCGCGGGCGCCCGGCAGTGAAGAATCAATATTGCGGGAGGCGAGAATCCACTCGCCGCATGCGCGACGCGCAATTCCTGAGTCTTGTCAGTCGAATAGGCTCGATACCGATTCTTCCGTCGCGGTGCGGCCGATCGCCTCGCCGATCAGGGTCGCGACCGAGAGGGTGCGGATATTGCGCGCGACCTTGACCGCTTGGGTGGGCTGGATCGAGTCGGTGATGACCAATTCCTTGAGCCGCGAGGCAGTGATGCGGGCGACCGCGCCGCCGGAGAGCACGCCGTGGGTGATGTAGGCGTAGACCTCGGTTGCGCCCTGGTCCAATAGCGCATCGGCGGCATTCACCACGGTGCCGCCCGAATCGATGATGTCGTCGACCAGGATGCAGGTGTAGCCTTCGACCTCGCCGATGACGTTCATCACTTCGGATTCGCCTGCGCGTTCGCGCCGCTTGTCGACAATGGCGAGTGGCGCGTTGATGCGCTTGGCGAGCCCGCGGGCGCGGCCGACGCCGCCGACATCGGGCGACACCACCATCACCTTGCTGACATCGAAACGTTCCTTGATGTCGCGCACCATCATCGGGGCGGCGTAGAGGTTGTCGGTCGGGATGTCGAAGAATCCCTGGATCTGGCCGGCGTGAAGATCGAGCGTCATGACCCTATCGGCGCCGGCGCGAGTGATCAGGTTGGACACGAGCTTGGCGGAGATCGGGGTGCGCGGTGCAGGCTTGCGGTCTTGCCGGGCGTAACCGAAATAGGGAATGACGGCGGTGACGCGCCGCCCCGACGCGCGGCGCAGCGCGTCGATGATAATGAGCAATTCCATCAGATTGTCGTTGGCCGGAAACGACGTTGATTGGATGACGAAGACGTCCGTGCCGCGCACGTTTTCCTGGATCTCGACGAAGATTTCCATGTCGGCGAAGCGGCGCACCACCGCCTTGGTCAGCGGGGTCGCGAGGTAGGCGGCAATGGCATCGGCAAGCGCAGGATTGGAGTTGCCGGCCACAAGCTTGATCGCCCCGTTATTGGGCCGCATCGCAGTCTCCTGGCGGAAGCCTTCCGCGCTCGCGGCGCCCTGATAACAAGGAGGCGGCAAGGCTGGCAATATGACGGAAGCGTGAATACGGACGTTCTCCCGCGGATTCACCGCCATGGGCGGACGGCCGACGCCCCCACCGTTCCTTCCGCGCCTGCCGAGGAGTCGGTTCTGCCCGGCAGCGTCACCCGGTCAGCGCGATAGCGTTGACGTGGCGCCCGTAGTCGCGCTCCTTGCGGTGGGTCGAGCGGCGATAACTGAAGAACCGCGCCGCATCCGCATAGGTGCAATGGCCGAGATCCTCAATGCTGCGCATGCCGGCAGCAATGAGACGGGCCACGATATAGCCTGGAAGATCGAACAGGGCATGCTGCGGTGTCGCCGAGGGCCGGAAGAATTGTTCGTTCGTGGCGTTCGCGACGAGGAAACGGGACATGAATTCGGGGCCGACCTCGTAATTCCCCTGGCGGATCGTGGGACCGAGCGCGACCGAGATACGAGTTCGGTCCGCTCCGCAGCGCTCCATGGCGGCGATTGTCGCTTCGAGAACGCCGCTGGCCGCACCGCGCCAGCCGGCGTGGGCCGCGCCGATGATGCCAGCCGCTCCGTCGGCAAACAGGACGGGCGCACAGTCGGCGGTGGTTACACCAATCGCGAGCCCCGGCGCGGCAGTCACAATGGCATCGGCGCGGGGGCGCTCGTGCGGCTGCCAAGGCCGCTCGATGACCACCACGTCGGGCGAATGGATCTGATACGCGGTGAGCAGGCGATCGGGTGCGACCCCCAACACCGCGGCCATACGCGCGCGATTCTCGGCAACCTTGGCGGGGGCATCTTCAGAGCCGGGCCCGCCGTTGAGGCTGGCATAGACTCCATCCGATACGCCGCCGCCGCGAGTGAAGAAGGCGTGGCGGACGCGTGGGAGCGCGCGGAGCGAGTTGGCCTCCAGCATATTTGCCGTTTTGCCTTCGCCGCCTTGGCGCTGGAGTGAATCTTCTACCGGCATCCTGTGCCCATGCCCTGGTTGTTGCTCACGCCTCGAAACCGGGCAGGCGCTCGAGCTTCGGGTTGGCGATCGCAATGGCTTTGAACAGACGGCCCATTCCGGTGCGGTCCTCGCTGGTGAGGCGCACCAACGCGGCGTCGATCGTGCCGGCATAGTCGGGCGGAGCCGCCGCCTTGAGCGCCGCCGCGCGCTGCTCGATGCCGAGCCGGTGCAAGAACTCGCCCTGCGGCAGCGGCCCGTGCACCCGCGCGCCCATGCCTTCAGCCGCCTCCCCCAGCGCTTGAAAATCCACGTGCGCGGTGAGGTCGACCAGGCCCGCCGCGAGCAGCGGCTCGGCGAATTGATGGCCGCCGACGGCTTGTAGGGTGTCGCCGATGGCGCTCTCGACATGGCCGTAATCGACAATCAGCGCGGCGCCGCCGCGGCGCGCGACACGCCGCCCGATCTCGAGCGCAATGGCGTCGGCCCGCCACTCGAATATCTCGCCGATCTTGGCTCCCCGTAGCGTGCTCGGCAAAAGCTTTTCGAACAGCGGGATGGGATCGCGGTCGATGCTGAAGTGAAGCTTGTCGCCCTCGCCAATCTTGATCACCCGCTCATGCCAGCCATCAGCACACATGACGGCCTGATGGACGGGCAGCGCGTCGAAGAACTCGTTGGCGAGCACGATCAGCGCCCCGTCCGGGACGTCCTCCACGGCGCGATGCCACGATAACGGTACCTCGCGGCCGGTCAACGCGTTGCGCTGAAGGCGCTCGAGCGCCGGGCTGATCTCGACCAGATGAACATGGATGGCGGCGAGAAAATCCGGCATCACTCTGGCCGCCCGCAGCACGTCGACCATCATGGTACCGCGGCCGGGCCCGAGCTCGACCAAATTGATCTCTCCTGGCGATCCCATCGCCCGCCAGGTCGCCGCTGCCCACAACCCGATCAATTCGCCGAACATCTGACTGATCTCGGGCGCGGTGATGAAGTCGCCAGCGACGCCGAACGGGTCGTGTCTAGCGTAATAGCCGCGCTCCGGATCGGTTAGGCAAAGCTCCATATACTGCGCAACCGCCATCGGGCCGCCGACCGCGATGCGCCGCCGGATCTCCGTCTCGAGCGGGGCAATGTCCGTCATGTCCGCGGTGCCGCCTCCTTTCGCATCGCCGCTGCCATTAGGGCGATGCCGGCGAGCATCAATGGCAACGATAGCAGCATCCCCATGGTCAAGCCGCCCCAGAGAAAGCCGAGCTGGGGGTCCGGCTCGCGAAAATGTTCGCAGATCGAGCGCGCGACGGCATAGCCGAAGCTGAAGGCGCCGAGGATGAAACCCGGCCGCTTGAGCGCGCCGGCGCGGATCAACGCTGTGAGCACGACAAAAAGCAAGAGTCCCTCGAGCACCGCTTCGTAGAGCTGGCTCGGATGGCGCGGCACTGGCCCGCCGGTCGGAAACGCTATTCCCCACGGCAGATCGGTCGGTCGGCCCCAAAGCTCGCCGTTGATGAAGTTGGCGATGCGTCCGAGAAAAATCCCGATCGTTCCCGCCGCGCAGGTGATATCGCCGAGCGAAAGTATGGACAGCCCGCGATGGCGGGCGAACAGAATGACCGCGAGGACGCAGCCGAGAAAGCCGCCATGAAACGACATGCCGCCCGTCCAGAGCTGGAAAGCTTCCAGCGGGTGGGTGGCGAAATAGCTCGGGTTGTAGAACAGTACGTAGCCGATCCGCCCGCCTAGGATGATGCCGAGCGTGACCCAGAGCACGAAATCGTCATAATCACTCACGGTCATCGGCATCGGCGAGCTCCAGAGCCGCTCGCGGCGGATGATCGCGCGCGCATAGAGCCAGCCTAAGAGAATGCCGACGATATATGCGAGGGCGTACCAACGGATGGCGATCGGCCCGAAGCTGATGAGCACGGGGTCGAGGGCTGGGAAGGGCAGGACATAAAGCGGCATCGGCGACTCGCGAACCCGGCTGGGGTGATGCGGGCAGCCAGGCGGCGAAGTCAAGCGGCCGACGGAAGCGGCCCGGCCGGGATGGTTCCCCCGCGATCTGCTATAAGGGGCTCACTGCGGGCGCCCTTGCAGGCGGAGCAAAGCGTCACCATTGTTGTGCAGGCCTGTAGAATTCGATCCCGAGACCAGCGATGACCCAGACAAGCAACCGTTTCTTCGATGAGATGGCACGGCTGATGAACGACGCAGCCGGCGTCGCTACGGGCGTGCGGCGTGAGTTCGATACCATCTTCCGTGGTCAGGCGGACCGCATCTTGCGCGACCTCGACGTCGTCAGGCGCGAGGAATTCGAGGCGGTCAAAGAAATGGCGCGGCTGGCGCGCGAAGAGAACGAGGCGCTGAAGGCGCGGGTCGCTGCGCTCGAGGCGAAGCTCGGGGCCGGCAGCCCGTAACTCCTTGCGTTAGGGGTCGTTTTCTTCGCCAACGCGGCGGCCCGCCGTTTCTTGTCTTTGCCCATCGTGCTCGCTATAAGCCCGCCGAGCCGCCGGCGCGAAAGGCGCCGGCGCGGGCGAGGTCGCCGCGCCGAAATCGTCGGAGGCACCCCGCGGAAACATAAACCGTCGCATCGCGGCGGCCGTATTATTGCGAGAGGTTTGCACCATGGCGACTGTCAAGCAGATCAAGGCCGTGACGCGGTCGCGCTCCGGCAAGGGCGCCGCCCGGGCGGAGCGCCGCGCTGGCCGCGTGCCGGGCGTGATCTACGGCGATGGCAAGCCGCCGCTCAACGTTTCGGTGGATCATTCTGATCTCAAGCAGCGCATCTATGCCGGCCGTTTTCTCACCACCGTTTACGAGCTCGACCTCGAGGGAGGTAAGCAACGAGTCATCCCGCGCGACTTCCAGCTCGATCCGGTGAAGGACCTTCCCATCCACGTCGACTTCCTGCGGCTGGGCGAGGGGGCGGAAATTCGCGTGCGCATTCCGGTGCACGTCGTCAATGCCGATCAGGCGCCGGGCGTTAAGCGCGGCGGCACAGTCAACATCGTTACCCACGCGGTCGAAGTGGTCTGCTCGCCCGAGAACATTCCGGAATCCATCGATGTCGATATCTCGGGGCTCGAGATCAATTATTCGAAACACTTGAACGAGGTTGCGCTGCCGCCGAACGTGCGTCTCGTCGGCAGGCTCGATGACACGCTGGTCACGATCGTGCCGCCGTCAGGCTACGCGGAAGAAATGAAGGCGGCGGCCGAAGCTGCCGCCGCGGCAGCCGCGGCTGCTGCCGCCGCCGCGGAGGCTGGTGTTGCTCCCGAAGGCGCGGCCGCCGCCGCGCCGGGGGCGGCTGCGCCGGCAGGCGCTCCGGGCGCAGCAGGTGCTGCTGCCGCCGCCCCGCCGGCGGCGGAGAAGAAGCCGCCGGCCGCGGAGAAGAAATAAGCGCATCACTCTTGTCATTACCCGCGCGAGCGGGCGATCCAGTAGTCACCGGTCGAGACGGGTACGATCTCGTGGTCCGAGATTACTGGATGTCCGCTTGCGCGGGCATGACCGCACGGACGCGACTCCATGCTGCTCCTCGTCGGGCTCGGCAATCCCGGTTCGCGCTACGCCGGCAACCGACACAACATCGGTTTCATGGCCCTCGACGCGATTGCCAAGCGCAGGGGGATCGGGCCGTGGCGGCGGCGCTTTCAGGGTGTATCCGCGGAGGGGCCATTGGGGGGCGAGCGTGCGCTGCTGCTGCTGCCCGGCACGTACATGAACGACTCGGGCCGCGCGGTGGGGGAAGCCGCGCATTTCTATAAGCTCGGCCTGTCCGATGTCGTGGTATTTCACGATGAGATCGACCTCCCGCCCGGGAAGGTGCGGGTGAAGACCGGCGGCGGCACCGCCGGGCACAACGGGCTGCGCTCGATCTCCGCCCACATCGGCAACGAGTATCGGCGCGTGCGCATCGGCGTCGGGCATCCCGGCGTGAAGGACCTGGTTCATCCCTATGTGCTCAACGACTTCGCCAAGGATGAACGGGCCTGGGTCGAGGCCGTGTGCGCGATCATGGCGGACAATGCCGACCTTTTGGCGAAAGGGGAGGATGCGAGCTTCCAGAACAAGGTACATCTCGGCATGCAGGCCAAGGGCTTCTTGCCGCCTAAGCAGTCACAAGATCCTGACGAGTGAATATGCGCGGCGTAAATCGGTCAGAGCAACGTCATGGGCTTTAAATGCGGCATCCTCGGCCTTTCCAACGTCGGCAAGTCGACGTTGTTCAACGCTTTGACGGCGACCGCGGCAGCGCAGGCGTCGAATTACCCGTTCAGCACGATCGAACCGAACGTCGGCGAAGTGATGGTGCCCGATGCGCGTCTCGATGTCCTCGCAAAGTTCGCCAAATCCGCCAGAATCAAACCGACACGGCTCACCTTCGTGGATATCGCTGGCCTTGTGCGCGGCGCCTCCAAGGGCCAGGGGCTCGGCAACCAGTTTCTCGCCCACGTCCGTGAAGTCGACGCCATCGCCCATGTGGTGCGCTGCTTCGTCGATCCCGACGTTGCCCACGTCTCCGGCGCCATTGATCCGATCGCCGACATCGACACCATCGAGACGGAGTTGATGCTCGCTGATCTCGACAGCCTGGAGCGGCGCGTGGACGCCCTCGGCAAGAAAGCCAAAGGGAACGACAAAGAGGCGGTCGAGGCCAGGGAAACGCTCGATCTCGTCAACCGAGCCCTTGCGCTGCTGCGCGACGGCAAACCGGCGCGATTAGTCGAGCGCAAGCCGGAGGAGGAGAAGCCCTTTCGCATGTTGGGCCTGTTGACGGCCATTCCGGTGCTCTACGTCGGCAATGTCGACGAGGGTGCCGCCGCGACGGGCAACGAATTTTCGCGCCGCGTCGAGGCGCGCGCGCGGGAGGAAGGCGCGGCTTGCGTCATCATCTCGGCAAAAATCGAAGCGGAGATCGCCGTGCTGCCGGCACACGAGCGCGCCGAATATCTGACCGCGATCGGTCTCAAGGAGCCGGGCCTCGATCGTTTGATCCGCGCCGGCTATGCGCTGCTCAATTTGATCACCTATTTTACCGCCGGCCCCAAGGAGGCGGCGGCCTGGACGATTACGCGCGGCACCAAGGCGCCGCAAGCGGCCGCCGTCATCCATTCGGACTTCGAGCGGGGCTTTATCCGCGCCGAGACAATCGCTTACGAGGATTATGTGGCGCTCGGCGGCGAAGCCGGCGCGCAACAGGCGGGCAAGATGCGGCTCGAGGGAAAATCCTACGTCGTCGTCGACGGCGACGTCATGCATTTCCGGTTTGCCACGTAGTCCGATGACGAAGGACAGAGAAGCGACGACCGAGCCTGTCCTCGTGCGCCTCTCCTCTGAACCTCACATCTGCTGCCCGCGCTGGCGGATCGCCCCGAGGTGCTCATTGATGCGGAACATGATCAGCACGAACTCGGCAATGATGCGCGCGAAGATCACGCCGATCACCACCCCGATGAGGCTGGCAATGATCCAGAACAACCCAGCCAACGGACTGAGCGCCATCAGCGTCAGGCCTGATATGATTCCGGAGAGCCCGAACAAAACTGAAATGCCGACCGCGAGCCAGTAGAAGAGCTTGATGATCGAGGGCGTGATGAACCGTTCCCATTGGAACAGGTCGCGAAAATCGAACATGGGGTCCTCCTCCCGACACGAGCGGCGGCGGTGCTACTCGACGCAGCTCGCGCAGCTGACTTCGCCCTCGCAGCCGGTTGCAAGTCTCGACTGCGCCGCGTCGTTCAGTGCTCGCCGTGAGCTGTTCGAACACTGCACTGCGGCATGCCGATGGTCAATCGAGCTCGGCAATCCGTGTGGTTAATCTGGGGTTAATCGGCTTGCGTGGCGCAAACTGCGTGTCCGTTGCGGCGCCGCGCTGGCCGGTTGACCTCTCCGGAGGCGCCGTCTAGGGGAAACGCAGCCCGCAAGCTGGAGGATCGCCGTGCCCCGTTTGCATTGGGAAGACTTTAGTCCCGGCCAAGTGACCGAGTGTGGATCGCGGCTCATCACGCGCGCGGAAATCATCGCCTTCGCCGCAGAATATGATCCCCAGCCGATGCATCTCGACGAGGCGGCCGCGCGCGCGAGCCTGTTCGGTGGTCTGGTCGCCTCGGGTTGGCACAGCTGCTGCGTGCTCATGCGCATGCTCACCGACGGCATGCTCGCCGAGACGAGCTTCATGGGGGCGCCGGGGGTCGAGGAGGTGCAGTGGCTCACGCCGATACGTCCCGGCGCGCGGGTCAAGGCGCGGGCCACCGTACTCGAGACGCGCGCTTCGCGCAGCCGGCCCGGCGTGGGATTCGTCAAATTCCGGCTCGAACTCGTCGATGCGTCCGACCAGCCGATCATGAGCTTGATGGTGAGTCCGATGTTCGGACGGCGGGACGCGGGCGTTGCCGGCAGGGCCGCAGCCACAGGCAAGTTATAGCTCATGAAGTTCTTCGACGACATCCGGGTCGGTGAGGTCAGCGATCTCGGGCGCCATACGTTCACTGCCGAGGACATCAAGAGTTTCGCGGCGCGCTTCGATCCACAGCGGTTCCATGTCGACGAAGCCGAGGCGGCGCGCTCGCATTTCGGCGGGCTTTGTGCTTCGGGCTGGCACACCGCCTGCGTCTGGATGCGGCTGCTGATCGATTTCCGCCGGCGAGAGGACGAGGAGCTGCGCGCTCGTGGCGAGGCGGTCGCCCAACTCGGGCCTTCGCCCGGCTTCCGCAATCTGGAATGGTCCAAGCCCGTCTATGTCGGCGACACGGTCTCGTACACGACTGAGATCATCGAGATGCGGCCTTTGGCGAGCCGCCCCGGCTGGGGCATCATCTTCGTGCGCAACAGCGGCGTGAACCAGGATGGGGAATCGGTGATCTCGTTCATCAGCAGTGCCTTCGTCGAGCGCAGGGAGCGAGAACCGCAGATCCCATGAGCGTCACCAGCGAACCGGTGCACGAACCCTCGGCGCTCCCGGCAAGGCGCAACGAACGCCGCGCCGCCGGCGTCGCCTGCAGCGCGCATGCGCTGCATGACGGCTACACCGACCTGATCTACGTCATGCTGCCGATTTGGCAGAAGGAGTTCGGGCTCGGGTATGCGGAGCTAGGGCTTTTAAAGGCGCTGTTCTCCGGCACAATGGCAAGCTTTCAAATTCCCTCCGGGTTGATTGCCGAGCGTCTCGGAGCGGCCCCAGTCCTGGCCCTCGGCACTGCGCTCGCGGGCACCGGTTATTGCCTCGCCGGCGCCAGCGCGGGGTTCGGACTCCTCGTGCTGGCGCTGTTCATCGGTGGCCTGGGCGCAAGCGTCCAGCATCCGCTCGCCTCCGCGCTGATGGCGCGCGCTTTTGCCGGCGCGCGCTCGATGAAGGCGCTCGGCACTTACAACTTCGCCGGCGATCTCGGCAAGATGACGGTCCCGGCCGCGGCTTCGCTGCTGTTGCTCGTCATGTCGTGGCGGCCGGCGCTTGCGCTTCTCGGGGCTGTCGGCCTTGTGGCGGCTGCTGCGATCTTCGTGCTGACCCCGCGGTATAGCGCCGTGAGCGCTTCGCACGCGTCGCAGGACCAGGCAGCGGACAGGGCTGCCGACGCCACGTATCCCTTCGCCTTTCCTGTCCTGCTCGCGATTGGCATTCTCGACAGCGCGACCCGGATGGGATTCCTGCTGTTCCTACCGTTCGTGCTCACGGCCAAAGGCGCAAGTGTCCCCCTCGTCGGCGTGGCGCTGACGCTCGTTTTCGCCGGCGGCGCGACCGGCAAGCTCGTGTGCGCCTTCATCGGCGCGCGCATCGGCGCCGTTGCGACGGTGTGGCTCACCGAGGGGTTGACCGCGGTGGGAATTGGAGCCCTGCTGCCGCTGGGCCTCAACGCAACGTTGCTGCTGCTTCCGATCATCGGGATTGCGCTCAATGGCACGTCATCCGTGCTTTACGGCTCGGTCCCCGATCTGGTCAGGTCCGAACGCCGCGGCCGCGCGTTCAGCGTGTTTTATACCGGCACGATCGGAGCCGGCGCGCTGGCGCCGGCGATCTACGGCGTATTGGGGGATGCGCTGGGCGTGCCGACGGCATTGACCCTGGTCGCGGCAGTCGTTCTGCTCACGCTCCCGCTCTCGCTCGTGCTCAAGCCGGCGCTGGTAGCGCGATTGCCGTGAGGGCATCTATCGGACGGGAAGCGAGCCCCGTCACCGCACGCTGTCTCTGACCCACTTGCTGACCGCGCTCGGCAGCAGGTCGAGATAGGGCCCCATGAAGAAGGCTTCCCCCTCGCCCTCGCCGAAATAGCGGTCATAGGCTTCGATCATGATGCGCACCTGCAGGGCGCAACTGGGCATGGAATCGACGATCAGATCGCCGAGATCGGCGTTGGGCTGTCCGAAACGCGGATCGCTGCTGACGATACGCGCGATGCATTCGGTCGCTGAACGCATCAACAGCTTCACCGCCGCGCTCTTTTGTTGGACCGACAGGGTGGGCGAGAGGCTCGGTTTGGCGTCGGGGGCAATCGCGACGCCGACGAGGAGCGCCGCCGCGGCTAGCGGTGCGAGAATCATCGAATCGTCCTCTCAGGCGTCGGAATCCTAATCGACGCGGAACGGAACAGCCCAGCTGAAACTGCATGTTGTGGCCGGAGCTATCGCGGAAATCCGCGTGCTGTGGCGTTCAGGTAACATCGCTCTTTCGAGCGAACCGCAGCTGCCGAGCCGTAGCTGCGGGAACGTTGCCGCCGATGCGCTGCGTCCGCATGAAACCAAAGCTCGGGCTTGGCGGTTGAGTCTGCAGACCACCGCCGCCGCGGCGCGGGCAAGCGCGGAGCCGCGTTTCTCCTCCCGCATGCAGCGGCGGACCCATAGTGCTCGTCATGACAGGAGCCTCACCATGCGCAATGTCTTGCGCGCTACCACGCTCGGGCTGGCGGTTGTCGGCGGCGTCGCGCTTGCCGCTGCCCAGCAGCCCTCACCGCCGGCGAACCCGGAGCAACGGTTACAACTGGAAAACTGGCAGCACACCCCGTCCGGCAAGATGGGCAAGGAAGAGCCGAGCGCGCACGCCCCTGATACCCAGCCACAGCCGAACGCGGCGTTCATGAACGGCGCTTTGGCGGTTCCCGATGCGCCGGCGAATACCGATACCGTTCCCGCCAAATTCTCGCAGAAGAACGCGGCCGACGATGCGCTCATCACCATGGCCTACACGTTCAAAACGCTCACCGACGAGGAGCGCCGCGCGGTCTATCAGACGCTCAAGGATCAGTCGTCCCCCTCCGCGTTCAACGCCGATGTCGGGACCGAGCTGCCGCCTCAGATCGAATTGCGCCCAGTCCCCGATGAGCTTGCAGCGCGCGTGCCGCAAAGCAAGGATTATCGGTATGCGGTGACGCATGATCGCGTGTTGCTGGTGGGCACGAGCCGGATTGTGGCCGGCGTGTTCAGCGCCAACGCGCCGGTGAGCGAAGGACGCCGCGGCCCCTAAGCCGATTCCAGCGCCGTCGACGGCCTGGGAGCTTGGGCGA
>DASSGH010000130.1:0-2287 GCA_035693615.1 Xanthobacteraceae bacterium
CGACGATCGCGCAACGCGCTCGAAACTCGCCAGCTGGGCGGTGAAGGCGAGCGGGCTGAAATATACCAGCTACCGCGCGATCTCGGCGCTGTCGAAGGGCGAGCGTCCGGGACCGGAGAATTCGATCGGCAAGCTGGTGGCGGGCTCGATGCTGCAGGACATCGCGATGTACGCGATGGATCTTGAAGGCGCGGCCGGCGTCTTTACGGGCGAAGCGGAGCAAGAGGCGCGCGGCCAGTTCCAGCAGATGCTGCTGAGTTCGCCATCGATGCGCATCGCCGGCGGCACCGATGAAATCCTGCGCAACATCATTGCCGAGCGCGTGCTCGGCCTGCCCGGCGATATCCGCGTCGACAAGGACGTGCCGTTCAACAAGATCCCGACCAAGGGCAGGTAGACCCAACGGACCGCTCCAACAGAGGTAACGACGTTATGGATGCGAAGACCGACACCGCGCCGATCGAGGTCCTGGAAGACCTGTTGGCGTCGCGCTTTTCATGCCGCGCCTTCAAGCCGGATCCGGTGCCGCGGGCCACCATCGAGCGCATTCTCGCGGCGGCACAGCAAACCGCGTCGTGGTGCAACAGCCAGCCGTGGCAATTGGTGATCGCCTCGGGTGCGGCAACCAGGAAATTTCGCGATGTGATGTATGGCGCCGCCGCCAGCGGCAAGCCGAACACCGGGGACTTTCCGTTCCCGCGCGAATATCGCGGCGTCTATCTGCAGCGCCGTCGCGAAAGCGGCTTTCAGCTTTACAACTCGCTCGGCATCCCCCGGGGCGACAAGGCGGCTTACGCAAGGCAGGCGCTGGAGAATTTCAATTTCTTCGGCGCGCCGCACGTTGCCATCGTTCATACCGACGAGGCCCTCGGCGTCTACGGCGCGATCGATTGCGGCGGCTATGTCACGAGCTTCATGCTGGCCGCGCAGGCGCTGGGCGTGGCCACGGTGCCGCAGGCGGCGCTGGCATTTCATTCCGAGGTGGTGCGCAGGCATTTCGGTCTCGGCGATGACCGGAAGGTGGTCTGCGGCATTTCATTCGGATTCCCCGACCGCGATCACAAGGCCAACAGCTACCGCACCACGCGCGCAAGCCTTTCGGACGCGGTGACGTTCGTCGACGAATAGCGACGGCAAGGAAAGCCCCGACCGCTGAAGCGATCGGGGTTTCCACTTGGCAGAACGTTATCGATCAGTAGAGGTAGGCGCAGACGTTGACGGTGCGCAGGCGCACGCCGTGGCGGGTCTGAACCCACCGCTGCTGATAGCAGCTGCTGACGCCGGTGTTGATATAGAGGCTCGGGCCGACGCTCCAGCCGCCATGACCCCAGCCCCAGCCGCTATGAAAGCCGTGGGCGGAAGCGGATTCGGGAGCCAGCGCGGCAACGCCGAGCGAAGCTGCGGCGATCAGTCCGAGAGCAAACTTGCGAAGCATTATCTTTCTCCAGTCAAATTGGCGCGATGCCGTTGTTGTGTCCCTGCGCGTCTGTCGCAGCGACCTCGCGGCGCGTTCAATGGCACGCTAAACTATTGTGTTTCCGGAGTGTTTCGTGGGACCAACGATATCTGGTGGACGGTGTGGGGTTAACTCCGCCCTCATCCTGAGGAGCGCGCCCTTGCGCGCGTCTCGAAGGATGGCCGCGAGTCCCGTTGTGTCCATCCTTCGAGACGCTTGCTTCGCAAGCTCCTCAGGATGAGGCCGTAAAGATTTCCGCACCGACACGCCTCATCAGAACTTCGGCGGACGCTTTTCGGAAAAGGCCTTGACGCCTTCCTTGATCTCGGTGCCGTGCATGCTGTCGCGATGGCGCCGGTCGGCGGCTTCTTCATCCAGCCTGTTGCGGGCGAATTCGTTGATGGTGCGCTTCATGCCGCGCATCGCGGCCGGCGCGTTGCCGGCGAGAATGCCGGCGAGCTGGTCGACCTCCTGGTCGAGCGCCTCGGCGGGCACGATCCCGGTGAGATAGCCGATCCGCAGCATCTCCGGGGCGCCGATCTTTTCCGCGGTCAGGAACAGCCGCTTGGCGTTGTCGGCGCCGAGGCGCGACGCATAGCGCTCGATGCCGCTCTTGTAGTAATGCAGCCCGAGCCGCGCCGCCGGCATGAACATCTCGCAGGTGTCGACGCCGATACGGAAATCGCAGGCCAGCGCCAGGTCGGTCGCGCCGCCATAGACGCCGCCGTTGAGCCGGCAGATCGTCGGCAGCGCGAGATCCTCGAGCCGGTTGACGACGATCTCGAACGCCGATCCGGCGGTTTGCTCTTGTGCCTTGGCGTTGCGTTCGGC
>DASSGH010000131.1:0-43775 GCA_035693615.1 Xanthobacteraceae bacterium
CGGGGTCGACCACAACCGCCTCGAGCTTCTTGCCGAGCAGGCCGCCCTTCTTGTTTTGCTCCTCGATCAACATGAGCATGACGTCCTTCAGCGTGGTCTCGCTGATCGCCATGGTGCCGGAGAGCGAATGGAGGATGCCGACCTTGATGGTCTCTTGCGCCTTGGCGCAAAGCGGTGCCGCAAGGCTCAATGCCAGCCCTGCCGTGGCGGCAAGCAAATACTTGGCGAACGGTCGCTCGACCGCAGCGATGGGTGTGTGCATCGCGATGTCCTTCTGTTCGACGCGCGGCAAACGGCGCAAAGCCGCCTGCGAGAACGGAATCGCAAGCGCCATGCCAAGCGAGCAACCAAACTAACCCATTCGGTGGGCGAGCGAATTTCGGAATCGTGGAGACATTCGAGCCACCAATTAGCGCGCACTGCTGTGCAAAAAAGATAGCGAGCGCCTAAATCTTGGACAGTTTGGCGGCTCCGACCCGCTCGAACTCCGCACCTCAATCGGTGGGTGCCGGCCTGTCGCAAAGCGACGCCCCAACGCCGTGCTCAGCGAGGCCGGTCACGTCGCCTGTTGCCTGCGGGCGCAGCAAGCAGCGGCCGTCTTGGAGGGCGCCGAACCACTCTCCCGCCGTACGGCACTCTGAGGGCAAAATAGCAAAGGCCCGCAAGGAGCATATTGCGAGATAGGCTGGTGTCGGCGGTCCCATGCACCGGAATGCGCCCGAGGCTCACTCGCTTGCCAGAATGAGGTTTTTGAGCAGCGGATAGATTTGCTTGCTCCAGCGATTGCCGCTGAACACGCCATAATGTCCGACCCCGGCCTGCATGTGATGCCGCTTGAGGTAGGGGCGCAATCCCGAGCACAGCTCGTGCGCCGCCGCGGTCTGGCCGACAGCGCAGATGTCGTCGCGCTCGCCTTCGACCGTGAGCAGCATGGTGCGCCGGATGGCGCGCGGCTCGACGCGCTCGCCCTGCCATTGGAGCTTTCCAGTCGATAGCGCATATTCCTGAAAAACGAGGCGAACGGTTTCCAGATAGAACTCGGCTGTCAAATCAAGCACGGCGAAATATTCGTCGTAAAATTCCTTGGTGACCTTTGCCTTCTCGTGCTCGCCTTTTGCCAGATGATCGTACAATTCGCGATGTGCTTTCATGTGCCGCTCGATGTTCATGCTCATGAAAGCCGCGAGCTGGACGAACCCTGGATAGACGCGGCGCAAGGCGCCAAGATAACGCAACGGCACGGTCGCGATCAGATTCTGCTCGAACCACTCGATCGGCCGTGAACGGGCAAGCTTGTTCACCTTGGTCGGGTTGACGCGGGGGTCGATCGGACCCGCCATCAAGGTCATGCTGCGCGGCTGCGCGGCGTCTGTGGCTTGCGCCATCACCGCGGTGGCCACGAGCACGGCGACGCATGGCTGGCACACCGCCACGACATGAGCGCCTGGCCCGATCGCCTGCAGAAAGCGGATCAAGTGCGCGATGTAATCGTCGAAGCCGAACCGACCGTGCATGAGCGGGACGTCGCGCACGTTATGCCAGTCGGTGATGTAGACGTCGTGCTCGGGCAGCATGGTGCGCACGGTGCTGCGCAGAAGCGTCGCGAAATGGCCCGACAGCGGCGCGACCAGGAGCACGCGCGGCTGCGGCACATCGATATCCTTCTTGAAGTGTAACAGCGTGGCAAACGGCGTGCTCAGCGCGGCGCGCTCGTTAACGGCTATCTCGCGGTTGCCGACGGTCACGCCATCGACCCCGAAAGGGGGACGGGCGTGGGTCAGCCCCGCGCGCGCAATAAGCTCGTACGCCGCAGTCAGGTTGCGCAAGACGGCGTTGTCGGCGATGCCCGCCAAAGGCTGGCCAAGGGTTCGCAGGGCAGCGCCCGCCCAGTTGCGAACCGGAATCATGATGTCGGAATGGGCTTGGTAGGCCTGATAGAGCATTGTCCCCCGGCGGTCGCGCAGCCCTGCTGCCCGGCAGATGTCGCGTTCCCGCTCTCGGCACAAAAGGTGTAGTGCATTTCATTTTGCAGTGCGAGATATTTGTGAGGCCGCCCAACGGGGAAATCGCTCTATGGCCACGCTCTCTATCGCCAGTAAGAATTACGGCTCCTGGTCCTTGCGCGGCTGGCTGCTTTGCAAAATGGCGGGGCTCGACTTCGAGGAACGACAAGCGCCGAGCGACGACCCGTCCACGCGGGCTGAACTCCTTCTGCTCTCGCCTTCGTTCCTGGTCCCCTGTCTCACCCATGACGACGTCAAGGTCTGGGATACCCTGGCGATCGCCGAATATGTCAATGAGTTGAAGCCCGGCGCCAAGCTCATGCCGGCAGACCGCGTCGCGCGTGCCCATTGCCGCGCGATCTCCGGTGAAATGCACTCGGGCTTTAGCAACTTGCGGTCGGCGCTGCCGATGAACATCAAGGCTCTTTATCCCGCTTTCAAAGTCTGGGCCGGCGCGCAGGCCGACATCGATCGTATCCTCACCATTTGGCGCGAATGTTTCACCGCCTCCAAGGGCCCATATCTATTCGGGAAAGAGCCGTGCATGGCGGACGCCATGTACGCGCCCGTCGTCACCCGCTTTCTCACTTACGACGTGAAGCTCGATCCGGAGTGTGCCGCCTATTGTCAAACCATTATGGCGATGCCGCTCATGAAAGAATGGGTTGCCGGCGCCAAAGCCGAGCCCGACGAGTTGGAAGAGCTCGACGTCGAGTTCTGACCAGAAGCAGACGTCATCCACGCGGTGCCGCGCCATGGCCCTCGATCTCCTCTTGCGTCAGGGCAGACGGGCCGAAGACAACGAGACCCTGGTCGATATCGCCATCGCCGACGGCCGCATCGTCGAGATCGCGGAGCGAATCAGCGCCGATGCGCCGGCCGAGGACGTCGGCGGCCGGCTCGTGATCGCAGGCTTCGTCGAGAGTCACATTCATCTCGACAAATCCCGCATCCTCGAGCGCTGCGACAGCGAGCGCGGCACGCTGGAGGAGGCAATCGCATCGGTTGCAGCCGCCAAGCGCTCCTTCACCGAGGCCGACATCTACGCCCGCGCCCGGCACACGTTGGAGCAGGCCATCATCCATGGCACGACGCGCATGCGCACCCACGTCGAAATCGATCCGCGCGTGGGGCTCAACGGTTTCAACGCGGTGCGCCGGCTCAAACGCGACTATGCGTGGGCCATCGACCTGCAAATCTGCGCCTTTCCCCAGGAGGGCCTCACCAACGATCCGGGCACCGAGGAGCTGCTGGTGCAAGCATGCGAGCAAGGCGCCGACGTGATCGGCGGGTGTCCCTACACCGACACCGACCCGCACCGGCAAATCGCGCGCATCTTCGACATCGCGCGCCGTTTCGATCTCGACATTGATTTTCACCTGGATTTCGACCTCGACCCAGCGTGGATGCACCTTGACGAGGTGTGCCGCCACACCGATGCGTACCGCCGGGGCGGCCGCGTCACGGTTGGCCACGTCACCAAGCTTTCCGCCATCGACCATTCCCGTCTCGCCGTGATAGGCCGACGCCTCGCCGATTGCGGCGTCGCCGTGACGGTGCTGCCGGCAACCGACTTGTTCCTGATGGGGCGTGACCGCGAGTTCCATGTGCCGCGCGGGGTCGCACCGGCGCATCGGCTGCTCGCTGCGGGCGTGCGCTGTTCGCTCGCCAGCAACAACGTGCTCAACCCGTTTACGCCATTCGGCGATTGCTCGCTCATCCGCATGGCGAATCTCTACGCCAACCTTGCGCAGATCGGCCGTGAGCGCGATCTGTGCGCGTGTTTCGACATGATCACGACCCTGCCGGCGCGGCTGATGAATGCGTCCGATTACGGGATCGCCGTCGGCCATCCCGCCGATCTCGTCGTTCTGGACAGCCGCGATCCGGCGCGTGCGGTGGCCGAGCTCGCACAGCCCTTGTTCGCCCTCAAGCGCGGCCGCCGCAGCTTCACCCGCGCCGCCGCCGCTCTGCATTACCCCTAACCGCGCAATCCCGAACGCCCCAAAAGTTAATTCTCGCCGGCATTGCCCAAAGCGTGGGCGCAGCGCGCATCGAATGTGCAGTGCGCGCGCCCGGCTGCCCGGCCGCGACGGCTCGAAGAGGCCCAAACGGCTAAAAGTAATGAAATTAGCCGCCCGACGCGGATGGCACGCTCCTTGAAATGGTCTGCGCCACGTTCCCATCGACGACGATGGCGAGCCGCCCTGCTCGACACGAGCGCGCGGCCGAGCGCAGCGCCGCGCATTCCGCAAGCTTCAAGGAGAAGGGATGGGCGAGCCTCTCGTCGTCATCGGCAACGGCATGGCCGCGGCGCGTCTGGTCGAAGAGCTGGCCAAGCGCGCGCTCGGCCGGTACGCCTTGGCAGTCATCGGGGAAGAGCCGCGGCTTGCCTATAATCGCGTGTTGCTGTCGGCGCTCCTGGCGCAGGAGGTCGGCTTCCCCGAGATCGAGCTCAAGCCGGCGCAATGGTGGCGCGACCGCGGCGTGACCTTGCGCTACGGCATGCGCGCAAGCCGGGTCGATCCGATCGCGCGCGAGCTCACGCTGTCGAGCGGCGCCCGACTTAGCTTCTCTAAGCTCGTGTTTGCGACCGGCTCGCAGCCAATCAAGCTCGACCTTCCGGGGATGGATTTGACTGGGGTCTTCACCTTCCGCGACGTCGAGGACGTCAAGGCTATCGCCAAAACCGCGGGTACGCGCGTCGTCGTCATCGGCGGCGGGCTTCTGGGGCTCGAAGCGGCGTACGGCCTCAGCAAAGCGGGCGCGCAGGTCACGGTGCTGCATCTCATGGACAGGCTCATGGAGCGCCAACTCGATGCGCCGGCAGCGCGGATGCTCAAGCGCGCCGTCGAAGGCAGGCGCATTGCCGTGCGCCTTAACGCCGAGGCTGCGCGCATCATGGGCGCCCGTCGCGTCGAGGCGGTTGAATTGCGCGACGGCGGGGTGATCGCGGCCGACGCGGTAGTGGTGGCGGTCGGCATCCGGGCAAATACCGAGCTGGCGCGGGCAGCCGGCCTCAAGGTTGATCGCGGCATCGCCGTCGACGATCAACTTGAGACCAGCGTCCAGGGCATCCACGCGATTGGCGAGTGCGCCGAGCATCGTGGGCTCTGTTATGGGCTGGTCGAGCCTGCCTACGAGCAAGCGCAAGTGCTGGCGCGGCGGCTTGCCGGCGAGAGTGCGACCTATGGCGGCAGTGTGCCCGCTACCAATCTGAAGGTCGCCGGCATCCATGTATTTTCGGCCGGCGATTTCCTCGCGACCACAGCCGGCGCCGAGGAGATCGTGCTGAGCGATCCCGGCTTCGGCGTCTACAAGAAGCTTGTCATCGCCAACGGTCGCCTCATCGGCGCGGTGCTGTTCGGCGACACTGCCGACGGCCCCTGGTACCTCGAGCTCATCCGTTCGGGATCATCGATCGAGCGCTTGCGCGACGACCTCGTGTTCGGCCGGACGCTTGCAACCCGCGCCGCGGCATAGAGAGCCATTCCGTGATTTGCATGCATGACCGGATCGCAAGATCGGGGGACTCGAATGCTTGGCGAAACGCGCAGGCGTTTGCTGTCTGCGCACGCTTCGCCGCGGTCACATCGACAGCCCGCAGCGCGCCGCCATGAACGCACCCTCGCCCGAGCTCCCGGCTGTGCGCACCACCTGCCCCTATTGCGGAGTGGGGTGCGGCCTGTTGGCGCGGCCCGACGGATACGGCGGCGCCGCGATCACCGGCGATCCCGGTCATCCCGCGAATTTCGGCCGCATCTGCTCGAAGGGCTCGGCCCTCGGCGAGACGCTCGGGCTCGGCGAACGTCTGCTTCATCCCATGCTGCGACAGGCAGACGGAAGGCTGGCGCGCGTCGAGTGGCCGGATGCGCTCGATCGCGTCGCAACCGGCTTCGAGCGGATTTGCGCGCGGAATGGTCCCGATGCGGTCGCCTTCTATCTCTCCGGCCAACTCCTGACCGAGGATTATTACGTCGCCAACAAGCTGATGAAAGGTTTCATCGGCTCGTCGAACGTGGACACGAACTCGCGTCTGTGCATGGCCTCCTCGGTTGCCGGCCACATCCGCGCGTTTGGTGCGGATACCGTCCCGGGCACTTACGAGGACCTCGATCACGCCGATCTTCTCATCCTGGTCGGGTCGAACACCGCTTGGTGTCACCCGGTGTTGTTCCAGCGCATGGTCGAGAACAAGCGCGGGCGCGGCACCAAAGTCGTCGTCATCGATCCGCGCCGCACCGCAACCGCGGAGGAAGCCGATCTCCATCTTCCGATTGCCCCGGGAATGGACACGGCGCTGTTCTGCGGGCTCCTGGTCCATCTCGCCGATCTGTGTGCGCTCGACTATCGCTACATCGACGCGCATACGAGCGGGTTTGAAAACACGTTGGCGCAAGCGCGCGCCATCGCGCCCGATCTTGCGGCAACAGCGAGAATCACCCGCCTGCCGCAAGCCGAAGTCGCGCGCTTCTTCGAGCTGTTTCACGCCACCCCGAACACGGTCACCTGTTTTTCGCAGGGCGTGAACCAGTCGGCGCAGGGCACCGACAAGGTCAACGCCATCATCAACTGCCATTTGGCGAGCGGCCGCATCGGCCGGCGCGGCCAAGGACCGTTTTCGTTGACCGGGCAGCCCAATGCCATGGGCGGACGCGAAGTCGGCGGCCTTGCCAATCAGCTCGCGGCGCACATGCGCTTTACGCCGGCCGACGTCGACCGCGTCGGCCGTTTCTGGAATGCGCCGCGCATGGCGGCACGCGAAGGCCCCAAGGCGGTGCAGATTTTCGAAGCCATCGCCCGCGGCAAGATCAAAGCGCTCTGGGTGATGGCGACCAATCCCGCGGTCTCGCTGCCGCGCGCCGGTCACGTGCGCGAGGCGCTCAAGACGCTCGATCTGCTCGTGGTCTCCGAAAACGTGCTCTGCAACGACACCGTGGACGCGGGCGCGCATATTCTCCTCCCCGCGGCGGCGTGGGGCGAGAAGGACGGCACCGTCACCAACTCTGAGCGGCGCATTTCGCGCCAGCGGCGCTTTCTGCCCGCGGCGGGCGAGGCCAAGCCCGACTGGTGGATCGTGACGCAAGTTGCCCGCCGGATGGGGTTCGCTGCCCAGTTCCCGTACGACTCCGCGGCGGAGATTTTTCGCGAGCATGCGGCGTTGTCCGCCTTCGAAAACGGCGGCCGTCGCGACTTCGACATCGGCGCGCTCGCGGCCATCAGCGACGAGGCTTTCAATGCACTCGACCCCGTGCAATGGCCGCTGCGCGCGGGCGAAGCGCCTCGGGAGAGGGATCGGCGATTCTTCATGGAGGGCGGTTTCTATACGGTCGACCAAAGGGCGCGCTTCATCGCGCCCGAACGCCCGGCCGCGAGGGTGCCCACCAGCAAGCAATTTCCATTTCGCCTTAATACCGGCCGGGTGCGCGACCAATGGCACACCATGACGCGCTCCGGGCTGAGCGCACGCCTCGGCACGCATACGCCGGAGCCGTTCGTGGAAGTACATCCCACCGACGCCAAGGCGCTCGATCTCCCGGACGGCGGCTTTGCCAAAGTCGCCACCCCCTGGGGGTCGTGCGTGCTCAAGGTCGCGGTCGACGAGCGGCAACGGCGCGGCTGTCTGTTCGCTCCTATCCACTGGAGCGACGCGACTGCTTCGGCTGCGCGCGTCGGCGACTTGGTGATGCCCGAGACCGATCGCTATTCCGGCCAGCCCGACGCCAAGGCAACGCCCGCATCCATCGCACCGGTTCGGTTCGCGTTCCGCGGATTCGCGCTGACCCGCCGGCCGCTCTCTCCGCCGCCCGGCACGTGGTGGGCGCGCGTGGCGGTTGCCAGGGCATCGGGATTGCTGTTGGCGACGAACGAGGGACCCGAGGTGTGGCGCGGACGTGCGCGGCAGATGCTCGGCACGGAACTCGCGGAATATGTCGATCAGCAACGGGGCGTCTACCGCGCGGCGTCCTTCGCCGCGGGCGAACTCACCGGCTGTCTTTTCATCGGCGCCGCCGAGACCGCGCCGCAATGGGACGCGGTCAAGACGCTGTTTGCAGCGCAAACGCTCGCCGATGATGCGCGCCGCGTGCTGCTGACGGGACGTTCGGCGGAGGGGTTTGTCAGCGCGGGCCCGATCGTCTGCGCCTGTTTCAGCGTCGGCATGGCCACTATCCGCGCGGCGATCCAAGCGGGGGCGGCGAGTGCGGAAGCAATCGGTGAAGCGTTGCGCGCCGGCACCAATTGCGGCTCCTGCCTACCGGAGCTCAAGCGGCTTCTCGCCGGCGCCGACCTGGCGGCGGATTCCGCCGCGACGGCACCGCAGCCGGCGGACGCCAGTCCCTGATCGGGGCGCAAGCGCCGACGGCGACGCCATAATCTCTCTGCGTCGCGCGCGGGCGCGACTGAGACCGCTCCGCCGCGGCGGTACTGCTTGCGGCTATTGCGCCCTGCCCCGCTTGCGAAGGCCGCGCAACCGCAAGCGCGTCCATCGCGGAGTATCATCGCCGAATTCCCCCGCGAGCCAAAGTATGAGACCTCCCACCGCCAAAACCGCAATTTCCCCGATTAACAGAAGCAAGAGCACCACCCATGTGGACTGATGCATTGAAGCCGCGCCCCCTGTTTGCGACCCCCATTTTGTTGTGGTTGGGCGACATAAGAGCAGAAAATGCGTGCCGCACTGTGACGCGATTCGAAAATACTCGACGCGTGACAAAAATCTCACGGATCCCGCACTAGCGCACCGCAGCGGCAATCTGCACTGCCGAGGGATACCGTCACCAACGTGGCTCTCTCGTCCACGGAGGTGCACCTGCTAGAGGATCGCCTCGCGTAAGGCGACGCCGCGCACGGTGCAAATATCGAATACCGACGTGGTTGAGTCCCGCCCGCAAAAGGGTCATCTTCGAAGCTTCGATACAGGATGAATCGCCATGACCGTCGCCCGCTTTCCGCAGCTCGCCCATTGGGGCGCCTTCACGGCGCTGGTCGAAGCCGGCCGCGTCATCGGCTGCGAGCCGTTCGCGCGCGATCCCGCGCCCTCGGACATGCTCGAGGCCATTCCGGCCATGGTGCACTCGCCGCTGCGCATCGCGCGCCCCGCCATCCGCGACGGCTGGCGCGAAGGAAAGGAGCGCACCGGCGCCGACAGCTTCCACGAAGTGTCCTGGGATGAGGCGCTTGCCGCCGTCGCCAGCGAGCTCACGCGCGTGCGCGAGACGTTCGGCAACACCGCAATCTTCGGCGGCTCCTACGGCTGGTCCTCGGCGGGCCATGTGCATGGAGCGCGGAGTCTGCTGCGACGATTCTTGTTCCTCGGCGGCGGCTGTGTCGATCAGGTCGCAAATTACAGCTTCGGCGCGGCGCAATATCTCTTGCCGCGCGTGATCGGCACCTTCCAGCCGATCGCCCAGGCCACCGAGTGGCCATCGGTCATCAAGCACACACGGCTGATCCTGGCTTTCGGCGGGGTCGCCAACAAGAACGCTCAGGTGACCTTTGGCGGCGGCGGCGCGCACACCGTGGACATGTGGCTGCGGCGCACGAAAGAGGCCGGCATTGAAGTCGTGTCAATCAGCCCGCTTAAGTCGGATGCTCCCGACTTTGTCGGCGCGGAATGGGTCCCCATCCGTCCCAATACCGACACCGCGCTGATGCTGGCGATGGCGCACACGCTCCTCACCGAGGAGCGCTACGACGCGGCGTTCGTCTCGCGTTACTGTGCCGGCTTTGATCGCTTCCGCCGCTACCTGCTGGGCCTCGATGACGGCGTGGCGAAAGACGCGGCATGGGCGGCGGCGATCACGGGCGTGGAGGCGGAGACCATCCGCGCCCTTGCCCGACGCGCGGCCGCGGTCCGCACCTTGATCAGCTGCGCGTGGTCGCTGCAGCGCGCGCACCACGGCGAGCAGCCTTATTGGGCGGCGATCGTGCTGGCGGCGATGCTGGGCGGCATCGGGCTTCCCGGCGGCGGCTTCGCCTTCGGCTACGGCTCGATGAACGGGATCGGGGAGCCGCGCATCGCTGGTGTGGCGGGACCCGACGTGCCGTTGCCGCTCAATCCCGCGCGTACCGTGATCCCGGTCGCGCGCATCGCCGACATGCTGCTCAACCCGGACACGAGCTACGACTTCAACGGCCGGCAGTACACTTTCCCCGACGTTCGCCTGGTCTACTGGGCCGGCGGCAATCCCTTCCACCACCATCAGGATCTCAACCGGCTGCAGCGCGCCTGGCAGAAGCCGCAAACCGTGATCGTGCATGAGACCTGGTGGACCGCGACCGCGCGCCACGCCGACATCGTGCTCCCTGCCACCACTTCCCTCGAGCGCAACGACGTCGGCGGCTCATCCCGCGACCCGTTCATTCTGGCCATGCATCGCGCCATCGATCCGGTCGCAGACGCGAAGAACGATTTTGATATTTTCCGTGGGCTGGCGCGGCGCCTCGGTTACGAGCGCGCCTTCACCGAAGACCGCGACGAGATGGGCTGGTGTCAATGGGTCTATGACCGCGTGCGCGCGAGCGCCGCCGCCAAGGGCGTGGCGCTTCCGGGGTTTCAGCAATTCTGGGCCGAGGGCTTCGTCGAGCTGCCGCCGCCCGAGCGCGACTATGTCCTGTTCGAAGACTTCCGGCGCGATCCCGAGCGCCATCCGCTCAAGACGCCCTCCGGGCGGATCGAAATCGTATCCGAGGCGGTCGCCGGCTTCGGTTATGCGGACTGCCCGCCGCATCCCGCCTGGATCCCCCCGGCGGAATGGCTGGGAAGCGCCGTTGCGTACCGCTTTCCGCTCCACCTGGTTACGCATCAGCCCACGACTCGCTTGCACGCGCAGATGGACCCGGGACCGGTGTCGCGCCGGCGCAAAGTTGCCGGGCGCGAGCCGGTGCGCATCAACCCGCAGGACGCGACGCAGCGCGGCATTCGCGAGGGCGATGTCGTGCGGCTGTTCAATGCGCGCGGCGCCTGTCTCGCCGGCGCGCTCCTCGACGCCGACGTTATGCCGGGAGTGGTGGTGATGGCGACCGGCGCTTGGCTCGATCCGCCGGATTCGGCAGGCGAGCCGGAGCGGCATGGCAACCCCAACGTGCTGACCCTCGACGTCGGCACCTCGGCCTTGGGCCAAGGCACCAGTGCGCTCACCGCGCTGGTCGAGATCGAGCGCTGGGAGCAGCCGGCGCCGGCGGTGCGCGCGTTCACGCCACCGACGCTGGTCGCCGCGATCTGAGCACCATCCATTTGCGTTTGATTGCGCGGTGCGCTCCTCACCGGCCGCCACGCGGCGCGAGAGAAGGCTGTAGGCGCCCGCGCCACACTACCCTATAAAGACACGCGAAACAGCTCATCGCTTGGCCACCCGTCCAGGCGGGGCCGATCGATCGACCGAGTGCACCGCCGCGAATTGGGCTTGGAGACGGCTATGTCGAAAAAGATGCTGACGGGCTCGTTCGTCGCGCTGATCACCCCCTTCAACAAGGACGGCTCGGTCGACTTCGGCGCGTTCCGCACCTTGCTGAAATTCCAGGAGGAGCGCGGCACCTCCGCGGTACTGATCATGGGCTCGACCGGCGAGACATCGATGCTCGCGCCGGAGGAAAAGAGACAGATCATCGTCGAGACGGCGAAGATGAAGACGCCGCGCATGCCGATGTTCTTCGGCTGTACCGGCAACAATACCGAGGCGACTATCGCCAATGTTCGTTTCGCCGCGGCGAACGGGGCCGACGGCGCCATCCTGGCGGCGCCCGCTTATATCTGCGCCCCGGAAAGCGACATCGAGCGTTTTTTTCTCGATGTGGCGGACGCCACCGATCTGCCGCTCGGCATCTACAACAATCCGCCGCGGGTGAAGAGCGACCTGCATAGGGAGCATCTGCTTCGTATCTTCGAGCATCCGAACTACGTCGTGCACAAGGAATCCACCGCGCGCGTCGGCCAAGTGGCGCAGGTACTCGCGGCCAAACCCAAAGTATCGGTGATGTGCTGCGACAGTCCCAATCTCGGTCTGGTGGTTCCGACGATGTCGCTCGGTGGCCACGGCACCGCAAACATGACCGGCAACATCGCGCCCGCCGAGCTCGCGACGATCTCGAAGCCATGGACGAGCTACGTCGAGGCGGAGGATTTCAAGACCGCCTATCTCAAGCTGCTACCGCTGTTGCACTTCACCTATTCGGCGATCAACCCGGTGCCGGTGAAGTCGCTGATGAAGGCGCTCGGGCTGCCGGCTGGCGACCTGCGCAAGCCGCTGACCAGCCTCGATGGTGAGGCGCTCGCGAAGGGCATCCGTATCGTGCAGGAGCTTGGGCTCGACAAGCGGTACGGCTACAAGATCGGTCCGATCTCCGCCGTTGCAGCCTGACGGAGCGGAACTCGCTGGCATGACGCCTTGAAGACGGCTCATGCCGCAGCCGATCTCCTTGTGCAAAATCTTCCAGGCACGATAGATCCTCGGTCAAGCCCGAGGACGGCGACGCGGGATGCGACGGTGGATCTGGAGATTCGCGGACGAAAGGCGCTTCTGAGCGGCGCGAGCCGCGGCCTGGGGCGCGCCTGCGCGTTCGCGCTCGCGCAGGAGGGCGTGGACGTAACCATTGTGGCACGCCGACGCGATGCGTTGGAAAAAACGGGCGCAGAGATTGCGGCGGCGACCGGCGTCAAGGTCAGCACAGTTGCCGGCGACATCACCACCGCTGCGGGGCGTGCCGCTGCGCTTGCCGCGTGTCCGCAGCCCGATATCCTGCTCAACAATGCCGACGGGCCGCTGCCTGGCGATTTCCGCGATTGGTCGCGGGACGATTGGATCGCTGCCCTGGACGCCATGATGCTTTCCCCGATCGAAATGATGCGTTTAACCGTGGACGGCATGGTGGCGCGGCGCTTCGGCCGCATCATCAACATCGTCTCGCGCAGCGTGAAAATGCCGCAGTTGGAGCTCGGTCTTTCCAATGGCGCGCGCTCCGGGCTCGTGGGCTTCGTCGCCGGGTTGGCGCGACAGACCGTCGCCCACAACGTCACCATCAACAATCTCCTGCCGGGAATCTTCGATAGCGACGCACAGCGGACGCACGTGGGCGCATTGGTGGAGACGAGCGGGAAAACGTTCGAGGAGCTCTGGCGCGCCCGCGCGGAGGCCAATCCGGCCAAACGCTACGGTCGGCCGGACGAGCTCGGCGCCTACTGCGCATTCCTCTGCTCGCAGCACGCCGGTTTCATCACCGGACAGAATCTGCTGATTGACGGTGGAAGCTATCCGGGGACGCACTGAACCGCGGCTCGAAAGGATCGTCCCATGCGACTCGTACGAACTCTGCTTGCTCGTCATTGCGAGCCGGAATTGATGCGGATGATCGTAATGACATCCGCGGTTACGCTGGCGCTCGTCTCGCCAATGCGGACTGCGCGCGCGGAGAATTATCCATCCCGGACGGTCACTGTTGTTGTGCCGTTTCCGGCCGGCGGATCGGTCGACGGCGTCGCGCGCATCCTCGTGCAGAAGCTCAACGAGACGGTCGGCCAGCACTTCATCGTCGAGAATCGCGCGGGTGGAGCCTCGGGAATCGTCGGCGCCAACGCCGTCGCCAAGGCCGCGCCCGACGGCTACACCTTGCTGCTCTCGGCGTCGGTGCACGTGATCAATCCGTTCCTCTACAAGAACGTTCCCTATGACGTGACACGCGACTTCTCGCCGGTGGCGCTCTTGGCCGAGGGACCGCTGATCGTCAGCACCACCCCGAGCGTAGCGGCGGACAATCTCAAGGATTTCTTCGCGCTGGTACGCAAAGATCCGCAGAAATACACCTTCGGCGCGACAACCATCGGCGCCGCCAGCCACCTCGCGATCGAGCTGCTCAAGCTCGACGCCGGCCTCGATACCTTAGTGGTCGCTTACAAGGGTACGGCGCCGGCGCTTACCGATCTCATGAGCGGGCAGATTCAGCTCCTCGCCGACCCCATGCTGTCCTCGCTGCCGCTGGCCCGGAGCGGCAAGATCAAGGCGCTAGGCATCACCAGCCTCAAGCGCGCCGCGGCGGCGCCCGACATTCCGACGGTGGAGGAGTCCGGCATGACGGGTTTCGCCTTCGTGTCGTGGTACGGATTGTGGGGCCCGAAGAACCTACCGCCCGATGTGTCCAACAAGCTGCAGGGGGATATTGCCAAGGTGCTGGCGCTGCCGGACGTCAAGGCGCGTTTGAACGGACTGGGCTTCGATCCGATGGAATTGGGCGGGGAGCAGTTCGCCGACTACGTCCGCGACGAGATGACGAAATACGAAAAGATCATCAAGGACGCCAAGATCAGCGTCGAGTGATGGGCATGATTGTGAATGCGGAGCCGTTTTCATGTCTGAGCCCACAGCTCGCCTCGGCCGCATCGCTATCCTATGGCGTGGCGACGAAGCGGCGCGCCGCAGCGCCACGCCAGCGACCAGCCGGTTCAAGGCCGTCTTCGCGGCGCTCGCCGATGTCGGCGTCGATGCGGACCCGGTGGTCTACGAGGACGATGTCATCGACACCGTGCGCGCAAAGCTCGCCACATTCGATGGCGTACTTGTCTGGGTCAACCCGATTCACGAGGGGCGCAACCGTGCCAATCTCGACGCGCTGCTGCGCGAGGTCGCGGCCCGCGGCGTCTGGGTGAGCGCCCATCCCGATGTGATCCTCAAGATGGGCACCAAGGAGGTGCTCCATCATACCCGCACGATGAGCTGGGGTTGCGACACGGCCCTCTATCGAAGTGCCGAGACGATGCGCGCGGAATTGCCGGCGCGGCTCGCCGCTGGTGCGCGCGTGATTAAGCGCAACCGCGGCAACGGCGGCCAGGGCGTCTGGAAGGTCGAGGCCCTGGCAGATCCACGCAACCGGCCGATGGTTCGCGTGCTGGATGCCACCAAGGACGCACCGGAGGAGCTGGCGCTGGAGGAATTTCTCGAGCGGTGCGTCGAATATTTCGAAGACGGCTGCGTAATCGATCAACCATTCCAGGCGCGCCTAAGTGAAGGCGTGGTGCGCTGCTACATGGCAGGTGAACGCTGCGCCGGCTTCGGCCACCAGAAAGTGAAGGCCCTGGTCGACGCACCGGCCGCGCGCGCCGAGGCCGGACCGCGGCTCTACACCTTCAACGGTGACCCGCGCTTCCAGCGTTTGCGCCGGTTGATGGAAGATGAGTGGACGCCGCAGCTGACCTCCTTGCTTGACATCCCGCGGCGCGACCTGCCGATGATCTGGGACGCGGACTTCATGCGCGGCCCGCCCAGTCTCGATGGGACCGACAGCTACGTACTTGGCGAAATCAACGCCAGTTCGGTGTTCCCGATCCCCGACGAGGCGCCGGCAGAGATCGCCCGCCGCGTTGCCGATCGGCTGCGGTCGAAGCTTTGAACGGTTCGAGAGGCACCCGCGATGGCCGGAACCGTGAGCGACAGCAAATCCATCGGCCGCTCCGTCAGGCGGCTGGAAGATCGGCCCCTGCTCATGGGCAAAGGCCGCTTCGTCGCCGATCTGGCGTTTTCCGACATGCTGGAGGCTGCCTTTGTCCGCAGCCCGCACGCCCACGCCGCAATCCGCGACATCGATACGCGCGCCGCCCGCGGCTCCGCCGGCGTGCACGCGGTATTGACGCTCGCCGATCTTGCGCCGCTTCTCGCGCAGGAGCGGTTGCCGCTGCAGTTTCGCACCGCGAAGCTCCCGCCCGACGTCACGCCGTTCGTACTTGCCAAGGACGAAGTGGCGTTCGTCGGTGAAGCGGTGGCGGTAGTGATCGCGCAAACGCGCTACATCGCCGAAGACGCCGCAGCCCTGGTCGCAGTCGACTACGAGCCACTACCCGCGGTATCCGATTGCCGCAAAGCGCTGGCGCCGCATGCGCCCCGCGCCCACCGCACACGAGACAGCAATCTTCTGGTCGAGTTCAGACAGTCCTATGGCGACGTCGCTGACGCATTCGCGCGCGCGCCTCACCGCGTCAGCGTCAACCTCAAGCAGCATCGCGGCGGGGCGCATTCGATCGAAGGGCGCGGTGCGATCGCAGTCTACGACGCCAACGAGGACCGGCTTACGCTATGGTCGTCGACGCAGCTTGCTCACGAAGTGCGCGCCTTTCTCATGACGATGCTGCGCCTGGATGAGAATCAGCTGCGCGTGGTGGCTCCGGATGTCGGCGGCGGCTTCGGCGCCAAGTTCGTGATGTATCCGGAAGAGGCGACGCTCGCCGCCTCGTGCCTTCTGTTGCGGCGGCCAATCCGATGGATCGAGGACCGGCGCGAGCATTTTCTCGCCGCCGTCCAGGAGCGCGATCAATATTGGGATCTCGAGGCGGCCTGCGACGATGACGGCCGCCTCCTCGCCGTGCGGGGACAGATGATTCACGACGAAGGGGCCTATACGCCGCAGGGAATCAATCTTCCCTATAACGCGTCGACCGCGCTGCCTGGCCCCTACATGCTGCCCGCCTTCGAGATCGACGTGCGCGTTGCCGAGACCAACAAGGTCGCCACCATGCCGGTGCGCGGCGCGGGTTATCCGGAAGGCGCCTTCGCGATGGAACGCCTGCTCGACCGCATTGCGGACGAGCTTCACCTCGACCGCGCCGAAGTGCGCCGCCGCAATCTCGTGCCGCCGGAAAAAATGCCCTATGTCTTTCCGCTCAAGACCCGGTCTGGCGCGTCCATCACCCTCGACAGCGGCGACTTTCCCGGCTGCCAGCACGCCGCGCTTGACGCGATCGACTATGCGGGATTTGCCGAGCGCCAACGCCGCGCGCGGGAGAGCGGCCGCTACCTGGGCATCGGCATCGGCAATGGCGTCAAGGGCACGGGCCGCGGTCCTTTCGAATCCGGGATCGTGCGGATCGGCCGCTCCGGCCGCGTTTCCGTCTACACCGGCGCGATGCCGATGGGCCAAGGCATCAGGACGGCCCTTGCTCAAATCTGCGCCGAGGAGTTCGGGATCGAGCCGCACGAGGTCAGCGTGATTGCCGGCGACACCGCCGTCATTCCCCATGGCCAGGGGGGCTTCGCCAGTCGTCAGACCGTGACCGCGGGCTCCGCCGTGCACCTCGCCGCAGTCAAAGTGCGCGAGAAGGCGCTCGAGGTCGCGGCTCACCTGTTAGAGGCGAGCGTGAGCGACCTTGCGCTGCGCGACGGGCGGATCGAAATCGCCGGTGCGCCCGGCAGCGGGCTTTCGCTGCGCGAGGTCGCCGAAGCGGTATCCGGCGTGCCCGGCTATGCCATGCCCGGCCAATTCGAGCCGGGACTCGAAAACATGCAGAGTTTCTTGCCGAGTGCGCTCACTTACGGCGGAGGATGCCATGCCGTCGAGGTCGAGGTGGACATCGAGACCTGCGGCGTGCGGATCCTGCGCTACATCGTGGTCAACGATAGCGGCCGCATCATCAATCCGATGATAGTCGAGGGGCAGCTCGTCGGCGGTGCCGCGCACGCGATCGGAAACGCGCTCTACGAATGGATGGGCTACGACGATGCGGCGCAGCCCCTCACCACAACCTTTGCCGATTATCTTCTGCCGAGTTCGACCGAGGTGCCGAAGATCGAGGTGATGTTCGCCGAGCACCCCTCGCCGCTCAATCCGCTCGGGGTCAAAGGCGTCGGCGAATCCGGTTGCGTGCCGGCGGCCGGTGCGATCGTCTCGGCGATCGAAAACGCGCTTGCTCCTTTCGGCGTGCGGATCACGGAATATCCCGTCACGCCGGCACGGCTGTTCGCGCTGCTCGCAGCTGGACCGAGCCGCAAGGGCTATTCGGGCATGCCCGCCTTGAGCAGTCCCTCGTTGATATGAGCGCGCAGCTGTCGGTAATTCGGACCGGTAAGCGCGAGAGGAACCGGAGACAGCGTGCGGAATGTCGACACCCTGGCGCCGGGGTGCCTTTGCAAGTACGCCGCGAGCGCCGCGTGAGCCTCCTCAGAGCGACCGACGAGCGCGTACGCCGCTGCCAAAAACGCGTGTGATGAGACGTTCTTGGGATTGGCGTCAAGCGCGCTGATCAGCGCGCGGATCGCCTCCTCGTCGCGCCCGAGAAGGAGAAGTGCATGACCTCGACTGTCCAACCAGGTCCACCGCGCCGGATCGCGCGGACCCATGCGATCCGCCTTCGCGAACCAATCCAGGGCTTGTTCCGGCTTGCCGAGATACAGGGTGGACAAGCCGATCTCCTTATACGCCCACGGCTCACCGGGATTTTCCATGATGATTGCTTCGGCGGCGGCAATAGCGTCGTCGAATCTGCCCTGCGCGCGCCGCAGCGCGGCGTTGGCCTTCAAAGCCATCAGGTGCCGGGGCTTGATCGCGAGCGCATGATTGAGCAGCCGCTCCGCCTGCCCAAGGCGGTCCTCGCCGTCGGCTTCATAGTAGCCGTTGAGGAATTCGAACACGAGCGTCGCCGCCACCCCCGCGAGCCCGTCGGCGCTGTTCGGCTCAACCTTGAGCGCCTGCTCGAATAGGCCACGGGCTTCGATCATCGTGGCGCGCGATGACGGCAAGTTGAGTACCGCCTTGCCGCGCAAAACGAGATCGACAAGTTGGGCGCTGTCCGGCCTTTCGCTCCAGCTCCGCCGCGCTTCGATATCCACGACTTGCAAGCCGATCGCGCGCGACACCCGGCCAACAATCTCGTCTTGCACCTGCAGGATGCTTTTCAATTCCGTGTCGAAACGTTCGGCCCACAACTGGGTTGCCTCCTTCGTCTCGACCAGCCGCGTGTTGACGCGCACACGCTCTTTCTCGGGCACGACGCTGCCCTCGAGCAAATAACGCACTCCCAGCTCGCGGCCGATCTCTCGTCCGTCTACGCTGCGGTCCTTGTAAGTGAAGGCGGTGTCGCGCGAGACGATCGAGATCCCCGGCAGCGCGCGCGCGAGATCACTGATGAGACTGTCGGTTATGCCGTCGGCCAGGTAATCCCGCTTGGGATCGCCGCTGTGATTGGCGAACGGGAGGACCGCGATCAACGGCAACGACGGCTTGAACCGCTCCGCCGGCGATAGGCCGTCGCTTGCCAACGCCAGGCGACCTTCCGCGTGCGGTGTGGAGGGCGGCGACAATAGCCACCAGGCGGCTACGATGGGCAATGTGGCGAGGGCGGCCGCCGCCACGGTGGCGACGAGGTTTCGTGCAGCGCGGCGCCAATTCGATGCTTTCTCTTCGGCCGCGACAGCAGCTTGGCGATCACCACTCTGCAATGCTCCATAGCCGCCGGCGCCTTCCACAGGACGATCGGTGGCCGCCTGCCGCCCGACTACGGCATCGCCAAGACCGTGCGCACCGAATCCCTGTTCCGAACCGCCACTCGTCTGGTCGATCGATGCAAGCGCAACCGAATGCTCGTCGGAGAGCGCCCGCGCTTCGCCAGCTGGCATGAGGTTCGGCGTTGCATGCGCGGCATCGTCCCGGACGAGCCCAGTGTCGACCGCAGGAGCCAGTGCAGAGCCATCCTCCTCGACGTCACCGACGAAGCGAAACCCGCGCTTGTGCAGCGTGCGAATGAAGCTCTGGTCGTTGCCGCTGTCGTCGAGCGCGCGCCGTGCCGCGCTGATCCGTGAGCTCAGCGTCGCCTCCGAGACGACGCGGCCCTGCCAGATCGAGTCGAATAGCTCGTCCTTGCTGACCGTTCGATCACGGTTGCGAATAAGATAGACAAGCAGGTCGAACACCTGCGGCTCGACGTGAACGATCGCGCCGGCGCGCCGCAACTCTTGTCGCGCCAAATCGATCTCGAATTCGGCGAAGCGAAAATTCAAGGCAGCCCCTCTTCCAGTCGCATTCGTTCCGTTACCGCGGCTATTTTGTCAAATAGCCGCCAGCTATCGAAACGGCGCACTTCACACTTGGGGAAATCTTTAGGGAATCCCCAAAGAGAATCCAAGAAGACTCAAGACGGACTGAAGCTCCCGGTCAAGCTTGTCATCCAATCCGCGACTAGCGTGCCTCACGCGCTAATGCGTCGCGTTCGAGCCATTCACGGCTCAAACCTGTTCGCGGCTAATGCATCGTGAGGAGCAGATCATGGCTATCAAAGCGACATTTTCTCCCACCGCCCGGTTGCTCACCGAGTTCGGTGACAGCCTTGATAACGCGATCGTGACCAGTCGCGATGCTGCTGGGCAAATTCTCGTGAACGGGGGAGCCGTGCCCATCCAGGGCGGCACAGCCACCGTCGCTAATACCGCTCAGATGCAGGTGTTCGGCCAGGGCGGCAACGACACCATCACGTTGAACGAGAGTAATGGGGCGCTGCCCGCCGCCTTGTTGTTCGGCGGCGCCGGTAACGACGTGCTGACCGGCGGCTCCGGCGCGGACGAATTGTTCGGCGGCGCCGGTAATGACACGCTCTTAGGCAAGGGTGGCAACGACCTGCTCTTCGGCGGGGCGGGCAACGACACATTGATCGGCGGCGACGGCGACGACCAGGTGTTCGGCGAAGCCGGCAACGATCGCATGATTTGGAATCCGGGCGACGACTCCGACCTCTTCGAAGGGGGCGACGGCGTCGACACGGCGGAGGTCAACGGCGGCAACGGCTCCGAGCTCTTTACTATCACGGCCAACGGCACACGCGTACGTTTCGACCGTACCGACCCCGCTGCCTTCACCCTCGACATCGGCACGACCGAGAATCTCGTCCTCAACGCCAACGGCGGCGACGACGTCATTACCGCCGGAAACGGCCTTGCCAATCTGATCAAGCTCACCATCGACGGCGGCGCCGGCAATGACACGATCACCGGCGGCGACGGAAACGACACGCTGCTCGGCGGCGATGGTAATGACATCATCATCGGCGGCCGCGGCAACGATACCGCGCAGCTCGGCACAGGCGACGACACATTCATCTGGAACCCAGGCGACGGCTCCGACGTCGTCGACGGTCAGGATGGCACCGATACGCTTATCTTCAACGGCGCCAACGTCAACGAGAAGATCAGCATCTCAGCCAATCACGGGCGGGTGAGTCTCGTTCGCGACGTTGGCGGCATCACCATGGACCTCAACGGCGTCGAGCACATCCAGCTCACTGCTCGGGGCGGCGCCGACACGATCGCGGTCAACGATCTTGCGGGTACCGGCGTGACGCAGGTCGCCGTCGATTTGAGCTCGACGCCCGGCAGCGGCGCCGGCGACCTCGCGGCGGATAGCGTCACGGTCAGCGGCACCAAGGGCAACGACAACATCGTGGTGCAGGGTCAGGGCGGCTCGGTCACGGTCGTGGGCCTACCGGAAGTGGTGACCATCAGCGGAGCGGAAGCGACCGATGCGCTCGTCGTGAGCGGCGGCGCTGGGAACGATACGCTCTCTGCGGCGACGCTGGCGGCGGGCAATGTGATGCTCACCCTCGACGGCGGGGCAGGCAACGACACTATCATCGGCAGTCAAGGCGCCGATCTCCTGCTCGGCGGCGACGGCAACGACACAGTGACGGGCGGCCGCGGCAACGACACGGCCTTGCTCGGCAACGGCAATGACACCTTCATCTGGAATCCGGGCGACGGCAGCGACGTCGTCGAGGGCCAAGCCGGCACGGACACCCTCATCTTCAACGGCGCGAACGTCGCTGAGAGGATAGATATTTCCGCCAATGGGCAGCGAGTAAGGCTGTCCCGAGACATCGCGAACATCACCATGGACCTCGACGGCGTCGAGCGCATCCAGGTCAATGCCTTGGGCAGCGCCGACACGATCACCGTCAATGACCTCACCGGGACGGACGTCAAACAGGTCGCGATCGATCTGTCATCGCCGGCGGGAAGCGGTCAGGGCGACGGCGCGGCCGACACCGTGACAGTCAACGGCACGGCCGGCAACGACCACATCAGCATCGCCAGCAATGGCTCATCCGTCGTCGTTAATGGATTGGCGGCGCAGGTGACCATCACCGGCGCGGAGCCCGGCAACGACTCGCTCCTCGTCGATGGAGGTGCGGGGAACGACACGATAACCGCCTCCGCGCTCAAGGCCGGGCAGATCAATCTCACCATCAGGGGCGGGGCCGGCGACGACACCATCGTCGGCAGCGCGGGCAATGACGTTGTCATAGGCGGCACTGGAAACGACGTGGCCTCGCTCGGCGCCGGCGACGACACGTTCATCTGGAACCCCGGGGATGCCAGCGACACGGTGCAAGGCCAGGCCGGCTTCGACACGTTGCGGTTCAACGGCTCCAACATTGGCGAGCAAATCGACATCTCCGCCAACGGCCGCCGAGCGAGGCTTTCCCGCGACGTCGCCAATGTCACCATGGACCTCAACGGCATCGAGCGCATTCAGCTCAACGCCCTGGGTGGCGCCGACACCGTCACGGTGAACGATCTGACCAGAACCGATGTGACTCAGGTCGCGATCGATCTGGGGGCACAGCCCGGCACCGCCGGCGGCGACGGCGCGGCGGACACGATCGTCATCAATGCGACCAATGGCAACGACGCGATCACCGTCACGAACAACAACGGCGTCGTGACCATATCGGGCCTGGCAGAGGAGGTGACCATCACGAACTTCGAGGCGGCCGACCGGATCGTGATCAATGGCCTCGGCGGCGATGACGCCATCACGGCGTCGGGCTTGACGGGAATGCTCTTCACCGCCAATGGCGGTGACGGCAACGACGTCCTCGTCGGCAGCCCCGGCAACGACATCCTGACCGGCGGCAACGGCGACGACGTATTGATCGGCGGCCCGGGACAAGACGTCCTCGACGGCGGGCCGGGAAACAACATCCTCATCCAATCGGCCACCGCCGGCTTCCCCGAGTCGGCCGCCTTGCTGAGCCAGTTCATGGCCTCGACCTTCGTCCCTACAGGGGACGGCGAGAGCGGCACACCCGTCGCTGATGCGTTGGCGAGTCAACAGCAGCCGCTGCTCACGCAGCCCCACGCCTGAGCATCACATCGCTTCGAAGAGCGCAACCTGCTACGCGAGCGGTAAGGCTGCGGGCGCGCGACCCACATGGCGGTCGCGCGCATCACATTCGCGGTTGCGCCGCGACCCCTCGGCCGCGCGCGTTCACAAATGGCATGGCGCTCAGGGCTTCTTGAGCAGATCTCAGAACCGTTCGCGCTCGAGTTGGCGCCAGCGCGACATCCGCCGTTCCAGCCACATGACGAGTTCGGTCAGCACCACGCCAACAAGCGCGATGACAATGATCGGTACGAACAGCTTCGCGGTCGCGAACACGTTGGCATATTCCACGATCATGCCGCCTAGGCCGCTGATCGCGGTGAAAAATTCGGCGACGATGATGCCGATGATCGCCAGGCCGACGGCGAGCCGGATACCGGCCATGATGAAGGGGATCGCCGCCGGTAGCACGATCTTCCAGAAGATCTGCCACTCGGTCGCGCCATAGGCGCGGCCGATCTCCAGCATCGCGCCGCGCACGTCGCGAATGCCGGAATAGGTGTTGACGACGATGGGAAACACGGCGACCGAAACTAGGATCGTGACTTTGCCCACGAATTCCAAGCCGGCCCACAGGATGATCAGTGGGACGAGGGCGATGCGCGGGATGGCGTAAAGGGCGTTGATGAAGGGGTCGAGCACGTATTCCACCGTGCGCCACTGCGCCATGACGATGCCCAGCCCGATGCCGACCACGACGGTGAGCGCCATGCCGACTGAGAACGGCCACAACGTCTGAATGAGCGCCTTCTTGAGAGCGCCGCTCTGGATCAGCTGAAGTGCGGCCTCGAAGATCGCGCTCGGCGGCGCCATGAAGATCGGATCCATGCGGCGGCCGTAATATTCCCAAATAGCGAAGAAGACGACGACCGATGCCGTGCGGATCGCGTTCGGACTGAACAGCACATCGCGCAGCCGCTGCGCCAATGTCGGCTGCGGCGCCGGCACCGACCGCCGGGGCGGCATACCCCCTGATGAGATCATGGTTCGCTCCTGAGCATGTCGCGCAACTCGGCGCGGGATTTTCCGAAATCGGGATGCGTGCGGATGTCGCCGCCCAGACGCTCGCCGGCAACGGGGGAATCGACAATGGCGCGAAGCCGCCCGGGGGCAGTGTCGAAGACGAAGATGCGGTCGGAGAGAATGAGTGCCTCGTCGATGCTATGGGTGACGAAAATGACGGTCGCGCCGGTGTGCGACCATATTGCCAGGAAATCCTCCTGCAGCTGCTCGCGTGTCTGCGCGTCGAGCGCGCCGAAAGGCTCATCCATGAAGATGAGGATGGGCTTGCGCATCAGCGCGCGCGCGATGCCGACCCGCTGCTGCATGCCGCCGGACAGCTCGTGCGGAAAGTGTTCGGCAAATGGGGCAAGCCCCACCAGTTCGATGAAATGTCGCGCCGTATCGCGCCGCTCGGCCGCGCCTACGCCGTCGATCTCGAGCGGAAACTCGACGTTACCCAGGACGGTGCGCCATGGCAGCAGCCCGAAATTCTGGAACACCATGCAGGCGTCCTTGCGCGCGCCGGTGACCGGCACGCCAGCGATAGTGATGTGGCCCTCGTCTGCCGCGATCAGCCCGGCGGTGAGCCGAAGCAAGGTCGTCTTGCCGCACCCGCTCGGCCCCAGCAGAGTGACCAACTCGCCCTTGCGCACCGTCGCATTGATGCGGTCGAGTGCCACCATCAGTTCGGGTCGATCGCTACCGACGGAACGAAGGCGCACTGGAAAGAATTTGCTGACGCCGTCGTAAACGACCATGCTGGCCGCCGGCGCATTCCTCATGGGGCGCTATTTCTTTTGATAGCTGCCGAGCTTGGCGAGCGCGTGGTCGACAAAGCGCGGCTCGAGCACGTCCTTGGGCGGCGGCGCCACCGGAAGATTGCCGAGCTTCATGTTGAGGTCGGCGGTGAATTCCTCGATCGTCGGATCGAGGCCGCCGTCGACGCCCCAGACGTTCTCGCCGTTAAGATCCCGGACCACGGCCTTGAGAAAGGCCAAGTCGAGATCGCCCAACCGCTCATGCAGGATGGCAGCAGCCTCGTCCGGATTGGCCATGATGAAGCGCGATCCTTGAATGCCGATGTCGGTCATGATCTGGAACGCGGCAGCAAGCTCCGGTTTGCCGAGCGCGTCGGTGCGCACGACGTTCCAGACGTAACCCAGTCCCGGGAATTCCGCCGACAGTCTCGCCACCACCGTGACCTTGCCCTCCTGCACGCCCTTGAGCGCGGTGACTGTATTCACCAAGGCCGCATCGGCGCGGCCGCCAATCACGGCCTGCAGACGCGCGGCGTGGCCACCGACCTGGACGAAACGCGCGCTCGTTTCGTCGATGCCGTGCTTGCGCATGATCAGGCGCGGCAGCTGATCGGGAAGCCCGCCGGGGCCGGAGGATGCGAACGTCTTGCCGGCGAGATCGGCGAGCTTGTCACCTTTTCCGGTCGCAAGCACGAGACTGTAGTCGCCTATCGGCTGCCAGGAGTGAATCGCGCGGATGCCGGCGCCGGCATGGATCGACGCCAGCACGTTGAGCGTGCCGATAAGGCCGATATCGGCGTTCCCGGACAGCAACACGCGCATGGCGTTCGCATCGCCGGTGACGTGGACGTCCTCGACCTCGAGGCCGGCCATCCAGCCTTTCTTTTGCGCCACGAGATAGGGGAGTGAAAACGTCGTGACCGGGCCCGGGAACGCCATCTTGATCTTCGTCGCGGCGGCGGGAGGTGCACCGATCATGAGGAGCGCCGCCGCGATGCAAAGGCTTGGGCCTATTGCGCGCAACCGAAGAGGAATGTGAGACATGACACCTCCCGCCGAGGGACAAATTCAGAAAGGGTCTCGATTAGCTCATCGGTCGTTTGCGACTCGCAATCGAATATCAACTCGCGGGACATGATGCCGCGCTAGGCCAGACGCCACCGGCGATTGGAAAAATGAGCCTTTCGGACTATTCATGCAATAGTTTCTCGGCCGCCAGCGGATCGGGGAACTGCTCTACAGTCGGGACGAATGACATGGGTCGGCGAAAAACATTAGCGGCGTTCATCACGATCGCAGTAATCACGGCGCTCGGCGGGGCGCTACATGGCCGCGCCGCGCAAGCACAAGCGCAAGTTTGGCCGCAGCGGCCGGTCCGCGTCATCGTGCCTTATGCCGCCGGCGGCAATTCCGACGGGATGGCGCGGATGGTCGCACAGCGGCTGGGCGATGCGTTCGGCCAGACCTTCATCGTGGAGAATCGTCTCGGTGCCAATGGTGCCATTGCTACCGAGGCGGTGGCCCGTTCGGCGGCGGATGGATACACGCTGCTGTGGGCTGTGACACCGCCCGTCGCCATTAGTCCGGCGCTCACGAAGGTCAACTACCATCCGATCAAGGATTTCGCGCCGATCAGCGCAGTTGCCGTCAATGCCTTCGTGCTGGTGGTGAATAAGAGCTTTCCGCCCAAGACAGTCGCCGAATTCATCGCATACGTGCGCGAACAGCCGAACAAGCTCGCTTATTCCGAAAGCGGCGTCGGCAGCCTGACGCATCTCACCATGGCGCTGTTCCTCAAACGCGCCGGGCTGCAGATGACGAACGTGAGCTACCGCGGCAATGCGCCGGCGCTCACCGACGTGGTGGCCGGACATCTGCCCACGATGTTCTCCAGCATTGCCGATGCAATCCCGCAGGCCGCGGCTGGGGCAATTCGGCTACTTGCCGTGTCGGGCAAAGAGCGTGCCCCGCAGCTGCCCGACGTTCCAACCGTCGCCGAATCCGGCTTTCCTGGTTTTAACGTGCTCACTTGGAACGGGCTGATGGCGCCGGCCGGGACACCCGAAGGCGTCGTCGACAAAATCGCCGCCGAAATCGGCCACTCCGTCAAGGACCCGCAATTCGCGGCACGGCTTGACGAATACGGCGTCGACCCCCTCGGCAACACGCCAGCGGAATTCCGCGCCATGGTGGTCGCGGATACGGACTTGTGGGCCGAGACGGTGCAATCACTCGGATTGAAGTTCTAAGATGCCGGCAAGACAGCGCCCGGTGTTGATTGCCGGCGCCGGCCCGGTGGGATGCATCGCCGCATTGGCGCTCGCGCGCCAGGGCGTCGCGGTCCATGTTTTCGAGGCGCAGCCGCGCGTCAATGACAGTCCGCGCGCCGCGACCACACACGCCGCGACATTGGAAATGCTGGCCGAGTTGGGCTTAGTGGACGAGGTCATCCACCGCGGGTTGATCGAGCCGAAGTTCCGCATCTGGGACCGCGCAAGCCGGGAGATCATCGCCGAGTTCGACTTCGGCATGCTCAAAAACGACACCCGCTTTCCCTACGTCGTCCAATGCGAGCAGCACAAGCTCGCGCACATGGCGATCGAGCGCCTGCGCCGGCTCGAGCATGCGACACTGGATTTTTCCTCGCGGGTCACCGCGCTGCGGCGGTTCGATGATCGGGTCGAGGTGTCGGTCGAGGACGCCCGCGGCACGCGCCAGATCGATGGATCGTATTTGATCGGCGCGGATGGCGGTCGTTCCACGATCCGCAAGGCGCTCGGCACGGCCTTCGTGGGGTACACGCATCCGGAGCGTTTCCTGGTTTTGACCACAACGTTCTCCTTCGACGCCGAACATGCGCAGTGCTCCCGCAATTACTTTTCCGATCCCGACGAATGGTGCGCACTGTTCAAGGTCACGGGAGATGATGGCAATGGCCTTTGGCGGGTGCTCTTCCCCACCCGGGCGGACGAAACCGACGCGCAAGCGCTGGATGCGGACGCGGTCGAGGGGCGGCTGCAAACATTCTTTCCCAAGAGCGGTCCTTATCCTGTCGTGCATCGCAACCTCTACAACGTGCACCAACGGGTCGCCGCCTCATTCGGCAGCGGCCGCGTCTATCTCGCAGGAGATTGCGCCCACGTGAACAATCCGCTCGGGGGGCTAGGCCTCAACTTCGGCATTCACGATGCCGTGGAGTTGTCCACGCTACTCGGCCGTGTCCTGCGCGGCGAGGAGCCAGCGCATATCCTCGAGCAGTACGATCGCTTTCGTCGGCCGCTCAATATCGAATATGTGCAGCAGCAGACGATTGCCAACAAGAAACGGCTGGAAGAAAAGGATCCGGCGATACGGGCCAAGAACAACGAGGCGCTGCGCCGGACCGCAGCCGATCCGGTTGCCCATCGCGCCTATCTGCTGCGAGCCTCCTTGATCGACAGCGTGCGCAAGCGCGCGGCCGCAGCGGCGTAGGCAGTGGTGGTGTGCTGGCAGATCTCGAGCAAATAGCAACCCGGCCGCCGTTCTGGCACGGCCGGCGAGACTTGCACTCTTCATTCGGACGGGCTTATCGGCCGTGACGCTCGAACCACTTCGGCCCCGGGCCACGCATGTAGTGCAGCTCCGGTCGGTAGCGGCGGTGCGTCAGGACGGCTCTGATGGCCCGGATAACGGCCACGACATACATCCCCGTTGTCCCCCACGCTATTTTCCCCGCGTCTGTTGTGGCCGCAACTTTCGGCCAACGCATGAAAGTTGTGCGGCGATATTGTGAAATGTGCCAGGCAGCACCGGGTCGACGAGCGGCCCCAGAGGGTGGCGGGGCGCATGCTGCCCGAACACACCCTCGGCGTAGGGCTCGGGAGGCGCGCGGAACGGCCCCGCTTGTCCGGCCGCGCCCCCCACCCTTACACGGCGGCGATCGCCTCGATCTCCAGAAGGAAATTGGGATTGGCGAGGCCGCGCAGGATGCACAGCGTGCTGGCGGGTGCCGCGCCGGCGAAGTAGGTCTGCAAGATGCCGCGCGCCTTCGGCACGTCGTGCGGGTTGCAAATAAAGATCGTGATCTTGGTGACGTCGGCGATTTTGGCGCCGCCGGCGGCGAGCGCCTTGCTCAGGTTCGCCATCACCATCTTGGCCTGGGCGTCGAAATCGTCAGGCGGCAGCACTTTGCCGTCCACGTCGGCGCCGACCTGGCCGGCACAGAACACGAGCTTCTGCGCGCCCTCGACCGTGACCACGTGCGAGTAATTTGAAAACGGCTTGGAAATACCCTTGGGGTTGGTCCGCGCGATCCTGGCCATCGTTTGCCCTCCTGTGGAATTGACACGGTATCAGTGTGGGCAACCGGCCTTGCAATGCAAGCAAGCTCGGATAGTCTCTCGTCTCCAGAGATCGCTCTATGACCAAGGCGCTCGCCTCGCCCGCCCTTCTGTTGTCCCTGCTCTTCGCCTGCATGTCTGGTGCCATGGCTGAGACTATCCCACGCAACGTCGTCACCGAGCTCGCGCCCACCGGCAAGCTGCGCGCGGCGATCAACTTCGGTAACGTCGTGCTGGCGCAAAAGGACCCAGCGAGTGGCGAGCCGCGCGGGGTGTCCACGGAGCTCGCGCGCGAACTCGCCAAGCGCCTCGGCATGCCGATCGAATTCGTTACCTTCGATGCGGCGGGCAAAGTGTTCGACGCGCTGGCGAAAGGCGCCTGGGATATCGCTTTCCTGGCGGTAGATCCGGTACGCGCCGCCGGCATCGACTTTACCGCGCCGTATGTCGTCATCGAGGGCGCCTACGTCGTGCCGACCGATTCCCCGCTCAAGAGCGTCGAGGAGGTCGACCGCGAGGGCGTGCGCGTCGCCGTCGCGCGCGGGAGCGCCTATGACCTCTTCCTCACGCGCGCGCTCAAGCACGCCAAGCTGGTGCGCGAAGGGAGCGGCCCGGAGGCACTGGCCCTATTCCGCAAGGAGCGGCTCGAAGCCGCCGCCGGGGTGAAGCAGCCGATCGTGGCGTTCGCCAAGGAGCATCCGGACACGCGCGTGATCCCGGGCCGCTTCATGGTGATCGAGCAGGCTATGGGCACCCCCAAGGGCCGCGACGCCGGTCTGCGTTATCTGCGCGAATTCATCGAGGAGATGAAGGCCTCGGGTTTCGTCGCCAAGGCGCTGAGCGCGAGCGGCCAAGCCGATGCCGCCGTCGCACCGCCCTCGCCGGTCAGGTGAGTCGGCGCATCACTCCTGCGCTTCATGGCAATCCAGCATTTGCTCCGCCCGGAGGCGAGGATGCCGTATTTGCTAAAAAGGCGGGCAGAGGCTTGCACTGGAACCGGTTTTCGATTATCCTGTTTGTTTTTTCGCAGCTCAACGGTGAAGGCTGGGCTGCGCAGTTCACGGCGCCACATAGACGCCGCCAAGGTGTGTCATGAACGCGAATCTGTTGAGTACCGCGAACGGTTCACCGATTCAAAGCATGACCGAGCGGCCGCTACTCGTTTGGGGCGCTCCCACCGCGGCAGAACGCGGGCCGGTGATCGCGACCTTGCGCAATCCGGATCATCGCAATGCGGTCGGCAGCCACGCCGGCGGCTATTCGGTCTACCGCGCGCTCGCCATCGCAGCGCGAACGCTCGCCCACGACCACATCGCCGACCTGACCGATACAGCGCCGGTCGAGCAAATCGGACCGCACCCGCAATGGTGGGATGCCAGGAAGATCGTGTCGCTCGATCCGTGGGGTCACCTGGTGGGCGAGGTATTCCGCGAGCACCTTAAGCGCGGCTACGACGTGCGGCCGACAATCGCCGTCACCCGCGCGCATATCGACATGCCGGAAATCCGCGCCGCCATTGCGGCGCGCCGCATTCGCGCCGACGGCGACATTGTCTCTGCCCACGGCAGCGTGCGCGTGATGAAGGCGGCGATCGACCCGGTCTGGTACCTGCCTGGCATCGCCGAGCGCTTCGGGCTCGACGAAACTGACTTGCGCCGCGGCCTGCATGAGCAGACTGGCGGCATGTATCCCGAGCTGGTCTCGCACCCCGACCTAAAGGTTTTTCTGCCGCCGATCGGCGGCACCACGATCTACTGCTTCGGCGATCCGGCGAAGCTCGGCGACGGTTTGACGCCGCTCGCCTGCCGCGTGCACGACGAATGCAACGGCTCCGACGTGTTCGGTTCCGATATCTGCACCTGCCGGCCTTATCTCGCGCACGGCATTGAGATCGCCATCCAGATGGCGCAGGCCGGCGGTGTCGGTCTCGTCGTCTACAATCGCAAGGAAGGCCGCGCGCTCGGCGAGGTCACCAAGTTCCTGGTCTACAATGCGCGCAAGCGCCAGAAGGGTGGCGATCGTCCGGCCGCCTACTTCGAGCGTACCGAATGCGTCGCCGGCGTACGCGACATGCGGTTTCAGGAGCTGATGCCGGACGTGCTGCACTGGCTCGGCATCACCCGCATCCATCGCTTCGCCTCGATGAGCGACATGAAGTGCGACGCGCTCGTTCGCCAAGGTATCACCATCGACGAACGCGTACCGCTGCCCGACGACATGATTCCTCCGGACGCGCGCGTGGAGATCGAGGCCAAGCTCGCTGCTGGATATTTTGCCGGCGAGCGCCCGCGCGGCGACTATGCCGGCACGGTGGGGCGGACCCTCTACGAGTGAGGCCATCGTCGCCTCGCCCGTGGTCGCTGGCGTCGGCGGCATCGATAGCAGCGAGCGCGTGGGGCATTGCCACGTCGTGGGGCATCCGAAAATGAGCGGCGGGGAGTGCTGAGCGCAGTTACCAAGCTCAACACCGCGGCCGCGGTGCGCGAGCGTTGCGGCATGATCCGTGATTGGGTGGCCGAGGGCCGCTCGTCGCATTTCGCCCTCGACGAGACCCGCCTCGGGACAGTCGCCGCTTACGTGGCCGACGTCAGCCGCGAGTCCTATCCCGGTCTGAACATTCCCGGTCACAGTCGCTGGGGGCATTTTTTCGCCGGCGGGGTCGACCGTTGGAAGGCGCTTGCGGAGAGCATCGATGAGGACGCGGTTGAGCGGGCGCGCATCGCCGCCGACTTGACGACGGTGAGCGTTCTCCTCGATGCCGGCGCCGGCGAGCGCTGGCGCTATCGGGAGCGCGCAAGCGGGCTCTCGTTCGCGCGCTCCGAAGGGCTCGCCGTTGCGAGTTTCGATATGTTTCGCGCGGGAGCGTTTTCTTCCGATCCCGATCGGCCATGGCGGGTCGACGCGGCTGCGCTGGCAAGGATCGACGCCGCCGCGCTCGCGCGCCATTTTCAAGTCGACGCTGAAAATCCTCTGGTCGGACTGGAGCAACGCAGCGCCCTGCTGCGCCGGCTCGGCAAAGCGCTCGTCGAGCGCGCGGATCTGTTCGGCCCCGCGCCTGCGCGCCCTGGCCATCTGATCGATTATTTTCACGCAACCGCTGGCGAACCACGGGTATCGGCGTCGCGGCTGTTGGCTACGCTCCTTGAGGGTCTGTCCTCGATCTGGCCGTCAGCCCTGATGGTCGAGGCTCGTCCGATTGGCGATGCCGGCCGGCATCCCGCCGTGCGCACTGGCGACGTCACCGACGGTATCGTGCCGTTCCACAAGCTCTCGCAATGGCTCGCCTATTCGCTGTTCGCGCCGCTCGAGGCGGCGGCGCTCACGATCGAACGGCCGGGCGAGCTCACGGCGCTCGCGGAATATCGCAACGGCGGCTTGCTCGTCGACCTTGGCGCGATCCGCCCGCGCGCGGCCATCGATCCGCTGGCGCGGCACGACGTCGCCTCGGAGCTCATCGTCGAATGGCGCGCGCTGACCGTCGCGCTGATGGATCCGCTGGTCGATTTGGTACGAGCACGATTGGGGCTGGACGCGAGCTTCACCATGCCGCAGCTGCTGCAGGGCGGCACCTGGAGCGCCGGGCGCAAGATCGCACGCGCGTTGCGCCCGCCCGATGGCCCGCCGCCCATTGCGGTTGCCGCCGACGGCACCGTCTTCTGACCGCGCTAGTCGAGCCGCGCGCCGGACCTGCGGATGACCTCACCCCACTTGGCGGAATCCGCCCGGATCACTTCGGCGAATTCTTCCGGCGTGCCTCCTGCCGGCTCATCGCCGATGACGGCGAAGCGGTCACGGAATGTCGGCGACTCGATCGCCTTGTTGATGGCCGCGTTGAGTTTATCGATGATCGGCCGCGGCACGGCGGCCGGCGCGATGACGCCGCTCCAGGTGGGCGCGGCGTAGCCGGGAACACCGGCCTCCGCCACGGTGGGCAAGTCCGGAAATCCCGGCGAGCGCCGCGTCCCGCTGACCGCGAGCGCGCGCACAGTCCCCGATCGCGCGTGCGGCGCGATCGAATTGAGGCTCTCGAACATCAGGTGCACGCGGCCGGCGATCAGGTCGTTGATCGCGGCGGCGCCGCCGCGATAGGGAACGTGGACGATATCCGTGCCGCTCATGAACTTGAACAGCTCGCCGCCGACGTGGCCCGGCGAGCCGTTGCTGGACGAGGCATTGAGAAGCTTGCCAGGATTATCTTTCGCGAAGGCGATGAGCTCCGCCACCGAGTTGAACGGCACCGTGGGCGAGACCGCCAGAAGGAGGTGTCCGCGCGTGGCCAGCGCGACCGGCTGCAGGTCCCGTTCGATGTCGTAAGGCAGCTTCGCCACCATGTGGCGGGTGATGGCGAGCGCGCCGATCGGCCCCATGCAGATGGTGTAGCCGTCCGGTTCGGCCTTGGCGGTCAGATCGAGACCGATGGTCAACGCCCCGCCCGGTCGGTTGTCGACCACGATCTGCTGTCCCAGCTCCTTTGCGAGCTCGGCGCCGAGGATGCGCGCGACCGTATCGGTCGCGCTGCCGGCTGCCTGTGGGACGATCAGACGGATCGGCCGATCCGGGTATTGCGCCGCCGCGCCGGTCGCGAGCGCGCAGGCGAGCAGCGAAATGGCGAAGCGAAGCATGCGCAGGTTGCGCCGTTCGCGTGCCGCCATGAGGTTACGGCGCGGCATTTCGACAGTTTAATACGGCCCCGCGGAGGAACAATGGGCTTGCGCCCTTCAGCGCAACTCGTGACAGTGGTAGCGTCTTGTTGAGCGTCGATGCGCGCGGACGGGTCCGCGGGAGACCAAGGATTCCACGCCGCGATTGAACGGAGGAAACCTGCATGTTCCTCAGAAACTACTGGTACGTCGCCGCCTATGACCACGAGATCACCCAGCGTCCGCTCGGCCGCGTGATTCTCGGCGAGCCCGTCGTCTTCTACCGCTTGGAAGACGGCACGCCGGTCGCGCTCGAGGACCGCTGCGCGCATCGCCACCTGCCGCTCTCGATGGGCACATTGGTCGGCGACACGCTGCAGTGCCTTTACCACGGGCTTCGTTACGACAAGACCGGGACCTGCGTGCGGGTGCCGGGCCAGGACACGATCCCCCGCGCGGCGCGGGTCAAGAGCTATCCGGTGGTCGAGCGCTATCGTTGGCTGTGGATCTGGATGGGCGACCCGGCGCGCGCCGACCCCGACAAGATCACCGATTTCCACTGGTTCGATGATCCTAATTGGGGAGCCAAGGGCGAATATCTCCACGTCAAGGGCAACTGGCAGCTCGTGGTCGACAACCTCCTCGACCTCACGCACCTCGCCTTCGTGCACGGGACCACGATCGGCAATCCCGCGCTGGTGGAGCAGGCGCAAGTCAAGGTGCAGCGCTCGGGCGACAACGTCACAGTCACGCGATGGATCGTCGACGCGCCGCCGCCGCCGACCTTCGTGAAAGCGGGTCGGTTCACTGGCCATGTCGATCGCTGGCAGATCATCAACTTCACCCCGCCGGCGTTCCTGCGGCTCGACGTCGGCGCCACGCCGACCGGCACCGGGGCTCCGGAAGGCAAGCGCGTCGACGGCATTGGCATGTGGAACCTCAACGCCATCACGCCGGAAACAGAGACCACGAGCCATTACTTTTGGGGCCAAGCGCACAACTTCGACATCGCCAATCCGAAGACGACCGACATGCTGATCGAGCAGATCAGGACCGCCTTCCTCGAGGATGTCGCGGTGTTCGAGGCGCAACAGCGCAACCTCTTGCTCATTCCCAACCCGCCGCAGACCGACATCAATGCGGATGCCGGCGTGATCCAGGCACGCCGCGTTCTCGATCGCCTCTATCAGGAAGAGCAGGCGGCCGCCGGCAAGATGGCGGCGGCGGAGTAACAATTTCAAATCAGGCTATTCTGGTCCGAACTCGCGCTGAGTCATTGGACGCGCGACGTACCAAATGTGAGGTGGCTCACATTCCGCTTCGGCAATTCGGCGTATTTTGCGTGCAGGGTGGCGAAAGCCGCGGCGAGTTGAGCGCATAGCGATTTCGATTTCGGCCGCTTGCTTTTCCCCCTTTTCCGTCGCCCGCCGGGGCAGAACAAATAACAATGGCATCTCCGGCTGGATGGGAGGTTGCCATGCACGCCTTGGCCCAGACTATCGACTTCTTTCCTTACCTCGTTCAGCCCGCTGAATGGATTGTTTCGGCACTGATGTTGATCGTCGTCGCATGCGAGCGCTTCAACACACCGCCAACCAATCGCTCAAGTACGACCTTCGCGCTGTTCTCCTTCGGATTGATATTCTACTACGCCTTGATCGTGGCGCTTTGGCTGGTGGTAACCATCGCGGTCCGGCAGGGCGCCATCGGCTTCGATAAAAGCGTCCTCTGGTTCGGCGGGCCCAATCCAAAGGTGCGAGCAGAAATTGCGCCATACGCTCCGCTCGTCGCCGCGCTCGTCATCGTGGTGGCGGCGCATTTTCCCTGGGTGCAGCAGGTCGATAACTTGGCGCGTGCGTTCTGCATCAACCTCGCCGCGATTCCACGCGAGGCCGACCGCCTCACGCTGGAGCTCGCGCAAGCCGCCGATTTCAAGCCTAAATCCGAGAAACTGCGCGGCTACGTCGAGAAGATCATCACCGAACAGATTGGCCCGCAGGCGCTGAGGTTCGAGTCGGACGGTTCTCTCGCCGCCCGGTTCACGCGGGCGGTGGGACTCTACTGGCTGTTCGTCGGACCCAACAGGAATGGCATGAAAATCGAAGTTGCGAATGCCAGCACGCTATCGGCTTACGCCCGCGTTATGCAACTCGGCGCAGAGACGGCGGCGCGCGTCGACGCACACTACCAAGAGCTCATGCAGGCGGCTCTCGCCTACTTTTCGATGCCGCATTCGAGCAAAGAGCTCGAAGAGGAGCTGAACCGCAGCATAATCAACGTTTCTCAGCCCACCTGCGGCCTGATCGCGCGTTACGTCCTCTGCTGCAACGCGACCAAGAGCAAGCGACGCCAGCGGCTCGCCAGAATGGGATTCGACGCGAGCCGAACAATGGTGATCAGGTTCGGCTTGGACCAGTGGGTGGCGACGATGCTCGCCGTCATCGTGCTCAGCGCCGGCATGATGGCGTTCACGCCGGGAATGCTGGCCCAACCGGCTGGCAAGATTCTAACAATCGCGATCACCTTCGGTTTATCGATTGGTTTCGCGGTCATGGGTGCCGTTGTTGTGGCGCAACGGTTCGTGGAACGCCACGAGGGCGAGACGTCCCCGTATCCACCGGTCGCCGAGCTGACGGCCGCCGCGCTGATCGTCGCAGGTCTTTCGGTGGCGCTGCGGATCGGGATCCCACTCATCCCTCCCTTGCTCCTAGGCGACAGTCCCAATTTGCCCGAGGCCTTGATCCAATTCAGGGAACGGCTTCCGGGAGTCATCATCCCGTTTGCCTGCACGATCTCACTCGGACTCCTCTGCATCTATCTCAGCCCACGGCCCTGGAGTCACGTCCGTGTCGTGGTGTTTGGAGCACTCGGAAATGGGCTCGCTTTCATGGCAGCGGGCCTGCTTGTCGCTTGGTTGCTAGATGAGCGAGTGATGGGCCAATTCTACGCCGATCACATGCGCCTGCGCGTCGTGCTCATGACGAGCCTGATTGGCATCGCGATCGGCGCAATGGTGTTATGGGCGTTCAAGCGATCCGAACGCGCCCGCCACGATATCGTCGAACAGGCGACGCTCCCGCCGGCAGACAGCCTCGATCCAGTCGTCGCGTCCACATCCGACGTTGCGGCGCAAAACTACGGCGGCTACTCGCGCGCGAGCGTGACGGGCCTGGAAGGATGTTACGTCTGCTTTCGGCCAGCTTTCACACGGCCTGGCGTGATCACAGCTTATCTCGTGGATCTGCGCTGGGACGAAGCTGCCTCGTGCCTCACGTTCGAGGAAAGCGGCCGCGCGGACGCCGGCCATACCCAACAGGGGCGAGTTTATATTCCGGACGGCCGACCGTTCATAAGCTTCGTCACGGTCGAGCGGGGGGCGCTCCGGCTCGTCACGGTGTCCCGCCTGGAGCTGCCGCAATCCGCCCGCGGCCTCATGATGACGCTGTCGAATCCCGGCGGCATGCACTTCACGCCGGTGAGCGCGCCGGTCGTGTTCAAGCGCATCGTGGACAAGGTGCCCCAACTCGGCTTCATTGATCCTGAGGCGTCGGACTACGAATCCTACCGCCAGGAATTAGAGGCGGTCGCGCCCGACTTTGGTTTCTTTGCGACCGCGCCGCGACGGGTCTCAGGCACCGAAGCAAGGCCAGCGGGAGAGCCGCGGTTGTCGCTCGTCAGCTGAGAGCGATACGGGTCCCTCACTGCGGCTCGAGACCGGCCGCCTTCACCACCTGTTGCGCCAGTGCCCGGTCGCTCCTGATCTCGGCGGCAAATTGCTCCGGCGTGTTGGCTGCCGGCACCAGGCTGCGCGCGGTGAGATGGCGCGCGCGGAACGCGGGATCTTCGAGAATGACTGCGACCGCTTTGGCGAGTTTGTCGACGATCGGCTTCGGCGCGCCGGCCGGCGTGAACAGCCCGTACCAGCCGCGCGACGGCCCGGTGTAGCCGGTCTCCACCAATGTCGGCACCGCCGGGAAATTCGGCGAGCGGATGTTGTTCAACATGACCAGCGGCGTCATCGTGCCGGCGCGAATCTGCCCGATGACATTGCCTTCACCGATCAACGCGATCGGCGTGGAGCCGCTCAGCACCGCGTTGACCGCCTCGCCGCCACCTTTGAACGGCACGCGTACCCAGTCCGCGCCCTTCTCCGTCCTAAGCGTCTCCATGTAAAGCGCGAGCGGCACGGAGGCCGTCAGATAATTCAACGTGCCGTACTTTGCTTTGGAAAGCGCGATCAATTCGTCGATCGTCTTCACGCCGAGTTGCGAATTCACCACTAGTATGTGGATGAGATGGTAAAGGTTGGTGACCGGCTGCAGTCCCTTTTCCGGATCGAACGGCATGCTCTTGAGCAGCAACTGATTGTACGCGATCGGCTCGACGTTGAGGATGCAGATGGTATAGCCGTCGGGCGGCGCTTCGGCGCAGGCGCGCGCGCCGACATTCTGCATGCCGCCGGGGCGGTTCTCCACGACGATCGGCTGGCCCCAGCGCTTGAGCAGTTCATCTCCGAGCGCGCGCATGAAGACGTCGCTGATCCCGCCCGCGCTGGTCGTGGTTAGCGCCTTGATTGGACGCGTGGGATAGTTCTGCGCTAACGCCGGACCGGCGGCCGCCACGAGCGCGAGGATCAGCAGAGCTTTGCGCATCGCGGCATCGTCGCGTGGGCCGAGTTCATCATCTCACCCCGACAGCAGCTGTTTGACCCATCCGCTCGCTTTGGCAAAATCCAGCCTGCCGGCATAGTCCTGCTTGAGCGCGGCCATGACCTTGCCCATGTCCTTGATGCCGCCGGCACCGGTCGCCTTGATGGCGTCGGCCACGGCCGCTTTGCCCTCCGCTTCCGACATCTGCTTGGGAAGATAGGCGCCGATGATCTCCATCTCGCCGCGCTCGCGGGCGGCAAGTTCCGCGCGGCCCGCTTTGTCATAGAGCTCGACCGCTTCCTGGCGCTGCTTGATGAGCTTCTGCAGCAGCCCGAGGATCTCCTCGTCGGAAAGCACCGGCTTCCCGCGGCCCTGCGCATCGATGTCGGCGTTCTTCAACGCAGCGTTGACCAGCCGCAGCGTCGACACGCGGCGCTCGTCGCGGGCTTTCATTGCCTCCCTGAGGGCGGTGTTGATCTCGTCCCGCAGCACGGCTATGGCCTCTCGCAAAATCGCGCCAGAGTCGGGATCAAGCCGAAGGGCTCGCGACCGGCGGCGCGCACCAAGACTTAGGCTTTCGATGAGCGAGAAACAACCGGCCCATTCTGGCGCGGATCATGCCAAAGCGGCTTGGGCCGAGCCGAAACCGAGCGCGCTCCTGGTCCTCGCCGACGGAACGGTGTTCGAAGGCGCGGGCTTCGGCGCGACCGGCCACGCGGTGGGCGAGGTCTGTTTCAACACCGCCATGACCGGATACCAGGAAATCCTCACTGATCCCTCCTATGCCGGGCAGATCATTACCTTCACGTTCCCGCATATCGGCAATGTCGGCACCAACGAGGACGACATCGAGACGGTGAATATGGCGGCGACCCCGGGAGCGCGCGGGGTTGTATTGCACACCGTCATCACGCAGCCGTCGAACTACCGCGCGCGGCGCCATCTCGACCAATGGCTCAAAGCCCGCGGGGTCATTGGACTTGCCGGCATCGACACGCGCGCCCTCACCAGCCGCATTCGCGTCCATGGCATGCCGAACGCAGTGATCGCGCACGAGCCCTCGGGCAGGTTCGATCTCGACGCGCTCAAGCGAGAAGCGCGCGAATGGCCAGGCCTCGTCGGCATGGACCTCGTGCCGATGGTGACCTCGGGACAGCGCTTCACCTGGGACGAGACCCCGTGGGAGTGGGGCAAAGGTTACGGGCGGCAGGAGAGCCCGCGCTTTCACGTGGTCGCCATCGATTACGGCATCAAGCGCAACATCCTGCGCCAGCTCGCGGCCAAAGGCTGCCGCGTGACCGTGGTCCCGGCGCAGACCGCGAGTGAAGACATCATTGCGCTCAAGCCGGACGGCGTTTTTCTCTCAAATGGTCCCGGCGATCCGGCCGCGACCGGCGCCTACGCCGTGCCGGTGATCCGCAACATTATCGCCGAGGGCATTCCCACCTTCGGCATCTGCCTCGGCCACCAGATGCTCGGCATCGCCCTGGGCGCTAAGACCATGAAGATGCATCAGGGCCATCACGGCGCCAATCATCCGGTGAAGGACCTCTTGACCGGCAAGGTCGAGATCACCTCGATGAATCACGGCTTCGCGGTCGACGGCGCGACGCTGCCTGCCAACGCGACCGAGACCCATGTGTCGCTGTTCGACGGCTCGAACTGCGGCATTGCGCTCAAGGACAAGCCGGTGTTTTCGGTACAATACCACCCGGAAGCATCGCCCGGCCCGCGCGACAGCCATTATCTTTTCGAGCGATTTGTCGAGCTCATGCGCGGGCGGCGCCAAAGCTGAAGCCATTGCGCGTCGATCAGGTAATCCACCGCGGGGTCCTCGGCTTGCTGCTCGTCGTGAGCGCGCCCGCGATCGGTTTCGCTCAGCCTGCAAGCCGTTCGCCGACCGATGCCGCAGCGGCGCTGATCAAGGCCTATCCGGATTTCCTCGATCGCATCGAGCAGAACGATCTTGTTTGGAAGGACGGCACGCGCATGCGCATCGACGACGGGGAAGGCGCCAAGAGCTTCAACGCCCTGCTCGATCATCCTGACATCAAGGACATGTTCTTGATGAAATATCCTCTTGGCGAGCAAGGCCTCGCCCCGAAGGCGAATTTCGATCCCGGGCGGGTGCACTACGACCCATTGTTCAGAAAGATGTACGGCGATTGCCGGACCGATGATGTCATGGCGAACGCGGCCAATGTCGTGTGGTTGCCGGCCAAATACGGAAAAAATCTCAAGTTCAGCAAAATCAACGGCGCCGCGGCAGCGTTGCAGCGCGTATCGGACGAGCTCGATCAGCTACCGCAGCGCTTCCTTGCCTACCTGGCGCCGACGCAAGGGACCTACAACTGCCGTCGGGTCGCTGGGACCAATCGCCAGAGCACTCACGGCTTCGGCATCGCCATCGATATTGCACGCGCACACTCCCACTATTGGAGATGGTCGAAGGCCGACGGCGAGGGCCATTTGCGTTATCGCAACGAAATCCCCTGGGAGATCGTTCGGATTTTCGAGACGCACGGTTTCATCTGGGGCGGCAAGTGGTATCACTACGATACGATGCATTTCTCGTACCGGCCGGAGATCCTCTTTGCCGCACATTGAGTGCGATGCTGCGTAGGCGGCGAGCGGCGCAATCGACGGCGGGCTAAAGCGTTCATAGAACGGGAAGGAAAGCCGCAAGGAAAGCAAGCCATGCCCGCGTCCGGTCGATCTACGGAGCCGCTCGCGCTGATGTTTCGCGACGACGGTACCGTACCCAACAATCCGCATCTGCCGTTTCTGGTCTATCGCGACGCCATCGCCCTCGAGGGCCAAGCAAGCCCCGAGCGCGTCATCGAGAGCACGTTTGGCGCCAACGGTTGGGGCGACATGTGGCGCGACGGCATTTTTCCCTACGTGCACTATCATTCGATGATCCACGAGGCGCTCGGCATCGCGCGCGGTCGCGCCAAGGTACGCTTCGGCGGCGAGGCGGGCGAAGTGCTCGAACTTGGCCCCGGCGACGTCGCGGTGCTGCCGGCCGGCACCGGCCATCAGTGCCTGTGGGCGACGCCCGAACTGTGCGTCGTCGGCGCCTACCCCAGACGCGGAAGCTACGATCTCTGCCGCGGCGGCAAGGCCGAGCATGCCAAGGCGCTCAAAACCATCCCTGAAGTTCCGCTGCCGGACAGCGATCCCGTGCATGGCAAGGCGGGGCCGCTGACCACGCTCTGGCGGGCGGCGCCCGTTGCCCTACAGTCCGCCGGCCCGCTTGGGCGCGGTGGGGACTAGTGTGGCGGTTCAGAAGTCCGCATCATTCTTGCAGCCAGTCCGAAATGCGAACTTCGGAATTGGGACACTAGCGATGGGTGACTGGATCGCCTTTTGGGATTCCGAGCATCCGATCTACGTCAATGCCCGCCATCGCGACGTCCACTACCGCACCATCGCGCAGGACATCCGCGCGCACCTGCCTGCGGGCGCGGCCGTGCTCGACTACGGCTGCGGCGAGGCGCTGCACGCTGATCTCATCGCCGCCTCGGCGACGGCGCTGATCCTGTGCGAGGCCGCGCCCAAGGTGCGCGCGGCGCTTGCGCGCCGCTTCGCCGATCATCCGAAGATCAAGGTGTGCGCGCCCGAGGACATCGCCGCGATGCCGGCGCGCTCGCTCGACGCCGTCGTGCTGCATTCGGTGGCGCAGTACCTCACGCCCGATGCACTCGACGCGCTGCTCGCGACGTTTCGCCGGCTGCTGCGCGAAAACGGCATTCTCATCGTTGGCGACGTCGTCCCGCGGCATGTCTCCGCCTTCACCGACGCGGCAGCACTCCTTCGCTTTGGCGCGGCCAATGGCTTCCTCGGCGCAACGCTAGTCGGGTTCGCCCGCACGCTCTTTTCCAACTACTGGCGGCTGCGCTCCCAGCTCGGCCTGACGCGATACAACGAGGCGGCGATGATCGCCAAACTCGCGGGCGGTGGATTTTTCGCCCGGCGCGCCAACGCCAATATCGGCCACAATCCCGCGCGTATGACCTTCATCGCGCGGCCGGTGTGATGTGACGCCGGCTGTCGGAAACTGTTAAGCGAGCGGGCGCCGCCCTTCCCTCCCCGCCCATTCTAGTTTAAACAGCGGCCCGCGCGCGGGGACGCAGCCTCTGCGCCGCCCGAGGACGCGCAGAACGCGCGCCCTTTTTTTGTGCCTGCGGCTCAGACAACGCCGAGCGACATGCCCAAGCGGACCGACATCTCCTCGATCCTCATCATCGGCGCGGGGCCGATCGTCATCGGGCAGGCCTGTGAGTTCGACTATTCCGGGACGCAGGCGGTCAAGGCCCTCAAATCCGAAGGCTATCGCGTCGTGCTGGTCAACTCCAATCCGGCGACGATCATGACCGATCCCGATCTCGCCGATGCCACCTATGTCGAGCCGATCACGCCCGAGATCGTCGCCAAGATCATCGAGAAGGAACGCCACATCGTTGCCGGCGGATTCGGTCTCTTGCCCACCATGGGCGGGCAGACCGCGCTCAACACGGCGTTGTCGCTCAACAAAATGGGGGTGCTGGCGCGCTTCGACGTCACCATGATCGGCGCCACCGCGCAGGCGATCGACAAGGCCGAGGATCGCGAGCTGTTCCGCGAGGCGATGCACCGCATCGGGCTCGAGACGCCGCGCTCCAAGCAGGTCAAGACGCTGATCACCGCGCTCGCGGCGCTCGAGGAGATCGGGCTTCCCGCCATCATCCGCCCCTCCTTCACGCTCGGCGGAACCGGCGGCGGCATCGCCTATACCAAGGCGGAATTCATCGACATCGTCGAGCGCGGCATCGACGCGTCGCCCACCAACGAGGTGCTGATCGAAGAGTCGGTGCTGGGGTGGAAGGAATTCGAGATGGAGGTGGTGCGCGACAAGCGCGACAACTGCATCATCGTCTGCTCGATCGAGAACATCGATCCGATGGGGGTGCATACCGGCGATTCGATCACCATTGCGCCGGCGCTCACGCTCACCGACAAAGAATACCAGATCATGCGCGACGCCTCGATCGCGGTGTTGCGCGAGATCGGCGTCGAGACCGGCGGCTCGAACGTGCAGTTTGCCGTCAATCCGGCGGACGGACGCCTCATCATCATCGAAATGAACCCGCGCGTGTCGCGGTCCTCCGCGCTCGCGTCCAAGGCCACGGGTTTCCCGATCGCCAAGGTCGCCGCCCGCCTCGCGGTCGGCTACACGCTCGACGAGATCGCTAACGACATCACCGGCGGCGCGACGCCGGCCTCGTTCGAGCCGACCATCGATTACGTGGTGACCAAGGTCCCGCGCTTCGCGTTCGAGAAATTCCCCGGCGCCGAGCCCGTGCTGACCACCTCGATGAAGTCGGTGGGCGAGGCCATGGCGATCGGCCGCTCCTTCCAGGAAAGCCTGCAGAAGGCACTGCGTTCGCTCGAAAACGGCTTCACCGGCCTCGACGAGATCGCGATCGAGGGCCTGGGTCAAGGCGACGACAAGAAC
>DASSGH010000132.1:0-29659 GCA_035693615.1 Xanthobacteraceae bacterium
AGCGGCCGTGCGCCTCAGCCAAGCGCGATAGCGAAAAGGCCGCCAATGACCAGCGGTGCCCTTGAGGCCGCAACGCCGATCGGCGCTGCGGGAGCGAATGATGCGCCAAGAAGCAACGTTTCTTGGCGGTTTGCGCCGGGGTAAGACGCGAGGACGACATGGGCGCGGCACGCAAGCGCGCAACGGGAGCGGGTCAGGGGACTGCGTGGCGCGGGCCTGCGCTGCGCGGTGGCGAAACCGCGGCGGGCCTGCCGCCGGCGCACGGGCTTTATGATCCCGCGCTCGAGAAGGATTCCTGCGGCGTCGGCTTTATTGCCGATATCAAGGGAAAAAAATCGCACAAGCTCATCGAAGACGCACTCGCGATCCTGTGTAATCTCGAGCATCGCGGGGCGGTCGGCGCCGATCCGCGCGCCGGCGACGGCGCCGGCATCCTGGTGCAAATCCCGCACAAGTTCTTCGCCAGGAAGGCGGAGCGCCTCGGCTTTCGCTTGCCCGAGCCCGGCGAATATGCGGTCGGCGCGCTGTTCATGCCGCGCGACCCGGACTGGCGGCAGGTCATACGCGACATCTATTCCCAGATGATCAAGCGCGAGGGCATGACGCTCCTCGGCTGGCGCGAGGCGCCCACCGACAACTCGACCTTGGGCGAATCGGTCAAGCCGACCGAGCCCGTGCACTTGCAGGTGTTCATCGGGCGCAGCAAGAAGATCAAGAGCGAAGCGGAGTTCGAGCGCCGTCTCTACATCCTGCGCAAGTCGATCTCGCACGCGATCTATACCCGCAAGGAGCGCAGGCTATCGGGCTACTATCCGGTATCCATCTCGTGCCGCACGGTCGTCTACAAGGGCATGTTCCTGGCCGACCAGCTCTGCACCTATTATCCCGATCTGCACGACAAAGATTTCGAGAGCGCGCTCGCGCTCGTTCACCAGCGCTTCTCCACCAACACCTTCCCGACGTGGTCGCTCGCGCACCCGTATCGGATGATCGCCCACAACGGCGAGATCAACACGCTGCGCGGCAACGTCAACTGGATGGCGGCGCGCCAAGCGTCGGTATCCTCGGCGCTGTTCGGCGAAGACATCAACAAACTGTGGCCGATCTCCTACGAGGGGCAATCCGACACCGCGTGCTTCGACAACGCGCTCGAGTTCCTGGTCCAGGGAGGCTACCCGCTCGCGCATGCGGTAATGATGATGATTCCGGAGGCATGGGCGGGAAATCCGCTCATGGACGACGAGCGGCGCGCATTCTACGAATACAACGCCGCGCTCATGGAGCCCTGGGACGGTCCCGCCGCCATCGCGTTCACCAACGGCCGGCAGATCGGCGCTACGCTGGACCGAAACGGCTTGCGCCCTGCGCGTTACTTCGTCACGCGCGACGAGCGCATCATCATGGCTTCGGAGATGGGCGTGCTGCCCATCCCGGAGCAGGACATCGTAACGAAGTGGCGCCTGCAGCCGGGCAAGATGCTGCTCGTCGATCTCGATGAAGGCCGCCTGATCCCGGACGAGGAGCTCAAGGCCACACTCGCCAAGAGCCACCCCTACAAAGAATGGCTCGAGCGCACGCAGATCGTGCTCGAGGATCTGCCTCCCGCGCCGAGTGAGGCGGCGTTGTCGAATCTCACGCTGCTCGATCGCCAGCAGGCCTTCGGCTACAGCCAGGAAGACCTGCGCATCCTCATGTCGCCGATGGCGATTCAGGGCGAGGAAGCGGTGGGCTCCATGGGCAACGACACGCCGATCTCGGCGCTGTCCGACAAGCCCAAGCTGCTGTTCACCTACTTCAAGCAGAACTTCGCCCAGGTCACCAACCCGCCGATCGACCCGATCCGCGAGGAACTGGTCATGAGCCTGGTCTCCATCATCGGACCGCGGCCGAACCTGTTCGATCTCGAGGGCACCTCGTACCTCAAGCGGCTAGAAGTGCGTCAGCCCATTCTTACGGATGCGGATTTGGAGAAGATCCGCGCTATTTCCGAGGTCGGCGACGGGCATTTCAAGTCGCGCACCCTCGACAGCACTTGGCCGGCGGAGCACGGCGCGGCCGGCCTGAAGGACGCGCTCGACACGCTGTGCGTGCGCGCCGAGGCGGCCGTGCGCGAGGGCATCAACATCATCATCCTCTCCGACCGCCGCGCGGGGCCGGAGAACATTCCGATGCCTTCGCTGCTCGCGTGCGCGGCGGTGCATCATCACCTCATCCGTCAGGGCCTGCGCACCTCGGTCGGGCTGGTGGTCGAATCGGGCGAACCTCGGGAGGTCCACCACTTTTGCTGCCTGGCCGGCTACGGCGCTGAGGCGATCAATCCGTATCTCGCCTTCGAGACGCTGCGGGCGATGCGGGAGAATCTGCCGCAAAAGCTCGACGATAAGGAGATCGTCAAGCGCTATATCAAGTCGATCGACAAGGGCATTCTCAAGGTGATGTCGAAGATGGGCATCTCCACCTACCAGTCCTATTGCGGCGCGCAGATTTTCGATGCCGTGGGCCTCAAGTCGGATTTCGTGGCCGAATATTTCACCGGCACCGCGACCCGCATCGAGGGAGTGGCGCTTGCCGAGATCGCCGAGGAGACGGTGCGGCGGCATCGCGAAGCTTTCGGCGACGCGCCGATCTATCGCGAAGCACTGGACGTCGGCGGCGAGTACCAGTTTCGCGTGCGCGGCGAAGAGCACGCGTGGACGGCGACGACCGTCTCTGCGCTGCAGCACGCGGTGCGCGGCAATCTCCCCGAGGAGTACCGCGCCTACGCGAAGATCAGCAACGAGCAATCCGAGCGGCTGCTCACGATTCGCGGCCTGTTCCGGCTCAAATCCGCGCAAGAGGACGCACGCAAGCCGGTGCCGATCGAGGAGGTCGAGCCGGCCGCGCACATCGTGCGCCGCTTTTCAACCGGCGCCATGTCGTTCGGCTCGATTTCGCGCGAGGCGCATACCACGCTCGCCATTGCCATGAACCGCATCGGCGGCAAGTCCAATACCGGCGAAGGCGGCGAGGAGGCGGATCGTTTCAAGCCTTTGCCGAACGGCGATTCCATGCGCTCGGCGATCAAGCAGGTCGCCTCGGGCCGCTTCGGCGTGACGACGGAATACCTCGTCAACTCCGACATGATGCAGATCAAGATGGCCCAGGGGGCCAAGCCTGGCGAAGGCGGGCAGCTCCCCGGGCACAAGGTCGACAAGATCATCGCCAAGGTGCGGCACTCGACACCCGGGGTCGGGCTGATCTCGCCGCCGCCGCACCACGACATCTATTCGATCGAAGATTTGGCGCAGCTGATCTTCGATCTCAAAAACGTCAATCCGGACGGACTAGTCTCGGTGAAGCTCGTATCCGAGGTTGGCGTTGGCACCGTCGCCGCGGGAGTCTCCAAGGCGCGCGCCGATCACGTGACCATCGCCGGCTTCGAAGGCGGCACCGGCGCCTCGCCGCTGACGTCGATCAAGCACGCCGGCTCGCCCTGGGAAATCGGGCTCGCCGAAACCCACCAGACCCTGGTCGCCAACCGGCTGCGCGGGCGCATCTCGGTGCAGGTCGACGGCGGCCTGCGCACGGGACGCGACGTCGTCGTCGGCGCGCTGCTCGGCGCCGATGAATTCGGTTTCTCGACCGCGCCGTTGATCGCCGCAGGCTGCATCATGATGCGGGTGTGCCACCTCAACACCTGCCCGGTGGGCGTGGCGACGCAGGATCCGGTGCTGCGCAAGCGCTTCAAAGGCGCTCCGGAGCACGTGATCAACTTCTTCTTCTTCGTAGCCGAGGAGGTGCGCGAGTTAATGGCCGAACTGGGCTATCGGTCGTTCGACGAAATGATCGGGCAGATGCACATGCTCGACCGGCGCGAGGTCGTCGCGCACTGGAAGGCGAAAGGGCTCGACTTCTCCAAGCTGTTCTTGAAGCCGCAGGCGGCGCCCGGCGTGGCAATCTTCAATCGCGAGCCGCAGGATCATAAAATCCAGACCATCCTCGACCGCAGCCTTATCGCGCAGGCGCAGATCGCGCTTGACCGCGGCGCGCCGGTGCGGATCGTCACTCCCATCAAGAACACCGACCGCGCGGTCGGCGCCATGCTCTCGGGCGAGATCGCCAAACGGTATGGGCACGAAGGCTTGCCCGACGACACCATCAACGTGAAGCTCACCGGCACCGCCGGACAGAGCTTCGGCGCGTGGCTCGCGCGTGGCGTGACGTTCGAGCTCGAAGGCGACGCCAACGATTACGTAGGCAAAGGCCTCTCCGGCGGCCGCATCATCGCGCGCCCCACCGCCGACGCCGGCATCGTACCGGAGGCATCGATCATCGTCGGCAACACGGTGCTCTATGGCGCGATCGAAGGCGAGTGCTACTTCCGCGGCGTCGCCGGCGAGCGCTTCGCCGTGCGCAATTCAGGCGCCGTTGCCGTGATCGAGGGCGCCGGCGACCATTGCTGCGAATACATGACCGGCGGCATCGTGGTCGTGCTCGGCCGCACCGGCCGCAACTTTGCTGCCGGCATGTCCGGCGGCATCGCCTACGTGCTGGACGAAGATGGAAGCTTCGCCTCGCGCTGCAATCTTGCCATGGTCGAGCTCGAACCGCTGCCCGAGGAAGAAGAGGCGAGCGAGCTCATCTATCATCAGACCCATGATCTCGGTTCGCACGGCCGCGTCGACGTCATGGGCGACATGACCCAACACGATATGGAGCGGCTCAAGTTCCTGATCATGCGTCACGCCGGCTTTACCGGCTCGACCGTCGCGGAAAAAATCCTCGCCAACTGGAAGACTTATTGCCCCATGTTCCGCAAGGTGATGCCGGTCGAGTACCGGCGCGCCCTCACCGAGCTGCAACGGGAGCGGATTGTGGAAGCGGCGGAATAACGGCCTCCGCGGCTGAGTGCGAATGGGCAAGATCACCGGTTTCCTGGAATACGAGCGCGAGGACCGGCACTACGAGCCGGTCGAAGAGCGCATCAAGCATTGGCGCGAATTCGTGCGCCCGCTGCCCGAGGCGGAAACGAAGACGCAAGCCGCACGTTGCATGGATTGCGGCATTCCCTATTGCCACACCGGTTGCCCGGTCAACAACCAGATCCCCGACTGGAACGATCTCGTCTATCGCGGCGAGTGGGAAGAGGCCGCGCGCAACCTGCATTCCACCAACAATTTCCCGGAAATCACCGGCCGCATCTGTCCGGCGCCGTGCGAGGCCGCTTGCACGCTCAACATCGACGACAATCCGGTGACCATCAAGACGATCGAATGCGCGATCGCCGATCGTGCATTCGAGCGTGGCTGGCTCAAGCCGGAACCGCCGGCGGTCAAGACCGGGAAAAAAGTCGCGATCGTCGGCTCGGGGCCGGCCGGCATGGCCTGTGCCCAGCAGCTCGCCCGCGCCGGGCACGACGTGCACGTGTTCGAGAAACTCGCGAAGGCCGGAGGCTTGCTGACTTACGGCATTCCCGATTTCAAGATGGAGAAGCACATCGTCGCGCGCCGCGCCGCGCAGATGGAGGCGGAAGGAGTGACGTTCCACTACGACGCCCATGTCGGCGTGAATGTGCCCGCGGCTGCCTTGGTCCGCGACTATGACGCGCTCGTGCTCACCGGCGGTGCCGAAGCGCCGCGCGATCTGCCAATTCCAGGGCGCGATCTCAAGGGCGTCCACTTCGCCATGGAGTTTCTGCCGCAACAGAACCGCCGAGTGAGCGGCGAGCCGCAGCACGGCGAGCCAATCCTCGCCGGCGGCAAGCACGTCGTGGTCATCGGCGGCGGCGACACCGGATCCGACTGCATCGGCACCGCCATCCGCCAAGGCGCCCGCTCGGTCACGAACTTCGAGATCCTCCCGCAGCCGCCGGTGCAGGAGAACAAGATGCTGACCTGGCCCGACTGGCCATTGAAGCTGCGCACGTCATCGAGCCACGAGGAAGGCGTCAACCGCGATTTCGCGGTGCTGACCACCAGGTTCTCCGGCGAGAATGGCGAGGTGAAAAAACTTCGTTGCACCCGCGTTGACGAGAAGATCAAGCCGATCGCCGGGACCGAATTTGAACTCGACGCCGATCTCGTGTTGCTCGCCATGGGCTTCGTGCATCCCGTGCACAAAGGCATGATCGAGGAGCTCGGGCTTGAGCTCGATGCACGCGGGAACGTCAAGGCCGATACCGTGGGATATCAGAGCTCCAATCCGAAAGTGTTCGCGGCCGGCGACATGCGGCGCGGCCAATCGCTCGTGGTATGGGCGATTCGCGAGGGTCGCCAGGCGGCGCATGCGGTCGACAAGTTCTTGATGGGTTCAACCGCATTGCCGCGCTGAGCGCCGCCCACCGCCCGTTACTCGCGGTACGTAAGCCTGCGCTTTGTTCCTCGCGCGCGCGATGCCATCCGATCGGCAATGCAAGCATGAATGCCACCAGCAAATGCACGAGATGGTCGAGACTGTCGCGCCCCACTGACCGAGAAAGTTAGGCATCAGCTTCTCATCACAGGGTGAACAAGGTCGTCATGCCGAAAATCCTCGGCGGCGGAGCTCATTCGTTGTGAGGGAGGCCTCGATTATAGCCGACGCTTCCACCTCCTGTGGCTTCCGGACTGTTCGGGTCCGAAAACGGAACTGACCGCGGATTGCCGCGGGGCACCGAGCCGTGGCTTGGAGATGGATAGGCCTGCGAGCGATAGGTTCGCGCAGGGCCGTAGCGGCGATAGGACTGTGCGTTCGCCGTCTCCACTCCAACGGTCACGGCCAGAATGCTCACGCTTGCGATACCGGTCAGAGCGCGTTTCATCGTTGACCCTGGCTGAGCACCGCTACGCATGGTCTCAGCCAAGATGTGCCGAGGAAGGTGCGCTGTGGCAGCTCAGCGAAAGAAATTTGGAAAGAAGGACGGCTGGCGCTGCGCATCGGGATTGGGACGGCGAGGCCGGCGCTTGGCGGCCGGCTTTTCCTCGGAGGCGGCGTTCGCCGAGCCGGATTCAGCAGCGCGCTGGCCGGACGGGGGCTGCGCCGATTTCGCCGCGGCGTCATCCGACGTCGGCTCAGGCGCAGCCAAGGCCGCCGCGTCGGAGTCCGCCGGGGGCGCCTTGCGCGCACTGCCGCGCGGCCAACTGAAATCGTCGGCCCGTCCGCTCGGCGCCGCGGCCGGATCGCCTTTGCTCAGCATGCGCGAGGCAGTTGCATCACCGGCGGAGCCACCCGCACGACCGCCGCCGATCAACTCTTCCGGCCCCACTTGCATGGCGGTCAGCGGCACCACCGGCCCGGCCGCCGGCCGCTGCGCCGGGCCACCCGGTTTGGCATTCGGCGCCTGCGGCGAGGAGTCGGCCGGCAGCGGCAGCGCAACCGGCATGCCCCGGTTGGCAATGCTGCGCTGGATTTCGCGGTCGACATAATGGGCGAGCTTGCGGGCACCGAACTTGGTGAAATAGACGCCGTCGCCGGAGCGCAGCCGGCGGATCTGCCCCTCGTAGTCCGGTCCCTGCGGCGAGTAACGGCCCGCCTCGTCGACGAAACCGTCCCAGATATCAACGTAAATGATTCCTGCCTTGTCCGCCCGGCTACGATAGAGCTCGTTGAGATACGAGGAATCCGCGCTGGCCTTGGTGTTGCGCTGTGACGGCAGCCCGACCCACATCACTGGAACGCCGCCGCTCTTGAGGGCAGCGATCGTCGCGTCGATGCGCCGTATATATGCGAGCTCCCACTTCTCGGTGTGGAATTCCCACGGCCCGTACGACGCTTGCCGCGCCTGCTCGGGCGGCAGGTTGGCGTGCTCGGCGTCCGCCGGCTCGGGTTGCTGCTCCGGATCGGGCGGCGCCGGGGTGGGCGTCGCTGCGGCGGGCGCTGCTGGCGTCGTCGCTTGCGCGTTGGGCTTGGGCGCGTTGGGGCGCGGCGCCGGCGGGGCTTTCTCGCGGATCGTCTGACGGTCGTTGTTGCCGATCATCATGACGATGAATTTCGGTTTCTCGGCGGCGATGATCTCGCGCGCGACCTGCGGCCATTCGACATCGCGGCGCTGGTCGTAGCGGATCAGACCGGAATCGGTGCGATGCTTGCGGACGACGCCGATCTCCGGCTTTTCCGCGAAGGTGTCTTCGAGCCCGTAAGCCAGCCAGTCCGCGTTGCCGTCGCCCAGCACCACGATCGAGGTCGTGGCTTCAGGCTTCTTCTGCGCGGGTGGCGGCGCGCGCGAATAATCGACGGGCGCCTCGCGTTCCTGCTGACGGTAGGGATCGTAATAACGCCGGTCATTCCAGCCGCCGCCCCAGCCGCCCCAGTTGTTGTTGTATTGCTGCTGCCGCTGCGGGCGATTGCCCCAATCCCAGAATTGCGCCTGCGCCGGCAGCAGCAGCGCAAGCGTGATCCCCGCTGCGGCGGCGGCGACATATGCGCGGCATACACTGGGCAAACCCATGATCACCTGCCGAGGGTTAGGACCGCCACAACCGGTGCGGACGGCGCCATTTTGGCGCGGAATATAGCCAAAAAACGTCAACTTGAAGATGCCCCCGGCGGCCCTATCGGCCCCGCAGCCGCTCCAGGACGGCCGCCGAGGCGAACCCGTCGGGCACCTCCCCGACCGAGGATTGGAAGTGGCGCAGCGCGCTGCGGGTTTTGCCGCCGAGCCGGCCATCGGGCTCGCCCACGTCGTAGCCGCGCGCGGCGAGATGCTGCTGCAGCTCGTAGCGTTCCGCCCGCGTGAGCACCCGTTCGTGCCGCGGCCAAGCCTGCACCAAGGCATCCCCCCCGCGCAGCCGGTCGGCGAGATAGCCGATGGCGAGCGCATAGGCTTCGGCCGGGTTGTATTTCATGATGACGCGGAAATTCTGCAGCATCAGAAAGCCCGGGCCCTGCGCTCCCGCCGGCACCAGCAGATAGCCGCGATCATCGCCGCGCGGGAAGGCTTTGCCGCCGGGGCGCCGGATACCCAAGCGCTCCCACTCCCGGACCGTGAGGACACGCGAGCGGTCGGCAAGCAGGAAATCGAAACCTTTCGGCACCACGACCTCGTAGCCCCAGGTCTGGCCGCTCACCCATCCGTCCTTCTTGAGATTGTTCGCGGTGGAGGCCACCACGTCGGGTACGGAATCGACGACGTCGCGGCGGGCGTCACCATCGAAATCGACGGCATAGCGCTTGAACGAAGTGGGCATGAACTGGGTCGGACCGAACGCGCCCGCCCACGAACCCTTGAGGTGCTCAGGCTTCACATCGCCGCGCGCGAGAATCTCCAATGCGGACAGAAACTCCTCGCGAAAATAATCTTGGCGACGGCCGATGCAGGCCAGCGTGGCGGTCGAACGGATCACCGAGCGCTCGCCGATCTGCGTCCCGTAATTGGACTCCACGCCCCAGATCGCGGCGATGACGTGGCGATCGACCCCGTAGGCCTTCTCGACCGCATCGAAGGTCGCGCGGTGCTTCGCCAGCATTGCCCGGCCGTTCTGGATGCGATCCTCGTTCACCAGGATATCGAGATAATCCCAGAACGATTTGGTAAACTCGGGCTGGGCATCGAGCAGATCCATGATCCGCAGATCAGGCTCCAGTCCCGCGACGTTATCCTCGAACACTGAACGAGAGACGCCGCGGCGCTGCGCCTGCGGCCAGAGTCCGGCAAGGCAATTGCCGAAATTGGCGGCGGCGGCTCGGATCGCCTGTGCCGTCATCAGCGGATGGTTGGAGGCGCCCGACTCGCCGCTCCATTCCTGGGTGCCGGTCCCTGTGGGCGCCGCGGCCGCACCGCTGCTCGGGGCCGGCGCGCTGAACAGCGTGCGGATGTCGAAGCTCTGCCCGAGTGCCGGAACTGCGCAGGCCGTGGCGGCCAAAGCCACCGCACTGAGGAACCCGATCGATGAGGGAAATGTTGCCATGGCGGTTAACTCGGCTCGATTGTACCTGTCCGGCGGATGAAAATGAGATGATCGTTGCGAATTGTCTGACGGGCGGGAGGTTTGCGAGCCTTGACCTCTTGCCGACGCACCGGCGTTAGGACTTACTGCCACGGCACTTCGCCCGCCATTGCACGCCCAAACTTCGGCAATACCGAGACCGATGGACCCCGACGGGGTTCGGATTACAACGCAGCGCTAGCATGAAACCCATCCGCAAAGCCGTCTTCCCGGTCGCAGGCCTAGGGACCAGGTTCCTACCGGCCACCAAAGCCATGCCCAAGGAGATGTTGCCGGTGGTCGACCGCCCGCTGATCCAGCACGTGGTCGACGAGGCGCGCGAGGCCGGCATCGAGCATTTCATCTTCGTCACTGGCCGCAACAAGGCTGTCATCGAGGACCATTTCGATCGGCAGTTCGAGCTCGAGCACACGCTGACGGAGCGCCAGCGGCACGACGACCTCGAACTGCTCGCGCGCGACCTCCCGGGTCCCGGAACAGCGAGCTTCACGCGGCAGCAGCTCCCTCTCGGGCTCGGCCACGCGGTATGGTGCGCGCGCGAGCTCGTCGGCCGCGAGCCATTCGCCTTGCTGCTGCCCGACGTGCTGGTGCAGCACAATCGCGGCTGCCTCGCGCAGATGATCGACGCGGGGCGCGACCTCGGTGACAATGCCAACATCATCGCCGTCGAGCAGATGCCCGCTGATCGCTTGCACATGTACGGCGTCGTCGGCATCGGCGAGCGCAGGGGTGACCTGTTCTCGGTCACGCAAATGGTGGAGAAACCGGCGCGCGACCGAGCCCCGTCGAACCTCATCATCACCGGCCGTTACATCCTGCAGCCCGACATCTTCGACAGTCTTGCGGCCGAAAAGCGTGGTGCCGGGGGCGAAATCCAGCTCACCGATGCGATGATCGAACTCGCCAGGAGCAAGCCTTTCTACGCCCTGGAATTCGAAGGCAGGAGCTTCGATTGCGGCTCGAAAGTCGGTTTTCTCGCAGCCAATATCGCCTACGCGCTCGACCGCAGCGATATCGCGCCAGCAATGCGGGCCGAGCTCAAGCGCCTGTTGGGCGAGGGCTGAGGCGGCGCTAATAGCCGCCTGTTATGCTTTGGTTAAGGAGCCCGAAGCGGATATACTGAGGCACCTGCGGCCGGGGGCGCAGGCCCGCCTGATAGCCTCTCTTCCCGTGTTGTCGGGACCGCGATGCCCAAGGCACTGAGAACGGAACGGCTTACGAGCGCGCGCAGCGCCCACCTGATCGCCTCGGCGGTGCGAACCCTCGAGGTCGAGGCGACCGGGATCACAACCTTGTCCTCCGCCATTCACGACGGGCTCGGCCGCGCTTTCATCGCCGCCGTGGAGCTGATCTCCAGCGCCCGCGGCCGCTTGATCGTGACCGGGATGGGTAAATCCGGGCACGTTGCGCGCAAAATCGCGGCAACGTTCGCGTCCACCGGCACGCCTGCCTTCTTCGTGCATCCGAGCGAAGCCAGTCACGGCGATCTCGGCATGATAACGCCCAATGACGTCATCATGGCGCTGTCCTGGTCGGGCGAGACGGCCGAGCTCAAGGACCTCATCGACTACTCGCGCCGCTTCCGCATTGGGCTCGTTGCCATCACCGCCGTCGCGGACAGCACGCTTGGGCGGGCAGCCGACGTCGTGCTGGCGGTGCCGCAGGCGAGAGAGGCCTGCCCGCACAATCTCGCTCCCACCACCTCGACGCTGATGCAGGCCGCGCTCGGCGATGCGCTCGCCATCGCTCTATTGGAGAGCCGGGGATTCACCGCCGTCGACTTCAGCAGATTGCATCCCGGCGGCCGCCTCGGTGCGATGCTCAAGTTCGTGCGTGATATCATGCACACCGGCAGCGAGATCCCGCTCGCCTCCGTCGGCACCCGCATGTCGGAGGCGATCGCCGAGATGACGGCCAAGACGTTCGGCTGTGTCGGCATCACCGACCGCCGCGGCCTGCTCGTCGGCATCATCACGGACGGAGACCTGCGCCGGCACATGAGCGCCAACTTGCTCGATCTCAAGGTCGAGGAGGTGATGACCTCACACCCAAAGACGGTGCGGCCCGATCAACTTGTGACCGAGGCGCTCGAACTGCTCAATTCGATGAAGAAGACGCAACTGATCGTGGTCGATGCTGGCAGGCCGGTGGGGGTCGTCCACTTCCACGACCTCCTGCGCGCCGGGGTTGCGTAGCAACGGGCTTAGGCGCGCGGACGCGGCTTGCGCGTCGTCACCGAGCGCCCGCTGCTGCGCGTGCGAAATCTGCGCCCGGCGGCGCTCGCGGCCTCGGCGGTGATTCCAAAATGCTGGCCGATTTCCCGCCAAGTCGCGCCGGCGTCATAAGCTTTCGCTATGGCGCGGTTGCGGGGCATTCCCTTGGCCATCGCTTTCTTCATGCCGGCGACGGCCTTTTGGCCGCGCGCACGGCGCGCTTGCGCCCGTTTTCGCATTGCCTTGGCGAAACTCTCCCGGTTTCGCTCCCAAGCCGCCATGAGCTTCAGCCGGGCGACGACCTGGTCGCGTCGCAAGCCGAGCGCCGCCGCGATCTCATCGGGACGACGACCTGCGGCTTGCAACGCTGATAGACGTCGCTTTCGCTGTTCCGACCAAGGTCGAGGCATGGATACTCCCGTTGCAGCGACACTACTCAGCAGGTGTAGAGAAAAATAGCATGGATGCAGCAACAATGGACGCTGCGACCCAGCCGCTAATCACGCCGGAGGCGGTGGCGGACGCCTAGATCCAGCCCTTGAGCTCGCGTAGCGCCATTTGCCAGATCACCAGCATACCGGGCGCGCTGTCGTTGAGGCAGGGTATCGCCGCGAAATTCTCACCCCCGTATTTCTTGAACAGACGCGCACCTTCGATCGCGATCTCCTCGAGCGTTTCCAGGCAATCGGCCGAGAAGCCCGGCGTGACGACCGCGAGGTTCTTCACCCCGTCCTTCGCGAGCTTCTTGAGGGTGCGGTTGGTTGCGGGCTCGAGCCATTTGCTCCGGCCGAACCGCGATTGAAAGGTCATGATCAGTTTCGACTCGTCGAGATTGAGCCGCTCGCGCAGCTGCCGCGTCGTCTCCACGCAATGGGCAAAATACGGATCGCCCTGATCCACATAGGCCTGCGGCACGCCGTGGAAGGAGGCAAGCACGATCTCCGGCTTGAAGCCGAGACGGGAGAGCTCCGCTCCGATCGCGGATCCCAGCGCCTCGATATAAACCGCGTCATTGTAATAGGGCGGCGCGATTCGCACCGAGGGCTGATAGCGCATGCCCGTGAGCACGCGAAAGACCTCGTCGCACACGGTCGCCGTCGTCGCCGCGCAGTATTGCGGATAAAGCGGGATGACGAGAATGCGCTCGCAGCCCTGGCCGACGAGAGCTGTGAGCGTTGAGGCGATCGAGGGACTGCCGTAGCGCATCGCCCAATCGACTGCGAAACGCGGACCCAGCGGCTCGAGCGCACGGGCGAGCTTTTCGGCCTGCGAGCGGGTGATGGTCTTGAGCGGTGATTCGTTTTTTTCGTAATTCCAAATTTTGGCGTAGTCGCGCGCCTTCCGCCGCGGGCGGATCGGCAGAATGACACCATTGAGAACAAGCTGCCACAGCGCCCCCTGATCCTCGATCACCCGCGGATCGGTGAGAAACTGCTTGAGATAACGCCGCACGGCGGGTGCGTCGAGCGCCTCGGGAGTGCCGAGATTGACCAATAGCACGCCGATCTTGCCTGCGGCCGGATGCTCGACCGTGGCGGCGGGGACGGGCGCGACGGATGGGGCTTCGTTCATCGCGACGGAGCATGGGCGATGGCGGCGCCTGGCGCCTGCGCGCTAAGCACGCAGACCCGCCGGATCGCATCGGAACGCTCCCTCCCCGCCATCTGTATTCTTCGCCGTCTCGCCACCCGCCTACTCATTGCGATTCTCTGCGCTGAATCGCGCTATGCGCGTCACGTTCATCCCGGTCAATGACATCTATTTGATGGCAGATCAAATGATGCCGGACGGCAAGCGCCGCGGCGGCTTCGCCCGGCTCGCCGCCGTTGTCAAGGCCGAGCGACGGCACGCCGCGGGAACGGACGGAGAGAACATCGGTGGATCAGCCCACCGGCCGCTCGTCTGCGATGACCTTACCGTCGTTCGGCAGGCTTCCGGGGGCAATGAGTTTGACCTCGCCGCCGAGTTTCGTCACCGCGCGCAGGGTTGCGGCGACGTCCTCCTGCAACTGCGCCGCCGGAGCCGAGCACTCGGCCAGCAACGTCATCACATCCTGCTCGCCCGCGCGCGCCACCACGAGCCGCAACCGGCCGAGCTCGGGATGACGCTTGCCGATTTGCGCGACCTGGGCAGGATGCACGAACATGCCTTTGATCTTGGTGGTTTGGTCGGCGCGGCCCATCCAGCCCGCCAGCCGCATATTGGTGCGCCCGCAAGGCGAGCGGCCTGCCATCACCGCAGAGAGATCACCGGTGGCGAGCCGGATCATCGGATAATCCGAGTTGAAGGACGTGACGACGACCTCCCCCACCTCGCCGATGGCGGCCAGATCGCCAGTGCCGGGGCGCACGATCTCGACCAGCAACGTTTCGTTGACGATCATACCTTCACGCGCCTCGCTCTCGTAGGCGATGACGCCCAAATCGGCGGTGGCGTAGCACTGGCGCACCTCGATGCCGCGCGCGGATAATTCCTGGCGCAGCGAAGCAGGCAAGGCCGCACCCGTCACCAGTGCCCGCTTGAACGAGGAGGCATCCCTGCCCGCTCGGGCGGCGACATCGAGCAGGATCTTCAGGAAATCCGGCGTGCCGAGATAGCCGCTCGGCTTCAAATGCGCGATCGCCTCCACCTGCTGTTCGGTGTTGCCGGTGCCGGCAGGAATCACGGCGCAACCGAGCGCATGCGCACCGGACTCCATAATGAAGCCGCCTGGGGTGAGATGATAGGAAAAGCAATTCTGCACGACGTCGCCCGAGCGGAAGCCGGCGGCGAAAAGCGCGCGCGCCGCGCCCCAAAAATCCTTGCCCTTGCCTTCCGGCTCGAAGATCGGCCCGGGGGACATCAGCAGCCGTCGCAGGCGAGTGGGCGCCGCGGCGTTCAAGCCGGCGAACGGCGGCATCTCCTTTTGTCGCGTCGCGAGCTCGGATTTGCGCAGCATCGGGAGCTTGGCGAGCTCCACACGCGAAGTCACCAGACGGGGATCGATGCCGGCAAGCTGGGTGGCCCATCCCGGTGCACACAACGCAAGCGCGATGAGATCGGGCAGCCGGTCGAAGAGCGCGCGCTCGCGATCCTCGGGATCGCGGGTCTCGAGCGAATCGTAATGCTCGTACCGCATGGCATCGCTCATATCCTTTTCGTCGCGCCCCGGGGTTGGTCCCGGTCATGACCGATCGCGTGGCGAGCGTCGACCGGCCCCGCCGACCGACCGCTCGGTCGGAGCAACGTCGAAGCTACGCCAGCCAGCGCTTGCGCCGCCGGTAATGTTTGCCTTCGCGGAACGACTTTCGTCGGCCTTCGGCGATGCCGAGATAGAACTCCTTCACGTCCTCGTTCTCGCCCAGCGCCTTGGCGGCGCCATCGAGCACCACGCGGCCGTTCTCCAGCACATAACCGTAGCGCGCGTATTTTAAGGCCATGCGGGTATTCTGCTCTGCGAGCAGGAAGGAAACTCCTTCCTTGGCATTGAGGTCGCCGACGATCTTGAAAATCTCCTCCACGAGTTGCGGCGCGAGCCCCATCGAAGGCTCGTCAAGCAGGATCATTTTCGGTCGGGACATCAGCGCGCGGCCGATCGCGCACATCTGCTGCTCGCCGCCGGAGATGTAGCCGGCAGTGGCGCCCCGGCGCTCCTTGAGCCGCGGAAAATAGGAGTAGACGAGCTCGAGGTCTCGGCGCACGGCCGCGCCGGCGCCGCCGCGCGTGAACGCACCGGTCAACAGGTTCTCCTCGACCGAGAGGTGCGCAAAGCAATGACGCCCTTCCATGACCTGGATGCAGCCGCGGCGCACCAACTCGTTGGGCGAGCGCGCATGCACCTCCTCACCGTCGAATACGATGGAGCCTTTGGTCACTTCGCCGCGCTCGGCGGACAACAGGTTGGAGATGGCTTTCAGCGTGGTGGATTTGCCGGCGCCATTCGCGCCCAGGAGCGCGACGATCTGGCCCTTGGGAACCGTAAGCGACACGCCCTTGAGCACGAGGATGACGTGGTCGTACACCACCTCGATGTTGTTGACCGAAAGGATCGGCGGCGCGGGGGATGTCGCCGCGACATGGTCCGAGGACGCACCGGGAGTAGGAGGCGGCATGGCCGCCCCCTGTGAGCTGCGATCGGAGCTAACCGACATCAGTTGGTCACGAGACACCCGGGCGTGATCTTCTTCTCCGCCGCGTATTTGGCTGCGGCCTCCTTCACCATGGGCGCGATCACACCATCGTCGCTGGTGTACCAATCGGATGAGATCTTCCAGTCCTTGCCGTCCCAGGTCTCGATGGGCCCGGTGCGCGCGCCCTCATGGTCCTCGCATGACACCTTGATCGGCTTTAACTCGTTCTCGAAGCCGAGTTGCTTGAGCCGCTCCGCGGTCAGATTGAGGTTCTCGAGGCCCCAGCGCACCTGCTCGCCGGTCATCGGCTTCTTGCCGAACCGCTCCTGCGCGGTACGAATCGCCTCGATGCCGAGCATGGCATTGATCAATCCACGCACATAGAGGACCTCGCCCGTGTCCTCCCATCGCGCGGTGCCCTGGCCTTTGTCATAGACGTACTTCTTGAGATCGTCGTGCACCTTGAAGCGGCCCGAGGTGTGCTGCAGCGCGGCCGCATTGTATCCCTTGGCACCATCTTCAGCCGGCCGCACGTCCGGCTCGGCACCCGACCACCACACGCCGTACATCTTCTCGCGCGGATAGCCGACAGCGACCGCCTCCTTGATGGCGGTCGAATTCATCACCCCCCAGCCCCAGAGCAGCACGTAGTCGGGACGGTTCTGCCGGACCTGCAGCCAAGTCGCCTTTTGCTCGACGCCGGGATGGGTGACCGGCAGGAGCAGGGTCTCGAAGCCGTGCATCTGCGCGCGCTTTTGCAGCAGCGCGATGGGCTCTTTTCCGTACGGGGAATCATGATAGACCAGCGCGATCTTCTTCCCCTTGAGCTTGTCGAACCCGCCTTCCTTCTTGGCGATGTGCTGCAGGATAATGTCGGCGGCCGTCCAATACGTACCGAGCAGCGGGAAATTCCATTGGAAGACCGAGCCGTCACGCGACTCCGAGCGGCCATAGCCCATGGAGATGATCGGAATCTTGTCGACTGGCGCCTTCTCCGTCAGCGCAAAGGTGATGCCGGTCGAGAGCGGGATGACATAGGCGGCGCCGGTGGGGCCCTTGCCCTTGAGACGCTCGTAGCATTCCACCCCGCGGTCGGTGGCGTAGCCGGTGTCGCATTCCTCCCACGCGATCTTCACCCCGTTAATGCCGCCGTCGCGCTCGTTGATGAGCCTGTAATAGTCCGCGATGCCGTTCGCGAATGGAACGCCGTTTGGCGCGTAGGCGCCGGTCCGATACACCAAGTGGGGGATGAACTGCTCGTTCTGCGCCAGCGCCGGCGAAGCCATCGCCAGCCCCCCCAGTAGCGCCGCGAGCGCAATCCCGGCATATTTTCCAGTCATTGCCGTACCAGTCATGGGGATTCCTCCATCGACGAGCCGGTCCGGGCTGTTGCCGGCCGGCCATTTGCGGGGTTCTACCCCGCCTCTGGGCCCGAGTGTGCCCGCGAATTGTCGCGGCCTCAATACGGGAACGGCCACAGACGAAGCTTCTCCTTGGCGATCGCCCACAGCCGCGCGAGCCCGAGCGGCTCGGCGATCAGGAACAACACGATAATCGCCCCGAACAACATGAATTCGATATGCGAGATCATGGCGGTCGACATTGCTATGCCGAGCCATGCCGGCAGCTGGTTGAGAACGATTGGAAGCAGCACAATGAAGGCGGCGCCAAGGAAGGAACCCAGAATAGTGCCGAGCCCGCCGATGATGATCATGAACAGCACCTGGAACGAGCGGTTCACGTCGAATGCCAGCGGCTCCCACGAACCCAGCCGCAGGAAACCCCACAGCGCGCCTGCCACGCCGATATAGAACGATGACACAGCGAAGGCGGAGAGCTTGGCATGCAGCGGCCGAATGCCGATGATCTCGGCCGCGATGTCCATGTCGCGCGTGGCCATCCACATGCGTCCCATCCGGCCGCGCACCAGGTTCTTGGCGGCCAGCGCGAGCACGACCGTCATCGCCAGCACGAAGATGTAGGTCTTGACCGGGGTGTCGATCGCAATCCCGAATAGTTCAATCCGGCCGACCGCGACCGACCCGGACGGCGCGTAATTGGTGAACCATTTGACGCGGGCGAAGGCCCATTCGAGGAAGAACTGCGAGGCAAGTGTCGCCACCGCGAGGTAAAAGCCTTTGATGCGGAGCGAAGGGAGCCCGAACAGAATGCCCACCAGCATCGCCATGATGCCGGCGAACAGAAACACCAGAATAATGTTGGTTTGCGGCAGCCGCAGCGCGAGGTTGTAGGCCGCGTAGGCGCCGACCGCCATGAAGCCGCCGGAGCCGAGCGAGAGTTGGCCGCAATAACCGGTGAGGATGTTGAGCCCGATCGCCGCAATGGAGAGGATAAGCACCGGGATCAGCACCTCGGTGTAGAGATACTGGCCTGCGAACAGCGGCACCGCGAGAAAGGCGAACGCGATGAGTGCGAACACGAACCAGCGGTCCTGCGCGATCGGAAAAATCGCCTGATCGGCGCCGTACGAGGTCTTGAACTGGCCGACTTCGCGGTACAGCACGGCTCACACCCGTTCGATGATGCGCTCGCCGAACAGACCCTGCGGGCGAACGAGCAGGAACACGAGCGCGAGCACGTAAGCGAACCAGTTCTCGATCCCGCCGCCAGCGAGATCGAAGGTGCGGACGAGGACCGGGGCGAGCAGCACCTCGGCGAGCTTTTCGCCGGCGCCGATGATCAGCCCGCCCACGATGGCGCCCGGAATGGAGGTGAGCCCGCCCAGGATGAGTACCGGCAGCGCTTTGAGCGCGATGAGCGAAAGCGAGAACTGCACGCCGAGTTTGGCGCCCCACATCATCCCGGCGACGAGCGCGACGAGTCCCGACACCGCCCATACCATCAGCCAGATACGATTGAGCGGGATGCCTACGGATTGCGCGGCTTGGTGATCGTCGGCCACGGCGCGCAAGGCCCGGCCGACCCGCGTCACCTGAAAGAACACCGCCAACACCAGCACCATGACGGCGCAGATGATCGCGGCTATGAGCTCGGCCGGATCGATCAACAGCCCGCCCGGAAAGACCGACTCCAAAATGAAGATCGGATTCGTCGGCAGCCCCAGTCCGATCTTATAGATATCGCTGCCCCAAATGCTCTGCCCGAAGCCCTCGAGAAAATATGCAATCCCGAGCGTCGCCATGAACAGGATGATGCCTTCCTGATTGACCAGGCGGCGCAGCACCAGAAATTCGATGGCGTAGGCAAGCGCGATCATGATCAGAACGGATAGCACGAACGCGAGGACGAGCGGCATGGCCTCGGACAATCGCGCAAAGGACAGCGCGGCAAACAGCACCATCGCCCCTTGCGCAAAATTGAACACCCCGGAGGCTTTGAAGATCAGCACGAAGCCGAGCGCCACCAACGAGTAGAGCACCCCGGTCATCAGCCCGCCGATCAATGTTTCGAGAACGGGGCCGAGCATCGCACCCTCAATGGCTCAGGCCGAGATAGGCGTCTATCACCGCCTGATTGCTCTGCACCTCGGCCGGCACACCGTCGGCGATCTTGACCCCGTGATCGAGCACGAGCACGCGATCGGACAGATCCATCACCACGCCCATATCGTGCTCGATCAGCGCGATGGTGGTGCCGTAATACGCATTGACGTCGAGGATGAAGCGGGACATGTCCTCTTTCTCCTCGAGATTCATCCCGGCCATCGGCTCGTCGAGCAGCAGCAGGTCAGGTTCCATGGCGAGAGCGCGGCCGAGCTCGACCCGCTTCTGCAGACCATAAGGGAGCTTGCCGACCTGAATCTTGCGAACGTGCTGAATCTTCAGGAAATCGATGATTTCCTCGACGCGGCGGCGTTGCTCGATCTCCTCCGCAAGCGCCGGCCCGATCCATAAGAGCTGCCAGAAGAACCCGCGGCGCATCTTCAGCGCCCGGCCCGCCATGATGTTGTCGAGCGCGGTCATGCCCTTGAACAGCGCCACGTTTTGAAAGGTGCGGGCGATCCCGCCGAGCGCCGCCTCGTACGGCCGCATCGCCGATCGCGGCCGGCCCTTGAAGGTGATGCGGCCCTGCTGCGGGTGATAGAAGCCGTTGATGACGTTGAGCAGCGAAGTCTTGCCGGCACCGTTCGGACCGATGATGGCGCGGATCTCGCCTCTGCGAATGTCGAATGAAACGTCGCTGATCGCCTTAACGCCGCCGAAGGCAAGCGAAACATTCTCGACCGCGAGCAGCACCTCGCCAGCGGCGATGTCGCGCCCGCTCGGCGCCCTCATGCGATGACCCTGACACTCGGGTGGGAAGAGGAAACACGCGGCGTTTGCTGCAGCTTCACGCCGCTTTCTCCATCACGGGCATCGGCATCGTCTGCACGTCGCGGATTTTGACACGCGCGGAGAGCATGCCCTTGCGCCCGTCCTCGAACGTCACCTCGGTCGAGATGTCGGCCTCCCGCGCGCCGCCGTACAGCGCCGCGATCAAAGGCGCATAGCGCTGCGCGACGAAGCCGCGGCGGACCTTCTGCGTGCGCGTGATTTCGCCGTCGTCGGCGTCGAGTTCCTTGTGCAAGACGAGAAAGCGCCGAATCTGTGCGCCGGCCATGCCTTCGTCCGCCAGCGACCGGTTCACCTCCTCCACATGCTCCGCGAGCATGTCGCAGACCTGCGCGTGCCCGGCCAGCTCCTGATAGGAGCCGTAGACGATGTTGTTGCGCTCGGCCCAGTTTCCGACCGCGGTAAGGTCGATGTTCAGCATGGCGCAGACAAAGTCGCGCTTGTCGCCGTACACCACGGCTTCGCGGATGTTGGGATAGAACTTGAGCTTGTTCTCGATGTACTTCGGCGCGAGCAAGGAGCCGTCGTTGAGCCGGCCGACATCCTTGGCCCGATCGATGATCTTGAGATGGCCGCTTTTGGCATCGATCAGGCCGGCGTCGCCGGTATGCACCCAACCGTCCGAGGTCTTGGTCTCCGCCGTCTTCTCCGGATCCTTGTAGTAGCCCGCGAACACGCCGGGCGACTTGAACAGCACCTCGCCATTGTCGTCGATCTTGATGTCGACGCCGATATTCGGCCTGCCGACGGTGTCGGCATAAATCTCGCCGTCCGGCTGGGCGGTGATGTACACAGATGCCTCGGTCTGCCCGTAGAGCTGCTTGAGATTGACGCCGAGCGCGCGCCAGAAACGGAAGATTTCCGGGCCGATCGCCTCGCCGGCGGTATAGGCGAGGCGGATGCGGGACACCCCGAGTCGATTCTTCAACGGGCCGTACACCAAGCGCTCCCCAAACCAGTACAAGAGCCGCGCATGCAGCGGCACTTTCTCCCGGTTGAGAATTTTTTCGCCCCAGCGCCGCGCCACGGCGAGGAAATAACGGAACATGTGGCGCTTGAAGCGGCCGGCATCCTCCATGCGCACCATGGTCAGCGTGATGAGATTTTCGTAGATGCGCGGCGGTGCGAAGGCGTACGTGGTGCCGATTTCGCGGCGGTCTTCACTCACGGTCTCCGGGCTCTCCGGACAGTTGACGCAAAACCCGGCGGTGAAGGGCTGGGCATAGGAAAACACGTGATCGCCGACCCAGGCGAGCGGAAGATAGGCGACGACCTCTTCGTCGGGCCCCAGGCTGTCGAAGCGGTTGCCGTTGATCGCCGAGACGATGAGATTGTCGAACGTGAGCATCACGCCTTTGGGTCGTCCGGTCGTGCCGGAGGTGTAGAGCATGACGGCAAGATCCTCGCCTTTGCCGGCGGCGACGGCAGCTTCCCAGCGCTGCAGGCCGGCGGCGCCGTCGCTGAGGCGATCGCGCCCGAGCTTCTGCACATCGTCGATCCATTTGAGCCGCTGGTGGTCGTAGTCGCGCAACCCGCGCGGCTCGTCATAGACAATGAGCGCAAGGCGCGGCAGACGTTCGACGATAGACAAGAGCTTGTCGACCTGCTCCTGGTCCTCGACCACTGCGATCGTCACCTCGGCATGATCGAGGATGTAGGCCATCTCCTCGGCGACGGAGTCGGCGTAGATCGGCACCGGCACGCCGCCGAGCGCTTGCGCGGCGCACATTGTCCAGTAGAGGCGCGGCCGGTTCGAGCCGATGATGGCGACCTTGTCGTTCCGCGCGAGCCCGAGCTCCTGCAGACCGACGGAAAAAGCGCGTACTTCGTCGAGCACTTGCGCCCAGGTCCACACCTGCCAAATGCCGAGATCCTTGTGCCGATAGGCGGGACGACCCGCAAACAAGCGGGCGTTGCGTATCAACAGCTTGGGGAAGGTATCCGCGCGCACGGCTTCGGTCGCCACGGCAATCCTCCCTTCACCGCGTCCAGTCCCGCGGGCCGCCAGGCCCTTGCCGCCGTTTGCCGGCAGATTGTTGACGCGCATAAGAAAATGCGGTCGAGCCCAGGTCAAGTCGGCACTTGGTATCAGACCGGCCGACCCGGCGCGCGCCTGAAGCCCCGCGGCTCGCCCGAAAAGGCGGTTATTCCGCCGCCTTGAGCAGCGGAGCGACCCCGGCGCGCAACTGATCGAGGAGCGCAGCTTCGTCCGCCTTGGCTGCCTTGAGGTGGCGCACTTTGACGTGGCCGAAGCCGCGGATTTTCTCCGGAATGGCGGCAAGCCCCACCGCGATGTGGTGGTTCTCGCTATTGAGTCGCGCCAGCACCTCCTCGAGCATCGTCTCATACTCGCGCACGAGGGCGCGCTCGGTCCTGCGCTCATTCGAGTAGCCGAATGGATCAAGCGCGGTGCCGCGCAGGAATTTCAATTTCGCCAGCAACCGGAACAAGGGGAAGATCCACGGCCCGACTGTCATCTTTTTCGGCTCGCCGGTGACCTTGTCAGGACGGGCGAGAAGAGGCGGCGCAAGATGCACATAAAGCCGCAAATTCTCGCCGTCGACCTCACGCCTCACCTGCTTCGCGAACGATTCGTCGGCGTAGAGACGGGCGACCTCGTACTCGTCCTTGTAGGCCATGAGTTTGAACAGGTAGCGCGCCACCGCGTCAGCCAGGCCGCTCTTGCCGGGCGCGCGTGAGGCCTCGGCGGCCTTTGTCTTCTCCACCCATTGGCGGTAGCGCTCTGCGTAGGCGGCGTTCTGATAGGCCGTAAGGTATGCGACGCGACGCGCCACCATCTCCTCGAAAGATTGCGACAGCGTCCGCGCGTCGCTCGCCGCTTCCGGCGCCGGCTTAACGAGAGCCTCGACTGCGGCCGGCTCGTAGCCGGCGCGGCGGCCCCAGTGGAACGCCGCCTTGTTCATCTCCACCGCCTCGCCGTTGAGCTCGATCGCCTGCATGATCGAGGCGGCTGCGAGCGGGATTGCGCCAAGTTGATAGGCATAGCCGACGAGAAAGATATTGGCGCCGATGCTGTTGCCGAACAGCGCGGTTGCCACCCGCGTCGCGTCGATAAAATGTGTGTTCTCGGGCCCGGCGTCGGCGAGGATGGCGCGCTTGAGCCGTTCCGTCGGCAGCGAAAAATCGGCGTTGCGGGTGAAATCGCCGGGGAGCACTTCGGCGAGATTGATGACCATCTCGGTCGTTCCGTGTTTCACCGCGGCTAGCACCTTTTTGTTGCCGGCCACGACGATGTCGCCGCCGAGGACAAGATCGGCGCCGCCCGCGGCGATACGAATGGCGTGGATGTCCTCCGAGCGTTCGGCAATGCGAATGTGACTGAAGACCGCGCCTCCCTTTTGCGCGAGACCGGCCATGTCGATGATTCCGACCCCCTTGCCCTCGAGATGGGCGGCCATGCCGAGAATGCCGCCGATGGTGACGATGCCGGTACCGCCGACGCCGGTGACGATGATGTTGTAGGTCTTTGCAATCGCCGGCAGCGTCGTCTCGGGCAGCGGCGCAAGCGCATGCGCGGCGGCGATGCCCGTGCCGTGCTTGAGCTTGGCGCCGTGAACGCTGACGAAGGACGGGCAGAAGCCCTTCACGCAGGAAAAATCCTTGTTGCAGCTCGATTGATCGATGGTGCGCTTGCGGCCCCATTCAGTCTCGAGCGGCTGCACCGACACGCAATTCGACTTGACGCCGCAATCGCCGCAGCCTTCGCACACCAACTCGTTGATGATCACCCGCTTGTCGGGATCGGGGAAGCGCCCGCGCTTCCTGCGGCGGCGCTTCTCCGCAGCGCAAGTCTGGTCATAGATCAGGACGGTGACCTCGGGAATCGCGGCGAGCTCCTGCTGGACCGAGATCAGCTCGTCGCGGTGATGGATGGTCAGTCCGCGCGGCCAATCCTCGTGCTTGGCGTATTTCCCAGGCTCGTCGGTCACCACGACGACACGCCGAGCGCCTTCGGCCGCCACTTGCCGCGCGATCTGCGGCACCGTAAGTCCGCCCTCGTTGGCTTGGCCGCCGGTCATTGCGACCGCGTCGTTGAACAGGATTTTGTAAGTGATGTTCACGCCGGCGGCGATGGCGGCGCGGATGGCCAAGTAGCCGGAATGGTTGTAGGTGCCGTCACCGAGGTTCTGAAAGACATGAGGACGCTTCGAGAACGGCGCCTCGCCGATCCAGTTAGCCCCTTCGCCGCCCATCTGCGTGTAGCCAAGCGTCGAGCGGTCCATCCATTGCGCCATGTAATGGCAACCGATGCCGGCATAGGCGCGCATGCCCTCCGGCACGACGGTCGATGAATTGTGCGGACAGCCGGAGCAGAAATACGGAATGCGCACCGCGACGTCTTGCGTCTCGGCCAGAATCCGTTGCGCGTCTTTCAAAGCCGCAACGCGCGCCGCGATCTCCTCGTTGCGGCCTATCCTTTGCAGTATTCGGTCGCCGATACAGATCGCAATCTCGTTGGGATCGAGCGCACCCTTGACCGGAAATAGCCAGTTTCCCTGCTCGTCCTTCTTGCCGATGCACGCAGGCTGGTTCGGGGTGCCGTAGAGCTCCTCGCGCACCTGCACTTCGATGAGCGAACGCTTCTCCTCGACGACGATGATGAGCTCGAGACCGTCCGAGAACTGTTTAAGGTCTTGCTGGCTGATCGGCCACGGACATCCGATTTTGTACAGCCGAATGCCGAGATCGTTGCACTTGACTTCGTCGATGCCGAGCTCGTCGAGCGCCTGGCGCACGTCGAGATAGCTCTTGCCGACGGTGATGATGCCGATTTTGGGCCGTCGCCCGCCGGAGGTGATGTATTTGTTGAGCTTGTTGGCGCGCACGAAGGCGAGCATGGCGTCGCGTTTGTAGTCGTGGAGCCGCGCCTCCTGGCCGAGGATCGTGTCGCGCAGGCGGATGTTGAGGCCCCCATCGGGCATGGCGAAGTCGTCGGGAACGACGATGTTGACCCGCTCCATGCTGCCGTCGATGACCGCGGTCGATTCTACCGTCTCGTGCATCGATTTGAGCGCGACCCAGGTGCCGCAGAAGCGCGACATCGCCCAACCGTAGAGGCCGTAATCGAGAATTTCCTGAACGCCGGCGGGGTTCAGGATCGGGATCATCACGTCGATGAAGTGATATTCGGACTGGTGGGCGGTGGTGGAGGATTCGGCAGTATGGTCATCGCCCATCAGCGCCAGCACGCCGCCGTGCTTCGAGGTGCCGGCGAAATTGGCATGGCGGAAAACGTCGCCGGTGCGGTCGACGCCGGGCCCCTTGCCGTACCAAAGGCCGAACACGCCGTCGAACTTGCCTTCCCCGCGCAGTTCCGCCTGCTGCGAGCCCCAAATCGCGGTCGCGGCGATGTCCTCGTTGAGGCCGGCCTGGAAGCGGATGTCGTATTTGTCGAGCGCGCGCTGCGCGCGGATGAACTGCTGATCGAGGGTGCCGAGGGGGGAACCGCGATAGCCGGTGACGTAGCCCGCGGTATTGAGCCCGATGCGGCGATCGCGCTCCTTCTGCATCAGGCACAGGCGCACGATCGCCTGGAAGCCGGTGACGAAAATCCGGCTTTTGGTGAGGTCGTATTTGTCGTCGAGCGTGACTTGATTGAGCGCCATCGCGCGGCCTCCGCGGGCAGTGTGCCCTCGCGACAACGCAAGCGCCAGGGACTTTCGATTCGGTGGAGATATAGTCCGCGGCGGCGTGACAGCAATGCCAAGCCGATGAGCCGACTGGCAATTTCGCAACGAGCCGCACGCCGGCAAGAAAATATCGGCGCTGCCGCCGGACGCGCATTTTGGCGCACTGCAGCACAAGCATCGATCCCAGGCCGTGGGACGCGGCACCACCTGGCGCCGCGCGAACATCCGCACACTCCGCTGACTCCACCCCAGAGGTTCCCTAGAACACGCCCCGAGCGTGACCGAGCGGAGAGCCGGCGAACATGTCGATTGCGCTGATGCCGATCGTGGGTGATGGAAGAGAAGCCGCTGCAGAACTCGACGCGCTAGACCGCGATCGGTTCAGGCCACTAGGCGTTCGATGAGATTGATGCCGGAGGGCTCCGCCTCGTCAGTGCGCACGATGAAACGCTTGAGCACGTTCGGACCAAAGGTCGTGCTGAACGCGACATCGGCGGCGTCGCGCCCCCGGGCCATTACGATGCGGCCGATGCGCGGAACGTTATGCCTGGCGTCGAATGTGTGCCAGCGCCCGCCAAGATAGACCTCGAACCAGGCGCTGAAATCCATGGGCTCGGGCTCTGGAGGGACATTGATGTCGCCGAGATATCCGGTGCAATAACGCGCCGGGATGTTCATGCAACGGCACAGCGTGATCGCCAGGTGGGCAAAGTCGCGGCATACGCCGCGGCGCTCGACCATGAGGTCGGCGGCGGTCCTTGTGGCGCGGGCGTGCTGATAGCCGAAGCGGACATGGGAATGGACGAAATCGCAGATCGCCTGCACACGCGGCCAGCCCGGGAGCGTGTTGCCGAAGCGCGACCAGGCCTCCTCCATCAGACGCTCGGTCTCGCAGTACCGGCTGCCAAGCAGGAACGCCAGCGTACCGTGTGGCAGCTCTGCGATCTCGTGCTGGCGCGCTGCTGGCTCGACCGCGTCTGGCAGGCCTGAATCGGCGATCAGCGCATCCGTGGAAATTGTGAGCTCCCCCGCTGGCGCCACCAGGCGCGTACAGACATTGCCGAAATCATCGAGATATCGCGTAAGCGGCAGCGTGGGCGTGAGGCGAAGCTGATCGGGCTCGATAATGTCGGCAGCACGCGACGGGTGCACGTTGAGCATCAGCACCATCGGCGTGCGCGCGACGAATTCGTAGACCATCTCGAATCCGACACGAATCTGCATAATTTTATCTCGGTCTCTGCGAGCACAGCGGGCCCAAATCTTCTGCGTCGCAGAAGGTTTCGGGGCGGGGTCGGATACCGGAATATGTGGGTTATGGCCAGTAATTTTGACGTTCCTTGCGACAAAACTTCGCGATTAGTTCCGCGCTAATTATTGAACCAAATGCCTGCGATTTGGGACAAATTGTTATTTCGGCAGAGTATCTTTTTGAATATTTCGCCTATTTGGACATGCACAGGCATTTGGCCTGCCTGAAAAAGCGCCAGCGCGGCCTAGCGATCAGCGGCCTGTCTTTGCGAGAACTACTCACACGCGATTGCCGGCGCTCCAACGCCAGAAGTCGCGGCCCTCCTCGCGCATGAAACGCGCGAGCACCATGTTGTGCACCTCGGAGGCTCCATCGACCAGGCGCGCTTGCCGCGCGTAGCGATAAATCCATTCCAGGATCGTGTCCTTCGAATAGCCGCGCGCACCATTGAGCTGGATCGCGACGTCGGCCGCGCGATGCAAGGTATCGGCGACGTGCACCTTGGCCATCGAGACTTCCTTACGCGCGTGATCGCCCTGGTCGAGTTTCCAGGCGGCATGCATGACCAACAGCCGCCCGATCTGGATCTGATGCGCGATCTCGCCCAGTTTAATCTGCACGCTCTCGCGGTCGGCGAGCCGCATTCCGAAGCCCTCGCGCTGAGCGACGTAGGCCTGCGCGATCTCCATCGAGCGCTTGGACAGCCCGAGCCAGCGCATGCAGTGGGTGAGCCGCGCGGGCCCGAGCCTGATCTGGGTGACCCGCAATCCGTCGCCGACTTGCATCAGCACGTTTTCGTCGGGCACTTCGAGCCCTTCGAAGATCAGTTCGCAGTGCCCGCCGTGCTCCTCCGGCCCCATGATGGGAATGCGACGCAGAATGCGCCAGCCTGGCTGGTCACGGTGATAGAGGAAGGCGGTAAGGCCGCGCCGCGAGTCCTGCGACGTGCGCGCCACGAGGATGAAATGATCGGCGACGCCGGCCCCGGTGATGAACCATTTGTGCCCGTGAATCACCCAGCCATCGCCTTTCTTCTCCGCCTGGGTGCGGATCATGCCGGGATCGGAGCCGCCTCCCGGCGGGGGCTCAGTCATGACGAACGAGGAGCGCACCCTCCCCTCGACGATGGGTTTGAGCCATTTGTCCTTCTGCGCTGACGTTCCCACCCGGGCGAGCAGGTTCATATTGCCGTCGTCGGGCGCCGCGCAATTGAAGGCAAGCGGACCGAAGATCGAGCGATTGGCCTCCTCGTACATTGCGGCCCAGGCCACGACCGGCAGCCCCATGCCGCCGTACTCTTTCGGCGCCTGCGGCGCCCACAGGCCTTCCGCCTTGGCTTTGGCCTGAACGGTGCGCAGCACGTCGAGGCGGATGTTCTCGTGATCGTCATAACTGCCGTGATCGGCTTCGAGCGGCAGCACGTGCTCCTCTACGAAGCGGCCCGTGCGCACACGGATGTCCTCGATTTCGGGGGAGAGGGTAAAGTCCATGCCAGCGTCCCTCGCTTCGGCGGATGATGCGTCGCTCACCCTCGCAAAGCCACCATTTGCCCGCCATCCACGACGATGGTGGTGCCCGCGATGAAGCGGCCCGCATCGGACACGAGCAAAAGCAGCGCGCCATCGAGATCTCGTTCCTCACCGAAGCGACCCACGGGGATTTCACGTTTGATCGCGGCGCCGGCCTCGCTCGCGAGATACTCGCGGTTGAGATCGGTCACGATCCAGCCGGGCGCGATGGCGTTCACGCGCACGCCCTTGAAGGCAAGCTCGAGCCCGAGCGCCTTGGTGAGCTGGACGACTCCGGCTTTCGCCACGGCGTAGGCGGCGGTGCCCTTGGCGACGCCGAAGCCCAGCACCGACGCGACGTTGACGATGGCGCCGCCCTTGCCGGTGGAGAGCATCCGCCGCGCGGCCTCCTGCGCCCAGAAGAACACCGCGTCGAGATCGGTGCCGACGACGCGCCGCCACTCCTCTTCGGCAAGCTCCAACGCGCGGCCGGAATGCGCGACGCCGGCATTGTTGACCAGGATGGTGACGGCGCCGAACGCCTTCTCGGCTTCATCGAATGCGCGCATCATGGCACGGTGATCGGTGACATCGGCCGCGATCGCCACCGCGCGACCCCCCGCCTCGTCGATGCGCGCCTGCACGGCGGCGAGCCGATCGGCGCGGCGCGCCACCAGCGCCACCGCGGCACCTTCCCTCGCCAGCAGCTCG
>DASSGH010000133.1:0-5780 GCA_035693615.1 Xanthobacteraceae bacterium
CCAAAGGCGAGGCGATCCGATAGTAGCAAAATCGCCCTTGTTTGATGACGGCGACGAGCCGCGCCTCGACCAGCTTGAGAAGGTGCTCGCTTGCGGTGGGACGCGAGACTCGGGCGAGATAGGCAAGTTCAGTGCCGGTCAAAGCCTGACCACCCATGAGGGCGGCAAGAATGGTTGCGCGCGCGGTATCCCCGACCAGCGCTGCGACCTCGACCAGATTTGCGGCCGCGACCATGAAGCGATTTTACCGCCCCCGCGGCACTCCGAGCAAGCAACATTGGTTCGGCATGCGCCGAACCGATGCGAAACGACAGCGGACAATTTTTTTGCAAACATCGTGGCGCGCCGCAGGGGCAAACCGTGAGGACCCACCATGAAGAGACAGGCAATTCGCGTAGAGCCATTGTCAACCTATGCCGAAGCCCGCAAGGTCCCGAGCAGCATGGCCATGCGGTGCGGCGATCTCGTCTTCGTGTCGAATATCCCGCCGTGCAATCCGGTCACGGGCGAGATCAAGCGCCTGCCTATCGAACGACAGGCCGAGATCGTGCTCGAGCAGATGAAGCTCTGCTTGACGACCGCAGGTTCCTCGCTTGACCGAGTCATCAAGTGCAACGTTTATTGCACGGACGCGGCTCATTTCCAGGTCATCAATTCGGTCTATGCGCGGTATTTTCCCTCGGACCCGCCGGCCCGCAGCTTCATCTGCGTGTCGGCCTGGCACGGTCCGTTCGACGTGGAGATGGACTGCATCGCCACAATCTAAGCTCGACTCGATCGGGCCTAGCCGCCGATATGGCGGCTAGGCCTTTTGGCGGCGGCGCACCCGGGCCCGATCGGCCACACTTGCGTCGGTTGATCGCGGCAGCTTAGCCTGGCGTGCTCCACCACCGGACCATGTTGATGTCAGTCGGTGCCCTGAGATCTTCGGTCGTCGAACACGATGCTTCCGATCTTCTGGCGCGCGCCCGCGCCATTGCCGCCGTGGCGCGCGAGCGGGCGCCGCAGACCGAGACCGACCGCCGCGTCAGCGGCGATATGATCGAGCGTATGCGGCAAGCAGACCTGTTCCGTGTCATGCAGCCACGCGCTTACGGCGGGTTCGAGTATGGGTTCGAGGTATTTGCGCAAATTGTCGCCGCCATTGCGAGCGGTTGCGGCTCGACGGGGTGGGTCTATGCGCTGCTCGCCTCGCATCAGTGGCTCATCGCCTGCTTCTCGCAAGCGGCGCAGGATGAGGTGTGGCAGGATCCGAGCGCGCTTGCCGCCGGCACTTATGCGCCGGTCGCTCGCGCCGTCGCCGCGGAGGGCGGTTATTGGCTGTCCGGCACCGGGAGTTTTTGCAGCGGCTGCGAGAATGCCCAGTGGCAGCTTCTCGGCGGCATGATCCCGCAGCCGGACGGGGCGGCGACGCCCGGCTTTTTCCTGCTGCGCAGTGGCGATTGCATCATCGAAGACAATTGGCGAACCATGGGGCTGGCCGGCACGGGCAGCAAAAATATCGTGGCCAGGGACGCATTCGTGCCTGCCCATCGCACGCTGACGTTCTCCGAGCTCGCCGATGCCACCGCTCCGGGCATGCGCGCCAACTCCAATCCGCTTTATCGGCAGTCCTTCCTCGCCGTGCTGCCGATCGCCATCGTCTCTCCGGTGCTCGGCATGGCGGAAGGCGCCCTCGCTGATTTCCTGACGATGGCGAGCGTGCGCACCACCCGCGGTGCGGTGGCCGGTGGCAACCGCCGTATGGCCGAGCTCACCACCGTGCAACTGCGGGTCGCCGAGGCCAGTGCCTCCATCGACGCGGCGCGCCTACTCATGTTTCGCGATCTCGCCGAAGCCTTCGAGACCGCCGCCCGCGGAGATGCCATCAGCATGGACGTGCGCCTGCGCAATCGCCGCGACCAAGCGTTCTGCGTCCGGCTCTTGGTCGGAGCCATTGATGCGCTCTTCGTAGCGGCGGGCGGGCAGGGCTTGTTCTTGGAGCAGCCGCTGCAGCGGGCCTGGCGCGACGCACATGCGGCCGCCTCTCACATCAGCCTCAATTGGGATTCGACCGGAAGCATGTATGGGCAATTCATGCTCGGCCTGGAGCCCAAGGGACAGTATTGACGCGAGCCGCCGGTTCGCATCGAGCTACGTCTCATGCCGGGGCTTAGGTTCGCTTTATCTCGATCCGCTCGAGCGCGCGTTCCACCGCCTCGTCCGAGGTCCGCGTGCGCGGCCAACGGTAGAGCCATCCGTGCGCGCACCAGATCACCAGAAAACTGAACACGCCGGCGAACACCCAATCCGTGAAGAAATGCGCGCCTGCTGCCATGCGCAAAATCCCGACAGCGCCGCCGAAGGCGAGGGCCATCGCGTAAGCAAGCGCGCGCCAGTGCGGCGGCACCACCGCGGCTCCCGCCAGTGTCCAGAACGCGCCGGACGGCTCGCCGGCCACGAACGAGCAATTCTTCGGGCAATCGCCGCGCGGATCCCACCAGGGGCGGAAATGCTCGTCACCGCCAAACTCGGTCACGTCGATGGGCCGCGGGCGGCCCCAGTGCTCCTTGAAGACGAGATTGGCGACGACGCCGGGCGCGATCGCGAGCGTCACCAGCATGAGCACGATGGCGCGACCGGGAATGATCAGCGGCCGCCGTGGCTGCACGAATTTGAGCGCCAGCGCGAGCCCCGCCGGCACGGCGACGAGCGTGACCAGCCAAACCGCGACATCACGGGCGCGTAGATAGATCGGATCGTAGGCGCGCCAGAATCCGCGCACGGGATCGTAGAACAGCGCGGCGAGTTTGAGATCGAGGTCGGGCCAGATGCCGAAGACGAGACCGACCCCGGCAGCGATGACAAGCGCAATCAAGAGGCCGGTTCGGTTCATGCGGCTGATCCCGTGCTCCTCTAGCCGAGCAGCCGCGCGAGTTCAAATTGGCGCCGCACAACGAGGCTCCGCCCATTTCGAGGGGAGGGACCTGCTTTGACAAATGCAAGGATGAACAACTACTGCGGCCGGGGTGCTTGCTGGCGGCAGACCTCGATTTGAGCTTGGTCCTGCAGCGGCGACCACCAGTTGCCGCATCTATCGCATCCGGCGAGCATGGCGCCGACGGCGATCAGCAAGGTCATGCGACCAATGCTACTCGCTTTGATGCGAGCAACGGCATTCATGATCGCTTGCATGCGCCCTCGTGAGCTTCGTGCGCCACACCGGTAGGGCCGATTTGCTATGGGATTTCCGGCGGATGTGAGGCCGCCGGCAGCACGGCGCCGGCAGGGCGGGGAAATACCGGCTTCCAGAAGCCCGCGCTGAACCCGGCGATGGCCCAATAGGCGAGGCCCCCGGCAAGACCGGCGGCGATCACCGGCAGCGGCTCGTTGAGCGGAACGCCACTCTCGTCGATGTAGCCGAACAAGTTCCAGCCGATCAGAGCCGAGACGGCGCCGTTGGCCGCATGAAACACGAACGAGCGAATGGCGAAGGCCTCGGGAACGAAAATCCCGATGGCGGCGGGGAGCCACATGAGGCTCAGCAGCATCACCAGCAGTACCGGCGCTGCGAAGACCAAGCCGAACATGGCGAAGGCCTGCGTGTCGGGATGGCCGGCCGCCTCGCCGAGCCGCCAGGAGCCGAACACGATGACCAACGTTGCCACCACCACGGCCACGACGTAACCGAGGGGCACCAGGAGAAGACGCAAGAGCAGCCGGCCGAGGCTGTCCATCTCAGTCGGTCATGGCCATGGCGCGCAACGCCAGCCGTTCGCGCGCGGAGAGCTTCTCGCTCGTGCTCTTGAGCTGGCCGCAAGCGGCAAGAATGTCGCGTCCGCGTGGCGTGCGCACCGGCGAGGCATAGCCGGCGTTGAAGATGATCTCGGAAAATTTTTCGATCTGCTCCCAGTCGGAGCAGTCGTATTTGCTGCCGGGCCATGGGTTGAACGGAATGAGATTGATCTTCGCCGGAATTCCCGCAAGCAGCTTGACCAGCGCCTTGGCCTCGCCGAGCGAGTCGTTGACGTCCTTGAGCATCACGTATTCGAAGGTGATGCGCCTGGCGTTCGACAGGCCGGGATAGTTGCGGCAGGCATCGAGCAGCTGCTTGATCGGATATTTGCGATTGAGCGGAACCAGTTCGTTGCGCAGTTCGTCGCGCACGGCATGGAGCGACACCGCAAGCATGCAGCCGATCTCGGCGCCGGTGCGAGCGATGTTCGGCACGACGCCCGAGGTCGAGAGCGTGATCCGGCGCTTGGAGATGGCGATTCCCTCGCCGTCCGCCGCGATCAAGAGTGCGTCGCGCACCGCTTCGAAATTGTAGAGCGGCTCGCCCATCCCCATCATGACGATGTTGGAGACGAGGCGCTGGCCGCCTTGGCGCAGCCGTTGCCCGCCAGCGGAGGACGCAACGGGGCTCCCGTCAGCCGGACGCGCCACTCCCAGCCAGTCATCGAGGCGATCGCGTGCGACCATAATCTGCCCCACGATTTCGCCGGGCGTAAGGTTGCGCACGAGGCGCTGCGTGCCGGTATGGCAGAACGGGCAGGTGAGCGTGCAGCCGACCTGACTCGAGAGGCAAAGCGTGCCGCGATCAGCCTCCGGAATATAAACGCATTCGATCTCGTGCGGCCGCTCGCCGGAATGCCCGTCGCCCAAGCGCAGGAGCCATTTGCGCGTGCCATCGGCCGAGACCTGCTCGGCCACGACTTCGGGACGAGCGAGCGTGAACTGCGCTGCCAACGCGGCACGCAGCTCTTTCGAAACGCTGGTCATCGCAGCGAAGTCCCGGGCGCCACGAACGTAGAGCCAGTGCCAGATCTGTTGCACGCGCATCTTGCGTTGCACGGCCGGCACGCCGGCGCTTGCGAGCGCTTCGCTCAATTGCGCGCGCGACAGGCCCACCAGCGAGGGCTTTGCCGGCGGTACATATCGCTCGAGCGGCGTCTTTTCCACGAACCCCTGAGACGGAGAGGGAGCCGTCGTCAAGGAAATGGACGCGGACTGCAGCGGTTCGGTCATCGTTTTGAACGGAGCATCGGGTGGCGCTTGTAGCATAGATGGGGTGGGGATGCCGACCGCGATAGATCGCCAAATGCTTGCGGTTAGGCGTGTTCAATACACGGTCACCGCGGCCGTTACGTCACCCCGGATCATCCGCCCTTTAACTGCTCGAGCATCGCCATCGCCGCGGCGGGCGCGCGGACCTTGGCGCCCGAAATCATGTAGATGAAGACATCACGGCGACCTTGCGCCGGCAAGGGCGCTGCTATGGTGGCGAGATCGTCCGCGGCGGCGCCTGCGGCCCAACGGCCTGCGCGCTTGGCCCACAGCTCGAGGGCGCGCCGCGGATAGCCGGTCTTCTCCTTCTCCGAGGTGCGCTGCAGGCGGGCGTAGACGAAATCGGCGGTGACGTCGGCGATCAGGGGATGCTTGGTGGACTCGGCGAGCACGACCGCGACCGAGAATTGGCGCAGCAGCGCAATGAATTCCGGCACCACAAAGCTCTCGTGCCGCACCTCGACCACGTGGCGGATGGCCTTGCCTTCGAGCTCCTTCGGCAGCAGCGCGAGGAACGCGGCGAAGTCGTCGTGCTCGAATTTCTTGGCCGGATGGAACTGCCAGAGGATGGGTCCGAGCTTGTCCTTGAGCTCGAGCACGCCGCTGCCGAAGAACCGTTCGATCGATTCGCCCGCCTCCGCCAGCACGCCGCGATGGGTGGCATAGCGCGGGGCCTTGAGCGAGAACACGAAATCATCGGGGGTCTCGGCCGCCCATTTGCGAAAGCTCGCGGG
>DASSGH010000134.1:0-17644 GCA_035693615.1 Xanthobacteraceae bacterium
TGGCGGCGGCAATTCACGCCGATGTGTGCCGTCGCGGCTACGATCGCGAACTCGGTAGCTTCGTGCAGAGCTATGGGTCAAAACAGCTCGACGCCAGTTTGCTGCTGCTGCCGATAATCGGTTTCTTGCCGGCGGAGGACCCGCGCGTGCGCGGGACCCTGCGCGCGGTCGAGCGGCGATTGCTAGTCGACGGTCTGGTGAGGCGCTACGACACCGCAGGCTCGCGTGACGGTCTGCCCGCAGGGGAGGGCGCCTTCCTCGCCTGCAGCTTTTGGCTGGTCGACGCCTACGTCATGCAACACCGCTGGCACGACGCGCGGGTGCTGTTCCGGCGGCTGCTCGACCTGCAAAACGACGTCGGATTGCTGAGCGAGGAGTATGATCCGAGCACCCGTCGGCTGGTCGGCAACTTCCCGCAGGCATTCACGCACGTGGCGCTCGTCAACATCGCATTCAACCTGAGCGTCTGGAAGACGTTGAGGAACATCGCGCTAAGCCGGTGCCGGAGGGCGCCTCGGCCGCGTAGGTCGCCGTCCAATCGACTAAGCGAGGCCCGCGGTGACGGCCGGGCCGAGCTCGAGCCCCTCGTGCAACGGCGGCGAAGTCCCGTTCTTGCTCAAGGCGGCCAGGAAATGTTCGCCCCACGAATTGAGATCGTTGTCCGAAATGACCTGGTAGAGCACTTGATGGCGCGCCCGCCGCTCTTCCAGCGGCATTGAGAGCGCATGCGCAATGGATGTCGCAACCGACTCCGGATCGTAGGGATTGACGAGCAGCGCAGCCGCACATTCGGCCGCCGCCCCGGCGAACCGCGACAAGATGAGAACGCCCGGGTCTTCTGGATCCTGCGCGGCGATATATTCCTTGGCCACCAAGTTCATGCCGTCGCGCAGCGGGGTGACTAGCCCGGCGCGCGCAGACCGAAACAGGCCTGCGAGCACGCTGCGGCTGTAGGCGCGATTGACGTAACGAATCGGCGTCCAAGCGATCTCGCCATACGCGCCATTGATCCGTCCGGCCGCCTCGCTGATGGTGCGTTCCATTTCGGCATATTCCTGGATCTCCGAGCGGCTCTTCGGGGTGATCTGGAGGTAGGTCACCTGGCCGCGCCAATCCGGATACACCGCAAGGAAGCGTTCGAATGCGTCCATGCGCTGCGCCAGGCCCTTGGAATAATCGAGCCGATCGACCCCGATCATCATCGCGCGCCCGGCAAGGCTTTCCAGCACGCCCTGCACCAGCGGCGAGCGCACCGAACGTCGTGCCAGTCGGCTGAATTCGCTCGTCTCGATGCCGATGGGAAAGACGCCGAGCCGCACCACTCGCTCCGGCGTTTGATAGGCGAACTCGCCGCGTTTCTGCAGTCGACACTCGTTTTCGAGGTAGCGCGCGAAATTGGTCGCGTCATTCTCGGTTTGGAAACCGACCAGGTCGTATGCGCTCAACTGCGGAATCAGCCATTCGTGATTCGGTAGCGCCGTGAGGATTTCCGGCGGCGGGAAGGGGACGTGCAAAAAATATCCGATACGGTTGGCGTGACCGCGGTCGCGCAGCATCTTTGCCAATGGAATGAGATGATAATCGTGAACCCAGACGAGATCGTCGGGCCGCAACAAAGCGTTCAACTCGTTGGCAAAATGAGCATTGACCCGGCGGTAGCCGCTGAGATCGCGGCGGGAGAATTCCGCCAAGTCGAGCCGATAGTGCAAGATCGGCCACAGCACCCGATTGGCGAAGCCGTTGTAGTACTCCTGGTAGTCGGCTTCACCGAGGTCGGTGACGACGTAAGACATATCACCGCGTTGAATGGTCCTGGTTGTGACATCTCCCTCGGGTGAGACGGTCCCACTCCAGCCGAACCAGAGGCCGCCCCGGTGTTTGAGCAATGAGCGCACGGCAACCGCCAGCCCGCCGGCCTGATTGCCGTCGGCGTTCGGGATCGCCACACGGTTGGAAACGACTATCAGCCGCGCCAATATCGATCCTCCCAGCTGCGCGACAGCCGCATCGCGGTCAAGATCAGGCCGGCCATCGAATACGTTTGCGGAAAATTCCCCCACAAAGTCCCGGTTTGCGGATCGATATCCTCCGATAGCAAGCCATAGCGATTGCGATATGCCAACGCATCAACGAACAGGTCGCGCGCCTCGTCACGACGACCGAGCGACCACCAGGCATCCACCAGCCAGAAACGGCAAATCAGGAAGGCCGTGGCCGGCAGGCCGAAGTCGTCCGCGGAAGCATACCGCATAACGTGCTTCTCGCGCAAAAGTTCACGTTCCATGGCCTTTACGGTGCTGACGAAGCGCGGATCGTCGGCTTCGATCACGCCGAGATCGGGCAGCAGCAGAACGCTGGCGTCAAGATCATCCGAGCCGAAAGCGGCGGTGAAAGCCTGCCGCTTGTCGTTCCAGGCACCTTGCAGAAGCGCGTGATGCACCGGCTCGGCAACGGCATTCCAATGCGCCGCGCGGTCAGGAAGATCCAAGCGCTGAGCGATTGCGGCGAGGCGATGACAGCCGGCCCAGCACATCGCCGTCGAGTGGGTGTGGATGCGCTGTCGCCCGCGATATTCCCAAATGCCGTTGTCGGCCTCCAGCGCGAGTTCTCCCGCCTTCCCGCCGAGTGTCTCGAGCAGCCGAAAGAGTCCTTCGTCGCCGAGCCGCGGCAGCCGCCGATCATAGAACATGGGCATCGCCGCGAGAATGATGCTGCCATACGTGTCGTTTTGCACCTGAGCGGCGGCGGCATTGCCGATGCGCACCGGACCGTCGCCACGATAGCCCTTGAGCGCGGGCGCGGTTTTTTCATCCATCGGCTCGATCGGAACGACGCCGTAGACCGGTCGCAACGGTTCATCGGGATTGGAAGCGATTCCCAAGGTAAACGAGATGAAATCCTCCATGGTCTGTGTGGCACCGATGCGATTAAGCGCCTTCACCACGAAGTAGGCGTCGCGCAGCCAGCAGTACCGGTAATCCCAGGTGCGGCCGGATCCCGGCGCTTCGGGAATCGAGGTGGTGTGGGCTGCGATAATGCCACCGGTTTCCTCGAAGTTGCTGAGCTTCAGCGTGATCGCGGAGCGGATAATCTCGTCCTGCCAATCGTAGGAAATGGAGAGGCCGCGGGACCAATCCATCCAATAATCGATGGTGCGGTCGCAGAATTCGCGGCAGGTGGTCTCGAGATCGTCCTGAAAACGCTCGTCGACGCCAAACACGAGATGCAGCGGGCGGGTGACGACGAACGGGGCCTCGCTTTCGATGTAGGAGAGCGGGGCATCGGTGGTGAGGCGGATGACGCAGCTCTCATGGATGTAGCGGACATGATTGCTGCCAAGCGAGCGATGAGTGAACGCGTGGCCGTAGTCGTGGGTCGGCCGGAACCGGATGGTGATCCGCGGCAGCCCGGAGACCGGTTCGATCATCCTGATCAGCTGCGGGGGCCGAAACACGCGGCCGAATTGCCGAAAGCGCGGGGCGAAATCGGTGATGCGGACCGCGCCGCCTTGCCGGTCGGTGAGAACCGTCGACACCACCGCGGTGTTGCGGAGGTATTCCGATTGGAAGTCGGCCATGTCATCGAGCAGGACGTCGGAAAATCCCTTCTCCTCGTCGCCGGAAAGTAGACGACAGAAGATCGGATCGCGATCGAAGCGCGGATAGCACCACCACACCAGGCGCGCCGTGGGATCGACGAGCGCGGCCGTGCGACCGTTGCCGATGACGGCAAGATCAAGTCCGTGATCGGTCATGGCGTCGCGAATGCGTCGTTGCGAGAGATTTGCTCAAGCCAGCGGCGGACATCCGCCGGCCGGTCGAAGCAGGCCGCAATGCCCGGAACGTCTCGGCCGACCGAAATGCCGATGCCGTTGAAATCCGGCAGAATCTCGAACACGCCGAGATCCGTCACATCGTCGCCGATGAAAATAGGACGTCGGGTGGCGAAAGGCGGGTAGGTCATCAATTCGCGAACCGCGATAGCCTTGGTAACGCCGGTCTGCTTGACCTCCAGCACGAGCTTGCCCGGTAAGAGCTCGATCGAAGTATCCTTGAGCTCGGAGCAAATTTCGGCGGCGGCTGCGCGCACGAGCGTCTCCTTATCCGGCGCCAGACGGTAATGCAGCGCAAGCGAGTAGCCCTTGTCCTCGAGCACGATGCCGGGGCCGGCCTCCGCGATTGCGGCAAATCGCTGCTTGATGCGCGAATCGAGCGGAGCAAGCCGCGGCACTCCCGCGGCCGCCCCGGCGACGATGCGGAGCTCGGCGCCGTGGCCGCCGATCGCCGGCAACTGCAGAGGAGCGAAGATGAGATCGAGCTCGCCCACCGGTCGACCGCTCACAAAAGCGACAGCTCCTTGGGTGCGCTCGGACAGCCGCGCCAGCGTATCGCGCAACGCGTGCGACACGAACACCTCACGCGGAGTAGGGGCGAGGTCGAGAATCGTTCCGTCCACGTCGAGCAGGATGGCAAATTGGTTGAGCGCGGCGGGAAGCGACAGAACGGGGTTTGACATCACCTTGTCCGACAATCGTGCGGGATGGACGCATGCTCGGCGCATGCGGATTGCGGAGCGATCACGCGCCTGATGCGACTACGTTAACTCGAACTGTCCAGCAACTCATTGATTCGATAACTGTTCCAGTCAAAAAGGCATAGCTGCGCGCTTGCCGTTTTCATTGGCGGTCTCCGAACCTCGTTAAGCCTGGACCGACCCCGAACGTTCCTTTGGCCTCAAATATAGGCGCTGCGGCCCCTAGAGCGCCATCCCGCCGTCGACCAGATGTGTTTGTCCGGTGATGTAGCTTGCCTCGTCCGAGGCGAGGAAAGCCGCGAGCGCAGCGACCTCCTCGGGGCGGCCCAATCGGCCCATGGGTTGGCGGTCCACGAATGCCTTTTCGACCTCTGCGAGCGATCGACCGCTCGCGCGCGAGCGCTCTTTGATCCGCTCCTCCAGCGAAGGGGATTCAATCGTGCCCGGACAGATGGCGTTGGCGCGGATGCCTTGACGGATAAAGTCGGCCGCAACTGCCTTGGTCAATCCGATGACAGCGGCTTTTGTGGCGCCGTACACATAACGATCTGGCACGCCGCGGATCGACGACACCGCGGATGAAATGTTGACGATCGACCCCGCCTTCTTTGCCAGCATGCCCGGCAGAAACGCCTTGATCGTGCGATGCATCGACTTCACGTTGAGATCGAACGAGAAGTCCCAATCCTGCTCGGAGCAGTCGAGAACGCTGCCATGATGCACGTACCCGGCGCAGTTGACGAGCACGTCGAGGCCGCCAAGGTCGGTTGTGATGCTTTTCGCGAGTGCCTCTACCGACTCGGTCGAGCGTGCGTCGAGCTTTTGGCGCTTTAGGCTTTTTATCCCTTCGAGTTTCGTGTCGTCCACATCGGTGGCGATCACGCGCGCGCCCTCGGCTACAAACGCTTCGGTGATAGCGCGGCCGATCCCTTGTCCCGCCGCGGTGACGAGCGCGAGCCTGTCTTGCAGACGTAAAGCCATGATCGGTATCTCCGTGCCGTGCCGCTAACGTGGTTGGAAGTGATTTGGTTCAGACGCGCTGCCGGAGCCCGGCCGCCGGTTGGACGTCTGGCATTCGGCATGGCTCGTGCCGGCAAATCAGTGGTTGTCCCGCGGCACGCTCTTTTGCGCGAGCCCATGATATTTCACCGCCGGTTTGAGCACCATGCCGGCGGCGAGTTGGTCGACCATGCCGCGCTGTATTTCCTGCCACGGCGTCTGGTTCGGCGGCTGCTGGTATCCACCCTGTTTTTCCAGCGCGGTCCGGCGCTGCGCCAGTTCAGCCTCAGACACCAACATGTTCGCAGTGCCCTTGTTGAGGTCGATCCGCACGCGATCGCCGGTTCGGAGCAAAGCAAGCCCGCCGCCGGTCGCCGCCTCAGGCGAGGCATTGATGATCGAAGGAGAGGCCGACGTTCCCGACTGGCGGCCGTCCCCAATGCAGGGCAGGGACGTTATCCCGCGTTTGATCAGCGCCGCCGGCGGCTGCATGTTTACGACCTCCGCCGAGCCCGGATAACCGATGGGCCCGGTGCCGCGCATGAACAGCATCGTGTTCGCGTCGATTTGCAGCGACGGGTCCTCGATGCGGCGGTGATAGTCCTCCGGCCCATCGAATACCACGGCACGGCCTTCAAACGCGTTGGGATCGTTGGGGTTGGCCAGATAGCGCTGCCTGAACTCTTCGGAAATTACGCTCGTTTTCATGATTGCCGAATCGAATAGGTTCCCCGACAGCACCTTGAAGCCGGCATGCGGCCGCAGCGGCTTCGCGAATGGGCGGATCACGTCGGCATCCGCGCTCTTGGCCTGCCTGACGTTTTGACCGACGGTCTTGCCGTTGATCGTCAGCGCGTCGGCATGAAGGCGGCCGGCCGCGATCAATTCGTTGAGCACCGCCGGCAATCCGCCGGCGCGGTAATATTCCTCGCCGAGATATTTGCCGGCGGGCTGCATGTTAACGAGCAGCGGTATCTCGTAGCCGATCGTTTCCCAATCCTCGATCGAGAGCGCTACCCCGACATGGCGGGCGATGGCGTTGATGTGGATCGGCGCGTTGCTCGAGCCACCGATCGCCGAGCACGTGACAATGGCGTTCTCGAACGCTTGGCGGGTAAGAATGTCGGACGGTTTGAGATCCTCGCGCACGATGTCGACGGCGCGCCGTCCGGTTTCATAGGCGATTTGCGCGCGCTCGCGATAGGGTGCCGGGATCGCGGCGCAGCCGGGGAGCGAAAGCCCTAGCGCCTCGGCGAGGGCGTTTATCGTCGAGGCGGTGCCCATGGTGTTGCAGTGACCGATCGACGGGGCCGAGGACGCGACGAGATCGAGGAATTCCGTGTAGTCCATTCGGCCGGCGGCATGCTCCTGGCGCGCCCACCACACCACGGTGCCGGACCCTGCGCGCTCACCCTTCCACCAGCCGTCGAGCATCGGCCCGCCGGAGAGCACGATGGCCGGCGTATTCACGGTCGCCGCCGCCATGATCGCCGCTGGCGTGGTCTTGTCGCAGCCGGTTGTGAGCACGACACCGTCGAGCGGATAACCGAACAGCACCTCGACCAGACCGAGATAGGCGAGATTGCGGTCGAGCGCAGCAGTCGGCCGCTTACCGGTTTCCTGCATCGGATGCATGGGAAACTCGAAGGCGACGCCGCCGGCATCGCGGATGCCCTCGCGGACGCGCTTGGCGAGTTCCAGATGATGGCGGTTGCAAGGCGAGAGGTCGGAACCGCTCTGTGCGATGCCGATGATTGGCTTGCCGGATGTGAGCTCGTGTTTGGTCAAGCCGAAGTTAAGGTAGCGCTCGAGATAAAGCGCCGTCATGCCGGGATTCTCGGGGTTGTCAAACCATAATTGCGAGCGCAGGCGGCGTTGCTTTCCGTTGCTCGACATCGAGTCCTCCAGAGTTCAGCGACTTCGGACGTATATAGCGCGATCGCGCACGAACACCCCAGGCGAAACGGCGCTGCACGATGCCAAACGGTGCTCGCGAGAAAAACGAGTTCCTCACGCCAATTTGTCGTACGCGCCAGCCATGCGCAGCGCGTTGACGATGGCATCAGGCGTCAGCGGCATGCTGGCAAAATGCACGCCAAAGGGAGAAAGCGCGTCCTCCACCGCCGAGATGATCGCGGCGGGCGCGGGGATGGTCCCGCCCTCGCCGGCCCCTTTGACGCCCAGCGGATTGAGCGGGTTCGGTGTCTCCACGTGCTCGATGTCGCAGGCCGGCACGTCGAGCGCCGCGGGCAAGAGATAGTCCTGAAACGTGGCCGTCAGCGGCTGTGCGCGGTGGTCGTACTTCATCCACTCGAACAATGCGTTGCCAATCCCGTGGGCGACGCCGCCTTGCACTTGGCCATCGACGATCAGCGGATTGATGATGTTTCCGCTGTCGTGGGCGACGGTGTAGCGCAGAAGCTTCACTGCGCCGGTGAAAGGATCAACTTCCACCTCCGCCACATGCGTCCCGTTGCAGTACGAAGCCTGCGGCGGGGTGAAATAGGCCGTGTGCTCGAGGCCTGGCGTCTGTCCCGGGGCAAAAGAAAAGCCGGGCATGCCCTGCGCCGCCCGCGCAAGCTCGCCCAGTGCGATGGACGGCTTGTTGCCGCCGCGAGCGACCGCGCGGCCATCGTCGACGTCGATGTCGCCCTCCGGCACGCCGAGAATGCGGGCGGCGAGCGCGATGATTTGCTTGCGCACGCTTGCGCCCGCGATCAGCGCGGACGAGCCGGCGTTGATCGCCTGGCGGCTGGCGAACGCGCCCACCCCTTGCGATATCGCCGCGGTATCGCCGGCAGTCATGACAATGTCTTCAATCCGGCAGCCGACCTCATCGGCGACGATCTGCGAAAGTGTCGTGCGCGTGCCTTGCCCCTGGGTGGTGGCGCCGGTCGCCACCGCGACCTTTCCATTGGGCAGGACGCGCACGGTCACGCCCTCGAACGGCCCGAGCCCGGTTCCTTCCACATAGTTTGCGATGCCGATGCCGAGGTAGCGTCCTTCCGCGCGGCCCTTCCTCTGGCGGATGGGAAAGTCTTGATAGTCGGCGCGCGTAAGCGCCCGCCGCTGGCTTTCCGGAAAATCTCCGCTGGCATACACGAGCGGCTTGCCGTCGCGAAACACCAGTCCGAGGGAATAAGGCATCCGCTCGGGGCCGATCATGTTGCGCCGACGCAGCTCGGCGCGATCAAGTCCGAGTTCGCGTGCCACCCGATCCATCAACCGCTCCATGGCGAAAACCGCCTGCGGCCGGCCGGCCCCGCGCACGACCGTGGTCGGGACGCGATTGGTGAACACGACCGATGCTTCGATCCGATAAGCCGGGACCAAATAAGGACCGGGAAATGTCGTGGCCGCGATATAAGGCACGATGATGCCCCAGGGCAGGAATGCGCCGGTGTCGTGCAGCAGTGTGCCCGAGAGTCCGAGGATCTTTCCTGCGCTATCGACGGCGATGGCTACATTCCAGTGTTGATCGCGTTCCTGTGTCGCCGAGAGAAAATGCTCGCGCCGATCCTCCTGCCAGGCGACCGGCCGGCCGAGAAGCATCGCGGCCGCGGGAATGACGGCCTCCTCAGCATAGAACGGCGCCTTAGTCCCGAAGCCGCCGCCAACGTGGGGCGCGATGACCCGGATCGCCTCGAGGTCTCGTTCCAACAAGTCGGCGAGCGTGGCCCGGCAAAGATGCGGCGTCTGCGTCGCCGACCACACGGTCAGCACATCGGCGCCGGCATCGTAGTTTGCCAACACGGCGCGGCCCTCAAGCGTCATGGCACCGCCGCGGTGCAATGAGAATTCCTCCTCGAACACATGTGCGGCGCGCGCGAATGCCGCCTCGACCTCGCCGTAGCTCATGGCGACGACGGCGACGACATTGCTCGTGAGATCGCTGTGTGCAGGCGGGGCGTGGGGCGCCGCCGCCTCGCGGCAGCCGTTGGCCGCGGGCAAAATCTCGAAATCCACGTTGACGGCCGCGGCGGCGTCCTCCGCGAGATATCGATTGTCCGCGATCGCGACGGCGATGGTCTGACCGACGTAGCAAACTTCGCGGCGCGCCAGGGCGAGCTGCGTGCGCGGCGTCGCGATCGAGGGATTGGGCACGAGCATGGGGATCTGGCTTCGCGCCATGCGCACCGGCAGATCGTCCGCGGTCAGCACCCCATGCACGCCTGGCATGGTCCGCGCCGCCGATGCGTCGATCGCGCGAAGCTTGGCGTGGGGATATGGGCTACGCACGAAGCAGGCGTGCAGCGCGCCGGAAAGCCTGATGTCGTCGACGAAGCGCCCGCGTCCGGTGAGCAACGCCGGATCTTCGAGGCGCGCGACACGGGCGCCGAAATGTCGTGCGCCCATGGTTGATGTCCCGAAACAGCGCGACGCGACCGCCCACGATATACCGAAAGCATTGCATTGCAATCGTCGCAGATCGTACGTTAGCGAGAGGCAAGAAGGTCGCGACCATGCTGGACGTCGATGCGCGTCGCTCCGCCCGCAAGCCGGACACCGGGCCGCCGCTCGATTTCCAATCACATATCGCCGCGCTCGACGCGCGAGGATTGCTGCTGCGCATCGACCGCCCGATCAATAAAGATACCGAATTGCATCCGTTGGTGCGGTGGCAGTTCCAAGGAGGACTGAGGGAGGATCAGCGGCGCGCGTTTTTGTTCACCAACGTGATCGATTCCTCGGGCCGGCGATACGACATTCCGGTGGCGGTCGGGGCGCTCGCCGCCTCACCGCAAATCTATGCGGTCGGCATGGGCCGCCCGGTGGAGGAGATCGAGGCAGCGTGGGGACGCGCGATCGCGAGCCCCATCCCGCCGGTCCTCATTACCGCACCGGCATGCCAGGTTGTCGCGATCACAGGGGAGGAGCTGCGCGGCACCGGCAAGGGCCTGGCGCGCCTGCCGGTGCCGATCTCGACGCCGGGGTTCGACGCGGCGCCCTACCTGACCGCGACGCTTTGCGTCACGCGCGATCCCGAAACCGGCGTCCAGAACATGGGAACATATCGCGCCGCCTTGAAGGCGACGGATAGGCTAGCGGTGCGCATGGCCTCGCGAATCGGCGGCGCCGGGGGATATCTGCACTGGAAGAAATACAACCGTCGCGGCGAGCCGATGCCCTGCGCGATCGTCGTTGGCTGTGCCCCGGTCGCGATGTTTACCGGCGGCATGAAGCTCCCGGTCGATCTCGATGAAGTGGCGGTGGCGGGCGGGCTTGCCGGAGCGCCGATCCGAATGGCGAAAGCCCTCACCGTCGACCTCAATGTCCCCGCCGACGCCGAGATCGTCATCGAGGGGCTGATCGACCCGGATCTGCTCGAGCCGGAGGGTCCGTTCGGCGAAAGTCACGGCCATGTCGCTCTCGAGGACTTCAACATGTCGATGCGCGTGAGCGCAATCACACATAGGCGTGCGCCGGTGTTTGCTTCCATCATCAGCCAAGTGACGCCGAGCGAATCGAGTGTGCTCAAGAAGGTGGCCATGGAGCCGCTGTTCTTGACGCACCTGCGGCAGCAGCTCGGGATCAAGCAGGTCCGCCGGGTCGTCATGCATGAGCCGCTCTCCAATTTGCGCAAGGTGATTTTCGTGCAATACGCGCACGGCACGCCGCGGAGCGAAGTTTGGCGCGGCTTGCATGGCGCCGCGACCCTGCTGTCCGACTGCGGAAAGGTCTGCATTGCCCTAAGCGAGGATGTCGACCCGACCAACGCCGATGCGGTGTTCTGGTCGCTCGCTTATCGCTCCAATCCGATGCAGGATACGCATATTGCGCCACATCGCTCCGCCGGACACGGGCCGAAATCCGGCCCGCGGGAGGAGGATTCGGCGATTCTCATCGACGCGACGCTCAAGCATTCGGCGCCGCCGCTCGCGCTGCCCGCGCGGCAGTTCATGGAGCAGGCGCGCACGATTTGGCAGGAACTCGGCTTGCCGGCCCTAACGCCGCAGCCGCCGTGGCATGGCTACTCATTGGGCGATTGGTCGCCGGATTGGGCGCTCTATGCTGAGCGCGCCGCTGCCGGCCGATGGCAGCAAAGCGGCGAGGAGACCTTCGCCCGGCGGCGCGCCGGTCTCATTCCGGAGACGCCCGTGCGCGAGGTCGAGGAGAAGGATCGATAGCTCAGCTGCAGTGAGCCCGCAGGACTGACCGAAGCAAAGGTCGAGTCATTCGTGCGAGTGATAACAGCGCGTTTGACCCCTCAAACAACCACGGTCAGCCGCTTCGCCGCCCGCGTCACGCCGGTGTAGAGCCAGCGGTCGCGGTTGTCCGCAAATGCGCTGGATTCGTCGAATAAAACGACATCGTCCCATTGCGAGCCTTGCGCCTTGTGGACCGTCAACACATAGCCGAAGTCGAATTCGTCGTAGCGTTTGCGCGCGGCCCAATCCAACTGGTCGATGGCGCCGTTAAAGCATTCCGGCAGCACCGACACCTTCGTCGTGCGATCACCCAAAGCGTCGTCCGGCATGAGTCGCATTCGGATGATTTGACGGCGCCGGCGCGGGCGTTCGCTCACCGTCCAAAGCCCGCCGTTGAACAAGCCCTTGCGGCGGTTGTTGCGCAGGCAAACGAGCTTGTCTCCAGCCATGGGCAATTCATCGGCAAAACCGCGACGCTGTCGCAGGCGTGCGTTATAGGCACGCCGCGTCGCGTTGCGGCCCACGAGAACCTGATCGGCGTTGATCACGCGCGCAGGGTCCAAGCGATCGCGCCGCACTACCTCGGTCGCGCCGTAGCGGCCTTGCCGTAGCGGACTGCCGGCGCGAATCGTCATTGACAGCTGCACGATGGGATCATCCTGCGCCTGCCGGTGCACCTCGGTGAGCATGGCGTCGGGCGCGCCGTCGGTGAAAAATCCGCCGCCTTGGATCGGCGGCAGTTGCGCCGGATCGCCCAGCACCAACAACGGTACTCGGAAGGACATGAGGTCGTGGGCGAGCTCGGCATCGACCATAGAGCATTCGTCGACGACGATGAGCTTGGCCTTCGAGGCGGGCGCCTCGTCCCAGAGCTCGAAGCTCGGCGTCTCCTCGCCGTTGTCGCGCGCCTTGTAAATCAGGCTATGGATGGTTGTGGCCGCGTTGCAGCCCTTGCTGCGCATGACGCAGGCCGCCTTGCCGGTGAACGCCGCGAACAGAACCTTGCCGTCGATTCCCTCTGCCAGGTGTTTGGCCAGCGTCGTCTTGCCGGTCCCGGCAAAGCCGAAGAGACGAAATATGGACGCGCGCTCGCGCGCGGCTTTGAGCCAGGTCGAAGCCGCGCTCAGAGCGGAGTCTTGCTGAGGTGTGAAGCTCGGCATGAACGGCCAAACGGCTTGTCTGGCCGCTATAAGGAACGGAACGGGAACAGATGTCAATCGCGATTCGAGGCGCTACCCCCGCGCGTCACCCGTCAGACGAAGAAGAGGAAGCGCACGGTGGACGCTGCGGCGAGCGCGCCGCCCAAGGTCATTAGCAAGTAGGAGAGCCAAGAGGACTCCGCCGACCCGGCTGGCGCCGCAGAAGCCGCGGCCACATCGAGCTCGTTGAGCTCGTTGGGTTCGACCACTCGCACTTCATTTGCCGCAGCAACGGGCGACGTGTCGTCCCCGGCTGTAGCTTGCGCTCCGCTGCTGGCACTGGCGGGCGGAACTTCCGCTGTCCGTGGGCTGGAAACGATCGCTCGCTCCTGCGCGGCGGCCGGGTTGACCTTTGTTGTGCGGGACGTATCGCGCGACGCTTCTCCCTCGGGCTTCGCGCGCGGTTTCTCGTCCTGCCGTGCGGCGCGGCTCGCTTTGGTGCGTGACGGCGCGGGCGAGCGAGCGGCAGTGCTGGCCGTATCCTGCGGCTGCGCTACGATCGGACATGGATAGCGATCGTTATCGCATGCCCGCGCGCCGGTTGCCGGCAGGGCGCTCAAGGCCCCGAGGGCAGCTATCGCAATTGCCAAAGTGCACGTCCTCGGCATCGCACGCTCCTGTCGCTCCGGCCGGACACATATACGGAACCGGGGGAGTGGCTTCACATTGACGCAAATGGGGAATTGTTCGCTCAATCCGCGGCCGAAACACGGCGATTCGGCGGCGGGCACTCAGGCGTATGAATGGTGCAAGGAGGCGATCATGAACGAAGATGTCTTCAACGGCAGTATTCGCAAATTCCTCAAGACGGTTGGGGTAACCGCCCAACGCGAGATCGAGAAGGCCGTCCGCCAGGCGGTTGCGGAAGGCCGGCTCAAGGGAAACGAGAAGTTTCCCGCCACTGCCACGATCATGCTCGGCGGTATCGGCCTTTCGCACGAGGTCAAGGGAGAGATCGAGCTGGAATGAAACGTGTGCGCCTCGCGCTTTCGGTCAGTCCACGGTCACACCGCTCGACTTGATCGGGCCGGCCCATTTCTCGATCTCGCTCTTGAGGAACTGGCCGAGATATTCCGGCGTGGCGCGGTCCTCGGCGACGACCACTGCCCCGAGTCCTTCCAGCCGCTCCCGCACCATCGGTGTCTTCATCGCCTCGATCGTAGCATCATGGAGTTTATTGACGATGTCGGCGGGGGTGCCCTTGGGAAGAAAGATGGCGTTCCAAGTATAGGCTTCTAGATTGGGCACGCCCTGCTCGAGGCCGGTCGGCACGTTCGGCAGCGCCGGCGAGCGCTCCTTGGTCATGATCGCGATCGCCTTGACGGTCCCGCCGTCAATCTGCGGCTTGGCAGTGCTGACGATCTCGCACAGGTAGTCGATCCGGCCGCCCTGGAGATCCTGCATCGCCGGGCCCGTGCCACGATAGGGCACGTGGGTGATGTCGACACCGATGAGGTAATTGAGCAGCACGCAGCCGAGATGGGTTGCGGAGCCGGCCCCTGCCGAACCGTATTGCATCTTCGCCTGGTTCGCTTTGGCATAAGCGATGAATTCTTGAAGGTTGTTCACCGGCAGGTCCTTGCGGGTGATGAGCACGATCGGCACCTCGGCAATCAGTGCAACCGGCGAAAAGTCCGTCGCCGCATGATAGAGCGGCTTCCTGTACATGGTCTGACTCTGTGCGTGCGTGCCGACGGTACCGAGCACGAAAGTGTAGCCGTCGGGCGCGGCATCGGCGACGCGCTTGGACCCCGTCATGCCGCCGGCGCCGCCGACGTTTTCCACCACGACTTGTTGGCCGAGGATCTCGCTCATGCGCTGCGCCATGACGCGGCCGAGCACGTCCGTCGGTCCGCCGGCCGCGAACGGAATGATCATCGTGATCGGCTTGGCGGGATAGGCCTGCGCCAGCGCCATGCCGGTCACCGCGAGCAGGATGCCATACGCGCCAGCTAGGCGCTTGAGCATGTCGCTCATTCCTGTTTTGGGCATTTCGCTTCTCCCTGGTCTTTCGTGACAGTTGGCCCTTGGCCAGATGGTGGTCAAGTCGCCGTTTGACGCGGGGTTCCCCCCTGCTTGTGGTGGGACAAGGGGCCGCGTAAGAGCAAAGTTCGGGGAGGTGTTCTCGTGCCGACCTCTGTGAACTCGACGACACGCGTCGCTGTTGCCGGTCTTGGCGCCATCGGACGCGTTCTCGCGCGCAGGCTCTTCGCCGGCATGCCGGGATTCACGCTCGCCTGCGCGGCAGCGCGTGACCACGTCAAAGGCGCAAGCTTGGCTTGCTAGCGAGCGGATCGCGTGCGCCTTGGTCGAGCCCGAGGCGTTTCCGGCGCACGCCGATCTTGCAATCGAATGCACCCCCGCAGCAATGCTCGAACGAATTTGCCGGCCGATGTTGGAGGCGGTAAAACGAGTGATGGTGCTCTCAGCCGGCGCGCTGCTGTCGCGTCCCGATCTGATCGAACTCGCTAAGGCACGGGGAGGGCAGATCATCGTGCCGAGCGGAGCGCTGCTGGGGCTCGACGCGGTCACCGCCACGGCCGAAGGCCGCATTCACTCCGTGCGCCTGATCACGCGCAAGCCGCCGCGCAGCCTCGCGGGCGCTCCGTATCTGGTAGCAAACAGAACTTCGCTGAAAGGACTGAACGCGCCCAAGCTCCTCTTCTCCGGAAGTGCTCGGGACGCCGCGGCGGGATTTCCTGCCAACGTCAATGTGGCGGCGGTGCTGGCGCTCGCAGGCATCGGGCCGGACCGCACCGTGGCGGAGATTTGGGCTACCCCGCGCTCGAGCGCAACTGCCACACGGTCGAAGTGGATAGCGACTCGGCCCGCTTCACCCTATCGATCGAGAATATTCCTTCGGACAATCCCCGGACCGGACGGATCCCGGCGCTCTCGGTGCTGGCGGCATTGCGCAAATTCACTTCGCCCCTGCGAGTTGGAACTTGAGTTAAGCCTCTGTAAATAGCGGACATTGCGGCATGGCGGTCCTTTCGCGGGCCCGCTGTCGACGGCCTCCCCAGCCTAAGCACTTCAAATCCTTGAGAGTTTCCAAAAGCGCCGCAAGTTCCGTTTGGTCATAATGTTAGCGCCAAACCCGGCAAACATCCCCCTGGCGGATAGGCAAAAGGGGGCCGCCGGGGGCCATCTCTGTGGCGGAAGCGTGAACCCAACGGTAGCCGCTTGCGACTAACGTGACGAGTCCGACCGCCAAAAGCGATGCAATCGACATCAGATGAGGTGCTGATCGGACGAATCGCGAACGGCGACCGGCTGGCTATGCAGGTGCTGTACGCGCGCTACCACGTGCGAGTGTTTCGATTTGTCGTGCGTATGGTACGCGATGAGACCGTGGCGGAGGACCTGATCAGCGAGGTGTTTCTCGACGTGTGGCGTCAGGCTGGCCGGTTCGAAGGACGCTCCACGGTATCGACATGGATGTTGGCCATCGCGCGCTTTAAGGCGCTCTCGGCACTCAGGCGCCGGCTGGACGGGGAGTTGGACGAAGAGACAGCAAGCGCAATCGAGGATCCAACAGACGATCCGGAGATAGCGCTGGAGAAGAAGGACAAGAGTGCAGTGATCCGAAAGTGCCTTGTGGGGCTTTCGGCGGAACACCGGGAGATCATCGACCTCGTGTACTACCACGAGAAATCGGTCGGAGAAGTAGCCGAAATCGTCGGCATCCCGGAGAACACGGTCAAGACGCGCATGTTCTACGCGCGCAAGCGGCTCTCGGAGCTGCTCAAGGCGGCAGGAATTGAAAGAGGTTGGCCATGAACGCGATTAGTAAGGAGCCGGAGCGCCACGAGATTGAGGCGCTTCTGCCGTGGCACGCGGCAGGGACGCTCAGTCGCCGCGACGCCGATCGCGTAGAACAAGCGCTCGCCGGCGACCGCGAATTGGCGCGCCGCTATGATCTCGTCCGTGAGGAGCTTGCCGAAACCATTCATCTCAATGAGACGCTCGGTGCGCCCTCGGCGCGCGCAATGGAGAAGCTGTTCGCCGCGATCGACGCCGAGGAGGCGCGCGCCCCGCGCCGCCAGCGCCCGTTCGACCTCGGCAGCCGCGTGTCCGAATTTCTGTCGAAGCTCACTCCTCGCGCGCTTGCCTGGTCGGCAACCGCGGCGGTTGCTGCGATCTTAGTGCAAGCGGCGGTGATCGCCGCGGTCATGGTCAAAGAGCCGGGAACCCCGGCCGGGCCGGGACTCGCAAGCGCGCCAAGCGAAGGGTCTTTCGCCGTTGTGCGTTTTGCGCCTCAGGCCACGGCGAACGACATCACCAATTTCCTCGGCGCCTATAAGGCCACATTGGTCGAGGGACCGCTGAACATGGGAGGCCAGCTCTACCGCATTCGCCTCTCCGAAACGAAGCTGCCGAAGGACGAGGTCGGCAAAATCGTCCGTCAAATGCAATCGGAATCGAAGGTCGTCGGGTTTATTGCGGCCAAGGAGTAGCCCCAAGGGGGGCGCCCGCGAACGGTAGGCCCCCCGGGGCGGTCTCGTTTGGGCGGCTGCGGCGATTGTGACAGCGATGCGGCCAGGGGTCCCGCGCGCACCATACTAACCCATTGAGATTGTGAGGTTTCTGCCGCGAGTGTCCGCGGTCAGAAGGAAAAGCTGGGGTCAAAAATTCCCTCCGACAGCTTAAAAATCGGCTTGAACCTTTTCACGACTTGCGGAGACTAATAGGCGAACAGGCCCACTGAGGCCTGAATTACAGCCCCGATCGGCGCTCACGCCCCCCGATCCCCTGCGCCGATCA
>DASSGH010000135.1:0-3891 GCA_035693615.1 Xanthobacteraceae bacterium
CAGGGCCAGTTCGGCAACCTGATCTTCGGCTTCGCCGTGACCGAAGCGCTCGGCATCTTCTCGCTGCTGATCGCGCTGCTCCTGCTGTTCGTTCCGCTCTGAGCGGCCCCTTCGCGCCGCCGATACCGGGACGTGCATGACAGCAACAGGAGAACTCCATGGCTGAGAGTCATGGCGAAGCAAAAGGCCAGAAGACCGGCGCTCACACCGGAGCCGACGGCGGTCACGGCGGAGCATTTCCTCCGTTCGACTCCTCCACCTTCGCCTCGCAGCTGGTGTCGCTGGTCATCGCCTTCGTCGCGCTCTACCTGATCGTGTCGCGGATCGCGCTGCCGCGGGTCGGCAGCGTGATCGATGCACGCCAGAACGTGATCGAAGGCGATCTTGCCGACGCGCAGAAGCTGAAGGACGAGTCCGACGCTGCGCTGAAGGCCTATGAAAACGAACTGGCTGCGGCGCGCGCCCGCGCGCACGCCATCAGCGCCGAGACCCGCGAAAAGCTCAACGCGGCATCCGAGGCCGAGCGCAAGACGCTGGAAGAGCGTTTGTCGCTCAAGCTCATCGAGGCCGAAAAAACCATCGCAACAACGCGCGAGGGGGCGATGAGGAATGTCCGCAGCATCGCCGCCGAGGCGGCCGCCGCGATCGTGCAGCGGCTCACCGGCGTGCAGCCCGACGGCAAGACCACTGAGCGCGCCGTTGACGCCTCCTTGAAGGGATAGTGCCGATGTTCTTCGAACCGGAATTCTGGGTCGCCGTCGCCTTTGTCATTCTGATGGGCCTGTTCGGCTATCTCGGCATCCATCGCACCGTGCTGCAGACGCTCGATCATCGCAGCGAGCGCATCAAGGCCGAACTCGATGACGCGCGCCGCCTCAAGGAAGAAGCCGCAAAATTGCTCGCGGAATATGAGGCGCGTCGCACCAGCGCCGAACACGAGGCCGAGGAGATCATTGCCAGCGCAAGGGCCGAAGCCGAGCGCATTGCCGCCGAAGCCAAGACCAAGATGGAGGATTTCGTCGCGCGGCGTACCAAGACCGCCGAGAGCAAGATCGCGCTGGCCGAAGCCCAGGCGCTGGCCGATGTCCGCGCCGCCGCCGCCGACGCCGCGGTCGCAGCCGCTTCCACCATCCTGTCGCAGTCGGTGAAGGGCGAGAAGGCCGACGAGCTCCTGGCCAAGGGCATCGCCGAAGTCCGCGCCAAGCTGAACTGATTGCACTTCTACTTCTTCTTCGCGGGTTTCGGCTTGGGCTCCGGCTTCAGCGCCTGCGGATCGAAGCCGATGTAGAAGATGTAGGAATCCCCGGTCGCGCCAAGCGGCACCGGATAGACCAGATCCTCGGCAACCAGGGCAAACGGGACGTTGCCGTCCTCCGACATCGCTACCGTCGTCCGGTAGACCTTCGTGGCGATCGTCTTCTCCTGCACGCCGCCCTGCACCACCGCGACCCGAAGCGGGATTTCGAGGCTGGGAGGCGCGCCCGCCGGGCCGGCGATGACGCGGCCCTGAATTCCGATCCGCGCAGTGATCTGGTCACCGTTCTTGGTGCAATCGCGCGCGGTTCGCGTGATGGTGGCCTGAACCCGCAGATCGTTGCCGACCGGCTGCTTGCCCGGCGCGGCCACCGCATAGGTAGAGGCGCCGGCGCGAATGCTGACCGGGGGACAGGTCAGGTCGGTCTCGCCTTCGGGCGGAGGCGCCGCCTCGGCGGGCTGCTGCGGGCTTACGCCAAACAGACTCTTGAAGCGATCGCCGAGCGACTGCGAGGACGCCGGCGAGGCCAACACGCCGTAACCCGTTGCGAATGCGACCGCGGCCAGAATCGCGATCCTGCGACGGCTGCCAAATCCGGCCGCCCCCATGATCACATGCTTCTCACCCATTCGACGTCCCTGGCATCCCCATCCGACCCCTAGTCCCCCCTGCGGCCGCGTTATAACAGCGCAATGGCGGCGAACCCAAGGCGCCAAAAAAGCACGGGCAAACCGGCGTCAGCCGCGAAAATCCTCGTGCAGCAGGCCAAACAGCAGATGGTCCTGCCAGACGCCGTTGATGCAGAGATAGCGCCGCGCCAGCCCCTCGCGGCTGAAGCCGCATTTCTCCAGCACCCGGATCGAGGGCGTATTGGAGGGGATGCAGGCGGCCTCGATGCGGTGAAGATTGAGCTCGCCGAACAGCGAAGGCAGCAATACGCGCAGCGCCGACGTCATGTAGCCGCGATGCGCGTGCGGTTCTCCGACCCAGTACCCGATAGTGCCGGCCTGCACGATGCCGCGGCGGACGTTCGCCAGCGTAACGCCGCCGATCATCGCGCCATCGGATTCGCGAAACACGATGAACGGATAGGACCTGTCGGCGGCGATGTCCTCGGCATAGCGGCGCAAGCGCCGCCGGAAGCCGGCGCGGGAGAGGTCGTCCGACGGCCAGATCGGCTCCCACGGCGTCAGGTATTCCCGGCTGGATTCGCGCAAATGCGCCCATTGCAGAAAATCGGACATCTGCGGCGCGCGCAGCAGCAGGCCATGGCCGCGCGGAGCCAGCGCGGCCGGTCCGCTGGATGGCAAACGAAACAGGGCCATGTGCAATACTCCCTGATGCCCGTACCGCCGCAGCCCTCAATGAAGGCGCGCCTTGACCTTCGGCCGGGTCAATCCTTCCGCAAAAGCCACCGCCGTGTCCAGACCCCTTCCGCTGCCAAGCGCAACGACGGCGGGGTGGCTCCGCGACAGCAGCGCCCGCGCCGCGTTCCGGGTCGATTCCACGCTGACCGCATCGATTCTGGCGACCAGCTCTTCCACCGTCAGCGGCCGCCCATAGGCCAGCACGTGGCGCGCCAGCTGTTCGGCGCGCGAGGTACAGCTTTCCAGCGCCATCAACAGCCCCGCCTTCATCTGCGCCTTGGCGCGCGCAACCTCGGCCTCGGTCAACGTCTCGACCGCATCGTTGATGACATCGACGATCACTTCCATCATTTCTGGCGCATCGCCCGGGTCGGTGCCGGTATAGAGACCGAAAAACCCGGTGTCGGTGTAGGGCGCATGAAAGGCGTAGATCGAGTAGCACAGCCCGCGCTTCTCGCGGACTTCCTGGAACAGCCGCGACGACATCCCGCCGCCGAGCGTGTTGGTGAATACCTGCAGGGAGAACAACGACAGGTCAGTTTGCGGCACCCCCTCGAGCGCCATCGTCAGATGCGCCTGTTCGAGCTCGCGATGCACCACACGGGAGCCGCCCTTGCCGAAGGTCGCGGTTTGCGGCTTCGGTGCAGGCGCCGCATCGAAGCTTGCGAACCGCCGCGTTACTTCCTCGACGACGCGCTTGTGATCGACCGCACCGGCGGCCGCCACCACCATGTCCGGGCCGCGGTAATGGGTGGCGAGATAGCCGCGCAGCATGTCGCGGTCGAATCTCTTCAGTGTCTTTGCCGTGCCCAGCAGCGAGCGTCCCATCGGCTGATCCGGATAGCACAGCTCGTTAAGATGTTCGAACACCACGTCGTCGGGGGTATCCTGCGCCGCGCCGATCTCCTGCACGATGACGCTCTTTTCGCGCTCGAGCTCGTCCGGCACGAAGGACGGATTGGCGAGAATGTCGGACAGCACGTCAAGCGCCAGCGGCACGTCGGCCTTCATCACCCGCGCATAATAGGCGGTGGTCTCGGTCGAGGTGCCGGCGTTGAGATCGCCGCCGACCGCCTCGATCTCCTCGACGATCTCGCGCGAGGTGCGCCGCGTGGTGCCTTTGAACGCCATGTGTTCGAGCAAATGCGAGATGCCGTGCTCGTTCGGCTTTTCGTCGCGGCCGCCGACGCCGGCCCACACCCCGAGCGCCGCGGTCTCCAGATGCGGCATGCTGTCGGTGATGACGGTGAGGCCGGAGGGCAGCTTGGT
>DASSGH010000136.1:0-3164 GCA_035693615.1 Xanthobacteraceae bacterium
CGAAGAGAAGCGCGAGCCCGTGAGCGACATCGACACTCGAGTGGCGGAGAGCCTGAAAGCGCTTGACCCTGCCGGCCGATTAGAGAAGCGGACAAATAGCAAACGTCTCGATTTGTCCGCTTTGTGCCAATCGCGACTTAACGCATTGCAGCACGAGGCGCGGCTATTCGATGATCGCGACTCTCATGACGCGCCATCGCCCGTACCAACACGGGGCCGCACAACATATCCAAGTCGCGACAGCAACAACGCCTTGGAGGCTTCCCACTCATCGTCGATGATCGAGAAATAGACGCTGTCTCGGTTGCGGCCATCCGGGTAGATCATGTGCTTCCGGAAATAGCCTTCCTCCTTCGCGCCCAGCCGTAAAATGGCGCTGCGCGACTTGGTGTTCTCAGCGTCAGCCTTGAATTCGACCCGCCGACATCCGAGAACCTCGAACGCGTACCAAAGCTGGAGAAGCTTCGCCTCGGTATTAACGTGTGATCTCTGCAGCGCAGATGAGACCCACGTCACCCCAATTTCGAGCCGCCGCTGCTCCGGTTCGATGAAATGGAAGCGCGTCGAGCCGACGGCACGCGAACTCCCCATGTCGATGGTTGCGAACGGAACAGCCTTTCGCTTGGCGTACTGCGAAAGGGCGGCATCTATAAACGACGCCATGCTCCCGGGAAGGTAATGTTCGGTGGGCAACCAACGCCAAATGTCGGCCTGCGCACCGGCGACCGAAAGATCGTCGGTGTGCTTTCGCGATAGCGGCTCGAGACGCACGCGCTCGCCGATCAGAACGATGGGAGCAAAATAATTGGGTTTTTCCTTCATTTCAGGTCAAGGAACCACCGCAAGATTGCTGCTAGATCGAGTCCGGCGCGCAACATCGTCCAGGCGAGACGGGCTGCCTAGGTGACTAGTTTTGGCAAGGACTGAGTACACGCCCTACTTTCCCAGCCGCCGCGTCGCCTTCATGCGCTGCACGCTGTCGCCGGCGAGATGACTCCAGATGATGGCGTCGCGCACGAGCTTCTCGGCGCGCCGATCGGGCACGCCGGCGCCGGTGTGGAGATCGAGGTTGAGCTCGGTCACCTCTTGGATCACCTCGGTCGAGTAGTTCATGCACAGGCCGGCGTTCGCCGAGTGCAGCCTGCGGTCGTGCTCCCAGGCGACCCGCATCACGAATGCACGCAGCGCCTCGGTGAGCAGGTGCATCCGGTTGAGCTTGAGCTGGACCAGTTGTTGTTCGAACAGGACGCGCCCGGCCTGGGTCTTCGTTCGCGCCAGCGCGAGCGCCATGGCGCAGGCATCGTCGCAGACGCCGAGCGCATTGGCCGCAAGCTCGAGGTCGCCGAACAGGTCGCCGCCGGTGCGGTCGCCGGCCGCGTGCGTCTTCATGTCCGAGCTATTCACCGCGCCCACGACGTTGGCGTGCGGCACGCGCGCATTCTCGAAGATCATCTCCCCGTTCTGGTAGAAGCGCCAGCCGCTCTTGTTGAACACCTTGCCGATGCGCAGGCCGGGCGTGTCGCTCGGCACCAGGAACATGGTGGTGCCTTGTCGAAGCGGCGCGTTCGGATCGGTGCGCGCGTCGATGAAGAACAGCTTGCCGACGCTGGCGTTGGCGATGAAGCACTTCTCGCCGTTCAAGATCCATTCCTCGCCGTGACGCTCCGCCTTGAGCTTGAGTCCGGCCTTGGGGTCCTCCGGCGGCAAACGATTGTCGGACCCCGCGCTCGGCTCGCTGATCCCCTTGCCGAGCAGGAAGGTGTCGTCCTCCAGGAACGGCTTGAGGAAGCGCCGCTTCTGCTCCTCGCTGCAGGTGGCCGCGATCAGATGGCTCCACTTCCAGCATTGGCTGAAGGTCTTGGAGATGGCGCTGTCGCCCTTGGCGAGCTCCGCCATCACCAGCGCTTGGGTGACAAAATCGGTGCCGTGCCCGCCCCATTCCTTGGGCACGGCCATGGTGCGAAAGCCGAGCTTGGAGCCCTTCTTGATGACCTCCCAGTCGAAGGCCGCGCGGGGATCATCGATGTCGTCGCGCTCGAGCGAGATCGGGCGGATTTCCTCTTCCGCGAATTTGCGCGCGGTCATCTGCCAGGCGCGCTGCTCGTTGCTCAGGGTAAAATCCATGAAGACGCCCCTTTCGTCATTCCGCCGCGAGGACGGCGGCGGGAGCCGCCGGCCGTCGATAGCGCGCCAGCGCCTCGGCGATGCGCAGCTTCGCCTCGCTCGCCCCCGCGCCGGAGTGGAGACAGGCGCGGGCATCGTGCACGTATTTGTGCAGCGGCATGTCGCGCATCACGCCCATGGCGCCGAAACATTCCGCCGCGTCCTTGACGGCGCGATAGATCGCCTCGGCTGCGAATACGCTGGCGACGGTGGTGAGCGGCAGATCGGGCAGGCTGCGATCGGCGACGGCGTCGGGATGGTCCGACGCCCACGCCGCCTGCCAAATGGCGGCGCGCGCAACCTCGAGCCGGATGGCGATCTCTGCGAGCTTTGCGCCGATCGCCTGATGCTCGATGATGCGACGTCCGCCCTGCACGCGCAGTTGCGCATAGTCGAGCGCGGCCTCGTAGGCGGCGCGGCCGATGCCGAGATTGATCGCCGCGTCTTGCGGGATGTCTCGGCCCGCGTGGTCGAAGAGCGCAGCGTCCGTGACGAGACAATTCTCGGCCGGCACCCGGCAGTCCTGGAGCATCAGCGCGCCGCAGGCGCCGTGTTGCCACCGCGCATCCGCCTCCGACGCCGTCACGGTCAAACTGGGCGTATCGCGCGGCACGAGCAGCGTGCCGGCGCCCTTGTCGCCGACGCTTGCCCGGACGGCGAATAGCGCCGCCTGCGAAGCGCCGATGACGCGGTCCTTGCGGCCATTGATGATCCAGGCATCGCCCGAGCGCACCGCGGCCGTCGCAAAGCGCGCGTCGTTCGTTTGCGGCCGGTGATAATTGATGCCGAGCGCAGTGTCGCGATGCGCCTCGTACTCGGCGAGCGCGAGGTGATAACGCTGGTCGGCGAGGAACGCCGGCAGGAGCCGCGCGCGCTGCTCCTGCGTCATCAGCTCATCGAAGAGCGCATGCGCGAGCGTCGACGTCTGCGCCAGCCCGGCCGCGAGATCGGGGTCGCCGACGGCGAGCTCTTCGGTGACGATGCAGCAGGTGAGGTTGTCG
>DASSGH010000137.1:0-19335 GCA_035693615.1 Xanthobacteraceae bacterium
GCCCTCGACCAGCTGGTCGGGCAACGCATGCGGCGTGCGATGGATCCCCTCGACGACGTCGAGTCCTATCTCGAATCGCAAAAAGGCGGGCCGAATTTGAGCTACAAGCGCCGCGATGTTTGATATCGGCCCGATCGTCGAACGCGATAGTCGCGGTCGCAGCCCGGCTGCGCGGATGACATCGGCGTGCGAGGCCGGTGCGGTCACCTGAGAGCCATTCGATGCGCAGCTACCTCGATTTCGAAAAGCCGGTGGCCGAGCTCGAAGCCAAGGTGGAGGAGCTGCGCGCGCTCGAGAGCGGCGACAGCGCCGCCGCCATCGGCGAGGAGATTGCCCGCCTCGAGGCCAAGGCGGCGCAAGCGCTCAAGGACCTCTACGCCGAGCTCACGCCCTGGCAGAAGACCCAGGTCGCCCGCCATCCCGAGCGCCCCCACAGCCTGGACTACATCGGGCGCCTGATCACCGACTTCGTGGCGCTATCCGGGGACCGCAGCTACGGCGACGATGCAGCGATCGTCGGCGGCTTCGGCCGCTTCCGCGGCGAGAGCATCTGCGTCATCGGGCACGAGAAGGGATCATCGACCGAAAGCCGCCTCAAGCACAATTTCGGAATGGCGCGGCCGGAGGGATACCGCAAGGCGGAACGGCTGATGCAGATGGCCGACCGTTTCGGCATACCAGTGGTGTCGCTGGTCGACACCGCCGGCGCGTACCCTGGTATCGGCGCGGAGGAACGCGGCCAAGCCGAGGCCATCGCACGCTCGACCGACGCCAGTCTCGAACTCGGCGTGCCGAACATCGCGGTCGTCATCGGCGAAGGCGGCTCGGGCGGCGCTATTGCCATCGCCTCCGCGAACCGAGTCCTGATGCTCGAGCACGCGATCTATACGGTGATCTCGCCGGAAGGCGCCGCCTCGATCCTATGGCGCGACACGTCGAAGGCGCAGGAAGCGGCGACGAGCATGAAGATCACCGCCGATGACATGATGCGTTTCGGAGTGATCGATCAGATCGTGACCGAGCCGTCGGGGGGTGCGCATCGCGACCCGGCGACGGCGATCGCTTCGACCGGGGAGGCCATCGCTCACGCGCTTGAGGAGCTTGCCGGCCTCGACCGAGAGACCGTTCGCCGCCAGCGGCGCGAAAAATTCCTCGCCATCGGCCGCGCGCTGGGATGAGGCGGCGCCGCGCGGCGCTCCTGTTGTCCGGCGAAAATTGCGGGTAAGCCCATGTTTTTTCACGGGTTCTCCAATGGAACGATTCTTGAGCCTTGCCCTGATCTTACCCAAGTCTTGACCTAGCGTAGCTGCGCTGGGGGAGGCTTGGGGAAGCCTCGGGTTGGGGGAGCTTGCACTTGAATCGGGGGCCTTTGGTGCGCGCGCTCTTAGCGTCAGCTGCGATTGCGGCGGCGTTGGCGCTTGCCAGTTGCGACACGGACAGCACCGCGCCGGCGGTCGGCGGCCGCCACCTGCAGCCGCTGTCGGATCGGATGCTGGCCGAGATCGAAACTAAGAACATGGCGAAGGAGTCGCCGATCCTCGTGCGGGTCTTCAAAGAGGAATCCGAACTCGAGATCTGGAAAGAAGACAAGACCGGACGCTTTGCTCTCCTTCACACCTATCCGATTTGCCGCTGGTCGGGAGAACTAGGCCCCAAGATCAAGCAAGGCGACCGGCAGGCGCCGGAGGGCTTCTACACCATCACTCCCGGCTTGATGAATCCGAATTCAAACTACTACCTCGCGATCAACATCGGCTTTCCGAACGCTTACGATCGGGCGAATGGACGCACCGGCGCGTTTGTGATGATCCACGGTGACTGCTCGTCGGCCGGCTGCTACGCCATGACGGATGAGCAGGTCGGCGAGATTTATGCGCTGGCGCGCGAATCATTCTTCGGCGGCCAGAAGACGTTCCAGATTCAGGCCTATCCATTCAAGATGACTCCGCTCAACATGGCGCGGCATCGCAATTCGCCGAATATGGCGTTCTGGAAAATGCTCAAGGAGGGCTATGACCATTTCGAGGTCACGCGTCTCCAACCCAAGGTCGACATATGCGAGAAGCGTTACGTGTTCGACGCCGAATCTTCGGGCAAGTTCAGCGCCGCCGACCGGTGTCCGGCCTATAAGATCCCCGAGGAGATCGCATCCGCGGTCAGGGAGAAGCAGCGACGGGACGACGTCCAGACCGCCGAACTGAGCAATCGCACGCTGGCGGCCCCGGTCAAAACCGGCGTTGACGGCGGTATGAATGCAACCTTCATGACGGCGTTGAAAAGCCACGGCGGCCCGGGCGCGGTCATCCGCACCGCGGTCGGCACCATCCCGCCCCACGTCAACCCGCCGCACGAGCCGGAGAGCGCCCCCGTGAGCGTGTTCAGCCTCGCCTCGGCCGACTCAAGACCGGCCTCCGTCCAGGGCTCGACGGTGCAGGTCGCCTCGGCGACGGGCTCGGCCGGGGTCGGCGGCTTCTTCAGCCATTTGTTCGGGTCCAAGAGCAGCGACGATCAGGCAGCTGCTTCGAGTACCGCCCAGCCCGCCGCCTCCGCATCGAAGCCGAAACGCACCGCCACGGCGAAGGCGACGCCAAGCCCAGCTGGCGCACCCCGGGCGGCCGAGACCAAGACTGCCAACGCGACTGCCAATGCAGCCAAGCCTGCCGCAGCAAAACAAGAAGCGAGCGCAGAGCCGGAGCGGAACACGGCGAGCGCCAACGGGCAGCTCAGCGGCGCCGCGCCGACCGTGCCCTCCGGCGGCTTCGAGAACCGCTTCGGCGCTTGGAGCAACTAAGAACCGAGCAGACTCCCAGCGCGGTTTGCCCTCCATCCGCCTCGCCGGACAGCGCAGCACTGTCGGTCCAACAGGATTGATCGCCGGGTTTTCTACTGCCCGCGTTAAGCGAACCGCCCGTGGCAGTGCTTGTATTTCTTGCCGGAGCCGCAGGGACAGGCCTCGTTGCGGCCAACCTTGCCCCAGCTTGACGGATCTTTCGGATTGCGCGCGGGCGCCGCCGTCTCAGCAGCGGTGATGCCGTGACGCGCGAGCGTCTCCGCGCCGGCTCGCGCCAGCGCCAGTTCGTCCTCGCCGCTCGAGGGATCGATCTTGTGTGCCTCCATATAGGGAAGGCTCGCCGGCTCCTCCTGCGGCGCCGCCCTGATCTCGACCCGCATCAGTTGTGTCGTCACCGCCTCGCGCAGATGGGTGCTCATGGCCTCGAACAGGTTGAACGCTTCCGCCTTGTACTCGTTGAGCGGATCGCGCTGTCCATATCCGCGCAGCCCGATCACTTGCCGCAGATGCTCCAACATGACTAAGTGTTCGCGCCAGAGGTGGTCGAGCGTCTGCAGCAGGATCGATTTCTCGACATAGCGCATCACGTCGGCGCCCCATTGCGCGGCCTTCGCCGCCATGTGCTCGTCCGCACGCCGCTCGATGCGGGAAAGAAGCTCTTCGTCGGCGATGCCCTCCTCCTTCGCCCACTCGTCCGCCGGAAGGTCGAGATCGAGAATGCGCTTGAGCTCCTCCCGCAGCCCGGTCGTATCCCACTGTTCGGGATAGGCGTTTTCGGGAACGTGCTTGGCGACCAGGTCCTCGATCGCCGCGTGGCGCATATCCGCCACGACTTCGTTGACCGCCTCGTCCCGCATCCACTCGACCCGCTGCTCGAAGATCACCTTGCGCTGGTCGTTCATCACGTTATCGAACTTGAGGACGTTCTTGCGGAGGTCGAAGTTGCGCGCCTCCACCTTCTGCTGCGCCTTCTCCAGCGCCTTATTGATCCAGGAATGGACGATTGCCTCGTTCTCCTTGAGCCCCAGGCGCTGCAGCATGGTATCGAGCTTGTCAGTCCCGAAAATGCGCATGAGGTCGTCTTCCAAGGAGAGGAAGAACTTGGAATGCCCGGGATCGCCCTGCCGGCCGGAGCGGCCGCGCAGCTGGTTGTCGATGCGCCGGCTCTCGTGGCGCTCTGTGCCGAGCACGTAAAGCCCACCCGCGGCGAGTGCTTTTTCCTTGAGCCGCGCGACCTGCGCGCGGATCTCCCCCGCCTGCCGCTCGTGCTCGCCGTCCTCATGGCCGACATCTTTGAGTTCCTGGCGAATGCGCATGTCGGCATTGCCGCCAAGCTGAATGTCGGTGCCGCGGCCGGCCATGTTGGTGGCAATGGTGATCGCGCCGGGCACTCCGGCCTGGCCGATGATATAGGCCTCCTGTTCGTGGTAGCGCGCGTTGAGGATCGCAAATACCTTGGCTTTGGACGCGCCGTCATCGCCGGAATAGAGCGCGGCGAAGGCGTTCGGGTCGGAGAAGTCGTGCTGCTCCCAGCCGCGCTGGCGCAGCATCTCGGCCAATTGCTCCGACTTCTCGATCGAGGTCGTGCCGACCAGCACCGGCTGGCCCCGCGCCTTGCAGTCGTCGATCAACGTGAGGATCGAGCGGTACTTTTCCGCCGCCGTGCGATAGACCTCGTCGTCGTCATCGACGCGCACCATCGGCATGTTGGTCGGCACTTCAATCACTTCCAGATTGTAGATGTCGATGAACTCGTCGGCCTCGGTCATCGCCGTGCCGGTCATGCCGGCGAGCTTCTCGTACATGCGGAAGTAGTTTTGGAAGGTGATCGAGGCGAGCGTCTGGTTTTCCGGCTGAACCGTCTGGCGCTCCTTAGCCTCCAATGCCTGATGCAATCCCTCCGAATAACGCCGTCCCGGCATCATGCGGCCGGTGAATTCATCGATGATGATTACTTCGCCGTTGCGAACGATGTAGTCCTTGTCGCGATGGAACAGCTTGTGCGCCTTCAGCGCCTGGTTCACGTGGTGCACGGTCGAGACGTTTTCGACGTCATAGAGCGAGTGGCCCTTGAGCAGATCGTTGCTGCGCAACATCTGCTCCATCTTCTCCATACCGACCTCGGTCAGCGTCACCGTGCGCTGCTTCTCGTCGACCTCGTAGTCCGCCTTTTCCAGCTTTGGGATGTAGGCGTCGATCGTGTTGTAGAACTCCGAGCGGTCGTCCAACGGACCGGAGATGATGAGCGGCGTTCGCGCTTCGTCGATCAGAATCGAGTCCACCTCGTCGACGATGGCGTAGATATGCCCGCGCTGGACCATGTCCTCGAGCCGGTACTTCATGTTGTCGCGCAGGTAGTCGAAACCGAGCTCGTTGTTCGTGCCGTAGGTAACGTCGGCGTCGTAAGCGCGCTTGCGCTGCTCGTCGTCGAGGCCATGGACGATGACGCCGACGCTCAGCCCGAGGAAATTGTAGATCTGGCCCATCCATTCGGCGTCGCGCTTGGCGAGATAGTCGTTCACCGTCACCACGTGCACGCCGCGCCCGGCAAGCGCGTTGAGATACACCGGCAACGTCGCGACCAGCGTCTTGCCTTCGCCGGTCTTCATTTCCGAAATCCGCCCCTCGTGCAGGATCATGCCGCCGATGAGCTGCACGTCGAAGTGCCGTTGGCCGAGCGTGCGCTTGGCGGCCTCGCGGCAGGTGGCAAATGCCTCGACCAGAATGTCATCGAGGCTCGCTCCTTCCGCCACCTGCTGTTTGAACGCGTCCGTGCGCGCACGCAGCGCCTCGTCCGAAAGCCCTTCAAGGTCGCGCTCAAGCGCGTTGATCGCCGCAACCCGCGGGAGATAGGACTTGATCCGCCGCTCGTTCGAAGAACCGAACAACTTGCGGGCAATGGCGCCGATCATGCAATGAGCCCTTCGCGTCCTCGCAGGTGTTGCTGCCACACCTTACCAAATCCGACGGGAAGGAACTCCACGACAGAAGGCGGGTTTCGTTGCAACAGCGCCTGCCTGCGAGCGTCCGTGGCCGTGGAATGCGGGAAATGCCGCCCTTTTCGATCGTCATTCATGCAAACGGCGGCGGCTGCGGTCGGATCGGCCAGGTTTCGTCGAGAGATAGGAGGGGGCCACACCCTTGTCAATCGGCCACCAAAACGCTCACGTTCTCGTCACAATGTCGCTTAGCGATTGCCAAGCAGCGCCGTTTTACCTAACTGTCCGGCGCTTCTCCGATGGCCGCTCGATCCAGGATACGCCATGACCTGCCCAACCGTGCTGCCCCGTTTCGCGCCGCGCCGGCGGCCGCTCGCGTTTGCCGCCATGGCGGCACTGCTGTTCATCGCGCCGGCCGTTTGCGGCTGCTCGAAGAACTCGTCGTCGGAAGCGCCGGCCTCGGCGTCCGACCCGGTCATTGCGCGCGTCAACGGCGTTGACATCACGCAAGGGGATCTTGCGCTCGCCGAAGAGGATGTCGGCGGCGAGATGCAAGCCGCTTCACCGGAGGCCAAGCGCGAAAACCTGATTTCCTACCTCGCCGATATCATCATGGTCACGCAGGCCGCCGAGAAGAAGAACCTGGCCGACAATCCCGACTTCAAGCGCCGATTGGCGTTCCTGCGCAACAAGCTCTTGATGGGATACGAGTTGCAGCAGGAGGCCAAGACTGCGCTCACCGACGAAGCCTTGCATCAGACCTATGATGAGGCGGTGCGATCCATGGCCGGGCAGGAAGAAGTGCGTGCCCGCCACATCCTAGTCGAGGGCGAAGACGAAGCGAAGGCCATTCTCGAGCAGCTCAAGGGCGGCGCTGATTTCGCAACGCTAGCCAAGGAGAAGTCCAAGGATCCCGGCGCCGCCGAGGGCGGCGACCTCGGCTATTTCACCAAGGATCAGATGGTGCCCGAATTCGCCGATGTGGCGTTCAAGATGTACCCGGGACAGCTCTCCAATCCAGTGAAGACGCAATTCGGCTGGCACGTCATCAAGGTCGAGGACCGGCGCACGAAGCAGCCGCCGGAATTCGACAAGGTGAAGGATCAGATCGAGGCCTTTTTGGCGCGCAAGGCGCAAACCGACTTCATCAGCAAGCTGCGCCAGAGCGCCAAAATCGAGCGCCTCGACAAGCCAGCCGAGCAGAACAAGCCAGTCGGGCAAAACACCCCAGCCGAGCAGAAGAAGAACTGACCAGCCCCGGTCGGGATATTCGTCGATCTCATCACGACAACCATTCCCGCAAAGCGGACGACAGTCTTCGCCCTCCCCCCGATAGCGTGGCCGGGACGGCGTGAAGCGATCGATGGAATTCGCTATATCGGTTGCTCCCCTTGGCCGCCTTCGGCCACGATGAGAGAACATCATGGCGTCTTCCGTCTCGCCGCTTGCTCCCGCGCAGTTTCCCGACATGCCGCCGGTGGAGGGCGTTCGGCTCGCGACTGCCGCGGCGGGAATCCGCTATCCGGGACGCACCGACGTGCTGCTGGCGCTGTTCGAGCCTGGCACCACGGTTGCCGGTGTATTCACGCGCTCGAAATGTCCATCCGCCCCCGTCGATTGGTGCCGCGCGCATTTGAAAGCCGGCGCGGCGAGCGCGCTCGTCGTCAATTCAGGCAATGCCAATGCCTTTACCGGAAAATCGGGGCGCGCCGCGACCAAGCACACGGCCGACATCGCCGCGCGCGCGGCCGGCGGCAAACCCTCGCAGGTGTTTCTGGCATCGACCGGCGTGATCGGCGAGCCGCTCGACGCGACCAAGTTTGCTGCCGTCATGGATCGATTGGTGGCGAACGCCGCACCCGGCGCCTGGCACGAGGCGGCCAAGGCCATTATGACCACCGACACGTTTCCCAAAGGCGCCGCCGCGATAGCGCGCATCGGCGCCGCGCCGGTCACCATCTGCGGCATCGCCAAGGGCGCCGGCATGATCGCCCCCGACATGGCCACCATGCTCTCCTTCCTCTTCACCGACGCGCCGATTTCGGCGCGCGTGTTGCAATCCCTGCTCAAGCAGGGCGTCGCCGACACGTTCAATGCGGTAACGATCGACGGAGATACCTCGACCTCGGACACGCTACTGGCGTTCGCGACCGGCGCGGCTGCGAAACGCGGAGCGCCGCGCATCGCCAACCTGTCCGATCCGCGGCTTGCAGCCTTCCGCAAATCCTTCGACGCGGTGCTCGCCAACCTCGCCGAGCAGGTGGCGCGTGACGGCGAGGGCGCGCGCAAGCTGGTTGAAATCATCGTCGAGGGCGCCGTGTCCAAACCCTCGGCGCGGAAAATCGCGCTGTCCATTGCCAATTCTCCGTTGGTGAAGACCGCCATCGCCGGCGAAGACGCCAATTGGGGCCGCGTGGTGATGGCGGTCGGCAAAGCCGGCGAACGCGCCGACCGCGACCGGCTCTCGATCTGGTTCGGCGGCATCCGCGTCGCACACCGGGGCGAGCGCGATCCGCGCTACGACGAGGCGGCAGTCTCGGCGGCGATGAAGAAACCCGAGATCACGCTGAAGGTGGCGCTGGGGCTGGGTCGCGGCCGCGACCGGGTGCTGACCTGCGATCTGACCAAAGACTATGTGGCCATCAACGGCGACTATCGCTCCTGACGTGAGCGGCGCGCGAGGTCGCCCGGTGTTCTCATCCGTTCATGACGGCGCTGATGATGGCAACCCTCACCGGCGGGGAGGCCGGCGATCGCTCCTCTTCCACCCTCGATCTAGAAGCTCGTGAGCGTGAACCTCATCCTTGTCGCCGCCTGCGCTCTCGTCGATGCCGACGCCCGCGTGCTGATCGCGCAGCGCCCGGCAGGGAGGCCTATGGCCGGGTTGTGGGAATTTCCCGGCGGCAAGATCGAAGCCGGCGAGCGGCCGGAGAATACCTTGATCCGCGAGCTCAAGGAGGAACTGGGAATTGTCGTCGATGAGACGTGCCTCGCCCCGCTCACCTTCGCCAGCCACAGCTACCCGGATTTTCACCTGCTGATGCCGCTCTATGTCTGTCGGCGCTGGCAGGGAACGGTCACGCCGCTGGAAGGGCAAACGTTGGCATGGGTGCGCCCAAACCGATTGCGGGAGTACCCGATGCCACCTGCTGACGAGCCGCTGATCGCTCACTTGATGGCGCTGTTGTGAGCCCGCACGGCCAAAACGTCCGCGGCCTGAAACCTGACTAGCGCTCCCCATCGCGCGGCAGCCGGGTTTCCTTGGTCCCGAGCGCATCGGCCAATCGTCGGCGCGCCGAGCCGGGCGCGAGCGGCTTCTGCTGGCTCTCGTGCGGGGCCCAGCCGGAAAGCCAGATGATCTCGAAGGTCGCGCGGATGCGGCCATCGCGATCGGCGAAACGCTCGGCGTAGGTCTCGATCATCCGCCTAAAGGTCGCACGCTTGAGCGGCTGTCGGCTGCGCTCGCGCAGCGCATTCGTCGCGCCCATGCGGCGCAGATCGTGCATCAGCGAGATCGGCGATGGGTAACGCACCGTCACCCGATCCATATCGGTCACCGGGAGCGCGAAGCCCGCGCGCTGAAGCAGCGCACCCATTTCGCGCACGTCGGGGAAAGGAATGACACGCGGCGAGATGCCGCCCTCGACCTCGGCCTCCGCCGCCGCGAAGGCTTGGCGCAGCTCGGTCAACGTCTCGCCGCCGGCAAGCGCCGCCAGCAAGAGTCCGTCGGGCTTGAGCGCGCGGCGAATCTGGATAAGCGTGCCGGGCAGGTCGTTGACAAACTGCAGGGCAAGGCCCGACACGACGAGGTCAAGCGAAGCGTCGCGGAACGGCAGGGCCTCCTCGTCGGCCACAACGGCAAGCTGCGCGCCGGATTGCGCCTCGCCGCAGTCGAGAGGCCACGCGGCGCTACCCGCCGCCGCCTCGGCGGCGATGATTGTGCCAACCTTCCCGCTCGCCGCGAGAACCCGACGGACCGCGGCGGTTGGCGTGCCGAGGTCGAGCGCGCAATCGAAACGGCGGAGCACTGCGGCGAGCCGATCGGAGAGATCTTCCGCCACGCGCTCGATCAGAAATGTCGATGGACCCAGCGCCGCTGCGCGCGAGCGATACGCGCGTTGGCGAGCGCGGTCGAAGATGATGGGACGCGGGGAAACCATCGCCCTGCATTAGCACGCCCGCCGCGCACAGACGACAGAGGCTAGTGCTGCCGATTTGAAATTCCTGCACCCTGTGCCGCGAGTCCGCCTCAGGAATTTCAAATCGAAAAGCGGCACTAAAACCATAAAGTTGCTAGTGCCCTTTGGTTTTCGAAGTTCGTGCCCGAGTGTGCCGCGCTGTATCACGAACTTCGAAAACCGGGCACTAGGCGGCTCGCCCGCGCGCCGTCGCCGCGATGGCGTTGAGCTCGGCAACGCCAGGGATTAGCGTAACGCACATGCAGGGGGAAATCGCCGAGATCCCGGCCAAGCGCTTTGCCCGGCTGAAGAGCGCGTTGCGCGCGAGCTTCGGCCTGCTCGTCGACGTGGCGCTGCCGCAGCTCTGCCCCAGCTGTCGCGAGCCGGTCGGCGCTGCCGGGCTGTGTCCCGCCTGCTGGTCCAGGCTCTCATTCATCGCGCCGCCGTATTGCGACCGGCTGGGCATTCCGTTCCCGTTCGATGGCGGACCTGGTCTGTTGTCGATGGAAGCGATCGCCGATCCGCCCGCGTATCATCGCGCCCGCGCCGCCGTGCGCTACGACGAGATCGCGCGCAAGCTCGTGCATGCCTTGAAGTATGGCGACCGGCTCGACCTCGCGCCGATGATGGGACGCTGGATGGCGCGGGCCGGCCGCGAGCTCATCGCAGATGCCGATGCACTCCTTCCGGTGCCGCTGCATTGGCGCCGGCAATGGGCCCGGCGCTTCAACCAGTCGGCGGTGCTCGCCCATGTCATTGCCGAGACGAGCGGCAGGAGCGTCGCCCATGGGGCGCTCAAGCGGGTGAAGGCAACCCCGCAGCAGGTCGGGCTCGACAAGTCCGAGCGGGCACACAACGTCCAGGGCGCCTTCCGCGTGCCGGCCGCGGGCAAGGCGGAGGTGGTCGGCCGAAAGCTGCTCCTGGTCGATGACGTGCTCACCTCGGGCGCCACGGTCGATGCCTGCGCACGGGCATTGTTGCGGGCCGGTGCCGCCGGCGTCGACGTGCTGGTTTTCGCGCGGGTTGTGGCGGGAAGCCGCACTCCCATATAAAGCAACGACCCCGCACCATGATCGAGATTTACACCACCCGCTATTGCCCGTATTGCCACGCAGCCAAGCGGTTGCTGTCGCGCAAGGGCGTCGAGTTCACCGAGATTGACGTGACGGGCGATGCGAAGCGGAGGAGCGAGATGGTGGCGCGTGCCAATGGACGGATGACCGTGCCGCAGATTTTCATCGGCTCGACCCATGTGGGCGGCTATGATGACCTTGCCGCGCTCGATCGGGCGGGCAAGCTCGATCCGCTGCTCGCCCGCGACGATGCACCCGCGGCGGCCGACAAAAGGCCCTCAGCATGAGCACAGGCAAGTCTGTGACCTTCACCGCGGGTCTCGTGCAGATGCGCTCGGGCCTGTCGCCGCAGGCCAATCTCGATGCCGCGGTACGGCTGATCAAGGATGCCAAGAGCGCCGGCGCCGACTACGTACTCACGCCGGAGATGACCAACATCTTGGAGATCAAGCGCGAGCGGCTGTTCGCGACGATCGCGCCCGAGGAGGATGATCCCACCCTTGCCGCCTTGCGCGAGCTTGCACGCAAGCTCGGCATCTTCCTTCACGTCGGTTCGCTGGCCATCAAGCTGCTGCCGGAAAAGGCCGCGAACCGCTCTTTCCTGATCGACCGCAACGGCGACATCGTTGCGCGCTACGACAAGATCCACATGTTCGACGTCGAACTCGACGGCGGCGAGAGCTATCGCGAATCGCGCAGCTACCGCCCGGGCGAGATCGGCGTCGCCGCCGACCTGCCGTGGGGACGGCTCGGGCTGACCATCTGTTACGATCTACGCTTCCCCGCTCTTTACCGCGCGCTCGCCGAAGCCGGCTGCTCGTTTCTCGCCATTCCCTCGGCTTTCACCAAACAAACGGGGGAAGCGCATTGGCACGTACTGGTCCGGTCCCGTGCGATTGAGAACGGCGCCTTCGTGCTGGCGGCCGCGCAGGGCGGCAAGCACGAGAACGGTCGCGAAACGTTCGGCCATTCTCTTGTCGTCGACCCATGGGGCCGCATTCTCGCCGAAGGCGGCACCGAGCCGGGCGTGATCCTGGCAGCGATCGATCCCGCCGAAGTCACGGCCGCGCGCGCCAAGATCCCCTCGCTCCAGCATGGTCGGCGGTTCGAGATCATCGAGCCCATGGCCGAGCCCGCTCATCTGCGCGCCGTGCGAGGCCTTTCATGATCCGCTACGCGCTGGCGTGCGAGAAAGCGCACGTGTTCGAAAGCTGGTTTCAGAACTCGGCCGCCTACGAGAGACAGGCCAAGGCCGCCCTGATCACCTGCCCGGTTTGCAATTCCGCTAAGGTAGAAAAGACACTGATGACCCCGGGTGTGGTGGGTGCGAAAAAACACGGTGCTCCGCCCCCGTCGGCCGCACCCCCCTCGCCGCCGCCGGCCGCCGAGCCCGCTTCCCCGGTCGCGATGATGTCACCGCAGGAGCGAGAGTTTCGCAGCAAGCTGAAGGAGCTGCGTGACCACCTGACAAAGAACGCCGATTACGTCGGCCAGAAATTTCCCGAGGAAGCGCGCAAGATGCATTACGGCGAGATCGAGCATCGCTCGATCTACGGCGAGGCCAGTCCGGATCAGGCCAAAGAGCTGCACGAGGAGGGAATCGAATTCCACCCGTTGCCCGTGCTGCCGGACGAGCGCAATTAGCCAAAGCCATCCGCGGCGCGATTACGCCACGCGTTGAGCGTCAATGCGCCCACAGCAACAGCGCCACCCCGATCACGATCAGCACGATGCCGGCGGCTTCGCGCATCGTCATCGCCTGCTTGAACACGAAGCGTGAAATCGCCTGCGCGAACAGCACTTCGACCAACGCCAGCGTGCGCACGCTCGCCGCGGTGGCCAGCGCAAGGGCCAGGAACCAGAACTGCGAGGCGAGTGCGCCCATGAAACCGGCGACCAGCGAGGGCCGCCAGGCGCGCACGATCGCGGCGAGCACCTGCGGATCGAGCAGCCGCAGGTAGAGCGTCAGCAGGACCGATTGCAGCATGAGCCCGACGACCACCGTGACGGTCGCGGCCATGACGTAGCTTCCCCCCTCGAGGCGAAGGATCGCGCCGCGAAATCCTACCGCCGACAGCGCGAACATGGCGCCGGAGGCAAGGCCGAGCAGCGTCGCCGTCAAGCTCGACTGCGTGCCAGGCTTGATCGCCATGATGATGACGCCGGCGGTGGCGGTCAGGATCGCCGCCGCCATTCCCGGCGTCACCACGTCGCCGAGAAAGATGAGACCGAACAGCGCGACCTGCACCGGCTCGGTCTTGATGTAGGCATAGACCACGACGAAAGAGCGGTCGTTCATGGCCGCAAGCATCAACGCGGTGGCGCCGACCTGCGTCAGCGCACCAGCAGCGACCCAGGGCCAAAAGCTCGCCGGCGGGTGCGGGAGGTCTTGCCCGAGCGCGAGCATCACCGTGGCGAGGAAGATGAGCGCGAAGGGAAAGCCAAAGAGGAACCGCACGTGGGTCGCGCCCACCGTGCCGAGCTTGGCGGTCAGCTCGCGCTGGGTGGCGTTACGCACCGTCTGCGCGGCAGCGGCGATGATGGTGAAGAGGGCCCACAGCCACGAAGGATCGAGCATCGGAACTTGGCCGCTGCGAGCCAATCAGGAGGCCGCGCGTTCCGCGACCACCATGTAATTCACATCCATGTCGCTCGCGAGTTGCCAGCGATCGGAGAGGAGATTGTAGACGACGCCGGTCTCGTCGATGACGGCGAGTCCGTGCCGCTCGAGCGCCGCCTCGAGCTCGTTCGGCGTAACGAACTTGTCCCATCGGTGCGTACCGCGCGGCAACCAGCGCAGCACGTATTCGGCGCCAACGATCGCCAGGGCGAAGCTCTTGAGCGTGCGGTTGAGCGTGGCGGTGATCATGAGGCCTCCGGGCTTGACCATCTGCGCGCAGCTCCCGACGAAGAGACCAAGATCGGCGACATGCTCGACCACTTCCATCGCGAGCACGATGTCGAAGCGTTCGCCTTGCTCCGCAAGCGCCTCGGCCGTGCTCGCGCGGTAGTCCACGGCAACGCCGACCTCCGCCGCATGCAGCTTCGCCGCCTCGATATTGGCCGGCGAGGGATCGGCGCCCACCACCGCCGCGCCAAGGCGCGCCAACGGCTCGCTCAGAATGCCGCCGCCGCAGCCGATGTCGAGTACGCGCAAGCCCGCGAGTGCGTCAAGGCGCGGCTCCTCGCGGCCGAATTGCCGGCATGCTGCCTGCTTGATGAAAGCGAGCCGCACCGGGTTGAACCTGTGTAGCATCGCCATCTCGCCGCGCGGATCCCACCACTCGGCGGCGCGGGCGGAAAACCGCACCACCTCCGCCTCATCGACGGTTGAGCCACTTGCGGGCTTGGTCCTGCTCGCCATCGATCCTTCTCCGAAGTCGCGGTTGCGGCCATGCGCCCTCCCCCGGTATGTATACGCGCCTTTTTGCGCGAGGGCTTGCCGTAAAGCGGAGCACGCCTCGACTGCGCCGGAGAAGTCGCAAGCCCACCATGGCCCGCTTGGTTATGAAGTTCGGCGGCACCTCGGTTGCCGATATCGAGCGCATCCACAACGTCGCGCGGCACGTCAAGCGCGAGGTTGATGCCGGCCACGAGGTCGCCGTCGTGGTCTCGGCCATGGCGGGGGCCACGGATCGGCTGGTGGGCTGGTGCCGCGAGGCCGCCGCCTTGCACGACGCCCGCGAATACGACGCGGTCGTGTCCTCCGGCGAACAGGTGACCGCCGGGCTGCTGGCGATCGTGCTCGAGGGCTTGGGCGTCAATGCCCGCTCGTGGCAGGGCTGGCAGCTGCCGATCCTGACCTCCAACGCCCACGCCGCCGCACGCATCCTCGACGTCAACGGCGCCGAGCTCGTCAAGCGCTTCAAGGAACGCCACGAGGTCGCCGTGCTCGCAGGCTTTCAGGGCATGCACAAGGAGACCGGCCGCATCACCACGCTGGGACGCGGCGGATCAGACACCTCCGCGGTCGCGATCGCGGCGGCCATAGCGGCCGAGCGCTGCGACATCTACACCGACGTCGATGGCGTTTACACCAGCGATCCGCGCATCGTGCCGCGCGCGCAACGCCTGGAACGGATCGCTTACGAGGAGATGTTGGAGCTCGCTTCGCTCGGCGCCAAGGTGATGCAGGTGCGCTCGGTCGAGCTCGGAATGGTGCATAATGTGCGCATCTTCGTGCGGTCGAGTTTCGAGAAGCCCGAGGACATCGACCCGCACGGGACGCCGCCGGGAACGCTCATCTGCGGCGAGGAGGAGATTGTGGAACAACAAGTCGTCACCGGCATCGCCTTCTCCAAGGACGAAGCGCAGATCTCGATCCGGCGGGTGCAGGACAAGCCCGGCATCGCCGCCGCCATTTTCGGTCCGCTCGCCGAGGCCAATATCAACGTCGACATGATCGTGCAGAACGTCTCGGCCGACGGGGCGACGACCGACGTGACATTCACCGTCCCGGCGTCCGACTACCAGCGCGCGACCGAGACGCTGACCAAGGCGAAGGAGCACGTCGGTTACGAACGGCTCGACTGCGCAAACGACGTTGCCAAGATCTCGGTGATCGGCATCGGCATGCGCAGCCATGCCGGCGTCGCCGCCAAGGCGTTCAAGGCGCTGGCGGAAAAAGGCATCAACATCCGCGCCATCACCACCTCGGAAATCAAGTTTTCGCTGCTGATCGACGCCAACTATACCGAGCTCGCGGTGCGCACGCTGCACAGCCTTTACGAACTGGACAAATGATACGCTCCGGTCGTCGATGCGCTGCAGCACGTGCGCGAGCGCTCCGTCTGCGGACCTGACGCATGGCCAAGCCGACCATCTCTTATGCCCAACGGTTCGAGGACCTCTACCTGATGCGCTGCTTCGGCGGCCGCAGCGATGGCTTCTATATCGATATCGGATCGGGGCACCCGGTTTACGACAACGCCTCGTTCGCGTTCTATCTCGAGGGTTGGCACGGGGTTACGGTCGAGCCCAATCCCGAGCTCGCGCGTCTGAGCACAGCGATCCGGCCGCGCGATCGACACGTCGAAGCTCTGCTCGGCGCAAGCGTCGGCGAGGCCATGTTTTATCTGGTCGAGGATTTCCACGGCCTCTCGACCATGATCGAAGCCCACGCCCGCGCGGCGCATCAGCAATTCGGAAAATCCTCGCAGGCCATGGCCATGCCGGTCACGACCTTGAAGGAGCTTTGCCGCCAGCACGCGCCGCCGGTGTTCGAATTTCTCAAAGTCGATGTGGAAGGCGCCGAGCAGGAGGTCCTGCTCAACGGCGATTGGCAGAGCTTTCGGCCGAAGGTGGTCGTGGTGGAGGCGCTTGCACCCTACACGCTCGCGCCGGCCTGGCCGGCATGGGAACCGTTTCTCGCCAAACACGGCTATCGCTATGTCTGGTTTGACAGCCTCAACCGTTACTACCTCGCCGAGGAAGCAAGCGAGCTCGCGCACTGTCTCGAGACGGCGCCGTGCACGTTCGAGGAAGTCTTTCAGTTCCGAACCGTCAAACCCGCCCTGGTCGACGCCCGGCATCCCGACCACCGCTTGGCCAAGCTGTTGGCCGGCAGCGACATGACCCACCTACCCCTGCTCGGGCGCGATCTCCTTCTCGAACGTGTGACCGCCGGCATTGGCTCCGCCGCGCTCGAACAAGCAGCCGGAGCAGACGCGATCGCCGAGGCGCAGGAACGGGTGTTCGGGCCGCAGGGACGACTATCGGGCAAGGGCCTGCAGCTTCCGCCCGTGCCGAGGTTGCGCGAAGTTTATGCCGCTCTTCTCGACAGCGACGAATTCCGCGCTGCCTGCGGTCGTATTTCCGCAAGCTATGCGTGGTAAGACGCCTTTCGCTTGCCCGGCCCTCCCCGCATTGGCTATACGGCGTGATGGATTGTAGCCCCTGTGGGCGCCCGGACCCGGCGGCTACTGTTTCCTGACTTGGTCGAGCCGAGGGCCTGACACCTCGGCCGGATGAGCTGAACCGAGGATACGCCATGCGTGGCGCGCTCGGCGGTCCGCGCGTGCTGTTGCGTCGGCTTCGCGAGGTGATGGCGGAGCCGGTCAGCGCGCAGGAGCGCCTCGACAAGATCGTGGTGCTGATCGCCGCCAATATGGTGGCGGAGGTTTGCTCCGTGTACGTGCTGCGGGTCGACGGCACGCTCGAGCTCTATGCCACCGAAGGCCTGAACAAAGCGGCGGTGCACCAGACGGTGCTGCGCTCCGACGAAGGCTTGGTCGGCCTGGTCGCCAGCGAGGCGAATCCGGTCAACCTCTCGGACGCGCAGAACCATCCCGCGTTCTCCTATCGGATCGAGACCGGCGAAGAGATCTACCACTCGTTCCTCGGGGTGCCGGTCCTGCGCGCCGGCAACACGCTCGGCGTGCTCGTGGTGCAGAACCGGGCGCGGCGCACTTACACCGAGGAAGAAGAGGAGGCGCTGCAAACGACCGCGATGGTGCTCGCGGAGATGATCGCCTCGGGCGAGCTCTCGGCCATCGCCCAGCCGGGCGCCGAGCCCGCCGCCCGCCGCCCGCTGCACCTCGTGGGCACCGCGCTCAACGAGGGCATCGCGCTGGGGCACGTGGTGCTGCACGAGCCGCGCGTGGTGATCACCAATTTCATCGCCGACGACGTGCCGAAAGAGCTTAAGCGGCTGGAAGCCGCGGTCGAGACCATGCGTTCCGATCTCGACGTCCTGCTCGAGCGCGGCGAAGTGGTCGACGGCGGCGAGCACCGCGACGTGCTCGAGGCCTACCGCATGTTCGCCTACGACCGCGGCTGGGTGCACCGCCTGGAAGAAGCCGTGGCCACCGGCCTCACCGCCGAGGCAGCAGTCGAGCGCGTGCAGTCGGATACGCGCGCGCGCATGCTGCGCGCCACCGACCCGTATCTGCGCGAGCGCCTGCACGACCTCGACGAGCTCGCCAACCGCCTCATGCACCAGTTGCTCGGCAAGGACTACGCGCCGTCGCGCGACCGGTTGCCGGAAAACGCCGTGTTGGTCGCCCGCTCCATGGGCCCGGCGGCGTTGCTCGAGTATGACCGCAAGCGCCTGCGCGGCCTCGTGCTCGAAGAAGGTGGCCCGAACTCGCACGTGGCGATTGTCGCCCGCGCGCTCGGCATCGCGGCGGTGGGCGAGATCGCCAATGCCACCGGCGTTGCGGATCCCGGCGATGCCATCATCGTCGACGGCGCGAACGGCGACGTGCACCTGCGGCCGTCGCCCGACATGGAGGCTGCTTATGTCGAGCGCGTGCGGCTGCGCGCGCGCCGGCAACTGCAATATCTCGCTTTGCGCGACAAGCCGTGCGTAACCAGGGACGGCCAGAAGATCGAGCTGATGATCAACGCCGGTCTTGCCGTCGACCTGCCGCATATCGAGGAGACCGGCGCCGCCGGAATCGGGCTGTTCCGCACCGAATTACAATTCATGGTGGCGGCGACCTTCCCCCGCACCGCCGAGCAATTCTCGCTCTATCGCGCCGTGCTCGATGCCGCGGGCGATAGACCGGTGACGTTCCGCACGCTCGACATCGGCGGCGACAAGGTGCTTCCGTACATGCGCAACGTGGAGGAGGAGAATCCGGCGCTCGGATGGCGTGCCATACGGCTGGGCCTCGACCGGCCGGGTCTGCTGCGCAGCCAGATCCGCGCGTTGCTGCGCGCGGGCGGCGGACGCGATCTGCGCATCATGTTTCCGATGATCGCCACCGTCGAGGAGTTCGACGAGGCCAAGTCGCTGGTCGAGCGCGAGCTCACCCATTTGCGCCGGCACGGCCACAAGCTTCCCGAGCGTGTCGAGATCGGCACCATGCTTGAGGTCCCTTCGCTGCTCTACCAACTCGACGAGTTGCTGGAGCGAGTCGACTTCCTATCGGTCGGCTCAAACGATCTCGTGCAGTTCTTCTATGCCGCCGATCGCGGCAATTCGCGGGTCGCCGAGCGTTTCGATGCGATCTCGACGCCAGTCTTGCGCGCGCTCAAGACGGTGGCGGACAAGGGCCGCGCGCACGGCAAGCCGGTGACGTTGTGCGGCGAGCTCGCCTCCAAACCGATCGGGGCGCTCGCGCTGGTCGCCATCGGCTATCGCGGATTCTCGCTCTCGCCCTCCGCGGTCGGACCGGTCAAGGCCATGTTGCTCGAGCTCGACGCGCGCAAAGCGGCGACGCTGATCGAGCCGCTGATCGAGAGCCCCACCGGCAGCCAGCCGATCCGCGAACGGCTCAAGACTTTTGCCGCCGAACAGGGGCTGCAGATCTGATGCCGCCGCAATATCTCAATGCTGATACAAGTGCCCCGCGGCAGCGCTTGCACCGCACGCGCGACGTGCCGCCGGCGCTGGTGTGGCGGTTCAGAAG
>DASSGH010000138.1:0-64508 GCA_035693615.1 Xanthobacteraceae bacterium
CCTGCTCGATTCGATCACCCGCCTGGGACGTGCCTACAACACGGTGGTGCCGTCATCGGGCAAGGTGCTCACCGGTGGCGTCGACGCCAACGCCCTGCAGCGGCCCAAGCGCTTCTTCGGCGCTGCGCGCAACATCGAGGAAGGCGGTTCGCTCACCATCATCGCCACCGCGCTGATTGACACCGGCAGCCGCATGGACGAGGTGATCTTCGAAGAGTTCAAGGGTACCGGCAATTCCGAAATCATTCTCGACCGCAAGGTCGCGGACAAGCGCACCTTCCCTGCAATGGACATCACGCGTTCGGGCACGCGCAAGGAAGAACTGCTGGTCCCGCCCGATCAGCTCAAGAAAATGTACATCTTGCGCCGCATCTTGAACCCGATGGGAACGATGGACGCGATCGACTTCCTGCTGGACAAGCTGCGCAACACCAAGACCAATGGCGACTTCTTCGAGTCGATGAACGCTTGATCAGCCGCGCGCCGCGCGAACGGCGGCGGCGAGGGCGTCAGGTTCGCTCACCGGTAGCGAGCAGGTCTCGCCGATGCAGATGAAGGCCGCGCTGCGTGCTGTGGTCTTGATCTTGTCGTGAGCGGGATGTTCGGCCGGCAGCGCGTGCGACGCGCGTAACACCACGCGGTCCAGGAAGGGAAGCCTACGCGCCGTCGCGAGAAGATCGCTCGCGCGTTCGTCCTCCCCGGTCACGACGATCTCGGCTGCCCGCAGGCGCAGATCGAGCGCGTTGAGCAACGCGAGATGCGCAAACAGGTTTTCCGCCGCGCTCGCCGCGATGCCTGCGAACAACCGATCCGCCTTATCGCGCCAGGCGTGCTGGCCGCTAAACACTGCGAGCCGGATCAAATTCTGCGCCGCCACGGCGTTGGGATTGGGCGTCGCCTCGTCGGTGGTGGCGCTCGGCCGCACTACCAAGCCCTCGGCATCGTCCGCGGTGAGGAAATAGCCGCCGTTATCAGGATTGGCGTAATGCCGGTCGAGCGTCGCCTGCCAGTCGAGCGCGCGTTCGAGGTAACCGTGTTCGGCGGTTGCCTCGTAAAGCGCCAGTGCCGCCCGGATCATGGCGGCATGATCGGAGGCGAGCCCCGGCAGCATGAGTTTGCCGGCGCGCCAGGAATGGCCGAGGCGCTTGCCGTGGCTCATCTTGGCATCGATGAAAAGAAACGCGCGTGCGCCCATCTCGACCCAGAGCGGCTCGTTCAAGGCGAGGCCGGCGTTGACGAGCGCGGCAATCATCAGGCCGTTCCAGTCCGCCAGCACTTTGTCATCGCGGCCCGGCCGCACCCGCTCCTCCCGCACTCTGAGAAGTTTCTCGCGCAGCGCCGCGAGCCTTTGCTCGTCTTCCGCGCTCCGCGGGACATGCTGGAGGCGATTGAGAATGTTGTGACCTTCGAAATTGCCTTCGGCGGTCACGCCGTAGTGTGCCGCAAAGAACGCTGCGTCCTCCCGACCCAGCGTCGTGGTCACCTCGTCGAGCGACCAAACGTAGAATTTACCCTCCTCGCCTTCGGAATCGGCGTCGAGTGAGGCGCAAAACGCGCCCTCCGGCGTCGTCATTTCCCGGCGCAGCCAAGTCACCGTCTCTCGTGCGCGGCGCCGGAACAGCTCGTTGCCGGAGCGGAGATACGCGAGCGCGAGCAACTCGAGCAGCAGCGCGTTGTCATACAGCATCTTTTCGAAATGCGGCACCAGCCAGCGCTCGTCGACCGAATAGCGGGAAAACCCGCCGCCGAGATGGTCATAGATGCCGCCCTCGCAGATGCGGGTGAGCGTGAGCTCCACGGCGGCGCAATAACGCGCGGTGCTCGTGCGCTCCCCCGCGCGCCACAAAGACTCGAGCATCATCGCCTGCGGAAATTTTGGCGCGCCGCGCATGCCGCCGTTGACGGGGTCGATCATGCCGGCAAGCTGATCGGCCGCACGGTCGAGGTCGGCTGCGGCAATCGTGACGTGTCCCGTGGCGCGCGCGCTTTCCGCTAACCGCGCCATCAGTGCGCTGCGATTCTGCTCCACGCTTTGCGGCTCCTGCCGGAACACACGCTCGACCTCGCGCAGGAGGTCGACGAAGGCAGGCTTTCCATACCGCGCGGTCTTGGGAAAATAAGTGCCGCCCCAGAAAGGCTCGCCGTTGGGAGTGAGGAACATGGTGAGCGGCCAACCGCCGTGCTCACCAAGATGATGCAACGCCGACATGTAAATCTGGTCGATGTCGGGACGCTCTTCGCGATCCACTTTGATGTTGACGAAGAGATTGTTCATGACCTTCGCGGTGTCCGCGTCCTCGAAGCTCTCGTGCGCCATGACATGACACCAATGGCAGGCGGCGTAACCGACTGAGAGCAGAATCGGTTTGTTTGCGCGTTTCGCCTCGGCCAGCGCTTCGGTTCCCCACGGCCACCAATCGACCGGGTTGTGCTTGTGTTGCAGCAGATAGGGGCTCGTCTCGCGCGCGAGCCGGTTCTCGTGGGAAGTGGCGGCTAAATCGGTCGACATCTGAGGATAATGCCTGCGGGTACGGTTGGTTCAGCGCACGAGACGCGGCGAATGCATGGATGAATAGGCTTTTCCGCTGACCTATAGCTATTTCGCTGTGATCCCGCCGGCAAGTTATGGAAGGTTCAAGCACCGGGAATGATAAGCGACCGCGATACCATTTTCGCCCTCTCTTCCGGCCGGCCGCCGGCGGCGATCGCAGTCGTGCGCATTTCCGGTCCGCGTGCGCGCATGGCCCTCGAACAGGTGGTCGGCCGCGTGCCGCAGCCGCGGCGCGCCTCGCTCGCACGCTTGCGCGATCCGGTGACCGGCGAGATGGTCGACGAGGGACTTGCGCTGTGGTTTCCCGCGCCGAACAGCGAAACCGGTGAAGACATGGTGGAGCTGCACGTGCACGGCGGTCGCGCCGTCATCGCAGCCGTTCTCGCGGCGTTGGCAAAGCTCGCCGGATTGCGCCCCGCGGAAGCAGGGGAGTTCACGCGCCGCGCGTTCGAGAATGGGCGCATGGATTTGACTGCCCTCGAAGGCCTGGCTGATCTCGTCGCAGCGGAAACCGAGGCGCAACGGCGCCAGGCGTATCAGCACCTCAGGGGCTTGCTGGGGGAGCGCGCCGAGAGCTGGCGGCAGCGCCTGATCGAGGCGTTGGCGCTTGTCGAGGCCGGGATCGATTTTTCCGACGAGGAGGACGTGCCAAAGGACATGATGGCGCGTTCGCTCGAGCTCATTCGGCCGCTGGCCGGGGAAATCAGCAAGGCGGGCGCAGGGCATGGCGAACGGCTGCGCGAGGGGCTGCGCGTCGCTATCGCGGGGCCGCCGAACGCGGGCAAGTCGACCCTGTTCAATCGGCTCGCCCGGCGCGAGGCTGCGATCGTGTCGCCCTTCCCCGGAACGACGCGCGACGTCCTGGAACTGCATCTCGATCTCGGCGGCTACCCCATCACCATGCTCGACACCGCGGGAATTCGGGAAACGACCGACCCGGTCGAACGCGAAGGCGTGCGGCGTGCAAGCGAGCGGGCCGCCGACGCCGACCTGGTGCTTTGGGTCCTCGATGCCTCGCAAGTGGAGCGGGGGGACCCGCCGACGCAAGCCGGGATGCCACCATCGGCATCGAGCGCCGCGACTTGGCTGGTGGTCAACAAAATCGATCTCGTTTCTGACAGCGAGAGACGAAGAATTGAATCTAAATTCGACAATACAGAAAACGTTAACCTTGTTTCGAGTGCGACCGGGGCCGGAGTGGACGAGTTGGTTAACTCGGTCGCGGCGTTTGCCGATGGTTTTTTCACTCCCGAACCGGCCCTGGTCACGCGCGAGCGCCAGCGCGCACATCTGAAGGAGACCGTCATCGCATTGCGCGACGCCCAGCGGGCCGGCGAGGAAGGCCGTGAGGACATAATGGCGGAACAGCTCCGTCTGGCAGCCCGGGCCTTGGGCAAGCTGCTCGGACGCGTCGATGTTGAGGATGTTCTGGACGTGATCTTTCGCGATTTCTGCATCGGGAAATAAACGGGCCCCCGACGGCGAGAATTTATCATTCGAAGCGAGACATCGAAGCGTTCGCCCGTGCAAGGAGGCACGATGTGCACACTCCAATCCGTCTCCACGTTTCACGTGAAACTTAGGTCACGCGAATCCTCTCTGGGGTCGGGGATGTTGGAGGCGGCGAAATAGACGATCGCCTCGTAGTTAAGTAGAAGCTCGGCGCGCGAAGGCTTGAAACGTATGGACAGCCACTTCGATGTCATTGTCGTGGGCGGCGGACACGCCGGCTGCGAGGGCGCGGCGGCCGCAGCGCGCTTGGGGGCGAAGACGGCGCTGGTCACGCATCGCTTCGCGACCATCGGCGCAATGTCATGTAATCCCGCGATAGGAGGTCTCGGCAAAGGCCACCTCGTGCGGGAGATCGATGCCCTCGACGGTCTTATGGGCCGCGTGGCCGATCTTGGGGGCATTCAGTTCCGGGTGCTCAACCGGCGCAAAGGACCGGCGGTGCGCGGGCCGCGCGCCCAGGCGGACCGCCGGCTCTACGCCGCCGCCATGCAGCAGGCGGTGTCGGCGATAGCGAATCTCGTGGTGATCGAGGTCGAGGCTGACGATCTCATCATTTCCGACAAGCGAATCGCCGGGGTCAAGCTCGCGGATGGGCGCGAACTGCGAGCGGGGGCCGTCGTGCTCACGACGGGCACGTTTTTGCGCGGCCTCATCCATATCGGCGAGCAACAAATGCCGGCCGGGCGCGTCGGCGAAGCGCCCGCGGTCGCCCTAGCGCTGACGTTGGAGCGGCTCGGATTTTCGCTCGGGCGACTCAAAACCGGTACGCCGCCACGGCTCGACGGCCGCACTATCGACTGGGCGGCGGTGGAGATGCAGCCCGGGGACGAGCCGCCGGAGCCATTTTCTACTTTGACTGAGCGGATCGAGAATCCGCAAGTCCAGTGCGGTATAACTCGGACGACCGCGGCGACGCACCAGATCATCCGCGAGAACGTGCATCGTTCGCCCATGTATTCGGGTCAGATCCAGAGCAAGGGACCGCGCTATTGCCCATCGATCGAGGACAAGATCGTGCGCTTCGGCGAGCGCGACGGCCACCAGATCTTTCTCGAGCCGGAAGGGATAGACGATGCCACCGTCTATCCGAATGGGATCTCGACCTCGTTGCCAGAGGAGGTCCAAACCGCGCTGATCGCGACCATTCCGGGCCTTGAGAACGCCCGCATGCTCCGGCCGGGTTACGCCATCGAGTACGACCACGTCGATCCGCGCGAACTAAGGCCAACCCTGGAGACGAAACGCCTCCCGGGCCTGTTCTTGGCTGGGCAAATCAACGGCACCACCGGCTACGAGGAGGCTGCGGCCCAAGGTCTGGTCGCGGGCCTCAATGCGGCAGCCCAAGCGGGGGGAAGCGGGGAGGTGACGTTCGACCGCGCTGAGGCGTATCTTGCTGTAATGATTGACGATTTAGTCACGCGCGGGGTCACCGAGCCGTACCGGATGTTCACCTCCCGCGCGGAATATCGCCTAACGCTGCGCGCCGACAACGCGGACCAACGTTTGACCGGCCGGGGTGTTGGGATCGGCTGCATCGGTGCCGCGCGCCGCCGCCGACACGAGTTGAAAATGATGGCTCTTTCCGCGGCTCGCGACTTCGCTCGGTCGGTTTCGCTGACCCCCAGCGAGGCAGATCGCCACGGGCTTGCCCTCAATAAGGATGGCCAGCGGCGGAGCGCGTTCGAACTGCTATCGCACCCCCACATCGGGATCCCGGATATGGCAAAGATCTGGCCTCAGTTCAGCGATGTGCCAGCGAAAATTGCTGAGCAGCTCGAAATCGATGCGAAATACGACGTCTATCTCTCGCGCCAGGCGGCCGATATCGCCGCCTACCGTCGGGACGAAGCCCTAACGCTGCCCGATAATCTTGACTATTCGCAGTTGCCCGGCCTCTCGATCGAAGCTCGCCAAAAGCTCGATTTCGCGCGCCCCCGCACGATCGGCCAGGCCGCGCGCATCGACGGCATCACACCCGCGGCCCTCACCCTCCTGGCGGCGCACCTCAAACGCAACGGCCGGCGCGCCAAAACCGCGGCCGCCGGAAGCTGATGCGGGAGGGGGTCTCTCGCGGTCGAAAGCGCAAGCGAGAAGAGCGCGCGGCCCAGGCCCCGCCACTCACCGCTCCCGCCGATCGCGCGCGCGCTCTCACGCTCACGCCGGTTTCACGTGAAACACTGGAGCGCCTCGATCGGTTTGTCGCACTCCTGCTGGAATGGCAGCAAAGAACAAACCTGGTTGCGCCCTCCACGGTGCCAAATCTGTGGACGCGGCACATTGCCGATTCGCTCCAGCTCCTCGAGCTCGCCCCCGATACGCGCACTTGGGTCGATCTCGGGTCGGGGGGCGGTTTTCCCGGCCTGGTGATTGCCTGCGCTCTTGCCGGCACCCCGGGTGCTCATGTCCATCTCATTGAAAGTCATGGCAAAAAAGCCGCATTCCTGCGCGAGGCTCAGCGTCTGACCGCGGCGCCCGCAAGCGTAGAGGCCATGCGTATCGAGGAATTCGTCCCGACCTTCGAGGGGCCGGTGGACGTCATCACCGCGCGCGCCGTCTCCCCCCTCAAGTACTTGTTTCAGCAGACTTTTCCGCTTCTGGGGAAAAGCGGCGCAATAGCCTTGTTCCCGAAGGGGCAACATGCAGAGCTTGAGCTGCGAGAGGCGCGCGAGTCGCCCAGTGCGCAGGCTTGGGCCATGGACGCGACGCTCGTTCCCAGCCGTACTGATCCGGCCGGCCGCATTGTTGTGATCCGGAATGTGGAGCGCCGCGGGACAACGCCATAAGATTCCATCCGATTCGCAAAGCGATGCGATGATGCTGGACCGACCGTCATGACCGATCACGCGGACTCGCCGGCTCAGTCGGCGCCAGAAGCGCCGCAGGTCATCCCACTTGCGAACCGCATTCCCAATCCCGCGCCGCCGCGCGTGATCGCGATTGCCAACCAGAAGGGTGGCGTCGGCAAGACCACGACAGCGATCAACCTCGGCACAGCCTTGGCGGCGATCGGCGAGCAAGTGTTGATCATCGACCTCGATCCACAAGGCAATGCCTCGACCGGTCTCGGCATTGATCGCCGCAGCCGTCGCCACTCGACCTATGACGTGTTGATGGGCGAAGCGAGCCTATTGGACGCGGTGTTGACGACTGCCGTCCCGCGGCTTTCGATCGCGCCGTCGACGCTCGACCTTTCCGGCCTCGAGCTCGAGGTCAGCCAGGAACGCGATCGTGCTTTTCGATTGCGCAGCGCGCTCGCGCCGCTGCGCGCGCAAACGCCGGGCGTCAGCGAGTTCAGCTATGTGCTGATCGATTGTCCGCCGTCGCTCAACCTGCTCACCGTCAACGCATTGGCGGCCGCGGACGCGATCCTCGTCCCGCTGCAGTGCGAGTTCTTTGCGCTCGAAGGATTGTCGCAGCTCTTGCAGACCGTCGAGACCGTGAAATCCACGCTCAATCCCGAACTGATGATTCACGGCATCGTGCTCACCATGCACGATGCGCGCAACAATCTCTCGAACCAGGTCGTCGCCGACGTGCGGGCGAACAGCAAACAAAAGGTCTATGACACGATCATCCCGCGCAACGTGCGCGTATCGGAAGCGCCATCCTACGGCAAGCCGGTGCTGGTCTACGATCTCAAATGCGTCGGCAGCGAAGCTTACTTGCGCCTCGCGACCGAGATCATTCAGCGTGAGAAGGAATTGATCGCGGCTCCGCTGCGCGCCGACGGAATCATCGACGCGGATCAGCAGCACGGTGCGGCGTGACGCAAAACGATTCGGGAGGAACGCCGATGGCAGACGAGAGCCGATCGCGACTTGGGCGCGGGCTGGCGGCGCTCATGGGCGACGTCGGCGCCGAAACGGCGACGACGACGGAGCGCGCCCGCAATCAACGGCGCGTGCCGATCGAATATCTCAGGCCCAATCCGCGCAATCCCCGCCGCAATTATGCGGATGCCGAGCTCGATGAGCTCGCCGCGTCGATCAAACAGCACGGGATCATCCAGCCGGTGGTCGTACGTGCGCTGCGCGGCGTCAAGGATGCGTACGAGATCATCGCCGGCGAGCGACGCTGGCGAGCGGCCCAACGCGCCGCGTTGCATGACATCCCGATCGTGCCAATTGAAGCGAGCGACGGCGAAGCGCTGGAGCTTGCCATCATCGAGAACGTGCAGCGCAGCGACCTCAATCCGCTGGAAGAAGCAGGCGGATATCAGGCGCTGGCGAGCGACTACGGTCATAGCCACGAGGAGATCGCCAGGATTGTCGGCAAGAGTCGCAGCCACGTCACCAACACGCTGCGCCTGTTGAAGCTACCGGAGCCGGTCAAAGCCTACATCCATGCCGGCAAGATTACGGCCGGCGCCGCGCGCATGCTCATCGGCGCCTCCGATCCGGAAGAGATGGCGCGCGAAATCGTCGATCGCGGCCTCAACGTTCGTCAAGTGGAGGCGTTGGCGAAGGATCGCGGCTCCGCAAAGAGCAGGGCGGCCAAGACGCGCGCCATGAAAACCGCCGATACGATTGCGCTCGAGCGGCGAGTATCCGACGCGCTTGGCCTTGCAGTCGTCATCGATCACCGCGGCGACGCCGGCGTGCTGCGCATCCACTACAGCAACCTCGATCAGCTCGATGGGGTGCTGCGGCGGCTTGAGAGGAACTGACGCGGCGATCGAATCGGATCATTCCTTCCGCCGCGCGTCGACCGCGAGCATCAGCAACGCGCGCTGCGCAATCACGTCCGCCATTGCCGACTGTTGGCGCGCTTCGAGCATAGCTTCGGCCAGCCGCGCCATCGCGCGTTGAAGCCGCGTCGAACTCCACGTCCTCAGCGCCGACTCGACCAAGGGCTTGCGGTTGAAATGGACGAACGGCTGGATGCCTCCGGCGGCCTCGGTGACCGAGGCGCCTTGATCGATGGCAAGCCTCGCCCGATGCAATTGCGCGACGTGCCGCAGCGCCGCCGACAAGATCGTGCCGGGCGCGGTGCCGGCGGTGCGCACCTTGCCGAATTGCGCTTCGAGTTCGCGGGTGCGACCGGCGAAGGCAGCATCGATCACGCCGTCGACGGCTAATGACGAGGCGTCGGCCGCGACTGCGACGACGTCGTCCAGCTCGACGCGCGCCTTGCCACGCGCGAACAGCGCGAGCTTGCGGATTTCATGGCGCGACGCGAGACGGTCGCCGCCAAGCAACGGAACGAGGGCGGCGCGGGCATCCGGCGAAATGGCAAGCTCGAATTCGCGCAACTCGTCGTCGATGAGACGGAGCAAGTCTCTTTCCGCATCGGGGTAGCACGGCAGCGCCGCGGCCTGTCTTGCGCGCTCGCAAATGGCGCGCAGCGGCGCACTGCGCTTGAGATCGCCGGCCTCGATAACGACGCGGCAGTCCGGCGGGGGAGTGGCAACGAGCGCCTCCAACGCGGGAGCAAAGTTGCGCCCGCCCGCTTTGACCCAGACGGCGCGGCGGCCGCCGAAGAGCGGAATCGTGTTCGCCTCCTCGACGAGACGCGTCGGCTCGCTTGCGAGTTCGTCGCCATCGAGGCGCGCAAGTTGAAACGGATCCTTCGGGTCATCGACCGATTTGCGCACCAGTGCTTCCACGCGCTCGCGAACTAGGCCCGCATCGGGGCCGAAGACCAGCACGATCGGCCGATCGGGGCGGGCGAGGAATCTTTCGATTTCGGAGGCTTTCAGCGCGACCATGAGATCTATCGCCAGCACCTCTCGCTGGTGCCGCCGCGAGCGAATTGCGGACGCGGCCGCCGCGACCGAGACTCTTGCGATAGAGGATCGCGAGGTGAGCGCTTACGTCCCGGCGATGAAATAAGAGGCAAGCCGCGACCTGATGTTGTCGGCGATCACTTTCGCGGCACGCAGTTCGGCGTCCCGCAATCCGCGGACGCGGGCAAATCGCTGCTCCTGGCCCGGGATGTCATAGGACACGCGGGCGAAGGTCGTGCCGGTCACCACGATCTTGCCAGTCCCGATTTCGGTCAACGTGTAGCTCGCATTGAGCCCGTAGTTTTCGACGTCCGGCCGCGAGGTGTTGACATCGACGATGATCGACACCCGGGTCGAGGCGATGGAAATCTTCAAGCGATGGGTTGGGGGGGCCGCATAGCCGCCGCCGGTGAAGTCGTAGAGGAGCGCGTTGCGGATTTCGACCGCGATCCGCGACTCGTCGGTTCCCTTCGGTGCCGAGATCTGCAGGACGTCGACGGCGCTGAGTTGGTCGCGCAGGACCGGCCCGCCGGTGGGGGATTGCTCGCCATAAAGCGGCTGGAAACAACCGCCCGCGAGCGCGGCAATCGCCAGGGCGGCCACAGCCCGAAATAGGCTCCGCTGCGATGGGGCGCATGACGCATGCGCGCCCGCGCATTCCCCCCGGCTGCAACCGGCCGACCCCCCCTCATGCCACCACATTGACGATCCTTTGCGGTACCACGATCACTTTCTTGGGCGGCTTCCCATCGAGCGCCCGTTTTACCGCATCGAGCGCCAAGACGGCGGACTCGATCTCGGTTTTGGCTGCATTTCTGGCGACTGTGACATCGCCGCGCTTCTTACCATTGATTTGGACCGGAAGTGTGATCGTGCTTTCGATCAGCAGATCCGGCTCGAGCTGCGGCCAAGCCTCTGATGCGACTAGCGTTTTATGCCCCAGCGCGGCCCAACACTCCTCCGCGAGGTGTGGCATCATGGGGTGGAAAAGCGCAACCAGGATGTCAGCCGCCTCCCGCACCGCCCAGCGATAGTCCGCTGCTGGCTCGCTCTCGAGGTCGGCGAGCGAGGCCTGGAAGGCATTGGCAAACTCGTAGATATGGGCGACGCACACGTTAAAGCGCAGCCGCTCGATGTCCTCGGACACGCGCGCGAGCGCGCGGTGGACCGCCTTGCGCAGCGCCAGTGCCGGCTCGCTAAAGCGCGACGGGCGCGGCGATCCGGCGGGCGCGGCGACCTCTGCCGCCTCGCGCACGAGGCGCCATAGCCGCTGCACGAAACGCCAGGCGCCCTGCACGCCCTCCTCGGTCCAGATCACGTCGCGTTCGGGCGGCGAATCGGAAAGCATGAACCAGCGCGCGGTATCGGCGCCGTAGCTGGCGATGATGTCGTCCGGGTCGACCGTGTTGCGTTTCGATTTCGACATCTTCTCGATCGGACCGATCGTCACCGGTTCGCCGTTCGCAATCAGGGAAGCGCGCCGCGCTTCGCCGGCGCCTTCCACCTTCACCTCGGCGGGCACGACCCATTCGCCGTTGGCTGCCTGATAGGTCTCGTGCACCACCATTCCCTGCGTGAACAAGCCGGTGAACGGCTCATCGAGATCGATGTGTCCGGTCGCGCGCATGGCGCGGGTGAAGAAGCGGCTGTAGAGCAGGTGCAGGATGGCGTGCTCGATGCCGCCGATATACTGATCGACCGGCATCATCCGGTCGGCGACGGGGCGGTTGGTGGGACGCGTCGTCCATGGATCGGTGAAGCGGATGAAATACCAGGACGAGTCGACGAACGTGTCCATGGTGTCGGTCTCGCGCCGCGCCGGCCCGCTGCAGCTCGGGCATGCCACGTTTTTCCAAGTGGGGTGACGGTCAAGCGGATTGCCCGGTCGATCGAAGTCGACGTCGTCGGGCAAGGTGACCGGAAGCTCGCTCTGCGGCACTGGCACGATGCCGCAACGCTCACAGTGGATCACCGGGATGGGGCAGCCCCAGTAGCGCTGGCGCGAAATGCCCCAGTCGCGCAGCCGGAAATTGACTTGACGTGTGGCCACCGGCCGATCGGCATGGGACGCGTGCTCGAGGCGGCGCGCGACCTCCGCCTTCGCCTCTTCGACGGTCATGCCATCGAGAAAACGCGAATTGATCATGCGCCCGTCGCCGTCATAGGCGGCATCGGTGATGACGAAAGTGCTGGGGTCTTGACCTGGCGGACAGACCACGGGCGTGTTGCCGAGGCCGTACTTGTTGGCGAAGTCGAGGTCGCGCTGGTCGTGTGCGGGACAGCCGAAGATCGCGCCGGTGCCGTAGTCCATGACGATGAAGTTGGCGACATAGACCGGAAGCTTCCAACCGGCATCGAAGGGATGGACAGCCTTCATGCCGGTGTCGAAACCTTTCTTCTCCGCGGTATCGATCAATTGCTGCGCGGTGCCGTGGCGTTTGCACTCGGCGATGAATTGGGCGAGCGCCGGGTTCTTGGCCGCGGCGGCGACCGCCAACGGATGGTCGGGCGAGAGCGCCATGAACTTGGCGCCGAATAACGTGTCATGGCGCGTCGTGAAGACCTCGAGCTCGTCTTCGCCGTTCGGCGTCGTCGCGGTATCGAGGGCGAAGCGAACGAGTAGCCCCTCCGATCGGCCGATCCAGTTGCGCTGCATGACGCGCACCTTCTCGGGCCAGCGATCGAGCCGGTCGAGCGCCTGCAGCAAATCCTCGGAAAACTTTGTGATGCCGAAGTACCATTGCGGCATCTCGCGTTGCTCGACCAGCGCGCCCGAGCGCCAGCCGCGCCCGTCGATCACCTGTTCGTTGGCGAGCACGGTCTGGTCGACCGGATCCCAGTTCACCTTGCCGAGCTTGCGCTCGACTAGCCCGGCGCGCAGGAAGTCGAGAAACATCTTTTGTTGGTGCTCGTAATAGGCGGGATCGCAGGTCGCGATCTCGCGCGCCCAGTCGAGCGACAGCCCCATGGATTTGAGCTGCGCCTTCATCGCGGCGATGTTCTGATAGGTCCACGCCTTCGGGTGGACTTTGCGCTCCATGGCCGCGTTCTCGGCCGGCATGCCGAAGGCGTCCCACCCCATGGGATGCAGGACGTTCAGCCCCATGGCGCGTTTGAAGCGCGCGACCACATCCCCCATGGTGTAGTTGCGAACGTGTCCCATGTGGATGCGCCCGGACGGATACGGGAACATCTCGAGCACGTAGTATTTCTGGCGCGGATCGTCGTTGCGGGTGGCGAAGATGCCCCGCTCATCCCACACCTTTTGCCAGCGGGCCTCCGCCTCGCGAGCGTTGTAGCGTTCGATGACCATGGAATGAGTATGCCTGCCGAAAGTTTACCAAGGCACTAGGGCAGCAGGGAGGCTCTGGTCAACCATTAGTGGCCGGCGCAATCTCAATCTCTGTCGCTGCTCGCTCAAGTCGGGAACAACGGTCAAATCTCGTCCGCCGTTCGTTCGAATATAGGGTGTAATAGGCCGCTGCTCCTGGCCTCAATCTCGCGGAAATCGGGTGGCCTGCCTATCTCTGATTTGGGAGCAAGGAGCGGAGTGCTTGCGCGGCTGGGATCCATAGATTGCCAGGCGAGGCGGACGTGATCCGCCGCGAACCTGATGGAGCAAGTCCATGTCCTTGATGATGCGAGCCGACGAAAGGTCAGCGCCGCCCTCGCTCGACGACAGCCGCTGGAGAGCGGTGCAACGGCGTGATCGCGCTGCCGACGGCACGTTCGTTTACTGCGTGCGCACGACCGGCGTCTATTGCCGGCCCTCCTGCGCGGCGCGTCTGCCGCGGCGAGAGAACGTCATGTTCCATGCAACCTGCGCCGAGGCCGAGCGCGCCGGATTTCGGCCGTGCAAACGCTGCCGCCCCAATGCGCCTGGGTTGGCCGAGGCGCACGCAACCGTGGTCGCCCGGGCGTGCCGGCTGATCGAGCAGGCGGAGGAGCCGCCGACGCTCGATGAGTTGGCGCAGGCGGCCGGGATGAGCCGCTTCCACTTCCACCGCGTGTTCAAAGCGGTCACCGGCGTGACGCCCAAAGCCTATGTCGCCGGCGATCGGGCGAAGCGCGTGCGCGAGGAGCTCGCGTCGCGCGACACCGTCACGCAAGCGATCTATGGCGCGGGCTTCAACTCCAACGGCCGCTTCTACGCCGCCGCGCCCGGTCTGCTCGGCATGACGCCGACGCAGTTCCGCAGCGGCGGTAACGGCAACGTCATTCGCTTTGCCGTTGGCCAATGCTCGCTCGGTGCGATTCTGGTCGCGGCGACGGACAAAGGCGTGTGCGCCATCGAGTTCGGCGACGATGCGGAGGCATTGGTGCGCGGCCTACAGGACCGCTTTCCCAAGGCGCAGCTCCTCGGCGGGGACCAAGACTTCGACCAGCTCGTGGCCAAGGTCGTCGGCTTCGTCGAGGCGCCGGCGCAGGGCCTCGATCTCCCGCTCGACATCCGCGGCACCGCGTTCCAACAGCGGGTGTGGAAGGCAATCCGTGCCATCCCAGCAGGAGCGACGGCGAGCTACCGGGATCTTGCCAAGCGGCTCGGAGCGCCCAAAGCTGTGCGCGCGGTGGCACAAGCCTGTGCGGCCAATGGCATCGCCGTCGCGATTCCCTGCCACCGGGTGGTGCGCACCGATGGGTCGACCTCCGGCTATCGATGGGGCGTTGCGCGCAAGCGCGCTTTGTTGACGCGGGAGAAGGCCGTATGACCCGGCTACTTGCCGCCGAGCGCCGGTCTGCGCCTCCCGTCGGCGCAGACGCGCTAACCGCGCCGATTGCCGCGCTCGATTGGGCGGGCATTGCCGCGCAGCTCGATACCCACGGCTGCGCCACGACCGGGGCGCTGCTGACCCCGCAGCAATGCGCGGCCCTCGCTGCGAGCTACGCGTCGGACGCGTCGTTTCGAAGCCGCGTTGTGATGGCACGGCATGGCTTCGGACGCGGTGAATACAAATACTTCGCCTATCCGCTGCCCGAGGTAGTGGCGGCGCTGCGCGCTGCGCTTTATCCGCCGCTCGCCGACGTTGCGAACCGCTGGAATGATGCGCTGGGGATTGGCGTGCGGTTTCCGGGCGAGCACGCGGCCTATCTCGCTCGCTGTCATAAGGCCGGGCAGAGCAAGCCAACGCCGTTGCTGCTCGCCTACGGCGTCGGCGACTACAACTGCCTGCACCAAGATATCTATGGCGAGCATGTCTTCCCGCTGCAGGTTGCCTTTCTGCTGTCGCGTCCGGGCGAAGACTTCGCCGGGGGCGAATTCGTGCTCACCGAGCAGCGGCCGCGCATGCAGTCGCGGGCGGAAGTCGTTCCGCTCGCGCAAGGTGAAGGCGTCATCTTCCCCGTGCATCATCGGCCGGTGCAAGGCACGCGCGGGACCTACCGCGTCAACATGCGCCACGGCGTGAGCCGCCTGCGCTCGGGCCGCCGCCACACGCTGGGCATCATCTTCCACGACGGCGCGTGAGTTGACGTGAGCTCATGGGCGGAAAACGGCGCGCCGCGTGCTAGGATCGCGCCATGAGCGGCGCCGCGAATCTCGTCGAAACTCCTCTGGCGAAGGTCCGCGATCAGATCGCGCGCGCCTGTGCCGAAGCGCGGCGAGATCCGGCCGGGGTGACGCTCGTTGCCGTTTCGAAGACATTCGGCGCGGATGCGATCGAGCCGGTCATCGCTGAGGGCCAACGGATATTCGGCGAGAACCGCGTGCAGGAGGCGAAGGCGAAGTGGCCGCCGCTCAAGCAACGCCATGGAGGCATCGAGCTCCATCTCGTCGGCGCGCTACAGTCCAACAAGGCCAAGGAGGCGGTCGCGCTGTTCGACGCCATCCACTCCGTCGATCGGGCAAGTCTCGCCGAGGCGCTGGCCAAGGAGATCGCCAAGCAAGGCCGCGCGCCCACGCTGTTCGTCGAGGTCAATACCGGGGGCGAAGCGCAGAAGGCGGGAGTGTTGCCGGAAGAGACTGACGCCTTCATTGCGGCCTGCCGCGAACGCCACGGTCTGACCATCGCCGGGCTCATGTGCCTGCCGCCGGTCGATGAACCGCCGGCACCGCATTTTGCGCTGACGGCCAAGATCGCACGGCGCAATGGGCTATCGCTGTTGTCGATGGGCATGAGCGCGGATTTTCCGCTCGCCATCGCGTTCGGCGCCACGCATGTGCGGGTAGGGACCGCCATCTTCGGGCAGCGGGCGCCTGCGACAAGCCAGGAGTTAGGTCACACGCTCTAGATGTCGATCGCGATCTGTGTGCGCGGCGCCAGTACCGCCAGCAGACGTTGGAGGTCGTTGCGCGTGAGCGCCACGCATCCCGCCGTCGGCCCTCGGTTGGGCCGCGCCACATGCACGAATACCGCGCTGCCGCGGCCTGCCACCCGCGGGCGGGTGTTGTGATCGATCTCAATGATGAAGTCGTAGAGGTGGTCGTCGCGCCAGAGGCGGTCGCCGCCGTCACCGGCCGAACGATGGAAGGGTCGATTGTACCGGCGGTCGGTGGTATCCTCGCACCAGGCGAGGGTAGGGCCAATGCGCCGGGCCGGCAGCAATGTGGGTGGGCGCGGATGGCGATCCGCCCGCCACCACAGGCGGATGAGCCGAAATTTGCCGCGCGGGGTTGTGCCGTCGCCCTCGAATTTGTTGGCGCGGATGCCTCCCCGTCCGAGCACCACCGGCAGCATCCGCGGCCCGGCGAGGAGGACGCCACGGGTGCGGTTGCCCGGCAGGGCCCGCACGCGGATCAGGGAAAGCGCCCGCCGTGGCATGAGTTAATCCTAGCGCGGAACGAATATGAGCCCAGCAATCCAGCTTGCCCTTTTCCCCTCGAATGCTCTATTTCGCGCCATGCCGTGCCGGGACGATGCCGTGAGGAATGCCGTTCCTGGGGCCGAGACATGACAAATACCCGCAAAATCCTGATCGTGGACGACGATTCCGAGTTGCGCGAGGCTCTGGTAGAGCAACTCGCGCTGCATGAGGAGTTCGAGTCGATTGCCGTCGATAACGGCACGAAGGGGGTGCAAGCCGCCAAGGCCGGGCAGATCGATCTCGTGATCATGGATGTCGGTTTGCCCGATGTGGACGGACGCGAAGCCGTGCGCATTCTGCGCAAGAACGGCTTCAAGGCGCCGATCATCATGTTGACTGGGCACAACACGGATTCCGATACCATCCTCGGCCTCGAATCCGGCGCCAACGACTACGTGACCAAACCGTTCCGCTTCGCGGTGCTGCTGGCGCGCATTCGCGCGCAACTGCGCCAGCACGAGGCGAGCGAGGACGCGGTCTTCACCATCGGCCCGTACACGTTCCGGCCGAGCTCCAAGATTCTGCTCAATCCCAAGGGCAATAAGGTCCGCCTCACGGAGAAAGAGACGGCGATTCTGCGGTATCTTTATCGCGCCGGGCAGCGGCCGGTCTCGCGCGAGACGCTGCTGCAGGAAGTTTGGGGATACAATTCCGGCGTCACCACTCACACACTCGAGACGCACATCTACCGGCTGCGGCAGAAGGTGGAGAAAGATGCCGCCAGCCCTGCCATTCTGGTCACCGAAGCGGGCGGGTACAAGCTGGTGCCATAGCGCCGCCCCATGGCCATTGACGACGACATCGCCTTTCTCGAACGCGTGCCGACGATTGGTCCGCTGGGGCGCGCTGCGCTGCGCATTTTGGCGATCGGCGCGGAGACCCGCCACCTCAATGCGGGCGATGTGCTGTTCAGCGCCGGCGAGGCAGCGGACGGCGGTTACGTCGTCCAAGCGGGCCGATTCAGTCTCCAGGCGGCGGAGGACGGGAACGAGCTGACCGTCGGCCCAGGCACGCTCCTGGGCGAGGTGGCGTTGTTCGCCGAGACGACGCGAACGGCGACCGCCACGGCGCTGGAGCCGGCGGCCGTGCTGTGCATTTCCCGGCCGCTTTTCATCCGGATGTTGGACAGCTTTCCGGACGCCGCGCGCAAGCTGCGCGAGACTCTTGCCGGTCGGCTCGATCTAGCGACGCGCGAGATCGCCAGTGTGGGCGCGTTCCTGGACGCCCACCAACCGAAGTGATCCCCTGAGCTCTATTCACGAGAGCATTTACAGCTCCAGCGTCGCCGTCACAGGCACATGATCGGAGGGCCGCGGCGAGCCGCGCAGACGCTTCATCACCTCGATGCCGGCGAGCCGGTCGGCGAGCGCGGGGGCGACCCAGATGTGATCGAGTCTGCGGCCTTTGTCCGCGGTTTCCCAATCGAGCGAACGGTAACTCCACCACGTGTAGAGCTTGGTCGGCTCGGGAACGAACATGCGCATCGCGTCGATCCAGCCGCCGGCATGCTGGGCGGCGACGAGCTTTTCGCACTCCATCGGTGTGTGCGAGACCACGCGGAGCATTTGTTTGTGGCTCCAGACATCGTGCTCGAGCGGCGCGACGTTGAGATCGCCGAGTAGGATCATCCGGTTCGAGTTCTCACAGCGCAACGCGGCGGACGCGCGCATTTCGTCGAGAAAGGAAAGCTTGTGCGCGAACTTCGGGTTCAGCGCCGGATCGGGGAGGGGGCCCCCCGCGGGGACGTAGAAGTTATGCACGATAATAGGATCGCGAAGGCCGGCGCGTTCGCCCAGCACGGCCGAAATATGCCGGCAATCGGTCTTGCCGCAAAACGATTGGATGGCGAAGCTTTCGAACGGTAGGCGCGATAGAACGACGACGCCGTGATAGCCCTTTTGCCCGTTGAGCGCCACGTGCTCGTAGCCCAGCCGCTTGAAGCGCTTGAACGGAAAGCGGTCGTCGGGGCACTTGGTTTCCTGCAGACAGAGGACGTCGGGTCGCACCGTCTTGACGAATCTCGCCACGGTGTCGATGCGCAGCCGCACCGAATTGATGTTCCAGGTCGTGATTGTCAGCCGCATTGGATATCAGGCGAGCGCAGCGCTAGCGGCGTGTAATTGGCGATCGCTTGCAGAAGGTCAAGCGGGGTCTGGCGACTGATGCGCGGGGACTGATACCGTTACTGGATGTAACGGGTGTAATCGATCTTGAACATGCTGGGATCCGGCCGCTTGCTATTATCGAGATTGGAGACCGCGACCGTCGTGTCGTAGCCCTGCGGATCGGTAATGGTCCACTGCTTCAATTGATAATCCTTGGCGCCCATCATCATCACCAATCGGCTGGTGCCGACGAGCGGTTGCGTCTCCTCGATGGTGATCGTCACGAAGGTATCGTCGGCGCGTACCCCGATGATATTCGTCTCGCGCATGAGGTCGATCCGCTCGGAGAGGAGGAAACGCAGCGGCGTCTGCGACAGCGGATAGAGGTCCTGGGTGGCAAGTTTGCGATCGCGCACGATAACCGATTGTCCGTCGGCAACGATCTCGATGCGGCTTGGCGGCTCGTATTCGAAGCGGACCTTGCCGGGCTTCTGAATGAAGAACTCGCCTTTGACGCGAGAGCCGTCGGGGCCGACCTGGACGAAATCGCCGATCAATTGCTGCATGTTCGAGAGATAGGCGCTGACCTTGTCGACCTGCGCGCGCTGCGCGGACGTGAAACTGGTGCTGGTCGTCGCCGGCGTCGCGGCCGGCTCCGGGTCCTTATCCAGATGAAACAGCGACCTCACCCCGGCCGCCAGGCCCGAGTTGGCGGATTGTGCGGGCGCAGCGGATTGCGCGGGCGCGGCGGGTTTGCTCGCCGCGGCGCCTCTCTCCTTGGGCAACGGCGCAGGTGTCGGCAGGGGAATGGGTTCGGCGTTCGCCGCCCATCCCAGCGTGACCAGGCCCAGCACCGCCACCCCGACGAACAGTCCCTGGCCCGTGCCAGCCATGGTCCCTCTCCCGGTCCCCTCAGGTCGGGTAGCCGGCCCGTGTGGCGAGAAGACGACCAATCCGGCAAAAAAGGCCTTAACGGCCGTTAGGTAAGCCTCAATATCGCGCGGCTTCCTCCTCGGCGACCAGGATTTCGCGCTTGCCAGCGTGGTTGGCCTGGCCGACGACGCCTTCCTTCTCCATGCGTTCCATGAGGGAGGCCGCTCGGTTGTAGCCGATCTGCAACCGGCGTTGGATGTAGCTGGTCGAGGCCTTGCGGTCGCGCAGCACGACCTGCACCGCCTGTTGGTAAAGATCGCCGCCGTCGGCCTCGCCCATGCCGGTTGCGTCGAAGACCGGATTGCCGTCTTCATCCTCCTCGTCCGCCGCGGTGACCGCATCGAGGTATTGCGGCGTGCCTTGCGATTTGAGGTGGCGGACGACTTTCTCCACCTCCTCGTCCGAGCAAAACGGTCCGTGCACGCGGCTGATGCGGCCGCCGCCCGCCATGTAGAGCATGTCGCCCTGGCCGAGCAGCTGCTCGGCGCCCTGCTCTCCCAAAATGGTGCGGCTGTCGATCTTGGAGGTGACCTGGAACGAGATCCGGGTCGGGAAATTGGCCTTGATCGTACCGGTGATGACGTCGACCGAGGGCCGTTGCGTCGCCAGGATCACGTGCAGCCCGGCCGCGCGCGCCATTTGCGCCAGGCGCTGCACGGCGCCCTCGATATCCTTGCCGGCGACCATCATCAGATCCGCCATCTCGTCGACGATGACCACCACGAACGGAAGCGGCTCCAGCTCGAGGTCCTCGGTCTCGTAGATGGCCTCGCCGGTCTCCTTGTCGTAGCCGGTATGGACGGTGCGAGTGAGCTTCTCGCCTTTCGTCTTGGCCTCGCTCACCCGCGCATTGTAGCCGTCGATGTTGCGCACGCCGAGCTTCGACATTTTCTTGTAGCGCTCTTCCATCTCGCGCACCGCCCATTTGAGCGCGACCACGGCCTTCTTCGGATCGGTAACCACCGGAGTGAGCAGGTGCGGGATGCCGTCGTAGACGGAGAGCTCGAGCATTTTCGGATCGACCATGATCAGCCGGCACTGGTCCGGCCGCAGCCGGTAGAGCAGACTCAAGATCATCGTGTTGATGGCCACCGACTTACCCGAGCCGGTGGTGCCGGCGATCAAGAGGTGCGGCATGCGCGCGAGATCGACGATCACCGGTTCGCCGCCGATGGTCTTGCCGAGACAGAGCGGCAATTTCGCGCTGGTGTCGATGTAGTCGCGGCTGGCGAGCTGTTCGCGCAGATAGACCTTCTCGCGGGTCGGGTTCGGCAGCTCGATCCCGATGGCATTGCGTCCGGCCACCACCGCGACGCGTGCGGACAGCGCGCTCATGGAGCGAGCGATATCGTCGGCCAATCCGATCACGCGCGACGATTTGATGCCGGGCGCGGGCTCGAGCTCGTAGAGCGTGACCACCGGACCCGGCCGGGCATTGATGATCTCGCCGCGCACGCCGAAGTCGCCGAGCACGCCCTCCAGCGCGCTGGCGTTCGCCTGCAGCGCGTCGGTGCTCAGCATGGCGCGCCCGATAGCTTTCGGCGCCGCTAGGAGCTCGAGCGAGGGCAGCACGTATCCGCCGTTCGAGCGTCGCGGCGGGCGCGGGGCTGTTTTCTGCTTGCGCGGCGCCTGCGTGTTCGTGGACGCGCCGACCTGGGCGTCCACGTCGTCGCGCTCGTCGTCTTCTGGGGAGGCGCGCGGCGGCGCTGCGGCGCGGCCGCCAGCCTCGAAGCGCGGTTCGATCCGGCCCTGCGCCGGCGCCTCGGTGCGCACCGGTGCGCGCGCCGCCCGCCGCGTGAACGCGCGCGCGACACGCGCTTTGAGGCTAAGCAAACCGTGCGTGATCCAGCCGAGCGAGATCGATGCCGGCGCGTGGTCATCTTCGCTCGCATCCTCGGCGCCGCGGTCCTCACTGCGCCATCCGAAGCCGGCGGCGATCGCAAAACACCAAAGCATTCCCCCGCCGGCCGCAAGCGCGATTGCGGCGCGGATTGCTCCCGTGAGCGCGCCGCCGGCAAGCCAGGCAGGGAAGCGAAGCATCCAGTCGCCGACCACGCCGCCGAGTCCAACAGGCAGCGGCCAGGCGGAGCTGCGCGGCAGGGCGGCAACGCAACCGGCGGCGAGCAGCACGCCGAGCATCCAGAACAGCAGGCGTATGCGCTCGCGCTGCAAGGGGCGGTGGGTGAGGAGCCGCCAGCCCCAGATGGCGACCGGGAGGATGAAGGCGAGCGCTGCCACGCCGAGCAGCTGCGTCAGCAGGTCGGCAACGATGGCTCCCGGCAGGCCGAACAGGTTGCGTGCCGGAGTATTGGTCGCATGGCTGAGCGAAGGATCCTGGACCGACCAGGTGGCGAGCGCCAGCGCAAGCAGCCCCGCGATCACGATGAGGGCGAGACCGCCGAGTTCGCGCAGACGGCGGCGCAACGCGTCGCGCAAGGAATCGGGAAGGAAGTTCAGACGGTCGAAGCTGCGCTCGATCGCCGCCATGGTCTTCTCACCCCAGCACCGTGACGAGACGATGCAGCGCCTGCGCCGTCGTCTCGTAGTCCTGCACCATGGCGACGCGGATGTAGCCGAGGCCGGGATTCGATCCGTCCGCCTGTTCGCGCGCCAGATAGCGCCCCGGCACCACGCGAAGGCCCGCCTCGCGCCAGAGTCTCAGTGCCACGGCCTCGTCGCCGCCTTGCGCCGAAACGTCGAGCCAGAGAAAGAATCCACCCGCGGGACGCCGATAGCCGTAGCGCTCGCCGATGATCTGATCGGCGAGATCGTATTTCTGCGTATAGAGGCGGCGATTTTCCTCCACATGCCTCTCGTCGCCATACGCGGCGATCGCCACGCGTTGCGCCGGCACGGGGACTTGCGGCGCCGAGACGTTGCGCAGCTCTAAAAATCGCGCGAGGAATGTTCGATCGCCGGCGGCAAAGCCGACGCGCAACCCCGGCAGGTTCGAGCGCTTGGACAGCGACTGGAACTCGACCACATTCGCAAAGTCCGGGCCGGCGGCTTCGAGCATACCGGCAGGCGCGCGCCGGGTGTAAATCTCGGAGTAGCATTCGTCGCTGAACACCAGGAATCCAAACCGGCGGGCAAGCGCGACCGCGCGCTTGAGATAGTCGAAGTCGGCCACCGCGCCCTGCGGGTTCGCCGGCGAGGCAATGAAGAAAGCGACGGTGCGACCGAGGAGCTCGTCCGAAAGTGCGTCGAGATCGGGAAGAAAGCCGGTCTCCGCCGTCGCCGGCAGGTAGACCGGCTCGCAGTTTGCCGCCACCGCGCCGGCGGCGTACGCGGCATAGAAGGGATTGGGAATCAGCATCGCCGGACGGCCGCGTCGGCCGCCGACCCAGCGCGCCGCCGCGAGCGCGGCGAGAAAGAGTCCCTCGCGCGATCCGTTGAGCACCAAGATTTCAGCGGCGGGATCGATCGGCCGCGGCAGCGCGAACCGCCGCCCGAGCCAGGCAGCGGCGGCCTCGCAAAAGGCCTCGAGGCCCTTGTTCATGGGATAGCGGCCAAACTCATTGATGTGGGCGGCGAGGACCGGGCCGACGAATGCCGGCACGGCATGCTGGGGCTCGCCCACGGCCAGGCTGATCGGGGATTGTCTGGGTTCTACGTCGCCCAAGAGCTCGCGCAGCCGCACGAACGGCGAGCGGCCGATATCGGCTCGGCTGGACGTAGCGGGATGAACGCGTTCGGCGGCGGTCATGAACATGGACAAAGCGGCGCCAAGACCCGCCGCACGAGGCTTTGTCCTACCATAGGTGCGGCGGGGTTAAGGCGCGATTAACCATCGGTGACGAGCAAAAGACGCAAAAGTGAGGGGCCCCAGTTTGCGCTGGGACCCCTCGACGGAAAGGGCGGTGCCGGGTCTCCGCCCTAACCGTATTCTCGTTAGTGGACGGTCTCGCCGTGCAGCGCGAGATCGAGACCTTCGCGCTCCACCTCGTCGCTGACCCGCAGCCCGATGAACACGTCGACGAGCTTGAGGATGATCAGCGAGACGATGGCGTCGTAAACGAAGACGATCACGATGCCCTCGATCTGGTTGAGCACCTGCACCGCATTGCCTTCGATCAGGCCGGCGGTGCCGCCGTATTGCTCGATGGCGAAAACGCCGGTCAGCAACGCGCCGACAATCCCGCCGACGGCGTGCACGCCGAACGCATCGAGCGCGTCATCGTAGCCGAACATGTGCTTGAGGCCGGTGCAGCCCCAGTAGCAGAGGATGCCCGCGGCGATGCCGATGCACAGCGAGCCGACCGGGCCGACGAAGCCCGACGCCGGGGTGATGGCGACGAGGCCCGCCACCGCGCCGGTGCAGATGCCGACGACGGTTGGCTTCCCCCGCATCATCCACTCCACCAGCATCCAGGTGAACGCGGCGGCCGCGGTCGCCATGTGCGTCACGGTCATCGCCATGCCGGCTTGCATTCCCGCGGTCACCGCCGAGCCGGCGTTGAAGCCGAACCAGCCCACCCACAACAGCGACGCGCCGATGAACGTGAGCACCATGTTGTGGTTCGGCCCGGTGTCCTTGCGCTTGCCCAGCATGAGGCACGCCATCAGCCCGGCGACGCCGGAGTTGATGTGCACGACCGTGCCGCCGGCGAAGTCGAGAACCTTGACCCACGCGTCCGAGTTCGCGGCGGCGAGAAATCCATCCGGGCCCCAGACCCAATGGGCGACCGGCGAATAGACGAAGATCGCCCATAGGCCAATGAACCACAGCATGGCCGAGAACTTCATGCGCTCGGCAAAAGCGCCCGCGATCAGCGCCGGAGTGATGATGGCAAAGGTGAGCTGGAAGCAGAGATACACAGTCTCCGGGATGGTCGGCGCGAGCGGGTTGGGATTGCCGATCCCCTTGGAGATGTCGCTCACGATCCCCTGCAGGAAGGCTCGGTCGAGGCCGCCGATGAACGGCGTTCCCGAGCGGAAAGCCAAGCTGTAGGTGCAGACGAGCCAAAGAAGGCTGATCAGGCAGGTAATGGCGAAGCTCGTGATGATCGTATCGCCCACGTTCTTCTTGCGCACCATGCCGCCGTAGAACAGGCCGAGGCCGGGAATGGTCATCATCAAGACGAGCGCCACCGAGGTGAGCATCCAGGCGGTGTCGCCGGAATTGGGCGTGCAGTTCTCGAGCACTGCCAATTTCGGGTCGGCATTGCCGGCGCAGGCGGGCGGCCCGGCCGCCGCCTCCGGGGCCGGCGCGGCTGTCGCCTCCTCGGCGTACGAGCCATCGATCGCGGAGAAGTTCAGGAAGAGCGCGAAGAGAACGGCCAACGCGAGAGCCACGAGTCCCGCACGTGTTGGTTTCTTGAACGTCATGGGGTCTAACTCCTGTCGCTAGACATTTCAGTGCGGGTTTCAGAGCGCGGCGACGTCGGTCTCGCCGGTGCGGATACGCACGGCGGTATCGAGGTTCAGCACGAAGATTTTTCCGTCCCCGATCTGACCCGTCTTGGCGGCCGTGGTGATGGTGTCGATGGCTTTGTCGACCTGATCGGCGGCGACCGCCACTTCGATCTTGATCTTCGGCAAGAAGCTCACCGCGTATTCCGCGCCGCGATAGATTTCGGTGTGGCCCTTCTGACGTCCGTAGCCCTTGACCTCGGTCACGGTCATCCCGTGCACGCCGATTCCGGTAAGCGCGTCGCGGACCTCGTCGAGCTTGAAAGGCTTGATGATGGCCATGACGATTTTCATGGGTATTGACCCCCGTTCGTGCCCATCCCCCGCAGGTGTGAGGGAACGGGCAATCTCCGTTACGCGAGGGCGCGCGAAAGGAATGCGTCGCCCGGCAACGCATGGGCACGAATCAATCTGCGTGCCAGTTCGCCGCATGGGGCGTAAGTGCCGGGAAACAAACGGCGTTTAATCGCTATTCGGGCGCTCTGCGGAGTCCTATGCCGGCCGCCGCACAAACGCCGCTCAGGTATGCATAATTTTTAGGCAGGCCCTTGCGAGGGCCGCAGCACGCACGTCCAAACCCATGTCGGCTGTGTTTGAAACAGGTGACGCCGCGTTCGGTCGATTCCCTCCCACCGCTCACGGGGCGGGAGGGGCCATGCGTGCGTGAAGGGCTACTGCAGGGCTTCGCCGTGCTGGGTCAGGTCGAGGCCTTCGATCTCGTGCTGCTCGCTGACGCGCAGCGGGAGGAAGAAGGCGATCGCTTTGAGCAGAACGTAAGTGAGCGCGCCGGACCAGATGAGGACGGCGACCACGGCATAAACCTGGATCAAAACCTGCCGGGCGTTGCCCTCGAGCAGGCCCGAGGAGCCTTCCGGCGAGTCCGGGCTCGCCGATAGTGCCGCCACCGCGAACACTCCGGTGAGAATCGTGCCGGCCGCGCCGCCGACGCCATGCACGCCGAACACGTCGAGCGAATCGTCGTAGCGCAACCGCGCCTTCAACCACGTGCAGGCCCAGAAACAGATGGCGCCGCCGATCGCGCCGATGATGACGCCGTGCCAGGGCAGCACGAATCCCGATGCCGGCGTGATGGTGGCGAGACCTGCGACGGCGCCCGTGATGAGCCCCAGGACGGAGGGTTTGCGGCGGGTCCACCATTCGAGCAACATCCAGCTCAGCGCGCCCGCGGAGGCGGCAAGATGGGTGGCGGTGATTGCGAACGCCGCGCGCGCATTGGCGCCGAGCGCCGACCCGCCGGCAAAGCCGAGCCAGCCGATCCACAGCATGCCCATGCCGATCACCGCTAACGACAAGTCGTGCGGCGCAAAGTTGTCGTTGCCGTAGCCGTGGCGCTTGCCGAGCACGTAAGCGGCGATCAGGCCGGCGATGCCGGCGTTGAGTTGGACGACGGTGCCGCCGGCAAAATCGAGAGCGCCGGCGCTCGCAAGAAAGCCGCCGCCCCACACCCAGTGGGCGATCGGCACATAGACGAAGATCAACCACCCCGCCGCAAACCACAAAAACGCGGAAAACCGCATGCGGTCCGCGACCGCGCCGGCGATCAGCGCGACGGTGAAGATCGCAAAGGCCAACTGGTAGATGACGTACAGCAGCTCGGGGATCGTCGGCGCGAACGCGCTCGTCGCCTCCATGCCAATGCCGCGCAGGAACAGCCGTTCGAAGGTTCCGAGCCAAGGCGCATCACCGATGAAGCTCAGGCTGTATCCGATCGCAAACCACAACAGCGAGCACAACGCGGTGCAAGCGACGCTCTGCGCCATCGTGGCGAGCACGTTCTTCTTGCGCACCATCCCGCAATAGAACAGCGCCAACCCCGGGATTGTCATCATCAGCACGAGTGCCGTCGCGGACATCATCCAGGCGGTATCGGCGGCATCGATTCTCGCGGCTGTTTCCTGCGCCAGCGCCGGCAAAGTCGCAAAGGCCAAGCTCAGCGCGGCGACGAGGCTGCACGCCATGCGTGTCGTGGCTCTTCTCATGCTGTCCCCCCTTATGCGTTAGGCTTTTACAACGCGTCGGCGTCGGTCTCGCCGGTGCGAATACGCACGGCCTGATCGATGGCGGTGACGAAGATCTTGCCGTCGCCGATCTGGCCGGTCTTGGCGGAGGCGATGATGGCTTCGACGACGGATGCCACCCGATCGGTCGGTACCGCCACCTCGATGCGGATCTTCGGCAGGAAGTTCACGGCGTATTCGGCGCCGCGATAGATCTCGGTATGGCCCTTCTGGCGGCCATAACCTTTGACTTCACTTGCCGTCATGCCCTGGACGCCGACCGCCACCAACGCGTCGCGCACGTCCTCGAGCTTGAATGGCTTGATGATTGCGATGATGAGCTTCATGAATGCGCCCCGCGAGTGACTGCGCACGATATCGGCACGATGATGAAAGCTTAACGGATTAGTGCATATTCGGGCTCGTTTAAGTCCACGCGTGCTTTGGTCCGTCATTGCCGGGCTTGACCCGGCAATCCATCTTCTTCGTGAAACCGCTCATGCGAAGAAAGATGGACCCGCGGGTCATAAGCGCGTCTACGCGCGTCGTCGACGCGCTTCTGCCCGCGGGTGACGACGGAAAATACTTCAGTTTAGTCATCCGAGCAGCTTAGGTCTCCGATTACGGCAGCATAGCTGACCTTAGGAAGGATTGCTGCGCTCGCGCAGCAATCCTTCCTGGGCCACCGACGCAACCAGTGTTCCGTCGCGGGCGAAGATGAGCCCGCGGGAGAAGCCGCGCGAACCCGCCAGATTGGGGCTGTCGTGGGCATAGAGGAGCCATTCGTCGGCGCGGAATGGACGGTGAAACCAAAGTGCGTGGTCGAGGCTTGCAGCCATCAGAGTTTTTTCGAACACGGTGCGTCCATGCGGGATCAACGCCGAGTCCAGCAGCAGCATGTCGGAGGCGTAGGCGAGCACGCATTGATGGATCGCGGGCTCGTCGGGAAGCTTGGCGGTGGCGCGGATCCAGACGTGGAAGCGGCCGTTCTCGATCTTTTTGCCGAGATAGCGGTCGAGCTCCACGGGCCGCCACTCGATCGGCCTCTCGCGCTCGTAGTAGCGGCGCACCGGATCCGGCATCAGCGGCAGCACGCGCTCCTTGATTTCGGCTTCGTTCGGCAGCTGCTCGGGCTTCACCATCTCGGGCATGCGCGCCTGATGGCTCATGCCGGGCTCGTCGCGATGAAAGGATACCGCCATGGTGAAAATCGCCTGCCCGTGCTGGATGGCGACCACGCGGCGGGTGGTGAAGCTCTTGCCGTCGCGGATGCGGTCGACCTCGTAGATGATGGGTACCTTGGGGTCGCCGGGGAGCAGGAAATAGGCGTGCAGCGAGTGCGGCGGGCGCCCGGCGACGTCCACCGTGCGGCAGGCGGCGACCAACGCCTGCCCGATCACCTGTCCCCCGAACACGCGCTGCCAACCGACCTGCGGTGAGCGGCCGCGGAACAGGTTTACCTCGAGTTGCTCGAGGTCGAGGATCGCGAGGAGATCTTGAACAGCAGACGACATTGCCGACCTTCGTGCCGCGCAAGCCCCCATCATCGTCCGCGGAAGCGGCCGATGACAATGCTATAGTCCTGGCTAGGAGGACGCGCGTGACGGCATCGGCAGGCAGCGTGCAGCGGACGGATGTGCTGATCGGCGGCGGCGGTTTTGCCGGTCTGGCGCTGGCCATTGCGTTGCGCCAGGGGCTAGCGCCCTCATTCTCGGTCACGGTGGCCGACCCGGCGATGGGGCGGGCGTCGAAAGATGGCCGCGCCTCTGCGATCGTCGCCGCGGCACGGCGGCTGTTCGAGACCATCGGCGTGTGGCAGGGCGTCGAGGCGCAGCCCATTCTCGACATGGTCGTGACCGACAGCCGCCTGAGCGACGTTGTGCGGCCGGTCTTTCTCACCTTCGACGGCGACGTCGAACCGGGCGAGCCCTTCGCCCACATGATCGAGAATTCGCCGCTGATCGTCGCATTGACGCAGAAGGCGCAGGACGAAGGCGTCGCGTTGCGGGCGGCGGCGGTTGCCGACTTCGAGCGCGCGCGCGACCGCGTCGACGTCACGTTATCCAACGGGGATATGCTGGCCGTTCGGCTCCTCGTCGCCGCGGACGGCGCGCATTCGGCGATCCGCGAGCGCGCGGCCATCCCCACCAACGGCTTCAGCTACGGTCAGTCGGCCCTCGTGACGACTGTCGTGCACGAGCGGGATCACCAAGGGCGCGCCGAGGAGCATTTTCTTCCCGCCGGCCCGTTCGCGATCCTGCCGCTGAAGCGCGACCCGGTCGTTGGGCACCGGTCGTCGATCGTCTGGACCGAGCGGGAGCAAGAGGCGGCGCGCATTGTCGCGCTGCCGGAACCGGACTTTCACGCCGAGCTTGAGCGGCGTTTCGGCCTGCATCTCGGCGAGATCAACGCCATCGGCCCGCGCCGGGTGCTTCCGCTCGGGCTTTCGGTCGCGCGCGCGTTCGTCGCCGAGCGCCTCGCCCTCGTCGGCGACGCCGCCCATGTCATTCATCCGATCGCCGGGCAGGGCCTCAACATGGGGCTTAAGGATGTCGCCGCGCTCGCGGAAGTGCTGGTCGATGCGGTGCGGCTCGGGCTTGATCCTGGCTCGCTTGCGGTGCTCGAGCGCTACCAGCGCTGGCGGCGGTTCGACACCGTCGCGATGGGGCTAGCGACCGACGGCCTCAACCGCCTGTTCTCGAACCAATCGGACCTGCTGCGCCTCGTGCGCGACGTGGGCCTGGGTATGGTGGACCGTCTGCCCGCGCTCAAGCAGCTCTTCATCCGCGAGGCCGCAGGCCTCGTCGGCGAGGTGCCGAAGCTCTTGCGCGGCGAGGCGCTGTAGTAGAGTCCGGCACCCTTCCCGTCATGCCCGGCACAAGGCCGGGCAGGACGGAGAAAGGGCAATTCAATCAGATTGGCTGCCCGCCTACACGAACGGGATCGCCAGCACATGCTCTTTGAACGCGGGGCGTTGCTCGATTGCCGCGAACCAGCGCTCGAGATGATCGAGCGGCGGCCGCTCCGGCACCAGGCGGCGGAAGCGGTAGGCCATCAGCGCGACGGGGATATCGCCCATCGACAACGTGTCTCCGGCGACGAACGGGGTCTTTGCCAGCTGCGCGTCGAGAATCGTCATCGCCGCGATCGTCTTGACCTTGCCCGCCTCGATCGCGGCGTGATCGCGCTTCTCCGGTGGCGTGCGCACGAGCCCCCAGAACACCGGGGTGAGCGGCGGATGCGCCACCGTGAGCTGCCAATCCATCCAGCTGTTGGCGCGTGCCCGCGCGTGCGCGTCGGCAGGCTCGAGCGTGCCTGCACCGTGTTTGGCGGCGAGATAGCGCACGATCGCATTCGATTCCCACAGCACGAAGCCGTCTTCTTCCAGCGTCGGCACCAACCCGTTGGGATTCATGGCGAGATATGGGGCCTCCTTGTTCTTGCCGAAGGATCCGCCGACGTCCATGCGCTCATGCGCGAGGCCGAGCTCGCCGACCGCCCACATCACCTTCTGTACGTTCACGGAGGTGTTGCGTCCCCAAATTTTCAGCATGGCTCTTTCTTCCCTCGCTCCTAATCGCCGGGCTTTGTCCCGGCGTGTTCCTTTTTGTGCGGCGGGCAGAAACGAGAAACGAAGGCGGGGGCGCTCAGTCCAGCCGGCGCGCCTCTTCCGGCAGCATGATCGGAATGCCGGCGCGGATGGGATAGGCGAGCTTGGCGGAGCGCGAGATCAGCTCCTGCTTCTCCGCATCGTATTCGAGCGGTCCCTTGGTCAGCGGACAGACCAGGATTTCCAGGAGCTTCGGATCGACGGTGCCGGCGGGACGGTCGGGCGGAGTGGTCATGATGGCCTCCGAACTCCTTTGCCGTTGGCTATAGCATAGTGCGGCGCGCTCCACCGCTGAAAATGGGCCGCCGTGCCGCGCAGGATCGCGGTCATTGCAACGGCGTCTCCCCGCCCGATGTTTTCTTGGCAAGCTCGATCTCGGTCGCGGCGACCAGGATCTCGGCGCGGGTCTTGAGATCGGGCGCTTCCAGCAGCGCCTGCTTCTCGGCGACGCCGTAGGGCGACATCATCGCCAGCGCGTTGACCAGCGCCTCATTCGGCGCGTTCTCGATACCTTCCCAGTCGGCCTTGAGGTCGTTCGCTTTGAGAAAATCGGAAAGCGCGCGCAGCACGCTTGCGCGGTCGACCTCCTCTTCGCCCTTGCGCGCGGTGAAATCGTCGATGAAGGAAGCATAGCTCACCCGGCACTGGCGATACGGCGTTGCCACGCTGAGCTCCTCGTCGATGCGAAACCGCGCGATCCCGGTGAGCTGGAGGAGGTAGCGGCCGTCGCCGGTCTCCGCGATCTGGGTGATGCGGCCGACGCAGCCGACCTTGAAGAGATTGGGTTTGCTCTCGGGGCCGGGATGCGCGGGGTCGGGCTGGATCATGCCGATCAGGCGGTGGCCGGCGCGCAAGGCAGCGTCGATCATCGCCATGTAGCGCGGCTCGAAGATGTTGAGCGGCATCTGACCGCGCGGCAGCAGCAGCGCGCCCGGCAAGGGAAAGACCGGGATGACGTCGGCGAGGTCGTCGGGCTTCTGGTAGACCGCGTTCATCGGCATGGTCGCCCCTCCCAGCGCGGCAATGCGACCGAAAGTGCTCGCCTCAACTCCGTCCGAGACGCGCACCTTCGCTGCGCGCCCGGCAGGATTAGGAAAACAGAATCGACGACAGCCGCTTGCGGCCGTTCACGGTGGCCTCGTCGGTCGGACCCCAGGCCTCGAAGAACTGGACCAACTGCTTGCGCGCGCCGTCGTCGTTCCATTTGCGATCGCGCCTGACGATCTCCAGCAAATTATCGACGGCCTCTTGGCGTTGCCCCTTGCCGTTCAAGGCGAGCGCGAGATCGAACCGCGCTTGATGGTCGAGCGGGTTGGCCGCAACCTTGGCTTCGAGGTCGGCGATCGGCCCAACCGCTTTTGCCTGCTCGCTGACTTCGAGCGCCGCACGCGCGGCCGCGACCACGGGATCGTTGCGCTTGGCCTCCGGGACTAGAGCGAGCGTCTGCTTCGCCTGCTCGAGCGCGCCGGTGCGCACGTAACTGCGCGCGAGCCCGCCGAGCGCCGCCAGATTGCCGCTGTCCTGCGCCAGCACCTGCGCATAGAGATCGGCCGCGCCGGCGGCGTCGCCTTGCGCGAGCAGATCATCGGCGCTCTTCAAGAGATCCCTTTCCTCGCCCCCGAGCCGGTCCTTGGTGAGTCGCTCGATGAACGCGGTGACCTGGCCTTCCGGCAACGCGCCGAGAAAACCGTCGACCGGCTGCCCGTTGACGAAGGCGAACACGGCGGGAATGGACTGGATACCGAGCTGCCCCGGGATCGAGGGGTGCTTGTCGATGTCCATCTTGACGAGCTTTACCTTGCCCTTGGCCGCGCGCACCGCCTTTTCCAATACCGGCCCGAGTTGCTTGCAGGGGCCGCACCATTCCGCCCAAAAATCCACCAGCACCGGCTGGCGCTTGGACTCCTCGATCACGTCTTTGACGAAGGTCTGCGTGGTCGTGTCTTTGACCGCGCTGCCGGCCGCCGTCGCCTCGCCGCCCTGTAACATCGTCATCCCTGTCCGTCCTTCATCCTTGCCGCCGCGCCGGGCAGCGTCGATCGCTCAATGGAATCGTTCCCCGTCCGCACCGCTCAGTTCGGTACTGCCGCGCGCGTCGGAAAAAGGGCCGCGGCCGCGGCGCAAGCCAGCATATTGCCAATTAAATGGTGTCCACGGGGGTGTTTGCAATCGATAACTCAATCCCGCGGCGGGGCCTCCTGTTCCGCGACCGGCACGATCCGGGGCGGATGCCCGGTCGCCTCGAGGAACCGCAGCAAATCCGCGCCGGCGATCGAGGTGGTCATCGTGTTGACCAGCGGGTGACAGTTGACCGTCGCGTGGCGCATCAACGCCGCATCGAGCACCACGCGGACGCGCCGATCGATGTCATTCATCGCCGCGAACGGCGTGACCGCGCCGGGCTCGATGCCCAGCGTCGCGCGCATGAGATCGGAGGAACCGAACGAGAAGCGGCCGGACGCGCCGAGACGCCGGTGCAACGATTTGAGCTCGATCACCGCATCCTCGAGCGCCGTGACCAGGAACAGCGCGTCTTTCTTGTCCTTGAGGAACAGATTCTTGGTGTGAGCGCCGGGAATGGTTCCGCGCAACTCGCGCGATTGCTCGACAGTGAACAACGCCGGGTGCGTCACCGTCGCGTGCGCGATGCCGAGCTTATCGAGAAAGGCAAAGAGATCGGAGGGAGTAGCGGGCATAACCTGTGATCGTGCCATACGCGCGCTCAGGCGGGCGACGGCCGGATGTCGAATCCCTGATTGATGGCGGCAAACATCTGATAAAAGCCCGAGAGTACCACGATCTCGATCAAGCCGCGCTTGCCCCACTGGGTCACGGCCTGGACCTGCAGATCGTCGGGAACGATCTGCCACGCGATCGTCTTCTCCAGGATCGCATGCGCGAGCGCATAGGGCTGCGGCAGCTCCGCGCCACGCTGCGAGGCGATGCAATCGATCACCTGCTCGGGCAGGCCCGCGGCGCGGGCGTGCGCGATGTGATCGTGCCATTCGAAGCCGGCGCCGGTCGCGCGTGCGACAGTGAGCACGATGAACTGATAGACGGTGCGCGGCAGCGCGCCCTCAAATTTGAGGAAGAAGCCGAGTTCCTCGATACGGCGTGCAAGCTCGGGATGGTTGAGCAGCGCGAGATATGGGCCGCCGAACCCTTCGCCATGCGCCTTGCGTCGCTGCGCCATCTGCTCGTAGAGAGCGCGCGCGTCGGCCGGCAGCGTCGCCGGATTCATGTCGAGCTCGGTCATGCTCGCTCTCCTATTCGTGATAGGACCAGGCACGCGCGCCGGCGCTGAAATCGTAAACCGGGGTCGGGCAATTCTTGTCGGCCTTGACGTCGATGAGCGCGGTCGTGGACGCGGCCAGCGCCTGTTGCAAGGTGCCCTCGAGCTCCGCCGGATCGCGCACGGTAAAGCCTTGCGCCCCGAGCGCGCGGGCAAAGCCCGCCCAATCGTGATCGGGAATGCTGGTCAGCTCCGACGGCAGCGCGCCGGATTGCCGTGCGCGCAGCCAGACGTTGCCGAGCGCCGAATTGTTGATGACGACGTACACGATCGGCAGCCGATAGCGGGCCGCGGTCTGCACCTCGATGCCGTGCATTTGCATGCAGCCGTCGCCGGTGATGACGGCGACGCGCCGATCCGGCTGCGCGCATTGCACGCCGACGGCGGCCGGGATCGCCCAGCCCATCGGCCCGAGATTGGTGGCGGAAATGTAAGTGCGCGGCGCGTACGTGCTCCAGTAATGCCCGGCGAAGGCGCGATGCGCGCCGGAATCGACGAGCACGATGCCGTCGCGGGGCAATGTCTTGCGCAGCGCGGCAATCGCGGCGGCGGGATGAATGGGCGTGGTCGCCCGGCCCAGATTGTCGACGTCGTAAAGGCGTGGCTTCGCTTTGATGGCGGCAAGCCACTCGCGCCGGCGGTTTTCTCCGCCGGACAGCGCCGGCGCGAGCTCGCTCGCGCGCTCGTGCATGAGGTCGAGGAAAGCGTGCACGCTCCCCGGCACGACGTGGCCGAGATCGCCGTTCGCGGTCAGCTCCTCCATATCGGTGTTGACGTGGATGATGAACGCCTTCGCGCGCTCGCGCACCGTCCAATGCATGGTGTCGCGCTCGTTGAAGCCCGAGCCGAGGACGAGGAGGCAGTCCAGCTCGCCGCCGAGGATAGCGGCAGTCGCGTGCCGCGTGCCGGCGTAGCCGAACACGCCGAGCGAGAGCGCGTGGTCTTCCGGAAATACGCCCTTGGCGCGCAGCGTGGTGGCGACCGGTATCGACCAGCGCTCGGCGATTTCCCGCAAGCGCGCCGCGGCGGCATCGTGCTCGACGCCGGCGCCGGCGAGGATCGCGATCCGGCTCTTGCTGCCGGCTTGCTCGGCGATGAGCTTGAGCGCCGCCTGCGCCTCCGGCGTGCTCAACGCGCGCGCTTGCGCGAAGAAACCTGCGACCGGGATGTAGTCAGCCGCGGTCTCGGCGACGAGCGCATCGTGGGTGAGCGAGAGGTGGACCGGCCCGCGCGGCTGCGCCCACATCGCGGTGAGCGCGTGGCGAAACCAGTGATTGAGGTTGTCGGCGGAAGCGACGGTCTTGGACAGGCGCGTGAGCGGCGCCATGACCGCGGTGTCGTCGAGGGTTGCCTGGCTCGCATCTTGGAATGCGCCGCGATCCTCGAGATCGAGCGGCACCTCGCCGGTCATGATCAGCAGCGGCGAGCCGTCGGTCTTGGCGGCGGCAACCGCCGTCGCCATATTGCACGAGCCCGGCCCGCCGATGCCGAGCGCCGCGCCGAAGCCGCCGCGGGCGCGGGCGTAACCGTCGGCCATGTAGACGGCGCCGCCTTCGTGCGCCGCGACAACCGGCTTGATCTTCTCGTGTCGCGCGAGCGCGGCCAGGAACGGATCGACGAGCCCGCCCGGAACCATGAAGAGGTGGCCGAGGCCCTCAGCGGCGAGCGCGTCGAGGATCAAATCGGTGCCGGGCTTGGTGGTCATGGGATGGCTCGCGAGCGAGGATGCGGTGAAGGGGCGCGGCGTGCTTTGGCGAACAAACTCAGAATGCCGTCGCTCGTCCTCTCGCCGCGCGCTTCATGGACCGCGCGCGTCGCCGCCACAAGGGGCGCGGCGCCCGGATGAAGCGGCAAAGCGAGTGAGGAAGGGGGCGCCTAATGACGGCCAACCGGGGGCGCGGCGGGATGGTTGCAAACCCTGCTTCCTTTTGGCATAGGTGCTTGATGGTCCGGCCTGGTTCATGCGTAACGGCCGGAATTCGGACGCGGGTGTAGCTCAGGGGTAGAGCACAACCTTGCCAAGGTTGGGGTCGAGGGTTCGAATCCCTTCGCCCGCTCCAAAATTTCTCTACATCGCTGCGCCGTCCGCATGGACCGACGGATCTTCATCAAAGCGACGGCCGGCCTTCTCGGCGCCGGCGCGCTCGCGAAACCGGCAATCGCGCAGCGCGGCGCCGCGCGCGTGTTGCGCTTCGTGCCACAGGCCGATCTCGCCAATTTCGATCCGATCTGGAACACCCAGTACGTCGTGCGCAACGCTGCCGCGCTGGTCTGGGACATGCTCTACGGTTTTGACGACAAGCTTCAGCCGCAGCGGCAGATGGTCGAGAGCGAAGAGGTGTCGCCGGATGGACGCGTTTGGACATTCCGCTTGCGGCCTGGGTTGAAGTTTCACGACGGCGAGCAGGTGCTTGCAAGCGACGTCGTGGCAAGCCTCAAGCGCTGGCAGGCCCGCGACAACATGGGCCTGATGCTTCGAGACATCCAGGATGAGCTCGCCGCCGTCGACGACAGCATCTTCCGCTGGGTGCTCAAAAAGCCCTATCCGAAACTGTTGATAGCGCTCGGCAAGGTCGGGACGCCCTCTTGCTTCATCATGCCGGCGCGGATTGCGGCGACCGATCCGTTCAAGCCGATCAGCGATTATGTCGGCAGTGGGCCAATGCGTTTCGTGCGCGAGGAATGGGTTCCCGGCGCGCGCGCGGTATTCGAGCGCTTCCCCGATTATGCGCCGCGCCCGGAGCGTACCTCATGGCTTGCCGGCGGCAAGCAGATGCTCCTCGACCGCATCGAATGGGTCGTCATGGCGGATCCCGCCACGGCATCGGCCGCGCTTCAGAACGGCGAAGTGGACTGGTGGGAAACGCCGATCGCCGATCTCGTGCCGCTCTTACGCAAGAATCGCAATCTCGCGGTCGATATCGCCGATCCGCTCGGCAATATCGGCAGCTTCCGCATGAATCATCTGCATCCGCCCTTTAATGACGTGCGCGCGCGCCGGGCGATCCTGACTGCAATGAGCCAGGAAGACTATATGCGCGCCGTCGTAGGTGACGACACGTTGTGGAAACCGCTGCCCGGCTTCTTCACGCCGGGCACGCCGCTCTACAGCGAGGAAGGCGGCGACGTTCTCAAGGGTCCGCGCCGGCTCGACGCCGCCAAGCGATTGCTCGCGCAGAGCGGCTATTCCGGCGAGCCCGTCACCTGTGTGGTGGCGCAGGATCTGCAAATTACCAAGGCGCAGGGTGAGGTGACCGCCGACCTGCTCAAGAAGCTCGGGATGAACGTTGATTTTGCCGCCGTCGACTGGGGGACTAACGCGGCGCGCCGGGCGCAAAAAACTCCGCCAGGTCAGGGCGGCTGGCAGATGTTCCATACCTGGCACGCTGGCGCCGTCTGCATCGATCCTTCGTCCTATACCGCGATCCGCGCCAACGGCGACAAGGCGTGGTTCGGCTGGCCGACCAGCGCCAAGGTCGAAGTAGAGATCGCAGGTTGGTACGAGGCCACAAATCTGGAGGAGGAAAAGGCCGCGATCGCCCGGCTCAATAAGGCCGCGCTCGAGGACGTCGTCTATGCGCCGACCGGGTTCTTCCTCGCCCATCAAGCCTGGCGAGGCCACGTCAAGGGGATCACGAAGGGACCGCTGCCGTTCTTCTGGGGCGTGAGCAAGGGGGCGTGAAGACGTCCGTTGATTTTGGAGAGCGGTCACGACTGGATTATGCTCTTCGCATGTATATCATGTATGTCGATGAAAGCGGAGATACTGGCCTAAGCGGTTCACCAACGACTCACTTTGTTCTCTCGGGCATAGTGGTTCACGAAACTCGTTGGCGTGATTTCATCGAGGCTTTGATTGCGTTTCGTCGTACTCTCAAAAGTGTCTATGGCTTGCCTGTTCGAAGCGAGATTCATGCATCCGAGCTAATCAACCATCGGACTTTCGATGCGCCCAGGCATATTCGTTTGGCCATTCTGCGTAATTGCCTCGATGAGCTGCGGAAGCTTGATTACATTTCGATTACGAATGTGATCGTAAACAAAGTCGGAAAGCCCACAGACTACGACGTGTTTCACTCAGCTTGGGGCACGCTTTTTCAGCGATTCGAAAACACGATGTGATGGGGAAATTTTCCTGGCGCATTCGGAATGATTACGGAATGGTGATTACGGATGCTACAGCCGGAACCAAGCTAGTGCGGCTCATGCGCCGGATGGCTGTGTTCAATTACATTCCGCATGATCCTCGCCATGGACCAGGTTCAAGGAACATTCCAATCAAACGAATGATAGAAGACCCGCATCCGAAAAATTCGGCAGACACACTGCCAGTGCAGATGGCCGATGTAGTGGCCTACTTTTTGTACCAGCGATACGCTCCCAACTCTTTCATCCAAACGAAGCGAGCGGATTCTTATTTCGATAGGCTTGAGCCGGTCCTGAACAAGTGGGCGAGCCGTCGTGATCGGCTGGGCATCGTCGTGCTGTAAGAAAAATAAGGGCAGATGGTGATTAGCCATCTGCCGGGGAAATCCTACTACTGGGTTGTGCCCAGGTTCAGATTACCATCCGCAATATGGGGTGATTCGCCAATCGATTCAAGGGAATTTTCTTTAAGAATCAAAGACTTGTCATTCCCCGAATCATTTCAATGAGTTGCGGCGGGAAAACCCTTGGGCCCGTGTCAAGGCCCGTTAAGGTCACAAATACTCCCGCTTCCGGAGCTGGTGTGGGCTCAAACGCCCCGGTTGAGGCCCGCTGTGCTGCGAAAGCCCCTACCTGGTCATGTTGTAGCGGATATAGGCATCGCGGTTGGTGGGATTATTCCCTAAGCCCGCATTGAAGGGAAAAGACTGGTTCAATTGGTTGATCTGCGCGCTGGGATTGCTGACCGGCGGCGGGATGTAGACACCCACCGACGGCTGGGACCCCCCCAGCGATGGTATGGGTTGATATGCCGGGATGTAAGGACCGCCGCTGCCTCGCACCCTGCGGCGCGGGCGGTCCCCGCGCTGGGTCGGCTCCTGCTCCTCGCCGCGAGCGAGGCGTTTCGGGCAGCCCATCCCCTGCATGATGATCGGCGTTCCATAGCAGTTCGAGGTCGACGTCGCTTCATTCTCGGCGTTGTGACGCACGACGTTGTGTTTCTTCGGGCGGGCCGACGCCGTTGCGGCCGTCCCGACGATAAGAACGGCGGCGACAGCGAATGTCACGATTCTGGATAACCGCGAGCTCATGCTCCTCTAGATAAGCACTTCCTACCGGCACCCGCCACTGGCCACGGGTCACAAGACGTTGTTTTTTCGCGTCGTCAAAATAGGATTGACGGCAGCCACGCGCCCGCCGGTTTGTTGTAAAGCCAGATACTCATCAATGTCATTTGCATGACGAGCTTGAGTCCGCTGTCGAGGCACCAGGCGGAAACCTCGTGATTTCTCGTGGGGAGCAGCACGCGGCAATGGCGTGGAGCAGGCGTCGCGGTCGGTGGGGTCAGTGGGATTATTGCCCAGGCCGGCGTTAGATGGAAAAGACCGGCTCAGTTGCAAGCTATTTCGGCCGCTCCGCAGGCGCGGTCGGCGCGGAATTCGTGGAGGCGGCATCCCATTGGCAGGCTTCCGCCAGACGCGAACGGAGCTTCGAAAGGTTGCCAAGGTTGAACGAAGCGTCGGACGGCGCATTGTGGTTATCATACATTCGCACGAAGACTTTGCCGCCGTCCGCAAGCGCGCGAATGAAGGGGATGGGAGCGGGGGCGAGCGCGAGATAGCAGCTCGGATGGGGACGCCAAACCGATTCCACCGCTTGCTCTTGGTTCACTCGATAGACGACGCGCACATCGGGTCCGCATTTGATGAATCCCGTCATGCTGACCGCGACCTCGGTCTTGCGGTCCTTGCAACGCAGCAGCAGATGCGACCTGTCGTCGGTCGACGCCAATGCCGCTGAGACTAGCGGGCTATCATCGAGCGGGGATTTTTCGTCGGTGACGATCCACCCCGTATCACCGCCCGACCCGCGCTGGGCGCTCCGCTCCTGCGCATTGGGGGAGGATCGATCGAGGCGGTCGTAGCATTTGAGCCGCTTGCCATCGTCTTTGATCTGGCGGCACGGGTTGAACGCGTCTTGCGCCTGCGCCCCCGCGGCGAAGGCGGCAATGGCGCAAGCGATGATCAGGCTGGTACGCATGCGCCCATGAGAGCCGATCGCGTCTCGGCATGCAAGGCAGCCGAGGACCGGGAGCCAGTATGGCCGGAGCGATGTGCGGAAACGTTCGCCTCGTACCGGCGTTGCCTGCTCCCGCGCTCGTTGGGAGGTCGAAATGAAGCGCACTCTGAGCGTTATCGCAGGCTTGGGTATTTTGTCCGTGACCCTCGGACTGGAGACGGCGCATGCGCAGTCCTATCGCCGCTACGGTCCTGCGCGGGTCTATGCGCCGCAGGCCTTCACCCCGCAAAGCCGCGGCCCGGTTCGCCGCGAGGGCGGTTCGCGCGCCGTTCCATTTTCCGACCCGAACAGTCCGGAAGCCACCGGCGGCGGCAGCCTTGGTTACAATCGAACCGTCCCGCATTGGTGAGAAACGCCCCAACTCGAATCCAGCCGCGTTTTTTGCGAAAGACATCAGGCGGCAACCGCAATTCCCGACAAGAACCGACAATCTCCGTCAAGCCACGTTCGCTTCGCGCTCCCAATGTTGTGCAGGATACTAATAGTGCACCTATCCTCGTGACCGAGCCGTCATCGAAAAGGGACCGCACCACTTTCGGCACGGCGGAATTGAGCGCATAATCTTAGATCTGCAGGGTCCGTTCTCCATCCAGTTGCCGGTTGTCGTGCAATGCGCATGCATCGGAGACAGCCGCAGCGTTGCGACCAAGGAGGAGCCGACTGCGCCCGGCATGCCGTCGTTCGCCTGGCAGATGAATGACGAGCAGATCGCGGCGGTCGCGACATACGTGCGCAATCATTGGGGCAATCCCGCGCCGGCCGTGTCTTCCTCCATGGTCGCGAGGCAACGCTCGAACCTGGCGAAACGCGCGGATTGAAAGCTCGTAGCTTAGTGACGCGGCACTAAGGCTTGCGGGCAAGCACGATATTGTACGCATTGCCGAACACGAATACCTTGGATGTGCGCCAGATGATCCGCTCCAGGTCCACCATGGTGCGCATGCGCAGTCGAAACTTCCACAGCAGCAGGTGTTGAATGAAGTTCAAGGTGAGGCCCCAAGCCCAGAACGGCAATTGCCGGTAGCGGATGGGATCAAAGCCCAGGCGGCGCAGCTTGAACACGAGGAGATTGGCGCCAAGGAAGTTGTAACGCCAATTCTCGAAGAACGCGGTGACGCTGCGGTAATCATGCTCCCGACGGCACGCATCCAGCGATCCGGGCGAACGAATGAGCAGCCGGCCTCCCGGCTTGAGTGATCGCCAGCATCGCTGCAACCACGCATCCAAGTCCTTGGTGTATCCGATCGACTCGAAGGCGTAGATCGCGTCGAAATGCTCGTCTTCGAGCTTGAGTTGGTCGAAATCGGAAACGACGACGTTTACGCGACCGTTGAATTTCTCGAACTTTCGCCGACAGATGTCCGCTTGCACGGCAGAATTGGTTACGCACATGATTTCTACGTTGCATTGGCTCGCAAAATAATCGGCAGCAGCACCAGACCCGCATCCGAGGTCCAAGAGGCGCATTCCCGGCTGCATCGGTCTGAGAAGGACATAGTCGGATTCATAGGGAGGCGAAAAGATCGCGCGCGGGAATACGCATGTGCTGTAATTGTCGTTCTCGCTGCGGTAGGCGCCGAACACGTCGTCGTAGGTACGCTCTTCGTCATCGTGCTTGAGAAAGTCGCCGGCCTTGGGGGTCCATTCGACGAGCTGGCGGCGTTCAAACTCATTCAATAAATGACCGATTTTGCCCGCATTCTTCGGATGCGTGACGAGGAGATAAAGGATGTAGTGAAAAAGATTATATGCCGCGAACAATGCGACGGCGATCGCCACGATCCCCAGCAATATCGAACCGAAACCCACGAGTCGTTCCTTCGATTCCTTCCTGTCGCCGGCGTACGTTTTGGGTCCGGTAGTCCGACCGATACTAGTTTAGCTGCACTGGCAACGTGACGCGGTAGACCAGGATCATGGTGTCGACGTCCACTCCGCTCGCGTCTTTGTAGGCGGCGCCGGCCTGAAAGCCGTTTTGCGTAATGAAGTCGTTGTCGTTGCTGACGAACAGAAAATAGTCGTTTGGATTGGCCGGGTCGAGCGCCGGTGCCAACGCCATTCCTTCCCATTTTTCCGAAAGGTTGTTGCGATCGTTCGGCTCCCCGTTATGCAGTCCGAACTTGTTCAACTCCGCCGCGTCGTTGATGTCGATGTAGCGCGTCACTGTCGCTGGCACGATTCCGTCGACGAGCTTGCCGCCGGGCGCGACCGGCGTCGCGCCGTCGTAGCGCGAACCCGCGATGTTGGTGGCGTGCGAGGTATCGAGGAGGTCGATGCTGCGGTAGCGCGACGTCGCGCCGGCAGTGCCGTAGCCGTTGTCGGCATCGCGGCAGAGGAGGAGGAAGAACGTCTCGTCGAGTGCCAGCAGCTCGCTTTGCGCGGCAACCTGCTGCTGGCCGTCGGCGGTCTCGAACACCGGCAGCGGCACGACATGCTCGCGCACGAGTTTCGGCCGTTGCAGATCGGCGATGTCGTAGTAGAGGAGCCGCGCATAGCGCCGCGTCTGCGGCGACGCGCCGCCGTCCTGTCGGGTCGCGCTCTGCAGCGCAGTTACAAGGAATTTGCCGCCCGGCGGCGTCACCGTCAGCCCTTCGAAACCTTGGTTGTTCTGCCGGCCGCTTTCCGGATCCGGCGGCTGCGGCGCTGGCGCGCCGGGGCCGGGGTTGTTGGAGGCGAAGTGTTCCTTGCCGTTGCGCTTGGGAATGAAGGCCTCGGGCGGCCTGATCGCCGCCAGCATGCGCCCCGCAGGCGAGAAGCGATAGACGTAAGGACCGTATTCGTCGCCGATGAAAAAATTGCTGTCCGGCAGCAGCGCCAGGGATTCGCTATCGATGCTCACGCGGCCGTTCGCTGCCTGCGGCAGATCCGGAAATCCATTGGCGGCGTGGTGGATGCCGTCGGGATCGAACGCGGTGAGCGATGCTCCCGCGGCGTCGGTGAGCAGGATGGTGTCGACGAGGCTCGCCTCCACGCTCTTTTGGCGCTCGGCAACCGGCACGACGGTCGGGTCGTCGAGCGGCCGAAAGATGATGGAGAGCTTGTTGATCCTCGCGCGATAATCCCTCGTGCCCTCGGTATTGCGGCCGCGGTCGGGCAACATGTAGAACGTGCCCTGGTAGCCGGCGGGCGTGCGCACCCAGGACTTCGCATCGACCGCGATGGCCGAGCCTGAGCCGAAGGTCTCCCCGAACTTGTCGCGCAGATCGGACGGCAGGCGTCCAACGCCCACGAGCGCTTTGTTGACGAAGACGAGATCGCCGATGGTGATGGTTTCGGCGGTATGCGCAGCTGGTGCGAACGCAACGAAGCCGGTCAGCGTCAGAGCAATCACAGGCAATGCGCGCGAGACAGCGCACCCGCAAACAGGCATGGCCATGTCCTAGAAAATCCCCAACGACACGCGATGAATTCTCGCGATCTTTGCTACGTGACATTCCGGACAACGAATGTCCATAGCGGCTCGATCCAACCTCGTTCCCTTCGGCGAGGGCCCTAACCTGAGGCGCCGCGCAGCCGGGCGGGATCGAGCGACGGCAAACGCCCGGGCGCGAATGGCGCCAAATCGACATGCTGCGCCGCGCCGGCGAGGATCAGCTCGCTCATCGCCTCCCCGGTCGCCGGCGCGTTGAGCATGCCCCAGACGCTGTGGCCGGTCGCCACGTAGGCGCCCTCGATGCCCTGCACGGTGCCGATGAGCGGCAAACCGACCGCGGTCACCGGCCGGAAACACGCTTGCCGCGCTTTGATCGGCGCGGCGGCGAGTGCTGGCGAGATGTTCCGGCACAGCGCTTCGAGCCGCGCGTGCGCGCCGGCATCGGGCGCAACATCAGCAGGATCGATGGGCACCGGGCCCAGCGTCGAGATCGCGCACACCCACGTCGTGCCGTCAGCGCGGGGAAACAGCTCGGGGCTGAGAATTTCTCCGCTCGCCTCACGGTATTCGAGGAAGAGCGCTTCCGCGGGAATGCTCCCGCCGGTTTCGAACACCAGGCTATGGCCCTTGTAGCCGAAGACCGCCGGCAGCGGCAGCCAGCGCGCCGCGAGGAGCGACCATGGTCCCATGGCGATGACGACGGCGTCACCTTCGACGATTTCGCCTCCGGCGAGTGCGACGCCGCGCGCTGCTCCGCTTCCGTCGCGCGCCACGTCGATCACGGCGGCGTGGCGGAACACCGCGCCGAGCGCCTCGGCGGCGCGCATCAAACCTGTGGTGAACGCACGCGGCTCGACCAGCGCCGTTGTCTCCGGCGTGCCGAGCCGGCTCGTGATCGCAACGCCTTCCGCCAGCCATGGGCACCGGGGCGTGCCGCGTGCGGTATCGTCTTCGACGGCATAGCCGGCGTACGTCGTGAGCCGCCGATAGCCCCAAGGGTCGCCGAGCTCGGCGGACAATTCGGCATGCAGCCTGAAGCTTCGCTGCGCCAATTCATCGAGCGCGCTGCCGCGGCACCAGTCGAGCGCCAGAAAGCCGCCCGACTTGCCGGACGCCGCCCAGCCACGGCGTGCCGCTCTATGATGGTCACGTGCGCGCCGCGCCGGCTGGCGAAGTACGCGATGGCGGCGCCGATCGCGCCGCCGCCGCAGATCACGATGCGCCTGGGCGAGCTCATAACAGCGACCGTGTCAGGCTCGAGCTCAGGGTGCCAGGTAGGCGCTCATTGTGCAGCATTGGCGCCGCGGCCGTTCGGCTTGAGTGCCGGATTAGCGCCTCGCGCTGACGCGAAATGCAACCGCCGGATGCGGCACCGGCCATTACTTCAAGCCGGCCGCCTTTAGGATCGCATCGGTGTCGGTCAGCCAGACCTGCTCATCCTTCTTCAACCGCGAGAGAACACGGCGCAACGCGGCGGCGCCGTCAGGCGTGCCGATCACGAAGGGATGAATACCAATGACCACGGTTGTCGCCTCGCGGGCCGGGTCGGCACGCGCCTCGCCGGCCAGCTCCAGCACGTAATCGAGCCACAGCGTCTCGATCTCGGCGGGCGACTTCATGCGCGCGAGTTGTTGGCCCATGTCAACCGTCACGACCGGATAGGGCAGCAGGACCAACGCGCCGTCCGGCGTCTTCAATCGCGAAATGATGTCGGAATCCATCTGGTCGATGGTGTAGGTGATGCCCTCGGCGGCGATCGCCTGCATGGTGTCGCCATTGGAGTAGACGCTGGGAGACGACCAGCCGGTGGGCCTGACGCCGGTTGCGCCGGCGATGACGTCCAACGTCTCGCGGATGTAGGCCCTTTGCGCGGCAAGCCCGCGCCCGAGCGGCAGCATGCGATTGGTGTTGTTCATGCCGTGGGCGATGATCGGCGCGTTCGGCTGGCTCGCACGGAACTCCTTCCATACCGAGGTGTGCTTGCCGGGAAACTCGGCGTTCAAGACGACATCGAGCGGAACATCCAGCTCCTTAAACAGGCGGCCGACGCGCGTGATGCCCCAGTCGATCGCGTACTGGCGAAATGCCTCGTTCACGAGGTCGGGGTTGCGATTCGCCAGATCCGGACGCAGCACCGGGCCCTGGCCGAACCCGAACTCTTCCACGAACAGCGCGAAGCTGACGGCGACTTTTCTGCCGGCGGGCCAGGCGGCAACATGCACCGGCTCGCGCGGGAACGCGGTGACCCAGTCCGCGCGGTCCTGCGCCAAACTCGCGGAGGGAAAGTGAGTGAGGAGCACCGCCGCCGGCCCGCCGCCGATGAGCAGTCTGATGACCTCGCGTCGTTTCATTCCATCACCTCGTCGGCGAGCTGCCCCAGTGCTTCCAACCGGAAAGATAGCATAGCTCGCCGCGGCGGTAGGATATGATGCTTGGGAAACCGGCGGTCGATTTGGGCGTTAAAGACGCATGCCGCTGCGGGATTCGACCATAACTGCAAACCGTTGTCGCTTCTGGAGCGCGCACGGCGATGGCGTGGAAGCGACCCGCTGTGCTGATTAAGTATGACCCGAGCTTTTTTCGAGCGGGAGAGCTTAGTTGTCTGCGATGGTGAGCCAATGAGCAAGGTACTTGTTATTGCAATAATCGCGTGTCTCGTTTCAACGCTCGCCGATGCAAGACCGTACCGGCACAGGAGGGCTCAGGCGCAGTCCCGCCCGCAAATTGCCTGTACGGTTCTCGGTTGTAATCCCGTGCCGGTCGGGTGCGTACCGCGCGCGGGGCGCACCTGGTCGGGCTTGCCTTCCGGGTTTGACGTTGTCGTCTGTCCTCCCGGCGGGAGACCGCTGCGATAGACCGTACCTACAGCTTTGGCAGCACGTGCTGACCGAACAATTCAACGGTGCGAACGGGATCGGATGCAAGGCTGACCGTCAGCATCAGCCGCTTCGCGCCAGCGGCCTTGGCGCTGAGCGCCTGTGCAAGGCAATCGTCTGGATTGCCGCAGATCGCAAGACGCCGGGACAGATAATCGAACAGGCCGAGTTCCTGAACGAGCTTGATATCGGCTTCGCCGGGGCGTGTGCTGTAACGTCGCCGCAGTTCGAGTAGCGGCGCACGTAGTTGCTCGGGAACACCGCGAGTCTCGAGCTTCCTATCGCCGATCACGTATCCAGCCAAGAACGCCAGCATGGCGCCCACCTTGCCCTGCGCGACCTTGCGATCCTCACTGCAGTCGAGAGCGGCGATTTGCCAGACTTCTAGGTCTTCTGGCGCGCGCCCCGCCGCCTTGGCTCCCGCGACGATGTGAGACCCCGAATCCCGAATATTCTCGGCGCCCAATCCGAAATTGCAGAACACACCGTCAGCGGTCTGCCCCGCTGCTCGCAATGCTGGTGGATGCGATGCCGCAAGAAAGATCGGCGGCGCACGCTTGATCCAGGGCAAATGCGCGCTAACCGCGCCGAGCATCGCGGGCTTGCCCTGTAGAAGCGCTTTCATGAACATAACGCCTTCGGCAAGTTCTTTGCCGGTTGACTTCGACAAACCAACATTTTTCGTCCCGCTGTGGCCAGCGCCAATCCCAAGCACCGCGCGACCGTTCGAGATGTGATCGAGCGAAGCTATCGCAGCCGCGCTGACTGCCGGATGCCGGGTCAACAGATTGGTGACGCAGAGCGCCACCTGGGTCCGCTGCGAAGCACGCGCAACCATCGCTGCCGAGACCCAGGGATCCATGGCGTTTCCTGGTGTGTCGGCGATGCCGATCATTGCGTAGCCGTAGCGGTCGGCGTGCTCGGCGAGCCTTTCACAAAGCTCAAGCGTGTAGGGCCAGAAGAAGAATCCGATCTGCATCAGAAAGCCGCTTTCGATATTGCTCGTCGAGCGCGAGGCGTGTGCGCGCCGACTATTTCATGCCGTTAACGGCGACGATGTTGAATTTCGCGTACTTCTCGCCGATCTTGAGGGCGGCCTGAAAGTCGGGAGAGTTGCGCCAAGCTTGCAGCGCCTCCATGCTTTCCCAGCGAAGGATCACAACCGGCCCCTGCGGGAGACTTCCGGTAACCTGCGTTCCTGGGCCTGCGGCGATATACTCGCCACCGTGATCTTTGACCGACTTCTGAGCAGGGGAAACGTATTCTTTTGCATAGCCCTCCTGGTCGCGAACCTCGTTGATGGCGATCATGTAGACCGGTGGTTTGGGCTGCGCATGCAGAGTTAGGCTACCGGCAGCACCTAATACTGCTCCCACCAGCATTGATCCCGCTATTGCAAGTCGTGTTCTCATTGTTGTGCTCCAATCCTAGTTGCGGTGCGAAAGGTTGTTGACGTTGGTTGATTTGAATCCATCCGACCATCTCATCCGGCAGCTTCTTCAACTTAGCGTTTCAAGAGCTATGGACGCGAGTCGCCACATGGACCAGCTTCGATTACGCTGCCGGCGCATAAACTGCAATTTGAACGGACTCGTACTTCCAGTTCAGGCGGCGCAATGAGAATTTCGCGACGCGAGTTCGTCAAGTCGTTCACTGCGAGCGGCATTGCGCTCAGCGTATCGCGCCTCGCAAGCGCCGAAGAACCCCCATTTGCTGCGCGCGAGACGCTGCCTGGACGGCAAGGCTGGAATCCCGCCGCCACCGGAGCCGGTCGCATTGACGGCGTGGCCCAGGTTACGGGAGCCAAGCTCTACGCATCGGATTTTCGTGCCGTCGATCTCCCCGGTTGGCCCGCGAAAACATCGCATGCCATGCTCCTTCGAGCAGCGGATGCGACGCACGTCTACGAGGGCCTCGACCTTTCGCGCCTGAGCGGTGCGTTGAAGCCTTCGGTGGTGGTGACTGCGGCTGATCTCGCGCGAGCCGGCATCCGCGTTCCCGAATTCTATGCTGGCGACCTCCTTTGCCCGGTGGGCAAGACGCCGCTCTATCTGGGTCAGCCGGTGGCGCTGTTGATCTTCCAGGATTTCGACGCCTTCGATGCGGCGCGGCTCGCCCTGCGCGACGCAACTGTCCTGAAGTTCGGCAACGAAACTGGCCCGGTCAAAGTGCCCAACTACGGCCAGTTTCGCTTCACGCGCATTGCTGGCCCGACGCCCGACGCACCCGACGTCTACTCCATGGTCAAGAACGGCCGGGTCAGTCCGGCATTCTTCGACAGCTCGGGACGCCCGATCTGGACGCGACTTGCCGCCGGGCAAGCCTATGCCGAAGCCGCGACCTATGGCGAAAAGATCCGCGAGGAACTCGCAACCAACAATCCGGCGCTCTTGGTGCTCGATCGCGAATTCGAGTCGCAGTCGGTTGACCCGATGGCCCTCGAGCCGGAAAGCGGTCTTGCCTGGTACGACGCCGGCCGCAAGAAGCTCGAATTCGTTGTCGGCGTGGCGTCGCCTTACGAGGCGGCAGAATCGATCGCCTATCTGCTGGGCGACGCGCAGGCGGGCCTCAAGCCCACTCGCATCAACACCAATTTTGCCTATTGCGGCGGCGCATTCGGCGGACGCGACTACACGCCGTTCCCACTTTATGTTGCGCTGGCGGCGGTGTTCTTCCCCAACCGTCCGGTGCGGCTCGCGAACAACCGCTTCGAGCAGTTTCAATCGGGAATCAAACGGCACGCGTTCAAAATCCGCACGCGGATCGGAGTCGATCGGGCGACCGGCAAGATGGTGGGATTTGCGGCCGACCATGCGTTGGATGGCGGAGGCCTCGCCAATTTTTCGGCCGATGTGGCAACCGTCGCCGCCACCACCGCCCTGGGTATCTACTACGCTCCGAATGTCGATGTGACGACGTATGCGTTCCACTCGCGCGGCGTCACCGCAGGAGCGATGCGCGGCTTTGGGACGCTGCAGACGACGACCGCGCTGGAAGTGATGGTCGATGAGATTTGTACCGCACTGCCGCTCGATCCGATTGAGTTCCGCCGCCGCAATGCGCTCGCGACCGGCGGCCGGACGCTGGCAGGAAACGCTTACAGCGTGTCGGTCCGCACCCCAGAGATTCTGGATAAGCTGGAGCAGCATCCGATCTGGAGGGAGCGCGCCGACGAGAAGGCGCGCGGACAGCAGGCGGGAATTCTCGTCGGTACCGGCGTCGCCTGCGCCACCAAGAACTACGGCACCGGCGGCGATTGTTCGTTGGGATCCGTCGAAATCGCTCCCGACGGCCGGATTGCCATCCGTTGCGACGGCGTCGAGATCGGCACCGGCATTGGGACGGCGGCGGCCAATCACGTCGCCGCGCATCTGGGTGCCGTCGCCGACGAAATCGCGCTGGCGCGAGTCGACGCATTCGGCCCATTGCGGCTCGTGACCTCCGGCGACCCCTACACCATGGATCAGAAGGTGCAGGACGCGGCGGCCCGCAATCCGCGCTGGGTGCCTGCGATCAGCTCGGGAACCGGCGCCTCGACCAGCGCGCATGTGGGGACCCGCCCGGCAGGCGAGGCCGCGCGTGTCATCTTCCGCTTCGGTCTATGGCCGGCTGCGCTCGAATTGTGGAGCATCGCGCCGAACGATCCCAGGGCCAAGCAATGGGAGAACGCGCGATGGAAGGACGGGCAGCTGATCTTGCCGGGACTTGCACCGCTGCCGCTGCCGGCGATCGCGGCAAAGGCGCATGCGCGCAATGGCGTGACCGGGGCGATGGCCCACTGTTTCAATCGGTGGGCATGGTCGCAAGCGACCTTCACGGTGGCCGGACAGGCGTGGACCGCCGACATCGATGCGCTCGCCGTGCGCCGTGGCGCGGGCAAATATATTCGCATCGATCGTTCCAGCGTCAGGTTTCCGCCGACCAACCTCAACCGAAGCGGGCCCACGTATACGGCGCTGTGCGGCTCGGTAGTCCGCATCGAGATCGATCGCGGAACCGGCGCGTTGCGGATCGCAAAAGCATACAGCGTACTGGAATGCGGCCAGGCGTTGGTCCCGCAGGTCGTGCTGGGACAGGCACAAGGCGGCTTCGCGATGGGTATCGGCTATGCGTTGCTCGAGTCGCTGCCGCTTTACGAGGATGGACCGGGCAACGGAAAATGGAATCTCGGTCAGTACCGCGTCGCACGCGGGTCGGACCTGCCGCTCAACGGGCTCGAGGTTGAGGTGCTGCCGCCAGTGGATGAGAACGAACCGCCCAAAGGCATGGCGGAAGTCGTGATGATCCCGGTGGTCCCTGCCCTGCTCAACGCGATTTACGATGCCACGGGTCACCGCTTCCAATCCCTGCCGGTGACGCAAGCCATGATCAAGGGAATCCTCAAGTGACAAAGGAAATTACCGCGAGGTCGTCCGCGCCGTAATCGTGGCGGACCCGGACCGCTATCTTTCCTAAAGGTTTACCTTGCTCGCGCTGCGTCGCCGTCGTGTTTCGCTGCGCGCTAGCGCTCTGCAGGTTGACTGCAGTTGTCGACTTGGGCGTGCCTTGATCCGCGTGCATGAGGCTTGCTGCGGCGGAGATGATAGCGACCTTCGACATATTGCCAGAGCAGTAGGCCCGGCACGCCGAACGCCAATTCCCGGACGCGTTTTGACAGGGAAATCGCCAGCGCCGTATCCGCCGGCAATCCGAAGATTGCGCCGAACAAGATATAGCCGCCCTCGAGAGCGCCCAACGCGCCGGGCACCATGAACGTTGCCGCGCGCACACCAGAACCGAGGCTTTCGAGAATATAGGCGTCGGCCACGCCAATGGGCTGCCCGAGGCTATGCATCACGAGCCAGATTTCGCCTGTCCCAGCAGCCCATCCCACAAGGCGCAGCAGACTGGCGCGCAACATAACCGGCCCGTTGCGGTAGGCCGCGACTACGGACCCGTCGATCATCGAGGCGCGCGCCGCCGCGGCGGACAGCCATTTTCCGGGCATCAGGCGGCGAGCGAATTTTGCCGATCCGGCAAACAGACCGCGATGCTGCAGGATCAAGAATGCCGCAATTGCCACGAAGAGTACGCCCATGGCTAGCAGCACCGCCCCCGCCACCAACAGCGAGTTACGATCCGTCGATCGCATCAGGAGCAACGCCACCCCCGACACGACAAATATCAACTGAGTGCCTACCCCGACGGTGGTGTCCACGATCACGCTGGATGCCGCTTGCGCGCCCGGCACCCCTCGCAAATGGACAAGGCGCGTGCTTGCGACATCGCCGCCGACGCTGGCGACGGGCAACAACGAGTTGATGGATTCGCGGATCCAGCGGATCCAGATGACAGTCGCCGTGTGCGGACGACTCGCGGCGGGTAGGAGCTCGCGCCATGCGAGAGCGCTGAGAGTGAAAGGAATGAGGTGGAACAAGGTTATGGGGATCAGGCCCCAACCGATCACCAGCATGGCGTGAGCCACCTGCGCGGCGCCGCTGTCGATAATCAGGTAGACCATCAACGAGAAGCCAAGAACCGCGGCGATGATCAGCGAAGCAGGAATGATCTAGCTCCTATGCCGCAACTCGACTCGCTTCGCGCATAGTGATTCCCCTTCGCGGCACCATAACAGAGCGCGTGCCCTTTTTGTGTTTATGCCGCGCCCCAATCTGGGAGCGAAGATCAGGGCGCGTTGTTTACGACCATTTAACGCTGCCAATTCGGCGAATTTCATGTTTTCGCCACGGTACTGAAGTGCCCTCAAAAGACCCGGCGTAAATAGGTGTGTAGCGAGAGCTCTCAATGAAGTGGTGGCATATTCTTCCACGGCGGCATTCGTCACGGGAATTGTCGTGCTTGTTGCCGCAACCCTCCTCAGCTCCGCGAACGCAAGCCGCATAAAATGGACTTGGGTTTGCTAGCAGGGGCCGCCCCACTCGGGCTCGGAGTGCTAATCGCGCTGGGAGGCATCCTAGTCATGATGTCCTATCTTTCCGAGTGAGGCTTTCTCACTCGCGGCGCCAAGCTCTTGGCGAATCACGGGCGGCGGCTCATGGTCCCGGGGCTGCGGAAGCAAGTAGTCTTGTTTTACCGGCTTGAGCAGCATGAAGAGCCAGAACGCGACGTAACCTATTGCACATAGCACCAGGAGCGCCGCAGCAACGCGCCACCCGAACATTAGTCCAAGGATCAGCAGCAGCAGGAGCCAGCAGAGCCGTTTAGCCCACTCGTGTCGCTGGTTCATTCGTGTTACCTACGCCGGTGGCGTTCCAAGTCACGCCGATCGGCGAAGTCGAGACCGCCGCGGAAGCGGAACGGTCGTCACCAAGGCTCTCGCGACCGAGACATCTTGCGTCGCCGCGCCATTCAGGGGGCTCTCTAACTCCCGACCCAAGCCCCTTTTAACCTCGTGCGAGGGAATCATCTCTCCGACCATGCGACAGCTCTATCGGCCTCTGTAGCCCGTATGAAGGAACCCGAACAGCAAGACCATTCTCCTGACAATACGAGTCAGAGCGTTGTTTGGTTCGAAGTGGAGGATTTTCTCCGCTATTTTGATCATTTTCGCAATCCCAGTGGGGTACAGCGAGTTCAATTCGAGATTTATCGTGCAGCCACCACACTCGACGGGATTGCTGACCGGGTGAGGTTTTGTCGGCTGAGTATTTACAGCAAAAGACTCCATATCGTCGACTTCGCAGAAGTTCGTTCCGCATACTTGAATCCGCCTGGCCGTATCGCTCCATGGAAGACATTTTGGGAGCCGGCGATATTTTGGCGAAAGTTTCCCAGATCCTTCCCGGTGATCGTGCGCCACCCGCGCTTTTTCTTTTCCATCTTCAAGGCTGCAGCTCGCGACCTCCTTGGCACGTTCCTGCGCAGGAACCGGTTTGAGCAGTTCGCGCGGCCTGGCGACGTCATCGTATCACTTGGGGCTAGTTGGGGAATTCCCAACTACATGAAGCTTATTGCCGAAGCAAAGCGGCGTTATGGAATAAAGTTTGCTCCTCTGATTCACGATCTCATTCCGATCAAACATGAATCGCTTGTCGAACCACATCACACTGCTCAATTTCGCGAGTGGCTTCGAGCTGCAATACCGGTTTCCGACATCGTGTTCACCAACTCAAAGCATACAAGAACTGCTCTTGTCACGTTTGTTGCGGATTCTGGTTGGCAATTACCTCCCGTCGAGGCGTTGGAGCTGGGATCGGGTTTCAGGGAGGCCCTCACAGCCGGTAACCAAGCACTGATAAGCCTTCCTCCGCGCTACGTCTTATACGTCTCGACCATTGAACTGAGGAAGAATCACCGGCTGCTCGTTCGAGTATGGCAGCGACTGTTGGAGCGCCACGGCACCGACCTTGTGCCCACCTTGGTTTTCGCTGGAAAGATTGGCTGGTTGGTCGACGACTTGTTGGATGATCTCGGCGCGAGCAACTATTTAAACGGCAAGGTCCTTTTACTGCGAAGCTTGTCAGATGCAGAGTTGCAGCAGGCTTATCGTGCGTGCCTATTCACGGTGTTTCCAAGTCTGTCCGAGGGCTGGGGATTGCCGATCGTGGAAAGCTTGGCGCATGGGAAGTTCTGTGTTGCCTCCAATCAAACATCCATCCCGGAAGCGGGCGGTAAGCTTATCGATTATTTCGATCCCGTGAACGAAGATGATGCACTGGCAAAGATCGAACGGCCGCTCCTCGACCCGGGTTACCTAGCTGCGCGAGAGGCGCAACTGCGGGCCGAATACCGTGCTCGAACGTGGGGCGACTGTGTCCACGGGTTGATTGGAGCACTTGATGCAACGGCCGCGGAGGACGTGCAAGCCGTCTCACAACTCCCGCGCCGGGCGTCTTGAAAATCGAATTTACGTTTTGGTCCACGCTCACGCCGGGCGTTGCCCGCGCTGACGCATCGGACGTCAGCAACCTTGCCGGCAGTTATTACCGGGCGGCTGCCACCGCCTGACCAGGGTCGTCCGGAGTATCATCAAGCTCGGCGGTCGCCGGCGACTCGACGACACTCGGCAGCCCAACGGCTTCGCGCAGTTCCGCCCGGCGCATCTGATAATAGCTAGAGCGGACAAAGCTGTAAAAATCGATGGACGCATCTTCGGCGGTCTTCAACTGGCCCAGCCGGTCGACCGCATCGACGCTCGTGGTGCCGGCGGTTACCGCGACTTGCGTGGTCGCTAAGGCAATCTGGGTTCCTATCAGCCAGCCCAGCGGATTGGCGGCCATATCCACAACGGACCCGACCGCATCGCGCGTTGTCGAGGGGCCCAAGTAAGGCCACACCGTGTACGGGCCCTCGCTTACGCCCCAGACAAACAAAGTCTGACCGAAATCGCCGCTCTGCTGCGCGATGCCATTGCGGCCTGCCACGTCAACCAATCCGCCGAGGCCGACGGTTGTGTTGACGACGAACCGGGCGGTCGTGCGCGCCGCCGCGTCGAACCGCGCTTGCAGCAGATTGTTCACCAGGATGCGCGGCTCCTTCAAATTCGAATTCAGATCATGCAATCTTTCGTGGACCGGCCCTGGTACGGCCGCTCTTACGCCTTCGGATACTGGTCCGAGTATTTTTTGATTCGCCGCCAACACTTGGCGATTTGCATTCTCGTTGGGATCGCTGATCGGCAGCGAGACGTCGCGGGGGGCGCTCGCGCATGCGCTCAAGAGCAGCGCTGTTGCCAACGCGACCGTCCAGTTGCTCCATAGCCGAGCGCGACGCATCTACTTTTTCCTCGCGCCGATGACTGGTTTGGCACGACGCGATGCATCACCCGGGTGATGTCGCTCTGGCGCGTCGTATCAAGCCTATCAGCGCGCTAAACTACCAGTTATTGTTCGGGGTCATTGTTGCTTTTTTATCGCAGTTTTGCATTTTGCGGCGGTGCCGCTTCATCAAACTGGCGCTTCTGCTGCTGCGTCGCCATCAGCGCCGGCTGGAAGACGACTGCGGCCGCCAGCGTCGTCAGCAGCGATAGGCCCATTAGCTTGCCCATGCTGGACGTTCCAGGGTGGTGTGAGAACCACAGGCTACCGAACGCGATGGCCGTCGTGCAGGCACTAAAAAGGATGGCGCGCGTTAGACTCGATTGCAGGAAGTTCGTCTCCCCCGCGCGCCAGGCGATGATGTAGTAGATCTTGAAAGCGACCCCGATGCCCAGCAGCAGCGGAAGCGCGATGATGTTGGCAAAATTCAACCGCAGCCCGATCAGAACGCAGATCTCGAGCGTGACGACGATAGCGACGAGCAGAGGTACCAGAGTCAGCGCAACATCGATCCAGCGGCGCAGCGCGACGAACAGAATCAGCGCAATCAGGACCAACGACAAGATGCCGGCCTGAAGGAACGCCTTGACCACGGTTGCGGCGGCCTCGATCATGAAAACAGGCGTGCCGGCGGCCTCCGGCGCGACACTGGCAACGGCGGCGACGAAGCGATGCAGAACGGCATTATCATTGGCATCGCCCTTCGGCGCGACCTCGACGCGGAACCGGCCATCGGTGGACATCCAGCTCTTCTTCAGCTCCGGCGGAAGCGTTTCGATGCTCACGCGTTCGGCGCCGAGGAGATATCTCGCTTGGCGCAGCGTAGTGCTCAACGGCGCGATCAGAGCGTGTTGTGCTTCGTCCAGGGCGGCCGGCGGCGCATGCACGAACGGCTCCAGCGCCCTTGCCAGGCGCCGCGCCTGCATAGCAGCGGGGCTGTTGAGGTCACGGACCACGTCGTCCAGCTCAACGCTTGCAAGGCGGCGCGCTTGCATCGCGGTGGGAGTGTCACGGACCGCCTCATTCAGCTCGAGGACGAGCTTGCCGATCTCGGCTCGAGTATCCGCAGGCGTTGGCTGGGCGTCGGCCTGATCGGGGTTGAGGGTGTTTTGCAGAAAAAAACTGGCGTCCTCGATCAGAGCGAGCTTGGCGTCTTGATCGTCTGGAACAAAACTTTGCAGCGTTAGCGCTCGGCCGACCTCCGGCAACTGGCGCAGCTTCTCGGCAGTGGTTGAAGCCTCGGCGAGATTGCTTTTGAGCACATCGATCGTGTTCGGGCTCGTGTCGGGAACTTGCATCAAGTCGAGCAGCGTCACGACCGATTCAGAATCCTGGGCGCGCAGGTTGAGCGGATTGAAGTCGAAGCGCAAACCTGCGAGCAGCGGCAAACCAAGAATGGTGACGGCCAGCGTCGTTCCGACGACCCAGTTGCGGCGGTTCTCCAGAAAACGATCCAGACACCCCAGCGCGCCAAAGCCAATCGGTTTCTGCTCTGGAGGCGGTTTGAGCACGGTGAGCAAGGCCGGAAGCAGAGTTAATGTCGTTGCGAGCGCGATGACGATGCCGATACCGGCGATCAGGCCCAGCTCGGAAAGGCCGCGATACGCGGTCGGCAGGAAGGAGAAAAACGCGGTCGCGATCGAAGCGGCTGCGAGCAGGAGCGGCGCCGCCATACCGCGTGCCGTGCCCAGAAGCGCCGGCTCAAGATCGCAGCACGCGTGCCGCTCGGATCGATAGCGCACGCAGAACTGGATGCCGAAATCGACACCGAGGCCTACGAAGAGCACGGCGAATGCCACCGAAATGAGGTTTAGCGCTCCAACTGCCCAGAGTCCGATGGCGGATGTGTAGAGCAGTCCGCAGACAAGGGTTACAAGGACAGCGAAGATTAAACGTGCCCTCCTCAGCGCCAGCCACAACACCAGACCGACGAGAAGCAACGTAATGAGCCCGTTGACGACGGCGCCATCGGCGACCGTGGCAAACTCCTCGTCGGACAGGACGACCGGGCCGGTGAGACGAACCTTGATGCCGCGCTCGGCGGTGAGCCCGAGCGAGGTCGCCACTTCGCGTATGACTGCCGTTGCTTTGCCTCCGGGCTGCAGATCGCCGAAATTGAGGGCCGGCTCTATGTTCACGAAGCGACGAAGCTCCGACGGCTTGGGCGGCCGGCCGGCGATGAGTTCACGCCAGGAGAAAGCAGGGGTCTCGCCTTTCGCCAGCAGTTCGAATGCATCTGCGAGCGAAGCGAACGCCGGTTTGAGGTCTTCCAGCTTTGCTTTCCCCAGGCGCACGCCCTCGAGCGACTGAGATAGCGTCCGAAACACACCACGCAGCGTCGGATCGGCGGCCAGCGTTCCGAGGAAGGGCTGGGCGGCGATCAGGTCTGCGGTGCTATGCTGCACCTCGTCCAGACCGAGCAGGAGGATGCCGTCACGCTCGAAAAACTCGCCGCCGTCGGGACGGCTGACGCTGCGGATCACGTCCGGGCGAGAGCCAAGCCCGTTAACCAAGGCCTCGGCGGCGTCATCGGCGCCTTCCGGCGTGCTCGCATCGATGACCGCAATGATCTGGTCAATCCGTTGCGGAAAAGCATCGTGGAGCATCTTCTCCTGTTGCCGCCATGCGAGCGAGCTGGACAGGAGCTCTTTGCTGTCAGTGATGATGGCGAAATGCCGCGTGAAATAGGTCGCCGAGACGACTGCCAGGAGCAGTAGGCCCAGGATGGTAGGCCACGCGTAACGGCTCGATAGCTGGACGAGCCGTGCGATCGCGGCCACGGTGACATTGCCTGCTCGAGTGGGAATTGTGTCGGCGGCATGTGCTGTCGCAGACAGAGTGGCGGCCCACGCGCGGCTCACACGATCGAAAACGCCTTGCACTTGCGCGGGCCCCCTGCCGCTTGCCTACAAGCATCAACCGCAAGATGAAGGCCAACTTTTGGCCGCGCGCGCCATGACGCCGCCCAAATCCCGCCCAATATCCAAACCGCCTTTGCCAAACCAAGTGCGGCCGATTGCGGATGTTGAACGTGGCTGAATACGGCGAAAACCTCACCGCACGAGCGGACATGTTTGCCCCACGGGATTTCACGCTGGGCCTGAGGCCCCTACCCGTCTCGCTTTTGGCAATCATGTTGGTGTTGTTGCTCGGCCTCGCTCCATTGCGAGCCCAGACGCCGAGTGCCGCCGTCACAAAAATCCAAAGCTATTATCAGCAACTGATGCCGACGATTCAGCAGGCTGCGCGGCTCAGCGTGCGCGAGCGCGACAAACGCTTTTCGCCTGTCTTTGCTGCGGTCTTCGACATCCCGACGATGACGCGGCTGGCCGTGGGTCCGGCCTGGAAAAGCTTCTCTGCAGAACAGCAGGCGGCGGCCCGGGACGCCTTTGCCGGATTCATTGTTGCCGAATATGCAAGCCAGATAAAGGACTATTCCGGCGAGAGCTTCGTCGTCGATCCGCAGACGACGCCAGAATCGCGTGGCGGCGGCGAGATCGTCAAAACCAAGCTGGTGCAGCCAGGCGGTCGGGTCGTCAACATAAATTACCTGGTCCGCAGCGAGCGGGTGGTCGACATTTATCTCAACGGCACCATCAGCGATCTCGCCATGCGGCGCGACGAATTCGGGTCGGTTATTGCGGCAGGCGGAGCTGACGCCTTGATCAAGCGATTGCGGGATCGAAGGGAAAATCTACTCAGCAAATAATATTTCGAGTTTAGACTGGCCGCGTCTAGTTTCGGCTCGGCTGGTCTGCGAAACGGCACTCGCGGACCTCCCCCCGGTGCTCTTTGCGACGTGAGAACATCAGCGGCGGCAACTTGCTGCAACGCCGTCGGCGCTCGCGCGATTCTGCTTTCGATTTAAGGTCAAGAACCGGAGTGTGGCTCGCTCGGTGCAAGCGTAAGTCTTCATCCAGATCATCGGCTGATGCCGGTGGTTTTGACGAGACAAGAGGAGCCATCCCAATGAGCAAGGAAGAAGACAACAAGGCCGTTGTCGGCCGCTGGTTTGCCGAATTCTGGGGCAAGCGCGTCAATCTCGGAATTGTCGACGAGGTCGCCGCGCCGGGGATGCTGCTCAAATATTCGCTGCATGAACCGCGCCGCGGCCGCGACGACATCAAGGCGTTCATGACCGATTTCCGTGCCGCATTCCCTAATCTCAATTTCTGGGGCACGGCGGATCTTATCGCCGAGGGCGACTATGTCGTTGGTCAATGGGAAGGTGGTGGCACCCATACCGGTCCAGCCTTCAATGACTTGCTGATCGGCGGCCTCCCCGCTGCGACCGGCCGGAAGATGCACTTCACCGGCACCACGGTGCTGAAGGTGATCAACGGCCAGATCGTCGAGGAGATCGGTCTCGACGATGGGGTGACCGCGCTGACCCAGCTTGGGCTGATCAAGGCCGCATGATCCAAGCAATCCGCCGCGCATCCGCCTATGGTGGCGATAGACCCGCGATCGTCGAACGAGGCCCGTACGTTTCACCGCGGGCCTCGTTTGCTCTGAGCGGTCGGTTTTGCATCGAGCGGATGTGCGCGCGCCTTTGCCTTTCAGCGGATCGCAGTCGGCGCCACGGTTGAACCGGTCGCGCCCTGCAGCTTCAGCGGCTGCTGCCTCCAAGTCCGCTTGCCCATCAAAGTGGGAAAGCGCGACCTTCTTCGATGTATCTGCTTGTGCCGAAGCCCGGGTCCGGTTTGGATGGGCTCCCTACGCTGCAGCGAGAATTCGATGCCGGCGCGATCGACCTGCTCGGCGAAACCGCGCTGCTCGAGGTTTTGATTGGCGACTCGGTGGGCGGCTTACGTGCTACCAGGGCCGTCCGATGCCGGCTGCGGCCACTGCCGCCGATTTTGCCGTCATACAGTAACGCGGCCGATCGTCAGCGACGCCCCGCGGCGCCGGTGACGATCTCCGCCTCACGGCGCGCGCCGGCGCCCTCGGGCCGCCTGCTTGCGACCGCCGTGGCGCGCACCTGCCAATCCGGACCGCACTCGTTGTCCTCGCAATTGTGCGCGTCGCAGGCAATGCCGTTAATGCGCAGCGGCTGACCGACGGGGGCGCCTTCCCAATCGATGACGCCAAACTGCGCGCGGTGACAAAACTCGACGAGATGAAGGTCGCCGAAAATGTCGGCGTATCTGACGATGCCCATGGTGATCAGGCCGCCGCCGCGCAGCAGATCAAGCGCGCGGCCGTCCATGGAAGCAACCGCACCGGTCATCTCGGATTTCGGCAAAATGAGCGCTGGAGCGAAGTCCGTCTTTTCGAGGGCATCGAAATCCGACTCGCCCGTGGCGCTGATGATGCTGCTCATCAGCATTCCGCGCGTGCCGGTATTACCGGTGTTGTCGATCAACGGAGAAACGGTCCATTGCGTGCGGCCGTTCTCGTTCTTGGCGCCGTAATGAACGAAGCGGAAGTTCGTCGAATGGACATAGGCGCGGTTGCTGGCCCGCATGCCCTGGTCGGCCGTCACCGCTTGCCATCCCGTAAACACGGCAGCGGTAATCGCGCCTCCGGCAGCCGCGAGCGTCAAGAACGCGGTCGCGTAATCGAGCCAGTGCCTTTTTGGGGTGCCCGCGCCTTTGTGCCCGGTCGCGGCCGTTTCCGCTGCGACTTTTTCACCCGCGCTGGACGGGCGCGCTTCACCGAGGACCATCCCCGTCCGTTCCGCAGTGTCGGGACGGCTGCTGGCAGATTCTGATTGTTCGCTCAACACGCAAACCCCCCTCGTGTTTCGAGCATGACCGTCCAGAAGCGATGAAATTGGGGATATATGATGGCATCGGCGTGTCGCGACGCAGCCGGCGCTCAACGCCCCCATATATGAGCCCTGCCGCTTCGTCCTATCGTCAGTAGTTCAGTGGTATGTGGCGCAAGCCATGCGAGAGCGGTCGGCTTTCGAGCGTGGGTTCAAGTCGCCGCCAGAGTTCATCCGGCAAGATGAACCCGCCGGGCGCCAGCGCCTCGCGTGTGAGATCCGCCGCGTCGACTGCGACGGCCGATGCACACTCGCCGAGGACAGCCAACTCGAACGGCGCCACGCCATAGACCCACTCGGCAATATCGGCGAGCAAGCGTTCGATGTCCCTGAGCCACGGATTCCGTGTCACCGACATGGGATTGTATGCGACCGGAAACAATCGCTCGAGCATCCCGCCGGGCAAGCAGAGGGAGAGCGAGTCCGAGCCGCCCGGTGGACGAACGACCCAAGCGTAACAAGCGGCTTGTCGGCCATCTAAGAGCTCGAGCAGCCCATAGAGCGAAAGCGTGGCGTCGCGCGGCAGCATGTCCGGCGTAATAGGGACCGAATTTCCATACTCCTCGCGGCTCGGCCAGGGGCCGGTCAGGCGGGGATAATGCCAGAGCTTCTCGGCCGCCTGCACCAACACTTGATCGTCGGCAATGGAGCGATACTCGAGGCCCAATTCGAATTCGAAAGCCCGCCAGGTGTTCGGATGGCAATAGGTTGCGCGGTCCACGGAACGTCTTGGGTGAACGACAATGAAAGACCTTGAGCGCGCGAGGATGCGCCATCGAATTGTTGGAGTCGAGCGTCCGCGCGGAGCCCCTAGCGCCGGTTTTCTGCCCCCGACTTGCTCGGCGCGTTGATAGTCCTCAGCGAGGGCGGCGGGTGCTCAGCGGAAGACTTCTGTTGGTGCGTTCCGCCACCGCGCTCCATCGCGTCGAAGCGCTCGAACGTGGTCCGCGCCGGGTCTCGGATCAGCCCTAACCAGTCTGTGGCGAGCCCCAACCATGCTGCCTGGTCGATCGCGGTAGAGACCTTCGCCGCCATGCGACGGCATTCCTCTGCCTTGGCGCGATACTCGTCGGGTTTGGCCATGGGTAGTGCTCCCGTACCTCGCCACAACGAGAAGAGCAGAAGATGGTTCCCCGCCGGTGAGGGATTATGTACTTGCAAACCAAACGCGAGATTTAGAGGGTACTGACAATCCTGCGTAAGGATGCTTATGTCCGACCATCACCGACAGCGGCTCGGAAGCCAGGCGTCGGTGGCTGAGAGACCGATTGCGCTCCCGCCTGTCCCTAGGAGCGCCCCCATGCCCCCGGACTCAGTCAGCAGGAATAAGTGATCTTACAGTTCCAATCTTCGGCCGCGCGCTATTGGCACCTTGCGCAAGAGTGCATGGTGGTGGCGAGGTCATGCCTGCTGGGCTTTATCGCGGGCCTGCTGCTCGTGTTCGCGTGGGGATACCTATAAAATATGGGAAATTGGTACGCCCGAGCACCCGGGTGGGTAGACCTTCGCCTTGCTGCGCGTCCGTCGCCGAGTGCCGATGCCGCAGCGGCGCCGATGACCAAGACGAACTCGCGCCGTCTCCTTCCCTCATCTCGTCGGAATGAGCAGGGACCAGGAGATTAACTGCGAACTGGCTTTGAGGTTCGAGCATAATTTCTGGCTGTCCCCGAAATCTTCCGACAGCCCTCGATGCCCTCCTTGAACCGGATGCCGGCGCTGGCCCCGGCCACGATAGATGCGAGCGGAGCCGCAAGCGGTCGCGCCGCAGATCGTCGGCGATTCGCGTGCCGGCCGGCGAGATGCCCGTACTGAAATATTTCAGCAGCGGATGCCTGGGCCGTTTGTGCCCGACATTCGATGATGGAACCTCTGGCTAGCCTATCTATTAAGCAATCGGAGCGCACCATTGGCTAAATCTGTCGCCAAAATTAGGTTTGAACCGCGGCCAATAAAGGCGGGGCCGGGATGGCTGGTCATCATCAGGTTTCCCGATCGCCCGGAAATAGAAGTGCCTGGTTTTGCGACCGAGGCGGATGCTAATAATTGGGTTACGAATGACTCCGAGATTTGGCTCGAAAAACTGGGATATGCGGAGTGAGTAGATCACCGCAGGCAAAGACCCCAACAAACGACCATGACCGGGCTTGAGTTTCCAGAATCCGCGATCGGGCCGACGCCAATTTCGCCAAAGGCCACGTGCAGCGCACGCACCAGACGAAGCAGCCGGAGCGCGAACGAAAACGGGATTCTGTAGAGGCGGGTTTTCAAACCCGCCCCTACGCAGCCTCACCCGAAGCTACTCATCACGGCTGCTTGGAATCCATCAGCACGAACACGATCCGACACGGCTCCTTGCTGCGATTGATCCAGGCATGATTGGTCGCCTGCTGAATGACCACGTCGCCCGCCTTGACGTGGACGACCGCGTCGTCGAGCATCATGTCGATTTCGCCAGCCATGATGATCGCATAATCCAGGGTCCGCGTGCGGTGCATCAGCGGATGCTTTACCGGCTGGCCACGCGCCGGCGCGTGATCGCCGACCACTTTCATCATGAAATCGGGGGGCCATCGCCGCTTCCTTTGCAGGGTCGAGCGGGGGGAATTCGACCACTCGGATCACGGTGCCGTTATCCGGCGGGTTGAGCCCGAGCGGCCTCGTCACCGCATCCGCTGTGAAAGAGAACCCGGGCGGCAATGAATCGGTGATCCACAGATTCGCTGCCGGGTTGCCTGACCCTCCCGGCTTGAGAGTCAAGCTGCTGTCGAACAACACGACAGCGCGGTTATTTTGATCGATCCCGGTCACGACGCGTCGTACATCCGCTGCGCCGCCCGCCGAGCAAGCGAGCACAACCACGAAAAGCGACCACAACAGTCTGAATCATGTCTTCCTCCAACGTTTTTGCCTCACGTGCGACCTTGCTCGAAGCGGGAGCGCAGGGTGCGCGCGTTGAAGACTGACAACATCTCGTCGTTGCGACAAGCGGGCATGCGCGGTCGATCGGCGCCGGCCGCCTCCGCGGTCAAATGCCGTCATTCGGCACGTCTCTCACAGCGCCTGAGTGCGACAGCAATCCGCCGTTACGGACGGCTAATCGCCGCCGAGCATGGCGGGTTGCGACGCTTTTCCGGACCACACTTGTCCGAGACGCACGGCTTGCAGCGTCGTCGCCTGAGGGTTGGGTCTGACGAACTCGTATTTGAGAACGCTTGCGTCCGTGCCTCCAGCCGCGACACCGCTGACCAGCAGATTGGCGCCCGTCGTCGTGCTGGTCGTGGCGACCCGTGTGCCGGCCGATCCGCCGAATGGCTCGAAGGCGGCGATCTCGCGGAACTGCGCGCCATGGTCGTGATGCAGTGGGCTCTGCAGATAAAGTGCCGGTCCCCCGTCCAGCGCGGAGCCGCTCGAAAAGACCTTCACCGAACCTTTCTCCGCGAGCTGGCTGACGATGATGCGCTTGGCGCCGCCGAGCGCGCCAGCGAGCCAGCCGGTCGCAAGGGAAACGCCGCCGCGATAATCGTTGCCGAACGGACTAAACGAGGCGGT
>DASSGH010000139.1:0-14683 GCA_035693615.1 Xanthobacteraceae bacterium
CGCGCGTCGATTTCCTTGGCCAGGTGATCGGTGCGCCCGGCGAGCAGTTCGGCGGCCGATAGGCTGCGCGCGTCGAGCTCTTTGCTCAGCGCGTTGGTACGCGTGGTGATCAGATCGACGACCGATTGGCTGCGCGCGTCGAGCTCCTTGGTCAGCGAGTCGGTGCGCGCGGCGATGAGATCGACGGCCGATTGGCTGCGCGTATCGATCGCCTTGGTCAGGCTGTCGGTGCGCTCGGTGATGAGATCGACTGCCGATTGGCTGCGCGTCTCGATCTCCTTGGTCATGTTCTCGGCGCGGCCGCTCAGCAGATTCTCGAACCGGCTGATGCGCGTATCCAGGTTATCCGCCACCTCCATCGCTTTCACGCCCAGCGTCCTGTCGACATCCTCGATCTTGGCGCTGATGCTTTGCGCGAGCTGCGCCCCGCGCGCGTCGATGACACCGGTGACGTCGGCGATGCGCTGGTCGAGCGCGCCGATCACTTCCGTTCCGCTGTCGCTCATCCGCTTGGCCACGTCCATGACGCGCGCGGAGAGCGACTCGCCGACTGACTGAGTACGGTTGTCGAGAGCGTCGCGGAAGCGATTGAATTGCTGGTCGAGGCTCGCGGTGATCTCGGCCGACTTGACGGTGACACGGGTGTCGAAATTGTCCAGGTACTCGCGCATCGCCCCGGAAATCTCGTGCGTGCGATCGCCGAGACGCTCGGCCATCTCGCCACCGTAGGTCCGCACGGTGCGGTCGAACTCGGCGAGGTGCCGCGTGATGAGATTGCCGAGTGTGCCGGCGTCGCGAGCGATGCGCTCCGCGAGCTCCGTGCCGCCGCGATTGAACATCTCCTCGAACGATTGCAGCCGCGTGCCGAGCAGTTCGCGCATCGCGTCGCTGCGGCCGGCGATGGTTTCGGCGAGCTCGGTCCCGCCCCGGTTGAAGGTGTCCTGGAAGGACTGCAGCCGCGTCTCGAGCAGCTCATGCAGCGTGTCGGTGCGGCCGGCGATGGTCTCGGCGAGGTCGTTTCCGCGGCGATTGAACATGTCCTCAAAGGACTGCAGCCGCGTCTCCAGCACGTCGAGCACCGCGTCGCCGCGGTGGGCGATGGTCGTGGCGAGCTCGCTTCCGCCGCGATTGAACATGTCCTCGAACGACCGCAGCCGCGCCGCGAGCATTTCACGCGTCGCCTCGCCGCGGCTGGCAATCACCTCGGCGAGCGCCTCGGCGCTCTCCTGGAATTGCTCGGTGGTCCGATTGCCGCGCTGCACGATGGTATCGCTGATGCGCGTGCCGGTGTGCTCGAGCTTGGAGACGACGTCGTCCCCGCGTAGGCTGAGATCGAGCACGAGCGAGTCGCCGGTGTTCTTGAGCGTGGTATTGACCTCCTCGACCCGGCTGGAGATCGTCTCGGCCAGCTGATTGCCGGTGTCGATCACGAGCTCGGTCAGCTCGTGCGAGCGGCTTCCCATCATGTCGATGATTTCGGTAGCCTTATGCGCGAAGCTGTCGGTCACCCGGTCAAGCCGCTCCGACATCGTGCGCTGGATATTCGCGGTGATTTCGCTGAACTCGTCGCCGATGTGATCGGTCTTGAAATTCAGCGTCGTGGCCAGGCGGTCGCTGGCGGCGGAAATCGCCTGCGACGTTTCGCGGCTGGTGTTTTCCAGCCGGCCGAGCAGGTCGCCGCCGCGCTCGCCGAGCGTCTGAATCATCGTGTCGCCGGCGTTTCCGAGCGCGCGCGTGATGTGCTCGGCCTTCTCGGAAAGGCTATGGGTGATCCGCCGCGACGCTTCGTCAACCTGCTCGGCGACGAGCTCGCTGATCTGCGCGATGTCGTGGCTGAGATCGAGGTGGACGCTGTTGATGGCGTCGCGGATCTGCCCGGCCTGGCCGACCAGGGTGTCGCGCTGGCTACCCAAGTCCTGCAGCAGCGCCCGGATGCGCACTTCGTTGTCGTTGTAGGCGTGCTCGAGGGCGGACACTTCGTTCGCCACCAATGTCTCGAGCTCCGCGGCGCGGGCGAGCGCGCGCTCGACACCGTCGCCCATCGCCGCTACCTCGCGGCGGATCGCTTGGCCGACGGTGACGATCGACTCGCGGGCGACCGTCTCTGGCTCGGCCAGGCGCATGGCGACCTCGGCCATGGACTGGGTGACGAGACGCAGCTCCTGCGCGCGCCAGGCGATGTGGGCGAGCACATAGAAGAAGATGATGGGCACGAAGAACACGGCGGCGAGCATGATGAGCACCGGCGCGCTCAGGCCGGTCGGGCCGAGCGCCGACTGCACTTCCGGTACGTACATCCAGCCGAGCACCAGACCCGCCAGCACCCACAGCCCGGTAAAGACGGTCGCGGTGAGGTAGGACGTGCGCGCCGGGCGGCGCTGCAGCGTCCGCAAGATCTGGCCGATCGATTCACGATCGTCATTGGCGGCGCGGCGCGGCAGGCTCGGCTCTTCTGCCTTGCCCGGCTCGCCGTCGAGCGTGGCGGATTTGATGGTGCGCCACTCCGAAGCCGGCTCCTCGGCCGCGGCCACCGGCGCAGCTACCGGAGCTTGGGGCTCCGCCACCGCGGCATCGCGCGCGGAGAGTGCGTCCTGGATCGCCGAAAGCGCCGCTTCGGTCGGATCCTTGATCTTCGTCGGAGTGTTTGCCATGTCCGTCGTCGCCTCGTATTACGCTGGACTAGAGCAGCGGCAGGACCAGACCCTGACCGCGCCACGAGCGCGTTAGCCTAAAAATTCCTTCCGAACCCCCTCGGGCGCGCGGCCGTGCGCGCCCCGCCGCCCAGACATTTTACCGCCGTTGAGGTATCCTATCGGCTTGGCATACCGAAGAAAACTGCTTGTTAAGGCGTCTTTAATCATCGTTAACGGCAGGCCGGCATGGCTCGAGCACCGCAGGGCAAGGACGCCGTCCGTGCGCCCGACGAGGCTTTATCCGGTCATATCGCCGCGGGCATCCGCCCGAGCGAGGCGCAGCGGCGCTATCTCGAGCGCGGACTGACGCAAGCGGGCGGGAAATTACCGCTGTTCGACCTGCAGGGGCGCGAAGTGGCGAGGAAGACGGTTGAATCCTGTGTGGCCCACGGCTGGGCGACCCCCTGGGTCCAAAATCCCATCAAGCCCGACTGGCTGGTTTGCCGGCTCACGCCCGCAGGCTACCGCGCCCTCGGCGGTGAGCCTCCCGCAGCGGAGGAACCGACAGATCCGGGCAGCGGAGGGCAGGCGTAGGCATCGCAACTGTGCGCCACTCGGTGGCCGCGCATCATTGCCCCATGCTCGCATCATGCCGCGCGCTTACCAGCATAGATGCCCGACTTCGACCGTACACGAGCAGCCGCCGCAGGCTGGATGCGGCGGCTCCCTCGCGACGCCGGCCGCTTGGAACTTGATCGGCTGCGTCGATTCCGCGTCGTCATCTGGCGCGCTGCGGCGCCAGCGGCTATAGGACGCCCGCACGCCGCTTATGCTCGTTCGCCCCAACCACATGCCGAAGATCACCTACATCGATCATGCAGGCACCGCTCGCACCGTCGAGGGCGAGATCGGCTCGACCGTGATGGAGACCGCGATCAAGCACGGCATTCCCGGCATCGAGGCGGAATGCGGCGGAGCATGCGCCTGCGCCACCTGTCACGTGCATGTCGACGGGGCGTGGCGCGCGGTGGTGGGCGAGCCGTCGCCGATGGAGGAGGACATGCTCGATTTCGGCTACGACGTGCAAGCGGATTCGCGCCTGTCCTGTCAGATCAAGGTCACCGCCGAGCTCGAAGGCCTCGTGGTGCGCACGCCCGAGCGCCAAGCCTAGCGAAGGCGCGCGCCAGCTACACATTCGCGCCGATCATCCCATATCAGAGACGCAAACGAGGCGCCGCGAACACGCATGAGCGAACCGATCAAGACCGACGTGCTGATCATTGGCGCCGGGCCGTGCGGCCTCTTCGCCGTGTTCGAGCTCGGCCTGCTCGACATGAAAGCGCACGTGATCGACATCCTCGACAAGATCGGCGGTCAGTGCGCCGAGCTCTACCCGGAGAAGCCGATCTACGACATACCAGGATTGCCTTACGTCACGGGGCAGGGCCTCACCGACGCGCTGCTGGCGCAGATCAAGCCGTTCGGGGCCACGTTTCATCTGCAAGAGATGGTGCAGACGGTCGAGAAGATCGGCGATCCGCTGTTCCGCGTGACGACCGATCGCGGCCGCCGGTTCGAGGTCAAGGTCATCGTGATCGCGGCCGGAGGCGGCTCGTTCCAGCCCAAGCGCCCGCCGATCCCGGGTATCGAAGCTTACGAAGGCAGCTCGGTGTTCTATTCGGTGCGACAGATCGAGGCGCTGCGCGATCAGCGCGTGGTGATCGCGGGGGGCGGGGATTCCGCGCTGGACTGGACGCTTAACCTCGCGCCCGTCGCGCGCCACCTCACCCTGGTGCACCGGCGCAGCGAGTTCCGCGCCGCGCCCGACAGCGTCAATAAGATGATGAAGCTCGTCGGCGAGGGCAGAATCGATTTCGTCCTCGGTCAGGTCTCGGCGCTCGCAGGGGAGGGCGGCCGCCTGGCCAAGGCCATCGTGAAGGGCAGCGACGGCTCGAATTTCGAGATCGCCTGCGACGCGCTCCTGCCGTTCTTCGGATTGACGATGAAGCTCGGCCCGGTCGCCGACTGGGGCATGGCGATGAAGGACGGCGAATACATTGTGGTGGACACCGCGGCGTTCGAGTCGAGCGTGCCGGGAATTTTTGCGCTCGGCGACATCAGTTGGTATCCGGGCAAGCTCAAACTGATCTTGTCGGGCTTTCACGAGGGCGCGTTGATGGCGCAAAAGGCCTATCATTACGTCTATCCCGGCAAGCGACTGGTGTTCCAATACACGACGTCGTCCACCAGCCTGCAAAAGAAACTCGGCGTGGCGTGACGGCGACGCTCCGGCGCTGTCATTGCCGGGCCTGACCCGGCAATCCATCCATACTTGGAACACCATTCTTGCGAAGGAGCTGGATGTGCGGGTCATAAGCGCGTCAGCGCGCGTCCATAGCCCGTCGAAGACGGGCGTAAACGCCCTTAATGACGCGCTTCTGCCCGCGCATGACGCCGACTGAATTTGTCTAGCGCCCTGAGCTCGGCGGCGACGGTGCGAGCGCGTTCGGCAGCGCCGGCAGCGGCTCGGCGCGCACCGGCGCGGCTGGCGCCGCTAGGCCTAACGCCTCGCGCGCGGCCGGTAGCGCGGCATCCGCCATGGCGGCGTGGCCCTCGGCGGTCGGATGAATCGCGCCGCCGTAGACCGCCGCGAATATTCCCCAGGTCGCATCATGGATGTCGCTCGGCTGCAGCACGGCGGGGAGTCCCTCGGGATAGGTCATGGCGGTGAAATAGCTGTCGTTTGCCGTGCGGATCCAGCGCGCGCGCGAGGCGTAGGGGCGAAACTCGCTCGCGGCATAGCCGCAGGCCATCGGGTCGGTCGCGCCTTTCGTCAGGCTGTTCTCGAAGGTGTCACCTGTGCGCGAGAAGCATTCCCGGTCGAAGTCCGGATCGTCGGCGGCGCGTGCGCAGGCGCCATGCGCGGCAAAGGCCGGCTGGTGATCCTCGACGAAGGTCATGCGGTCGGTCGAGGGATTGCGACACGCCTTGCCATCTTCGCAGCGGGCGAGCGCCTTGATGGTGGGCAGGAACCGGCGCGAGATGAAATCCACGGCTTGGCGCAGCCGTTCGCCATCGACCGCGAACGCCGGATGCACGTCGAAACCGTCGCGTCCGCCGGGGCAGGGCCTATCGGGGCCGGCAAGCGCGGGATTGCCGTAGGTCACATAGACGACGCGCGACAGATTTCCGCCCACGAGCGGCTTGAGCGCCGCGCGCGCGCGGCCGAAATTCCCCGGCAGCTCGCGCTCGAGAATGGTCCGCGCGTCCTCTACCGAAGCCATGATGCCGCCTTGGCTGAGCAGGCTGCGTTCCGTTCCCGGCTCGATCATTAAATCGGCGACCAGCCCGGAAAAAAGGATGTCGTTGGCCCCGATGGTGAGCAGTACCAGATCGAGCTGGCGGCGCGCCGCCGCCAACAGCTCCGTCAATTCCGCGATCTGGCCGCGGACTGTTCCCGAGCAGGGCGCGCTCGTGCCCGGGTTCGGACACTCGCGCGCCCGTTGGCTGCCGAGGAATCCCGCATTGATGGTTGCGCCGGTGCAACCGAGCGGGAGATACGTCACGGCGACATGCGTATTCTCGATCGCCAGCGCGAGCGCGGTGCGCATCTGATAGCTGTAGAGCGAGCGATGGCAGGGACCGCTGAGCCAACGCGCACTCTGCTGCGCCCAATTACCCGCGCGGCTGTCGTCATCCACCATCGAAGTGCAGGATTTGTTGCCCCTGAATCCCGCTCGTCCCGGCCGGAAATACTCGTCACCGCCCCCGAAGCGCTTGAAGCAAAAGCCCTGATCCGACAAGTTCACGGCGCGGTCGGGGTTGCCCTCGCCGGCGGCGATCGAGTCTCCCATGCCGGCGATGAGCAGATCGCGCACCACGATCTCGCTGACCAGCCGCAGCGCGGTGCCGTCCGGCAGAGCGATGTCGACGCTGGCGAGCGTCGGCCGGCTGCTGATGAGGCGAGCCTTTACCTCCTCATCGCAGGCGGCATTGACTTGCCGGGGGTGACCGTCCCCGTCATCGAAGCTCCACACGCAGCCTTCATTCGCCGGCAAGGTTCCGCCCAGCGTCACGCCGACGCGGTGGTCGCGCGGCGCCAGATAGATTTCGCGCTCGCCGTCGCGCTCGCAGAATTCCAAGAGCCGGCCGGCGCGATCGACGCAGAGCCGGTCGACGATGTCGCGCGCCCAGCCGCGGCCATCGCTGTCGTTGGCCAGGCGCCGCTCGGCCGCGAGGACGCCATCGCCGCGCATCGCATCGACGTGGCGTTGGAAGTCGGCCTCGCTGCGGAACAGGCGAAAGCGGCTTTTCACGTCCCACTCGATGTGCGGCGCGCCGGCGGTGCTCGGCTCGGCCCGCGCGGGACTGCCGCCGCAGCAAGCGACGAGGAGGAGAAAGGCGAGGACAAGAATCGGGGGCATGGCGTCTGCCGCGATCGAGCGCGCCCATGATTAGCATGCCGGATGCGGCGGAAATGTGAGGCTCACCAAAACCCGCCCTCGCGGCTAAACCCGCATCGCGCCAGTGGTTTTGGTCGTTCGCTCGATCGGCGCCGTCCGCGCGTTCGGCTCAAAGCAAAATCGACGCGGATGCCCTCGCGCAGCCGCGCCGATCCGCCGCACCAGGGCGCCGACCCTTTCCGAGCGCCGCCGCCGCAAGCCCCGGGACGGCCGCCGCTCAAGCGGTGGGGCCGCGCCCACCGCCTCGGAGCCGAACTTTCTCGACCGCGCAAATTTTCATGAGTAGAATTTTTGCCAAACGAGCCGAGCAAACCGGGAGGATGGCAATGAAGCGAACACGCGTGGGACTTAGCTGCGCCGTCGCGCTACTTTTCGGCGTCGCATCCGCGCAGGCACAAGGCACGGTCAAGATCGGCCTGATCAACGTTCTCTCCGGCCAGTTCGCCGATGCCGGCATCCAGCTCGATAATGGCGTCAAGACCTACATGAAGCAGCACGGCGACACCGTCGCCGGCAAAAAGATCGAGATCATCCGCCGCGATGTCGGCGGCCCGAACCCCGACGTCGCCAAGCGCTTCGCGCAGGAGCTGGTCGTGCGCGACGGCGTCGACATCCTGGCCGGATTCCTGCTCACCCCCAATGCGCTCGCCGCCGCCGACGTCTCGGCGCAGGCGAAGAAGTTTATGGTGGTCATGAACGCCGCCACCTCCGTCATCATCACCAAGTCGCCGTATATGATCCGCACCTCCGTGACGCTGCCGCAAGTGATGGACACGTTCGGAACCTGGGCGGCCAAGAACGGGCTCAAGAAATGCTACTCGATGGTCACCGACTACGGCCCGGGGCACGATTCGGAGGCGGCATTCCAACGCGCCTTCAAAGAGGCGGGCGGCGAGATCGTCGGCTCGGTGCGCTTTCCCGTCGCCAATCCTGATTTCTCGGCGTTCGTGCAGCGCGCCAAGGACCTCAATCCCGAGTGCATCTTCGTCTTCATCCCCGGAGGCGCGCAGCCGGCCGCGCTCGGCAAGGCATTCGCCGAGCGGGGAATCGATTTTACCAAGACGAAGGTCCTGGGATCGGGCGAGACGACGGCGGAGCAGGCGCTCAAGGCGATGGGCGATGCCGGGCTTGGCCTGATCTCGGCGTGGCACTACGACTACAAGAGCAACGCCCCCCTAAACGTCGAGTTCGTGAAGCTGTTCAACGAGATGCACGGCCGCAATCCGGACTTCTTCTCGATCGGCGGCTATGACGGCATGCACGCGATCTACGAGGCGCTGAAGAAAACGAACGGCAATACCGACGCCGAGGCCTTGATCACGGCCGCTAGGGGACTGAAGTGGGACAGCCCGCGCGGACCGATGTCGATCGACCCCGATACGCGCGACGTGGTGCAGACCATCTATATCCGGCGCGTCGAGAAGGCCGGCGGCGAGCTCGTCAACGTCCTCTTCGATAAGATCGAGAACGTGAAAGATCCGACCCGCGCCCGCGGCGGCTAGTCCATGGTCCGTTCATGTCCAACGAAGCCTCATGGCTGGGCATAGCGGGTCGGAAGATGCGCCATAGGCCTCATGGCCGGGCTTGTCCCGGCCATCCACGTCTTTTCTCTCCCGTTTCAACGCAAATAAGACGTGGATGCCCGCGCCAGGCGCGGGCATGACGGCGTGAATTTGGCCGGGGCACTGAGGACGACGATGCGAAAGACGCTGGTTGCGTTTCCGGCATGATTGGCTCGGCCTTCGGCGTTCTGTTCGACGGCTTTGCCTATGGCATGCTGCTGTTCGTCCTGTCGGTGGGCCTGTCGGTGACGCTGGGAATGATGAATTTCGTCAACCTGGCGCACTGCAGCTTCGCCATGCTCGGCGGCTTCGTCACCGTGAGCTTGACCAACGAGCTCGGCTGGCCGTTCTTGGCGAGTCTGCCGGTGGCGTTCGTGGCGGCGGCGCTGGTCAGCGTGGGGTTCGAACGGGTGCTTTATCGGCGGCTTTACGGCGCGAGCGAACTCGACCAGTGCCTACTGACGATCGGCATCGTCTTCGTCTCGGTCGCGGTCGCAGCTTACATCTACGGCACGATCCAGCAGCCGCTGAGCCTGCCGGCGTACCTGCGCGGCTCCATCTCGATCTTCGGCCATAGCTTCGGCGTCTACCGGCTGTTCCTGATCGGCATTTCCATCGTGATCACGGCGGCGCTGGTTGCCGCGCTCGAATGGACGCGCTTCGGCGCGCAGGTGCGCGCCGCGGTCGATAACCAGCGCATGGCGCGGGGGCTGGGGATCGACGTCGATCGGGTGTTCGCCGTCACGTTTGCGCTGGGCAGCGGGCTGGCCGGTCTCGGCGGGGCGCTCGCCATCGAGATTGTCGGGCTCGATCACGCGTTCGCCTTCACATACCTCATCTATGTCCTGATCGTTGTCTCGGTCGGAGGACTGGGCTCGATCGGCGGCTCGTTTCTCGCCGCGAGCTTGCTCGGGATCAGCGACATGGCGGGCAAATATTATTTTCCCGAGCTCGGCGCGTTTCTCATTTATTTCGTCATGGTGGCGCTGTTGATGTGGCGCCCGCTCGGCCTGTTCGGGAAACGCTAGGCGATGGCATCGACCCTCAGCGAACCGCAACGCCATCTCGAGGCGCAGATCCGCTGGCGCCCTGTCGAAATCGCCTTTTGGCTCGCCACGCTGCTGCCGTTCGTGCTCACTCCCAACTATCTCTTGCTGGCGAGCCAGATCGCCATCACCGCGCTCTTCGCGTTGTCGCTCGACCTCATCCTGGGCTATGCCGGCATTATATCGCTCGGCCATGCCGCCTATTTCGGTTTCGGCTCCTATACCGCGGGCCTGATCGCCAAATGGGGTTGGGGCGAGCCGCTCACGGGCCTGCTGATCGCCGGCGCCGCCGCCGGCGCCCTCGGCTACGCCACGAGTTTCATCATTGCCCGCTTCCGCCATCTCGCCTTGATCATGATCACGCTCGGGCTCGGCCTGTTGCTCGCCGAGGCGGCCAACAGCGCAGGCTGGCTGACCGGCGGCGCCGACGGGCTGCAGGGCGTGCGCATGTGGAAGCTCCTCGGCCTCTTCCAATTCGACCTCTACGGCACCGCCGCCTACACCTATTCGCTGATCGTTTTGTTCCTCGGCTTTCTGCTCGCGCGCCGGCTGATCAATTCGCCGTTCGGCCTTGCGTTGCGCGGCATTCGCGAGAACGCCGTGCGCATGCCGGCGATCGGGGCGCCGAGCCCCGCCCACATTCGCAAGGTCTATACCATCGCCGCGGTGATGGCCGGCATCGCCGGCGCGTTGCTGGCGCAGACGACCGAAACCGTCTCTCTCGAAACGCTGAGCTTCCAGCGATCGGCGGACGTGCTGGTGATTCTGATCCTCGGCGGGGCAGGGCGGCTCTACGGCGGCATTATCGGGGCGATCATCTACATGGTCGCGCGCGACCAGTTCTCCGGCATCAATCCGCAGTATTGGTATTTCTGGATCGGCATGCTGCTCATCGCCGTGGTGCTGTTTCTGCCGAACGGCATTCTCGGCGGGATGGCGCGGCTCGTGCGGCTCGAGCGGAGGGCGGCATGAGCGTGCCGGCACTCGCCACGCGCGGTTTGGACAAGAGCTTCGGCTCGCTCGCGGTAGCGCGGGGCGTGGAGCTCGCGCTCCCGCAAGGCGAGCGTTACGCGCTGATCGGGCCGAACGGCGCCGGCAAGACCACGCTGATCAACCTCATTACCGGCATGCTCAAGCCGGACAAGGGGCAGATTTTTCTCGGCGACACCGACATCACCGCGCTGCGCCCCGAGGCGCGCGTCAAATGCGGCCTCGTGCGCACGTTCCAGATCAACACCTTGTTCCCCCGCTTGAGCGCGCTGGAGGCAGTGACGCTCGCGGTGTGCGAGCGGCGCGGCTACGCCGGCAGTTGGTGGCGAGAGCTGCCCGCCTATGACGATGCCGTCGAGGAGGCCTACGCGATCCTCGTTTCGCTGCGGCTCGCCGCGAGCTGCTACCAGCCGACCCGCGAGCTTGCCTATGGCCAGCAACGGCTGCTGGAGATCGCGCTCGCGCTCGCCACCCGCCCGAGGGTGCTCTTGCTCGACGAGCCGGCGGCGGGAGTGCCGCAGGGGGAGAGCGCCGAGCTGTTTTCGGTCATCTCCGCGCTCTCGCGCGACATTACGCTGCTGTTCATCGAGCACGACATGAACGTGGTGTTCCGTTTCGCCCACCGCATCATCGTGATGGCGGCAGGCCGCATCTTGGTCGAGGGCACGCCGGAAGAAATTGCCGCCGACGCGCGCGTGCGCGAGGTCTATCTGGGCGGGACGCGCCATGGTTGAGACGCTGCTCGCACTCGACGACGTGCGCGCCGGATACGGCGACGCGATCGTGCTCGACGGCATCACGCTCGCCGTTGCGCAGGGCGGCAGCCTCGCCGTCCTCGGTCGCAACGGCGTCGGCAAATCGACGCTGCTTCTCACCATCATGGGCTTTACGCGAGTGAGCCGCGGCGCGATCGCCTGGCGCGGCCGCGACATCACGCGAACCGCGCCGCATTGGCGCGCGCGCAACGGGCTCGGCTGGGTCGCGCAGGAACGGGAAATTTTCCCCTCGCTCAGCGTCGAAGAAAATCTGCTGGTTGCGGCGCGGCCCGGGCGCTGGGACCTCGCCGCGGTGTATGGCCTTTTTCCCCGGTTGCGCGAACGGCGGGCGAGCCGCGGCAATCATCTGTCCGGCGGCGAGCAGCAGATGCTGGCGGTCGCGCGCGCGCTAATGACCAACCCGAGGCTGCTCTTGCTCGACGAGCCGCTCGAGGGGCTGGCCCCGATCATCGTCGAGGAGCTGACCGCGGCGATCCGGCGCATGACCGCCGACGAGGCCACCGCCTTCGTGCTGGTGGAACAGCATGCGGAAGTCGCCCTGTCGTTGAGCGCGGAAGCGATCGTGCTGGAGCGGGGCAACATCGTGCATCGTGCGCGCTCGCAAGACTTGCTGAAGGATGAGGCAACGCTCGAGCGCTTGATCGGGCTGCGCTTGGCGGAGGAGGCAGGCGCGGGTTGAAGGTTCACCTTAAAGCTTGTCCTCCCCGCGAAAGCTTCCGCGCGCCGCGGACGCATGTCGCGCCGCGCTTATACGTGCGGATCGTCGGCACTGTCTCGCCGCCGGTCGCGCGGTAACGTAGCGCCTGCGCCTCGTCCCTTCTCGTGGCGCTCCGCCATCACCTCGGCTAACGCCGCCAGGCAGCGCCGCTCGCCAGACGGGAGACCGCGAAATGCTTCCATCAAGCGCCGGGCGGTCCGCGTGTCGATCATATCGGTAACCTCGCTGCTCTCAGCTCTCGAAACCTCGAGTAGCTCCATCACCTGCACGCCGAGAGCCTCCGCGATCCGTCGTAGCTGGCTGACTCTGATGCGGTTGGTGGCGTTTTCGTACTTTTGGATCTGCTGAAAGGACACGCCCAGCAATAGGCCCAGTGCAGTCTGCGACAGTCCGCGTCCGACGCGTAAGGATTTCAGACGACGGCCGAGAGCGATATCGGCCTCGTCAGGCCTCTTTGTCATATTCGATTGTCAGCTATTCGGTTTTGAACGGTTGTGGTGATTCCAAATCAAGTGCCGACTCTGTACGGCGGAGATTCAAAGGTCGCTGGCGGGCCATCTCGACTGCGGTACGGACTGCGTCTTCAAGATCACCGGTGTAATAGGCCGTGCTCTCGTCTCCACCGGGCAAGTTCACGCGCGATAATCACCAGAGCGTACCTTGCGCAGCGTGAACCCGAGATGGCGTGCGATCGATTTGGCTTCCTGGAGCGTCATGGCGCGTCAATGCCCTATCAACACCCGCTCATCGGCGGCTGCAGTTTAGTCGCTTTGCCGCACGCGCCGGACTTGTTACTCTGCGCCAAACATTTGTTCGTCGCGGCCATGCGACGTCGCCCTGCGGCGCGGTCATGACGGGGTATGGGACCTCTTCAGCCCTGAATTCTGAACCAGACTTGGCGTCAATCCCGATGGCGCAAGGTGGCCTTTCCCGCCTTGCGATCGCGCGCCTTCAGAGCGCCGGCGTGCCAGTGGCGCCTCTTCTCAAGCGTGCCGGATTGGCTCCGGAGGTGATCGCCAAACCTGAAGAGCCGCTGAGTGTGCCAAGCCAGATCGCCATTTTGGAACAGGCGGCAATCGCTCTGAAGGATCCGTGTCTTGGCTTCACGTTGGCGTGCAGTCATGATCCGCGCGAAATCGGGCTGCTGTATTACGTGATGGCGTCTTCCCATGCATTAGGTGAAGCCCTGAAGCGGCTTGCTCGATACAGCAGGGTTACAAACGAGGCTCTCGTGTTCGGCTATCATGAGGGAAGCAGGCTTGTTGTCACTTTGGGTTACTCTGGTGTGCCACGGCACTCAGACAGACATCAGATGGAATTCTGCATGTTTGCGTTATTGCGAATTTGCCGGATGCTGACCGGGTCCAATATCGTGCCTCAACAGTTCCGGATTGCTCATCATCGATCTGAGGTCACCCTCGAAATGGCTCGATTTGTCGGAACCAAAGTTGAGTTCGATGCCGACGTAGACCAGTTTGCCTTAAACCTCGATGCGCGTGAGCTGCCGCTTATTCACGCCGATCCTCATCTCAATGATCTGCTCCTGAAATATTGCGAAGCGGCGTTAGTTGGTAGAAGCGGTGACATGAGCCAGTTGCGCACGAGAGTTGAGAACGCCATCTCGTCGCTGCTTCCGCACGGAAGAGTGCTCGTGGACGATGTTGCTCGGAGACTGGGAATGAGCGAGAGGACGCTGGCAAGAAAACTATCGGATGAAGGTTTGAACTTCACTGAAATACTTCAGCAACTGCGGCACGATCTGGCGATCCGATACCTCGATGATCGCAACCTGCATGTATCCAAAATTGCCTGGCTCCTCGGCTTTCAGGAGGTGAGCGCATTCACCCATGCCTTCAAGCGCTGGACCGGAAAGACACCGCGCGAGATGCGAACCGCTGGAGCTTATTGAGTACGATCGGGGATGCCACCCGCTGCTAGCCTAAGGGGCACCCGTGGCTGGGGGATGATCACGGCAGCGACGACATGGTAGCCAAAACAATGCCCAGAACGACGACAACGCCGGCAGAGGCAATCAGCAAAACGGCTCTCCCGAGCCCTTCGACGATCTCCAACGCGACGGTTTTCGCTAGCGTGTTGGCCGGTCGTGTGAAGCGAGGCGACATTGATTTCTTCCTTTGCTCGGTTGCTGCCGGCATCTTTCGGTTCACCGCGTCGATGGTGCTGCGACAGCGTCAGCAAATTCTTAGTCGCTTTGCTCCTCGTCCTGGGCTTGTTGCTCTGCGCCAAACATTTGTTCATCGCTGCCAAATTGCTTGATGTGCGCATGCGAAAGTCGCTCTGTCGCTTGGCGGAGGTGGGCGCGGGCCGAACAAATCGCCGTCATGCCCGCGCCAAGCGCGGGCATGACGGCGAAAGAAACGCGCATCAAAGCTGTTCCGCGATCAATTTCAGGATCTCAGCGCATCGGCGGTCCGCCTCGCTGCCGCCCCGCCCTTGATCCTGTGCTTCGGCCTGGATGGCTTTCGACACGGCTT
>DASSGH010000140.1:0-3274 GCA_035693615.1 Xanthobacteraceae bacterium
CTTGCAGCGAGTCCGCAATGCGGACTTCTGAACCGCCACACCAGGTCGATAAGTTGCTAGTGTCCTTCGATTCCGAAGTTCGCAAACGAGGCTACGGCACAATGATGCGAACTTCAGAATCGGGACACTAGCCTGAATCGCCAAGACCATGCTTCCTGAGCAAAAACTCGACGCACTCGTCACCCGCCATAAGACGGTCGAACGCGAGCTCGGGAACCCGGTGGCGCCCGAGACTTACGTCAAGCTCTCCCGCGAATTCGCCGAGCTCGCTCCCATCGTCGAGGCGGTGCAGAACTATCGCGGCATCCTCGCCGAGATCGAGGGCCTCGATGCGCTCATCGCGGATGCCGCAACCGATGCCGAAATGCGCGCGATGGCGCAGTCCGAGCGACCGGAGCTCGAGCAAAAACGTACGGCGCTCGAACGGCTGATCAAGCTGGCGCTGCTACCCAAGGACGCGATGGACGAGCGCAACGTGATCGTGGAGATTCGCGCCGGCACCGGCGGCGATGAGGCCGCGCTATTCGCCGGCGATCTATTCCGCATGTACGAGCGCTATGCCGCCAACCAGGGCTGGAAGGTCGAGGTGATCTCGGCGAGCGAAGGCACCATGGGAGGCTTCAAGGAAATCGTTGCGGAAATCCGCGGCCGCGGCGCCTTCGCCAAGCTCAAATTCGAATCGGGCGTGCACCGCGTGCAGCGCGTGCCCGACACCGAAGCCCAAGGCCGCATCCACACATCGACCGCCACCGTCGCCGTGCTGCCCGAGGCCGGGGACGTCGATATCAATATCGACGAAGCCGACCTCAAGATCGACACGCTGCGCTCGGGCGGAGCCGGCGGCCAGCACGTCAATAAGACCGAGTCGGCGGTGCGTGTGACCCACATCCCCACCGGCATCGAGGTCAAGATGCAGGAAGACCGTTCGCAACATCGAAATCGCGCCAAGGCGATGGCGGTGCTGCGCGCGCGGCTCTACGACTTCGAGCGGCAAAAGCGGGATGCCGCGCGCGCCGCCGAGCGCCGCGGCCAGGTGGGCTCCGGGGACCGCTCCGAGCGCATCCGCACCTATAACTTTCCGCAAGGGCGCGTGAGCGACCACCGCATCAACCTCACGCTTTACAAGCTGCCGCAAGTGATCGAAGGCGAAGCGCTCGGCGAGATTATCGACGCGCTGGTGACCGAGCATCAGGCGGAATTGCTGGCGGCGGAGACAACACCGTCGTGACCAGGCCCGCTCTAGCGCGCGCTACGGCGGCGCCCGACGCGCTTGCGGGCGCCTCGGTCGATACCGCACGGCGGTCGCTGGCACGCAGCTTTCGCTTGCACGGGCTCGAGGCGCCCACGCTCGACGCGCGCATCCTCGTCGGCCACGCGCTGGGACTCGATCACACCGGGCTCGCCGCGGAGGCGAACCGCGTGCTCACACCCGAGGAGGCCGCCGCCATTGCCGAGCTTTCGGCGCGGCGGCTGGCGCGCGAACCGGTCGCGCGCATCCGCGGCGAAAAAGAATTTTGGGAGCTGCCGTTCAAAGTCAATTCCGAAACCCTCCTCCCCCGACCGGAAACCGAGACTTTGGTCGAGGCGGCGCTCGCCACCTTCGATCGCGATACTCGCAAATCGCGCGCGCTGCGCATCGTCGATCTCGGGACCGGCTCCGGCGCGCTGCTGCTGGCGCTGCTGGGTGAACTGCCGCGCGCCTGCGGCATCGGCACCGACATCAGCATCGCGGCGTTGCACTGCGCCCGCGACAACGCCGTCGCGCTCGGCCTTGCCGCCCGTGCGTCATTCGTGGCTTGCGACTATGGCGCGGCGGTCGGCGCGCCGGCTGACCTGCTCGTGTCCAATCCGCCTTACGTGGCGCGGGCCGATATCGCCGCACTGCAACCGGAGGTGCGCGACTTCGACCCGCGCCGCGCGCTCGACGGCGGGCCAGATGGCCTTGATGGCTATCGGGCAATCGCATCAGACGCACGGCGCTTGCTCGCGGCCGAGGGCATCCTGGTCGTCGAACTTGGGCGGGGACAGCTCGCCTCCGTGACCGCGATCTTCGCGGCGACCGGGCTTGAACCCGCCGCGCCCAGATACGATCTTTCCGGTATCGCCAGGGCCCTCGTTTTACGGGCTAAATCATGAAGACTCCACATTCCGGGCACGAAAAAAAGCGCTTGGATTGTGCACCAAGACCGACTAGGTTTCGGGCACGGAATCGACCCCGAGACAGTTGAGCGCCGATAGCGAGCCCCGGAGTCAGGACTGCGGAGAGCCGACGGTGCGGACGAAGCGAACGAAGGATGCCGGATGACCCGGCAAGCGGTTCGCCCAATCGGGACAGGATGTTTCATCGGTTCGGTGCTGATCCGCGGGCGACGCGGACATGCTTGTGAGGAAGAGCTGGGCAACGCCGCGGTAGGCCGCGGATAAGGGGTTGCTGCTTCGCGACACGGAACGTGACATTGCGGCGGACGGCGCCGCTTTTGCCTCCTGCTTGGGTGGACGAGAACGCGCTCGTTCACGCCACCAGCAAGAGCGTCGGATGTTTTGGTGAGACGGCGGCGGCTAGCCGCCACAACGAAGGGGTTGGCAACAGGCGAGTCATGAGAAACGGTCAGAATAAGCGCATGCGCGGACGCAACAACCACCGCAAAAGCCACAATCCGATGGTGCGGGTATACGAATCAAACGGTCCGGATGTGAAGATTCGCGGCAATCCATCTCACATTGCAGAGAAATATGTTCAACTTGCACGCGACGCGCTGACCTCGGGTGATCCGATCGCCGCGGAGAATTACTACCAGCATGCGGAACACTATTATCGCGTGATCGCTGCGGCGCAGGAGCAGTTTCGCCAGAACAACCCTCACTTCGCTCGTCCGGAGAACGAAGGTGGCGGACCGCGCGAAGGCGGCTTCGACGACGGCGAGGACGATGGGCAGCCTTCGATGAGCGGTTCCTCCGATTCGCCTTACGGGACGCGCGAGCCGCAACCTTATATCCCGCGCGATGCGCAACCTTTCCCCCAGCATCAAGATCGCCAGCAGCATCAACGCCCGCAAGGCAACGCGCCCGCCGACGGCAACGTCGATCGGTTGCCGTCCTTCATCACCGGCGGGCAGCAGCACCAGCCGCAGCAAGGCTCGCAGCAGGGCCAAAACGGCCACGACCGTCAGGGCGACCGCTTCCCGCTGCACCGGCGGCGGCGCCGCCACCGTGGACCGCGCCCGGACATGCAGGGCGGCGGCGGCGGCGAGGGCGGAGACGAGTCGGCGCGCGG
>DASSGH010000141.1:0-34976 GCA_035693615.1 Xanthobacteraceae bacterium
GCCATCCTGGGCGATCCAAAGGGCACGCTGCCGGATATCATCGCCGCCGTCCGCGAGCGCATGACGAGCAGCGCGCGCGGCGCCGCGCGCGAGCGCTCCACGGCGGCAACCAAGGCCATCGCCAGCGAGCGCGAGGCGCTCGCCGCGAAAGCCCGCGCGCTGGCGCAAGCAACGCCAGTGCAACCGCTGGCGCTGCTGCACGCGATCGGGCAGATGTTGCCCAAGGATGCGGTCGTCATCGAGGAGGCGCTCTCCTCGGCGCCCGGCATCCGGCAGCTCATCCGCAGCGACGATCCGCAGAGCTACTTCGGCTTGCGCGGTGGCGGCATCGGCTGGGGGCTGCCTGCCACAATCGGCGTCAAGCTCGCCTTGCCCGATCGGCCGGTGCTCGGCCTCATCGGCGACGGCAGCGCCCTCTATACCTGCCAAGGACTGTGGACCGCCGCGCGTTATCGCATCGGCGCCGTCTTCGTGATCCTCAACAACAGCTCGTATCGCATCCTCAAACAGCGCCTACATGCGATGCGCGGCCTTGCCGAGCAAGCCGACAGCTACGTCGGGATGGAGCTTGTCGATCCCAGGATCGACTTTGTCTCCCTTGCGCGTTCGCTCGGCGTTGCGGCGGAACGTGCCAAGACCGTGCACGAGACCACCGATCTCATTGCGCGAGCGTTCGAGAACGGCGAGCCGATGCTTATCGACGTCGAGCTCGATCGCGCGTTCAAGCCGATGTGATCGTTTTCATTTCCGGCCGGGAATAAACCGCCAGCAGGGCGAGTCTCCACCCCGTCGGCGCGCGTCGCGCCGCCGATGCGTCCGATTTTTGCTTGAGGAGATGTCCCTATGCTCAACCTGTCGCGTCGCGACTTCGTGGTTTCCACCGCCATGGCGGCTGCGCTCGGCCTCAACGCGCGGCTCGCGGTCTCGCCCGCCTTTGCGCAGAAGACGCCCGATCCCACCAAGGGCTACGTGACCTACAAGGTCGGCGCGGCCGAAGTCACCGCCCTCTACGACGGCATCTGGGAAAAGCCGCACGATCCGGCATTCATTGCCAACGCCTCGGTCGACGACGTGAAGGCTGCGATGGTCAAAGCTGGACTGCCCGCCGACTTCGTCTCGATCCCGTTCACCGTCTTGGTGGTCAAGAACGGCGGCAAGACAGTGATGTGCGACAGCGGCACAGGCGGGCAAGTGCAGCCCACCGCCGGCAAGATGATGAGCAACATGAAGGCGGCGGGGATCGATCCCGCCAAGATCGATACGATCCTGATATCCCACTGCCATCCCGATCACATCTTCGGGCTGATGGAAAAGGAAACCAATAAGCCGGTGTTTCCGAATGCGGAGCTGATCATTTCGGACGTTGAATACAAATTCTGGACCGACCCGGCGGTGATCGATCGGCTGCCCGAAGCGAGAAAAGGACTGGCGCGCCGCATCCAGGCCGTCTTCCCGACCTGGAAAAACATTCGCCAAGTCGCGGGCGAGCCCGAGGTGGCTCCCGGCGTCCGCTTCGTCAACTCGCCCGGTCACACGCCGGGCCATCGCGCCTTCCACCTGTCGTCCGGCGCAAGCGAGCTCATGATCTCCAACGACACGGCCTATGTGCCGGCGCTGGTCGTGGCCAACCCGGGTTGGCACGGCCAATACGATCAGGACGCCGCTCTCGCCGAGACTTCGCGCCGCAAGCTGCTCGACCGGGTGATCGCCGACAAGGTCATGATCTGCGGCTATCACTTCCCGTTCCCGGGCGCAGGCACCATCGCCAAGGATGGCAGCGGCTATGCGCTGACCGTCATGAAAACGTGAGCCGCTGCCTCGCACTCGGCTCGCACCGAAAGATGGAGATCAGCATGAAAACCCCTGCGCTTTGGATTTCGGCGTTGCTCGTCGGCGTGTCGCTTGCCGCGACCGGCGCGCTTGCCGTCGACAACGTCACCTCCCGCGACGCGCCGGACCTCACCTCGGTTCGCGCCAAGATCAAGGCCAAGGATTACAAAGCCGCGCTCGCGGAGCTCACGCCCATGCTCGAGACGCATCAGCATGCCGACGTGTACAACCTGATGGGCTTTGCCCTGCGCAAAACCGGCGACTACAAGCAGGCCTATACCTTCTATCGCAAGGCGCTCGATTTCGATCCCGAGCATAAGGGCGCGCTAGAATATTTGGGCGAGCTTTACGTCGAAACCGGACAAGTCGACAAAGCGCGCGAAAACGTCGTCTTGCTGAAGAAGCTCTGTCCGGGCGGATGCGAGGAGCTCGCCGACCTCGAACACGCAATCGCATCGGCCAGGGTCAATTGAGGCTTGGCGATGCGGTCATCCGTGACGGCGGCGGCCGCGCTTGCCGGCCGCCTCTTGCTCGCGGCGATATTTTTGCACGAGGCCTGGAGCAAGCTTGCCGGGTATCCGGCGGCACTCGCCTACATGCAGGCTTTCGGCGTGCCCGGGGAGCTCTTGCCGCTCGCGATTGCGGTCGAATTGGGCTGCGGACTTCTGATCCTATGCGGTTACCACACCCGAGCCGCCGCGCTGATCCTGGCGGGTTTTTGCCTCGCCACCGCCGTCCTCTTTCACGGTAAATTCGGCGATCGCAACCAGCTCCTGCACTTCGAGAAGGATCTGGCGATCGCCGGCGGGCTTCTCCTGCTGTTTGCCCATGGCGCCGGCGCATGGGCCATCGACGCGCTGCGCTCGGCGGCGAAGGGGGGCTCCCCGCAGGTATCAGGGCACAGCAGCGGCCCTGATCTGGCCGCTCGTTACTGAGTCCGCGATCATTTGTCGAAAATTCACCCACCGCAGCCCTCGAACCTTTCGGCCTCCCGCGCGACTAATTCTCTGAGCCCAGTCGGGCCTTACAGGAGTTCCGCGCCGCAACGGCACCAGAAGGGGGGCCTTCGTGCACAAAATTCAACGGCCCGAGTCGGGCAAGTCGGCCTATTTCCGCAATCGGCAGACCCTATTGGTAATGACGGCTAGCGCCGCGTTGCTCGCTGGCATCGCGTCCGCCGAGGCGCTCCCGTTCGATCAGCAGTGGCCAACGCAGCAGCCGCAGCGATTGCGGCCGGCGGCCAAGCCCAACGGCTTGGTCGTGGCGTCGCGGGAGAAGCACCCAGCAAAAGCAAAGCCCGGTGCCGAGGACGTCGCCGCCAAGGCGAAGGGCGTGCTTAGCGTCATCATCTCGATCGACCGGCAGCAACTCACGCTCTATTCGGACGGCCACCCGATCGCCCGGTCACGCGTTTCAACCGGCGTCCCGGGGCATCCGACGCCCACTGGCGTGTTCAGCGTGATTCAGAAGGATCGCTGGCACCGCTCCAATATCTATTACAACGCGCCGATGTATTACATGCAGCGGATAACGTGGTCAGGCGTGGCCATGCATGAGGGCGTGGTCCCGAACTCGCCGGCATCGCATGGCTGCATCCGCTTGCCGGGGTCGTTCGCGCGACAAATGTGGGGCATCACCAAGCTCGGCGTGCGCGTCATCGTTGCCCGTACCGACGTTACGCCCGCCGAGATCTCGAGTGAGCGTTTGTTCACGGTCAAGCGCGAGCCGGCTGAACCAAAGGGCGAGGCGCAAGCCAACTTGCCGGAGACGGTGGGCGGTACGGCCAATGCCTACGAGTTGGCGCAGCTCAGCGCGGCCAAGCGCGAGGGGCATGCATTCAACACGGCTTCGGACGTCTCCAAACCGCTCAGCCCAGCACTCGACGCCATGGCCTTCGCGTTCGGGACGCCGCGCGACATGACGGGACCGGAACTGAAGCCGGTGGAGCCGCGCCCGCTCAAGCCCGGACCGATCTCCGTGTTCATCAGCCGCAAGGAAGGCAAGCTGTTCGTGCGCAAGGGCTTCGAGCCGGTATTCGATGTGCCGGTCACGTTCGAACAGCCGGACCGGCCGCTCGGCACGCACGTATTCACCGCCTTGGCGCTCAATGACGACAATACGACGCTGCGTTGGAACGTGGTGTCGATGCCAGGAATTAGCCCGGCGCCAGCGAAGAAGTCGGCGAAGGGCAAGCACGTCGAGCCGGCAGCGGCGCCGACCGTGCCGGCATCGCACGCGAGCGAGGCGCTCGGTCGCGTCACTATTCCGCCGGATGCGCTTGAGCGAATTTCCGAAATGATGTCGCCCGGTGCCTCTCTCATCATCTCGGACAAGGGACTTGGGCCGGAAACCGGCAAGGGCACGGACTTCATCGTGCTGACGCGCTGACGCTCGGCGCCACCCTCTTTGCCATGCCCGGCGCGCAGTCGTCTGCGCTGCCGGGCATGTGCGTTTGGGGATCAGCTTTGCGCCAAGGCCGAGAGCGCCTGCGCCGTAGTGACCGGCGGCTTCCAGCCCAGCTTGAGTAGCGCGGTTGGCTCCGCGATTAGCGAGCCGGCGAGTCGCTGATAAGTTTCTGTGCGGCCAGCGGCGTGCAGCGCCGCCTTGAGCAGGGCCGGCGGCACGGGAACCAGGCCCGGCGAGCGTCCCAAGCCGCGGCGGAGGGCCGCAATCATCTCGGGGATGCTGAGTGCGCCCGGGTCGGCGACAATGAGCGGTTGCCGTAGCCGCCCTGGCGCAGCGAGCACGGTATCGATCGCCGCCACCAGATTGTCGAGCGCAAGCAGTGAGCGGCGGCCACGCAGGGCTCCGAGCGGCAGCGGGTAGGGCGCACGCGCGAACCGCAACAGCTCAGCCATGTTGCCTTTCACACCGGCGCCGTAGACGAGGACGAGTCGCAGCGCGACCCAATCGAGATCGAGCTGCGCCAAGCCCTGCTCCGCCGCCAGCTTGGAACGGCCATAGGCGTCAGTCGGCTGCGGGGGCAAATCCTCGGTCAGGACGTGATCTGCGGTCGGCCCCGTTTGCGCGCGGATCGAGGACAAGAAGATGAAACGTTTGGCGCCTGCCCGTTGCGCCGCGCGGGCAAGCCCGATCGTTGCCTCGGTATTGAGCACGCGATAATCGTCCTCGGGCAGTCCGGACATCGCGTGGGCGACGCCGGCCGAATGGATGACCGCATCGGCGTCGGCGAGGGCGGCCGCCATGTTTTGCGGCCGCGCCAGGTCACCGACGACGGCGCTCGCCGCCTCCATCGGAACGGCGCTCGGCCGCCGCAGCAGCACGCGCAGCCGATAACCCCGCTTAGGCAGCTCGCGCAACAGCCACTGACCGATGAAACCGGTCGCCCCGGTGAGCGCGATCAAAGGTTTGACGCCGACAGGAGTCACCGCTGGTCTGGGCCGTTCGATGGATGCGTATCGTTACCGCACCAGTATATCGCATTCGGCTGCCATGGTTTGCGTCACCGGTGACTGGATTAGGGATTGCGGCTCTTGCGGCTCGGCCGTGGCTTAGCGCTTGGTGAGGTCAGGGGGTGGCCTGCTAGCGCTTCAGCCCGGCCGCGCCGGCCACGCGCTCCCATTTGGCCAAGTCATCGCGGATGAAGGCGGCAAACTCCTCGGGGCGGCCGCCGATCATATCGAAGCCCTGGCGGGCCATGGTGGCGACCACGTCGGGGGACTTCGCCGCTTCGTTCGAGGCCCCCGCGAGGCGGTCGATGATCTCGCGATCCGTCCCGGCCGGCGCCAGCAGCCCGAACCAGCCCGCGGTATCGAATCCGGTCAGTCCCGCCTCCGACATGGTCGGCAGCTCGGGCGCCGCGCTGGCGCGACGCAGCGACGTCGAAGCAAGTGCGATGAGCTTGCCCTCGGCGATGAACTGCAGCACGGTCGATACCGGCGAGAACATCACTTGCACGCGCCCGCCCAACACGTCGGTCGCGGCCTGCGCCGTTCCGGGATACGGCACGTGGACGAGCTTCGTGCCTGCCATCACGTTGAACAGTTCGCCGGTGAAATGCGACGTGCCGCCGACGCCGGCGGAGCCGTAGGACAATTCCCCCGGTTTCTCGCGCGCGAGCTTGATGAACTCGTCCAGGCTGCGTACGCCGAGCGAGGGATGCACGACGAGAATGTTCGGCAGCGTGGCAAAGAGCGAGATTGGTGCGAAGTCCTTGACGAAGTCGAAGCCGAGATGGGGCGTGATGACGGGATTGATGGTGTTGGCGACGGTGCCTTGCAGCAGCGTGTAGCCGTCATTCGGCGCGTGCGCGACGAAACCGGTGGCGATCATACTGCCGGCGCCGCTGCGGTTCTCGACGATGAACTGCTGCCCAAGCAGTCGGATAAGCGCTTGCGCGAGCACGCGCGCCGCGATGTCGCCTGAGGCGCCGGGACCGAACCCGATGATGATGCGCACCGGCCGCGTGGGATACGCTTGCGCTTTGGCGAGGCGCGCTTGCGCAACCAGCGCGGCGGCGCTCGGCGTCAGCTGGAGAAAGCGGCGGCGGGAGAGCGGCATGGCCTTCGCTCGCTGCTCGGCGACGGCGTCAGCTTACGCTAGGCGCACGGTGTGGCAAGTGTGCTCGGTCGCGGTGAGGGTCGAGCTTAGCATTGCTGCGGAGCGCTCACGGTCACGTTCAAATCTTTGATCAGCCCGTTTCCGAGCGAATACACCCAGCCATGAACCGAGAGATTCTGCCCGCGTGCCCACGCGTCGAGCACGAAGACATCGGAAGCCACATTCTTGACTTGCTGCATCACATTGAGTTCGCACAGGCGGTCGAGCCGGCGACGCTCGTCCCGCAGCGCTTCGAGCTCCTGGCTGTGCGTTCTGGACAGCTCGCGAATGGGATGCAGCCAGTGGTCGACGAGCCCCCGACGTCTGCCATCGACGGCGGCGCTGACGCCACCGCAGCCGTAATGTCCGACAATCATAATGTGCTGCACTTTGAGGACGTCGACGGCAAACTGGAGTACGGACAAATAATTGGCATCCTGCGGCGAAGCGAGATTGGCGACGTTGCGGTGGACGAACAACTCGCCGGGGTCGAGCCCGACAATGGTATTCGCCGGCACCCGGCTATCGGAGCAGCCGATCCAGAGATAATGGGGCGCTTGCTGGCGTTCGAGTCGCCGGAAGAAGTCTGGATCCTCCGAGACCATCCGCGCGGCCCAGGCGCGGTTTCTTTCTTTCAAGTCGTCAAGCAGATTGTTCACGTGCTGCCGGAAAGAACACTTAATCTAATTGGTGGAGCCAAGGGGAGTCGAACCCCTGACCTCTTGAATGCCATTCAAGCGCTCTCCCAACTGAGCTATGGCCCCACGCAGGACGCGATGTCGGGACGATCGCGTCCGAACCTGAAATGAATTGTAACGCGCCGGCGCTGTCGTGACCAGGAGAAGGCCGCCGCAGCAACCGCGCCGCGCCGATCTCAGGTTTCCTCCTCGTCGTCGCGATCGCCGATAATGTCGGTGACGTCTTCGTCCCCCTCCTCCTGCTCCTCGATGAAGGCGGCGTCGTCCATGCCCTCGTCTTCGATCTCCACATCCTCTTCGCCGCCCTCGACCGCCTCGCCTTCCGGCGTCTTCTTGCCTTGCGACTCGGCATCCGCCTCTTCGAGCGAAACGAATTCAGCCTCGGCGGTCTCCGGCGCCATCACCTCTTCTTCAGCCGCGGGGGCGGCATTGGCAGGAGCCGCGGTTTCGGGCCGCGCGCGCGTGGCGACCGTCGCAAGCTCCATGACCGTGTGGCACTTCGGGCAGACGATCGGATCCTTGTTGAGGTCGTAAAATTTCGCGGCGCAATTGGCGCAGAGGCGCTTGGTGCCGAGCTCGGGTTTCGCCACGGTTCCGGTTCCTTGGGGGTCTAAATTGAGGTGCTTCAATTGGCGAGTTGCACTGGCGGTGTCAATAGCCGCCCGACGGGCTTGGGAGGGCCGCGCCGGCGCCTATGGACGGTCCGGATGACGCCCTCTCGGCTGCGTGCTAGAGAGCGTCAACAGCAGGCTCGCACGTGGACCACGCCGCTTCATCTCCGCTCACTGCGCGCCGTGCGGGCGCCCTGAAAGGCCGCGCGCGCGTACCCGGCGACAAGTCGATCTCGCACCGCGCCCTCATCCTCGGTGCGCTCACGGTGGGCGAGACCGACGTAGCCGGGCTGCTCGAAGGCGAGGACGTGATCAATACCGCCAACGCGATGCGCGCGCTCGGTGCCAAGGTGGAGCGCATCGGTGCGGGCGCCTGGCGCGTCCACGGCGTCGGCGTCGGCGGTTTCCGCCCGCCGGACGGTGTGCTGGACTTCGGCAACTCCGGCACGGGCTGCCGTCTGGCGATGGGGGCAGTGGCCGGCTCTCCCATTAGTGCAAGCTTCGACGGCGACGCCAGCCTGCGTCGGCGGCCGATGAAACGCATTCTCGATCCCCTCGAATTGATCGGCGCCCGCGCCGCGAGCATGAGTGACGGCGGCCGGCTGCCCCTCACGCTTACCGGCGCCCGCGACCCTATCCCGATCGTCTATCGCACGCCGGTCCCCTCGGCGCAGATCAAGTCGGCGGTGCTGCTCGCTGGACTTGCCGCGCCGGGCGAAACGACCGTCATTGAGACTGAAGCGAGCCGCGATCACACCGAGCGCCTGCTCAAGCATTTCGGCGCCGAGGTCAGGGTCGAAGCGGAGGGCGCAGAGGGCCGCAAAATCACCGTGCGGGGCGAACCCGAACTGGCGGCCGCCCCGGTCGCTGTTCCGGCCGACCCGTCCTCGGCCGCTTTTCCCATGGTGGCGGCATCGATCGTGCCTGGCTCGGAGCTGATCCTCACCGAGGTGATGACCAATCCCCTGCGCACCGGACTGATCGTCACGCTGCGCGAGATGGGGGCGGATATCGAGGCGCTTGAGCCACGCAACGCCGGCGGGGAAGAGGTGGCCGATTTTCGGGTGCGGGCATCTGCGCTGCGTGGGGTTGAGGTGCCCTCCGCGCGCGCGCCGTCCATGATCGATGAATATCCGGTGCTGGCGGTCGCGGCGAGCTTCGCGCAGGGCATCACGGTGATGCGCGGGCTCAAGGAATTGCGCGTAAAGGAATCTGATCGGCTCAGCGCCGTCGCCGATGGGCTCAGGGCCAACGGCGTCGAAGTTGAAATCCAGGGAGATGACCTGATCGTGCACGGCCAAGGTCGCGTGCCCGGTGGCGGCCTCGTTGCGACGCGCATGGATCACCGCATCGCCATGGCGTTCGTGGTCATGGGACTGGCCAGCGAAAAGCCGGTGCAGGTGGACGATGCCGCCATCATCGCGACGAGCTTCCCCGGTTTCACCCCGTTGCTGCGGAGCATCGGGGCCGAGCTTTCATGATCATCGCCATCGACGGGCCGGCGGCCTCGGGCAAGGGGACGCTGGGCAAGCGGCTCGCCGGGCATTACGGATTACGGCACCTCGACACCGGCCTGATCTACCGCGCCGTCGCGAAGGCACTGCTCGACGCGGGCCACTCTCCCGAAGACCGTGCGCGGGCGCGCGCGGCCGCCCAAGCGCTTGATCCCAGCCGTTTCGACGAAGCGGCGCTCAAGGCCCAGGCCGTCGGCGCGGCGGCGTCGCTTGTTTCCGCAATCCCCGAGGTGCGCAGCGTAGTGCTGACCTTCCAACGCGATTTCGGGCGCACGGCGCCCGGTGCCGTGCTTGACGGCCGGGACATCGGCACCGTCATCTTTCCTGACGCGGACGTGAAAATCTTCGTCACCGCCAGCCCGGAGGTGCGCGCGCGCCGGCGTGCGGTCGAGCTTGAGTACGCCGGTGACCGTATCGACGAGGCCGAGGTCTTGGCAGACATCCGGCGCCGCGACGAGCGCGACAGCACGCGGACGATAGCCCCCTTGAAAGCGGCGCCGGATGCATACTTGCTCGACACCACGCATTTAGATATAGACGCCGCGTTCCGGGCCGCCATCGACATAGTCGAAGCCGTCCGAGCAGGCCGGAAGCGCGGCTGACCGTGTTTCCGCCACTGGAGGATGAGCCTGCTCCGCCCTGCTTCTTTCGTGGCGCACGGGACGTGAATCATCGTCTTGATCGCTGGGTCATCGGCCCGGACCGTCGCACGTGGGCAAGCTTTCAGGCTCGCGCAACCGCAATTGCGGCGGCTGTCGAAGGTGCATTGGACCTTCGGCCCCTGCGAGCACGACGCCAGCAACGACAATCCGGCGCCAACCGCTAGCTTTTAAGGAGTGTTCATGGCCACCGCCGCCAGTTCCGCCACGCCGTCACGCGAAGATTTCGCGAAATTGCTGGAAGAATCCTTCGCCCAAGGTAGTCCGCAGGAAGGTGCCGTGGTCAAGGGAACGGTCGTCGCGATCGAGAAGGACCTCGCCGTCATCGACGTCGGGGCCAAGACCGAAGGGCGGGTGGCGCTGCGCGAGTTCGCCGGGCCGGGCCGGCAGGCAGACATCAAGATCGGCGATACGGTCGAAGTTTACCTCGAGCGGGTGGAGAACGCGCTCGGGGAAGCCGTGCTCTCGCGCGACAAGGCACGCCGCGAGGAGAGTTGGGGCAAGCTGGAAAAGGCATTCAACAGCAACGAAAAGGTCCAGGGCGTCATCTTCAATCAGGTCAAAGGCGGCTTCACCGTCGATCTCGATGGCGCGGTGGCGTTTCTGCCCCGCAGCCAAGTCGATATCCGGCCGATCCGCGACGTCTCGCCCCTGATGAATCAGCCGCAGCCGTTCCAAATCCTGAAAATGGATCGCCGCCGCGGCAACATCGTGGTGTCGCGCCGCACCGTCTTGGAAGAGACGCGCGCCGAACAGCGCCAGGAACTGGTGCAGAACCTTGAAGAGGGGCAGGTCATCGACGGGGTGGTCAAGAACATCACCGATTACGGCGCATTCGTCGATCTCGGCGGCATCGACGGGCTCCTACACGTCACCGACATCGCGTGGCGACGCGTCAACCACCCGACGGAAGTGCTCAACATCGGCCAGCAGGTGAAGGTCAAGATCATCAAGATCAACCACGAGACCCATCGCATCTCGCTCGGGATGAAGCAGCTGCAGGACGATCCCTGGCAGGGCATCGAGGCCAAATACCCGGTGGGCGCGCGATTCAAGGGTCGAGTGACCAACATTACCGACTACGGCGCGTTCGTGGAGTTGGAGCCGGGGATCGAAGGCCTTATCCACGTCTCCGAGATGTCATGGACCAAGAAAAACGTGCATCCCGGCAAGATCGTATCGACCTCGCAGGAGGTGGACGCGCAGATCCTCGAGGTCGATCCGGTCAAGCGACGCATATCACTCGGGCTGAAGCAGACCATGCGCAATCCGTGGGAGGCCTTTGTCGAGAAGTATCCTCCCGGCGCTGAGATCGAAGGGGAAGTGAAGAACAAGACGGAGTTCGGCCTCTTCCTCGGGCTCGACGGGGACGTCGATGGCATGGTCCATCTCTCCGATCTCGATTGGAAGCGCCCCGGCGAGCAGGTGATCGAGGAATACAAGAAGGGCGACAAGGTCCAAGCTAAGGTGCTCGACGTGGACGTCGAGAAGGAGCGTATCTCGCTCGGCATCAAACAGCTTGCGGGCGATCCGATGGAGACCGCCGGCGATCTTAAGAAAGGTTCGGTGGTCACCTGCGAGGTGACGGAGGTGAAAGAGGCCGGCATCGACGTGAAGATCGTCGGCAGCGATCTCACGACGTTCATCAAACGCTCCGAGCTGGCACGCGACCGCGGTGAACAGCGGCCGGAGCGTTTCTCTGTCGGGCAGAAGGTGGACGGGCGCGTCACCCAGTTCGACCGCCGTACCCACAAGGTGCAGGTCTCGATCAAGGCACTCGAAGTGGCGGAGGAGAAGGAAGCCATCGCCCAATACGGTTCCACCGACTCGGGAGCGACACTCGGCGACATCCTCGGCACCGCGCTCAAGCGCGCCACGGAAAAACCGTCCGAGAAGAAAGAATAGCGCCGGCGAGTCATCGCGGGGGAATGAGGCACCATGTCGCTCGATGCCGACACCATCGTCGATCGTCGCCGAATGCGGCGCAAACTTACCTTCTGGCGCGTCTGCGCGGTGATCCTTGCCATCGGGGCGGTAGTCGCGGCAGGCGCCGCCTTGCGCGCCCCCGGCACCGAGGCATGGATCGGCTCGCCAGCAGGGTCCATTGCACGCGTTACCATCAGCGGTCTCATCCGCAACGACATGCAGCGGGTCGAGGCGTTGGAGCGGCTGGGGAAATCGCGCGCCCGGGCGGTCATCGTGCACATCAACAGCCCCGGCGGCACCACGGCGGGCTCGGAGCAGCTGCACGACTCTTTGATGCGCCTGAAGGAGCAAAAGCCGCTGGTGGTGGTTGTCGACGGCCTCGCGGCCTCGGGCGGCTACATCACGGCGCTGGCAGCCGATCACATCATCGCGCTCGAGACGTCGCTGGTCGGCTCGATCGGCGTGTTGTTCCAATATCCGAACGTCAGCGATCTCCTCAAGACGCTCGGCATCAAGGTTGAGGAGATCAAATCTTCGCCACTCAAGGCGGCACCGAACGGGTTCGAGCCCACCTCGCCCGAGGCGCGCGCCGCGATTGAGGCGATCGTCTCCGATTCCTATGCCTGGTTCCGCAGCATGGTGAAGGAGCGCCGCCATCTCGACGATGCGGCCCTGGAGCGCGTGGCCGACGGCCGTGTCTTTACCGGGCGGCAGGGCATCGCCCTCAAGCTCGTCGACGAGATCGGCGACGAGAGGGCCGCGCTGGCGTGGCTTGCGAAGGAGAAGAACATCGATCCGAAGACGCCAGTACGCGATTATCGCCTGCGCGAGCGTTTCAGCGACTTGCCCTTCCTGCACACCGCAATGGTCGCCAGCCTCGACGCGCTCGGGCTGGGCTTCCTGGCCCCGCGGCTGGAAGACTGGGGCGCGGTGCAGGCGGTGGAGCGCCTCAATCTTGACGGTCTCTTGGCCCTTTGGCACCCTCCAATTGCAAATTAGAGCCAGCGAATCGTTCCGACAGGCCCAGGGATGGCAGCAGCGATGATCAAGTCCGAGCTCGTGCAGCGCATCTCTGCGCAGAACCCGCATCTTTATCAGCGCGACGTGGAGAACATCGTCAACGCGATTCTCGGCGAGATTGTCGCGGCGATGGCGCGTGGCGACCGAGTCGAACTGCGCGGGTTTGGCGCCTTCTCGGTCAAGAACCGCCCGGCGCGCACCGGCCGCAACCCGCGTACCGGCGCGCATGTCTCCGTAGAGAAGAAATCGGTGCCGTTCTTCAAGACCGGCAAGGAAATGCGCGAGCGACTCAATCGCACGAGCGGCTAACCTCATGATCCGCAGGATTGCCGCCGCGTTGATCCTGGTGCCGCTTGCGATCATCCTCGTCAGTCTGGCGGTAGCCAATCGTCAGAGCGTCGTTATCTCTTTCGATCCCTTCGATCCGGCTCATCCCGCGCTCACACGGGCATTGCCGCTCTATCTCTTGATGTTGGTGATTCTGATTGGCGGGGTCCTCCTCGGCGGCAGCGCGGCCTGGATCAGACAAGGCAAGTGGCGGCGCGCGGCGCGTCTTGCCGATGCGCAAAGGCGCGAGCTGCGCGCCGAGGTGGACCGCCTCAGGCGCCGCTTGGGATCGCCGGCCGTCGCCGCGCAACCGGCGCCAGCCGAGGCTGGCCCCAGGCTTACGATCCCCCCGCCGGCCGCGTAGCTGAACGAGTTCTCCTGGTTTATCAATAAGATGTAGAAGCGAGACAAAACGTCATCGCCGCGGTAGAACCGCGCGGTAGCGGAATGTGCGGCGATGTCCGTTTTGATCAAGATCTGCGGGCTTAAGAGTTTCGAGGCGCTCGATGTGGCGCTCGAGGCCGGGGCCGATCTCGTTGGCTTTGTCTTCTTTTCGCCCTCCCCCCGTCACGTCGGCGCCGACGCCGCACGCGCGCTGTGCGAGCGTGTGCGGGGAAGGGCGCAAAAGGTGGCGCTTTCCGTCGACGCCAGTGACGATGAGCTGGCAGCGAGCATCGACGCGCTCACGCCCGAGCTGCTGCAACTGCACGGCCGCGAGACGCCGGAGCGCGTGGCCGCAGTGCGTGCCCGCTTCGGCCTGCCGGTCATGAAGGCGCTGCCGATCGCCGAGCACGCGGATCTCGCGGCGATTCGGTTGTACGATGGGGTGGCGGACCGATTGATCTTCGATGCGCGCGCGGGAGTCGAGGCGACGCGGCCGGGCGGGCTTGGCAAGCGCTTCGACTGGACGCTTCTCGAGGGCGTGCGAACACGCGTACCGTTCATGCTCTCGGGCGGGCTTGATGCCGCAAACGTCGCGCAGGCGCTGCGCATTACCGCCGCCTCGGCCGTCGACGTCTCCTCCGGCGTCGAACGCGCGCCCGGGGAGAAGGATCCGGACAAGATCCGCGCGTTCATCGCGGCGGCGCGCGACACCGGACGCAAGCCGGCCGCGCCCGACAGGGTCGTGAGGAGCGCATGACCATCCAACAGCTCAATTCGTTCCGCACCGGACCCGACGAGCGCGGCCATTTCGGGCTCTATGGCGGCCGCTTTGTCGCTGAAACGCTGATGCCGCTCGTTCTGGAGCTGGAGACGGCGTACGCCGCGGCGAAGAACGATCCTCTCTTCCGCCGCGAGATGGATGGCTACCTCAAGGACTATGTCGGCCGCCCGACACCGCTTTATTTCGCCGAGCGTATGACCGAGCATCTTCGTGGGGCGGCCGCCGCTGGCGGCGGCTCCGGCGGCGCGAAAGTCTATCTCAAGCGCGAGGACCTCAACCATACCGGCGCCCACAAAGTGAACAACGTGCTGGGCCAAATCCTGCTTGCCCGCCGCATGGGCAAGCCACGCGTCATTGCCGAGACCGGTGCCGGCATGCACGGGGTGGCCACCGCAACTATGTGTGCGAAATTCGGTCTCGAGTGCGTGGTCTACATGGGCGTGGTCGACGTCGAGCGGCAGAAGCCGAACGTGCTCCGCATGCGGGCGTTAGGTGCCGAAGTGCGTCCGGTCGAATCGGGAGCGAAAACGCTCAAGGACGCCATGAACGAAGCGCTGCGCGACTGGGTCACGAACGTCGCAGATACCTTCTATTGCATCGGCACGGTCGCCGGACCGCACCCCTATCCCATGATGGTGCGCGACTTCCAATCGATCATCGGCAATGAAACGCGTGCCCAGATGCTGGAAGCGGAAGGACGTTCGCCCGATTCGCTCATAGCCTGCATCGGCGGCGGCTCGAATGCGATGGGGCTGTTCCACCCCTTCCTCGACGAGCCGCAAATCGAAATCTACGGCGTGGAAGCGGCGGGTCACGGGCTCTCGAGCGGTCTCCACGCGGCTTCCATCGCGGGCGGGCGGCCGGGGGTCCTGCACGGCAACCGCACCTATCTCTTGATGAACGACGACGGCCAGATCAACGAGGCTCACTCGATCTCCGCCGGTCTCGATTATCCCGGCATCGGCCCGGAGCATGCTTGGCTCAAAGACGTCAAGCGCGTGACGTATCTGTCCGCGACCGATGAGGAGGCGTTGGCGGCGTTCGAGCTCTGCTCGCGGCTCGAAGGCATCATCCCGGCGCTCGAGCCGGCGCACGCGCTGGCAAGGGTGATGGACTTGGCGCCGCAAAAGCCGAAAGATCATCTGATGGTGGTTAACTTGTCCGGACGAGGCGACAAGGATTTGGCGAGCGTCGCGGCCTATCTGGAGCAGCGGGCGGGATGAACTGCGCCGGTGGGAGCGGCGTGTGATCAGCAGGCAAAAGATCGTCGGTTGGATTTTGATCGTCGTATCGGCCGCGTACATCGCATACTTCCTGCGGGTGCGGCTGTTCACACCGGGCCCCATCCTGGAGAAGAAGGAATGGGTGCAGTTGATCGGCTCCATCGTGATACTCATGCTGGGCACCATTAACGTGCGCATGGCGGCGATGCGCCAGCGCAGGCGGGAAAAGGCGCCGGATTGAGTCTCGGCGGAGTCGGTTCCATGACAACGCGCATCGATCGACGCTTCGCTGAGCTCAAGGCGCAAGGTCGCGCCGCGCTGGTAACGTTCCTGACCGCCGGCGATCCCGACCCCGAGACCTCGCTTGCGATTCTGCGGGCGATTCCGGCCGCCGGCGCGGATGTGGTCGAACTCGGCATGCCGTTCACCGATCCGATGGCGGACGGACCGGCAATCCAGCTGTCGTCGCAGCGCGCGCTCAAGGCCGGGCAGACCATGATAAAGACGCTCGAGATCGTGCGCGCCTTTCGCCAAGAACACGAGGCGACGCCGCTCGTGCTCATGGGATATTACAACCCGATTTACGTTTACGGCGTAGACCGTTTCCTCCGCGACGCCAAATCTGCCGGCGTCGACGGCCTGATCGTCGTCGACCTGCCGCCTGAGGAAGACGCCGAGTTGTGCCTCCCCGCGCTTAAGGTCGGGCTGAACTTCATCCGCCTGGCAACCCCCACGACCGACGACAGGCGCCTGCCGGCCGTGCTCGCAAACACGTCGGGCTTTGTCTATTACGTCTCCATCACCGGCATCACCGGCACGGCCACGCCGGATCCTGCAAAGGTTTCCGCCGCGGTCGCCCGCATCAAGCGCCACACCTCCTTGCCGGTGGCGGTGGGCTTCGGCGTGCGCACCGCCGAGCAGGCGGCGGTGATCGCCGCAGGCGCCGACGGTGTCGTCGTCGGTTCGGCCCTGGTAAACGCGCTCAAAGGAAGCCTCAATGCGGATGATAAGGCGACCGGGAAGACCGCAACGGTCGTGGTGAACCTTGTCGGCGAACTCGCCCGGGGCGTGCGCGGGGCGCGACGCGTGGCGGCAGAATAGCACGCAAGATCCGAGATGCTCGCGACGGCGCCCGACGCTAGGATGGCGACATCATGACAGGACAGAGCTTTGCCCTCTTCGACACGCCGATCGGCCGGTGCGGCATCGCGTGGGGCGCGCGGGGCATTTGCGCCGTGCAGTTGCCGGAGGCGAGCGAGGCGCGAACCCGCGCGCGTCTCGTGCGGCGCTATCCTGATGCGCGGGAAGCCTTGCCGCCGCCGCAGGTGCGGCATGCGATTGAGGCGATCGCTGCGCTCCTGGCGGGCCAGCCCACGGCTCTTTCCGCCATCGCGCTCGACATGGACGGCGTGCCCGATTTCGATCGCCAGGTCTACGAAGCGGCGCGCAGCATCGCAGCCGGTAGCACGCTCTCCTACGGAGAGCTCGCCGTGCGGCTCGGCGAGCGCGGCTTGGCGCGCGACGTCGGACAGGCGCTCGGACGAAATCCGTTTCCCATCATCGTTCCATGTCATCGCGTGCTCGCGGCCGGTGGCAGGTCCGGAGGTTTCTCAGCCAATGGCGGAGTTGCGACCAAGCTCCGCCTGCTCACCATCGAGCGCGCGCGCACGAGCGACGCGCCCACGCTTTTCGATGGCGACGGCGCCTTCGGCTTCGCGCTGAAACCGAAAATGCGAAGGCGAACCTGAGCGCGTGACGGCACGACGCCCCGAGGGCTTTCTTCGCAGTTGCCAGCCATGAGCAAGCGATCCATATATGCGGGCGAGAGGACGGCGTCATGAACTGGATTTCCAGCGTCCGGCCGAAAATCCGCAATTACTTCGCGCGCCGCGACACGCCGGAGAATCTCTGGATCAAATGTCCGGAGACCGGCCAGCTCGTCTTTTACAAAGACGTCGAGGCGAACCAGTTCGTCATCCCTGGTTCCAACTACCATATGCGTATGGGGGCGATGACGCGCCTCAAGTCAATGTTCGACAACGAGACCTGGTTCGACATCGCGATTCCCGCCGTCCCGCTTGATCCCCTCAGATTCCGCGACGAGTTGCGCTACGCCGATCGTCTGAAGGATGCGCGCGCCAAGACCGGCACCAACGACGCCATCAAGCTCGGCTTCGGCAAGCTCGAAGGCATGCCAGTGGTGATCGGGGTGCAGGATTTCGACTTCATGGGCGGCTCGCTCGGCATGGCGGCAGGCGAAGCCGTCATCAAGGGCCTCGAAACCGCGGTCGACAAGGGAACCCCTTTCATCATGTTCGCGGCTTCGGGAGGCGCGCGCATGCAAGAGGGAATTTTCTCGCTGATGCAGCTGCCCCGGACCACGCTTGCGGTGCAGATGCTGCGTGAGGCAAGGCGGCCTTACATCGTGGTGCTCACCAACCCGACTACCGGCGGCGTCACCGCGTCCTACGCCATGCTCGGCGACGTTCACCTTGCGGAACCGGGCGCGCTCATCGGTTTTGCCGGACCGCGGGTGATCGAGCAGACCATTCGCGAGAAACTGCCTGACGGCTTTCAACGCGCTGAATATCTCAAGGACCATGGGATGGTCGACATGGTCGTGCATCGACATCACCTTCGGCCGACGCTTGCAAATCTCTGCAGGCTCTTGACCAAGGCACGGCCAAAGCCGCCTGCGGACAACTTGCCGCTTCCGAGCGCGGGATAGGCATCCATCATCGGATTCGCATGGCCGGCGATAGCGCCGCCCGCCGATTCGATATCTCGCCGGCAATGAACAAATGACTGCGATCGACTCCATCGTTGCGCGGCTCACCGCGTTGCATCCCAAGCGCATCGACCTGTCGCTCGATCGAATGTGGCGCATTCTGGCGGCCCTCGGAGATCCCCAGCGGCGGCTGCCGCCGACCATCCATGTCGCCGGCACCAACGGCAAGGGCTCGACGATCGCTTTCATGCGCGCGATCCTGGAGGCTGCTGGGCTGCGCGTGCACGTCTATACCTCTCCCCATCTCGTGCGGTTCAACGAGCGGTTTCGGCTCGGCGCCGAGGGCGAAGGCCGCCTCGTTTCCAACGCGGTGCTAGCCGACGCGTTCGCCGAATGCGAGCGCGTGAATGCGGGCGCACCGATCACCGTATTTGAAATCACGACCGCGGCAGGATTCTTGCTTTTTGCGCGCCATCCTGCCGACGTGCTGCTGCTCGAAGTGGGATTGGGGGGACGGCTCGACGCGACCAACGTCGTCGACCGGCCGCTTGTCACCGTGATCACCCCGGTGTCGTTCGATCACGCCGAGCATCTTGGCGATACCATCGGCAAGATTGCGGTGGAGAAGGCCGGCATCTGCAAACCGCAGGTGCCGGCGATCGTGGCTGCGCAGCCGCGCGAGGCGCTGGCGGCGATCGAGCGCGAGGCTGCGCGCGCCAAAGCGCCTATCAAGATTGCCGGTGAGGACTGGTCGGCAACCGAGGAACGCGGCCGGCTCGTCTACCAGGACGATGCCGGGTTGCTCGATCTTCCGGCGCCGAGGCTCTATGGCCGGCATCAGTTCGAGAATGCTGGCGTCGCCATTGCCGCGTTGCGTGCGGTCGGAGAATTGAAAATCCCGTCCGGCGCGTTCGATGTCGGCATTGCTAAGGCCGATTGGCCCGCGCGCATGCAACGGCTCGCGCAGGGGCGGCTGGCGACGCTTTGCCCGCCGGGAAGCGAACTATGGCTCGATGGTGGCCATAATACGGAAGGCGGACGCGCCGTTGCCAATGCGCTTGCCGATCTCGAGGAACGAGTCTCCCGCCCGCTCGTGCTCGTGATTGGAATGCTTTCGACCAAGGACTGCGAGAGTTTTTTGAAAAATTTCGCAGGCCTTGCGCGCCGAGTCGTGGCGGTGCCCGTGCCCGATCAAGAGAAGAGCTTCCCCGCCGCCGTCATCGCGGAGGCGGCACGGGCAGTCGGAATTCCGGCGCAGAGCGCCGGCGACGTCGAGACGGCGCTCGAAGCGATCGGCCGCTTCGGCCTAGAGCCTGCGCCGCGCATTCTGATTGCCGGCTCGCTCTACCTTGCGGGGGCGGTGCTCAGCGCCAACGGCACGCCGCCGGTCTAGCGGATCTTAGTACGGCGAGGAGGAAACGCGCCCTGTAACTCTCGTTCGCAGCAGTAGTAGCCGAGATGCCCGCGGCGGCGTACGTTCTTAGCTGAGAGGCCGGATGAGGTATGCCGTCGCACGACGCGCGGCGCGTCAGACCGCCGCGGTGATCCACTGCTCCAGCTTCTGCTTCGGCGCCGCGCCGATCTGGCGCGAAGCCAGCTGGCCCGCCTTGAAGATCATCAGCGTCGGGATCGACTGGATGCCGTACTTGGCCGCGGTCTGCGGATTCTCGTCGACGTTGAGCTTCACGATTTTGACCTTGCCGTCGAGCGTGCCGGCGATCTCCTCGAGCGCCGGTGCGATCATGCGACAGGGCCCGCACCATTCCGCCCAGAAGTCTACCACGACCGGCTCGGTCGCCTTCAGCACCTCGGAGTCGAAAGTGGCGTCCGAAACCTTGCTAACGGCCATGGGAAATACCTCGTTTTTGCTCAACGGCGGATGGGAGGCGAACCTAGGAACGCGCTCGGCAAGCGTCAAGGCGGCTTCAAGGCGACGTGATGGCGGCGAGCGCGGCGTCGAGCCTTGCGTCGGAAATCTCCATGAGTTCAGGCACATCGGTCCACACGAGCGCGGCGCGAATGCGCTTGCCCGAGTAGAGCCGCATAAGGACGGCGCGATAAAGCGCAAGCTGGCGGACATAGGCCGGCGGCACCTCGGCGAGGGAGCGCGGGGCAGGGCGGTTGGTCTTGTAGTCGGCGATGAGGACCGAATCGCTGGTCACCGCGAGGCGGTCCACCTGGCCCGACACTGCAAGCGTGCCGCCGTTGAGGCGCCCGACGATCGAAACCTCGGCGCGGCTTCCCGGCAAAAACAGCTGCGCGAAGCGAGGATCCTCTAGCAGCAATAGGATTTGCTCGAGGATCGTGTCGCGCTCCTTGGCGGAAAACTCGGTGGCGGTGCGGGCCAGGTGGTGCCGTGCGACCTCGGCGCGTGCCGCGCTTGGAATGTCGGGGAGCGATTGCAGCAGCCGATGCACGACCACGCCACGCGCCAAGGCCTGGTCGCGCTGCACGCGGCTGCCGGCGGCCGCACGCACCGGCGCCGCCTCGTCATAGGTGAGCGCCGGCGAGATGGGCCGAACCGGCGGCGGTTCGTCGCGCGCGTCGCGGTCCAGCCAGGGCGGGCGTTCAGTCGTGGACCCCGCTGGCGCGGCGGCGGCGAAGGTTATGCCGGCCGACGGTGGCGCCTTGCGATAGCGCCACATCTTGCCGTCGCCATCGTCGGCGAGCTCCTCGACCGAGACCGGCGGCTTGAGCGCCGCAAATACCAGATTCCACCAGCAGCCGTCGGGCCGCGGGCGCTCGCCATCAGCGCCGCATATGACAAGCCGGTCGATGGCGCGCGTCATCGCGACGTAGAGCAGTCGCCGATATTCGTCTTCGGCCTCGCGCCGCGCTCGCTCGCGCGCCGCGCTCACCGGCGCGGTATCACTTGCCTTCACGCCGGCCCACACGAAGCAGTTCGACGAGTGGGCGGCGGCTTGCGTCAGCGCCAGCAGCCGCGGCTGGCGCTGCGGCGGCCCGGCCGGCGGCGTCGTGGTGTCGGCGAGAACGACGATCGGCGCTTCCAGGCCCTTGGCACCGTGCACCGTCATCACCCGCACCTCGTCGCGGGTGATCTCCATGTCGCGTTTCACGTCGGTTTGCGCCGTGCGCAGCCAGGCGATGAAGCCTTGCAGCGACGGCGTCTCGCGCCGCTCGTAGTCGAGCGCGAGGTTGAGGAATTCGTCCAGCGCATCATCGGCCTCGTGACCGAGTCGGGCGAGGAAGCGCTTGCGGCCGCCTTCGGCCCCAAGCAGGCGCGCATAGAAGGCGAATGGCACCTCGCGCGCCCATCTGGCCAGGCGCTCGAGCTTGTCCGCCGCTTCGGCGAAGCGCACGTTGCCGTGCGCTTTCGCTCGCAACGCCGCGCGCAGCGAGCCTTTGCGCTCCCAGGCGATCTCGAACAGATCCTCGTCGTCGAAGCCGAACAGGGGGCTCTTGAGCACGGTCGCCAGCGCGAGATCGTCGTCGGGCAGCAGCAGCGCGTCCGCCAGCACCATCAGATCCATGACGGCGATGTGCTCGGTGAGCACTAGCCGATCCGCGCCGGCGACCGGGACGTGTAGATCCTTGAGCGCGCGGATGATCGCCTCGAACAACGGCCCGCGCTGGCGCACCAACACCAGCACGTCGCCGGCGCGCGCGCCGCCTTTCATCCAGCGCTTGACGTTCCGTGCGATCCTTGCTCCGAGCCGGACCTGCGGGCTCGTTTCGATTAGTTGATCGAAGGGCGCATCCCAGGCCTCGATCTCGCGTTTGTCCGCGGGCTTAGTCGTGTCCCAGATCTCCACCAGCCCGGGCGCGGCGTCGGCGAGCGGCTCATGCACGGTCTTGACCGCGTCGGCGGAGAGGCCGGCAAAGGCCTCGGGTCGCCCGAACACCGCATCGACCGCACCAAGCACGTTTGGGCCGGAGCGGAAGGAATGGCGGAAACGCAGGTAGCGAAAGTCGTGTTCGACGGCCTTCGACAGCTTATCGAACGCCCGATGCATGACCTCGAACTCCCGCGGGGCTGCGCCCTGGAACGAGAAGATCGATTGCTTCTCGTCGCCAACGGCGAAGATCGTGCGCCTAACGAAGCGCGCGCCGGCGCCGGCGAAAAATTCGCTCGTGAGCCGCCGGATGATGTCCCATTGCTTCGGGCTGGTGTCCTGCGCTTCGTCGATCAGCACGTGGTCGATGCCTTGATCGAGCTTGTAGTGCACCCAGGCCGCCCCCTCCTCGCCCAGCAGCGCCAAGGTCTTTTCGATCAGGTCGTCGTAATCGAGGTATCCGCGCCGGTCCTTGGCCGCCTGGTAGCGGGCGATCACGGCATCGGCGATGGTGATTAGCGCCGCGGTGCGGTCGCGGCAGGCGACGGCGTTGCGGCGCTCGACCAGCGCGAGCATGCGTTTGCGTTCGCGGCAGAGGCGCTCCGCCAACTGCGGATTGTCGATCTCGATCGCCCGGGTGACGAGTTGCTGGCGCGGCTCGAGCTTGCCGGTGAGGAATATCTGGCGATAAATACCGGCGCGCTCCGCCCCGCTGGTGGCGAGCGCGGCGCCAAGCCGCCGGGCCTGCTCCTGATCGCTCTTGCCCCCGCGCGCGAGCACGTCGGCGGCGGCCGCCCATTGCGAGGCCGGAAACAGCGGGCCGTCCGTCATCTCGTTTTCGATGCGCTCGATGGTGTCATCGACGCTGACGCCGAGCGCCCCGCAGAGCGAGACGATCGCCGCCTCAATGCTGCCACCGTGGTCGATCCAGGCGCGCACTGCGTCGCGCTTGCGAATCGCTTCGCCGACCACGTCCTTGAAGGTCTGGTCAGAGGCGACCGCGATCGCGGTCGCGAGCGCGCGGCCGAGCTCGCCCTCGGGTGACATGGCTGCGTCGAGCAGCACGGTTAGACTGATTTCGCCGAGCAGCTGTGCCTGTGCCGCCTCCTCGAGCACGGTGAAACGCGCGGCGACATTGGCCTCGAACGGAAAGTGATGCAGCAGCCGCGTGCAGAAGGCGTGAATAGTCTGCACCTTCAATCCGCCCGGCGTCTCCAGCGCCATAGCGAACAGCCGCCGCGCCAAGGTCCGCCGCGCCGCGTCCGGTTGGATATTCGAAATCCGCCTGATCGCCGCGTCGAGCTCGGCATCGTCGAGCGCGGTCCAGCGGCGCAGCTCGTCGAACACGCGGTTGGCCATATTGGCGGCGGCGGCCTTGGTGAAGGTGATGCAGAGGATTTTCGCCGGGTCGATGCCGTCGAGCAGAAGGCGGATCACGCGCTGCGCCAGCACGTGGGTCTTGCCCGAGCCGGCGTTGGCCGTGACCCAGGCCGAGACCGCCGGGTCCGAGGCCTCGACCTGCAGGCGGCGCAGATCCTCAGGGATCGCGCGAGTGGTGCGAGCGGCGGCGGTCATTCCCCGACCTCCGCATCATCCGGTCCGCCGACGGACCATTCCTTCACTCGGGCGAGGTGATCGTAGGTGCCGTAGCGGCTCTTCCACATCGACAGCACCAGCGGAAGATAGGGCTGCTGCTCGTCCTCGAAGCGGGCTGCGACAGCTTTGAGCTTGGCGAGCGCGCGATCGGCATGGACGTTGGCGTTGCCGTCCTTGAAGTCGATGGCGACGCCGTCGCCTGCGGGGTCGTTGCCCTTGAGCGAGACGTAGACCAGCTCGGCGATGGCCGCGCCGGCGGGGATGTCGCGAAATCCGCCGCCGCGCAGGATCGCGGCTTCGAGCGTGAGCTGCGGCGATATGCCGATGCGCACCTGCTTCTCGCTCGGCACCTGACCGGTCTTGTAGTCGAGAATGGCGTAGCCGCCACCAACGAGGCGCTCGATGCGGTCGGCGCGGGCGCGTAGCGTGAACACGCGTTCGCCGAGCGGGATGTCAATCTTCCCGGAAACCTCCGCCGTCAGCGCCGCGACGCTGCCGCGCCGCAACGTCTCCCAGCCGGCAAACCAGCGGGCGATGCGCTGGAAGCGCGGCCACCAGAACGCCCGCGCCTCGGGATAGTCTTCGAGCGTCGCGAAATGCGTGGCGCCGATGTCGATGAGAGCGCCAGCCGGATCGGCGGGCAACGCTGCCGCAAAGGCCTTGGTGAAGTCGCTCAGCGCGGCGTGGATGACGATGCCGCGATCGGCCGCGCCCGGCGGCAGGTCGATGGGATCGAGCTCGCGCAGCTTGAGGATGTGCTTGGCATAGATCGTATAAGGGTCGCGCAGCCAGCTCTCGATGTCGGTGACGGAGAGCGTGCTCGGGCGCGCGGCGCGCGGCGGTCTCGGCGCGGGTTTTTCGATGCGTTTGACCTCGGCGGGACGATCGAGCGTGCGCGCCCAGGCGAGATATTTCGTTCCGCGCATACGAGCGCCGTTCCAGTGCTCTTCGCCCGCGACGGCGGCGAGCCGCTGGACGAAGCGCGAGGCCACGGTGGGCGCGCCGGCGAGCTTGGTGGGATAGGCGAGAATTACCTCGTGGGCTCCGAGCGCCTGTGCGAAGTCGTGGGCGGAGAGCGACATGCGCCGCTCCGGCAGATCGAGGCCGAGCGCGTGGCGCATGGGCCGGCTGAGCCACGGGTCGGGGCGCATCTCCGACGGCCATACCCCCTCAACCAAGCCGCCGAGCACGACGCGGTCGACGCTTTGCAGCCGTGCTTCGAGTCGGCCATAGATGCGAAGGCGCGCCCCCCGCAGCTCCCGCTCTCGCACCACGTGATCCGAAATCGCGGTGCGGAACACGTCCGCATAGTCCGGCGGCGCCACGGCGAAATCGGCGTCGGCTGCGCGCCGCGCGATCTCTTCGAACGCGGTATCGAGCGCGACGCCGTCGAGGCCAAGGAAGGCCGCCGGCGCGCCCGTCTCGTCCGCGCTCAGCGCGGCGATGACGCTCCGGTGCAGCGCCGCGAATTTGGCGAAAGGCGTCGAGGCGAGTCCATCGAGCGGCGCGAGCGCCGTGCGCAGCCGCGCGATGAAGGCGGCGGCGGCATCGATGTCCGCGGCGCTCAGGCTGGCGCGCGGATCGGAGGGATGCAGATCGCAAACTTCTCCCCGCCGCAGTTTAGCAAGCTCGGCGCGCAACGCCGCGAGCGCGTGCGCGAGCCCGCCGATGCCCGGTCGCGGCCGCGCGCCGCGCAGGACCGCCTTCTCGAGCGCCGCGACCGCGCGCGCGTGAGCGCCTTCGGCGGCGTCAAGCCGCGTGAGCGGATGCTTGATGAGGGCGAGCAGCGCCACCGGCGAAAGCCCACCGAGTGCGGCCTCCGCCGCCAGCCGCGCGAACCGGCCGGCGGACGTGTCCGCGAGTGCATCGCCGCCGGAATCGTCGACCGCGACCTTCCAGCGTTCCAGCGCCGCCAGCACCCGGCGCGCCAAGGCGCGGTCGGGCGTGATCAAGGCCGCAGTCTTATGCGGCGTCTCCAGCGCCTCGCGCAGGCTGATGGCGATGGCGAGCGCTTCTTCCTCGGCGTTGGCGGCTTCGATCACCGCTACGGTTTCGAGCGCGCGCTCGATCGGCAGCGGAGCATCGCAAGCGGTGAGCCGTTGCCAGCGCTCGGTGGCGGCGGCGGGCCGCAGCGCCTCGGATATACAGCGTTCGCGGTCATGCGCGGCCAGCGCGCCGAGCGAAACGACCTGCTCACGGGCGATGCCGATGCGGCGCAGCAGCGCCTGCATGGCGAATTGAGGATGCTCCACCGTTGGCACAACGCGGCCAGCGCCATCGGCGCGGCCTTCGATCAGGTCCCAGGATTGCGCGTCGAGCGCGAGGTCGAGCCCGGGCAGCACGACGGCGCCATGGTCGAGTTGGGCGATCGTGGCGATCAGTTCGGCCGTCGCCGGCATGGAGCCGGTCGAGCCGGCGGCGATCACCGGCCCGTCGGCGTGCGCGGCGAGCCGTGCCGCTTCCGCCTTGATCAGCACATCGCGGCGTGCGGCAGGCTCGATGGCGCCTCGCTCGGCGAGGATTTTCGGCCACTCCTCGCGCGCGATCTTCAGGAATTCGAGCGTGAGCTGCCAGTAGCGATCGAGCGCTTCGGGTACGAGCCGATCCAACCGCTCCCAGGCCACGCCGCGAGTGGTCATGTCGTCCATCAGGCGTGCGAGGTCATCGGCGAGCGCGAGCGCCGAGGCGGGATTATTGGCGACGAGCGGCGCCTCGCCGCGCTGATCCGGCTCGATGCGTGCCGCCCATTTGAGTACCAGCTGCGTGAGCAGCAAGCGCCGCTCAAGCCCGCCGAGCGCCGGCGGCAACTCGAGCGCGTCGCCGGCCAGCGCTCCGGTTGCCGCGTCGGCGAAGACGATCTCGTCCTCGTCGATGTCGCCGATCGCGATGATGCGCGGCAGGATTGCTGCGTCCATGTTGATCGTGCCGAGGAAGAGGTCGCGCGCAAGCCGGCACGCGCGCCGCGTCGGCAGATAGAGCGTAGCGTGCGCGAGCGCGAGCGGCTCGTGCGTAGGAGGAAACCCCGGCACGAGGATTCCATCGAACAACGCGCGGACGAGCGTCGGCACGAATGGCGCCGAGGGTGGGATGGTGAAAACCTTTGGCCGAGCAACCATTGTGCAATTGACTTGTCATGCTGCGCGTCGCGCACGCGCTTGCGCCGCGCATCCAGTCAGCGCCACGGGGGCGATCGATTCGTGGGCCAGGAGATTACTGGATCATCCGCCGTCGCGAACGATGGCACAATGGAATTTTAGGACGAACAGGGGCTACACCGCCGCGGTGAGGAGCGCCTTCTCGGCGGCTTGGACGGCCTCAGGCGTGCCAACATGCATCCAGACGCCTTCGAGCCGGAGCCCACAGAGCCGCCCGGCCTCGGCCGCCCGTTCGAACAACGGCGACATCGAGAATGCTCCGTGCGGGGCACCAGCGAAGAAGGCGGGCGTCAGGATCGCGGCTCCGGCGTAGACGAACGGCACTACCTCGCGTTCGCCGCGCGGCACAAGCCTGCCGTCCGCCGCCATCGAGAAATCGCCGCGCCCGCTATACCCGACGCTGGAGGCTGCGGGAGCAAGCAAGAGGAGCGCGTCCATGCGGGCGCCATCGAAGGCCTCGGCGAGCCGGGCGAGATTGGGTTTTACGCCATCGATCCAGATCGTGTCGGAATTGACATGGAAGAACGGAGCGTCGCCCAGCTCGGGGAGCGCCTTGAGCACGCCGCCGCCGGTGCCGAGAAGCTCGCTCCGTTCATCGGAAATGACGATCTTCGGCTGCCGTCGTTGCGCGAGATGGCGCTCGATCTGATCGGCCAGATGATGCACGTTGACCACCGCACGCTCGACCTTCTGCGCGGCGAGGCGGTCGAGGACGTAATCGATGAGTGCCTTGCCGCCGACCTTAACGAGCGGTTTGGGCACCTGCCCGTTGAAGGGCCGCATGCGCGTCCCCAGCCCGGCCGCCAGCACCATGGCGCGTTTCGGCGCGGTCGTCATTCGGTGCGTTTCCGCCATGAATCGGTTCTGCCCGCTCGCCCTTAAATTGTATTTAACGACGGCACGTGGGCAATATACCAGGCGTTGAGCGCCTCCAGCGCCGGATGGCTTAGTGAGCGCTGCAGATAGCCCCAGACCCGGGGCAGGTGCCGCAAGTACTGCGGCTTGCCGTCGCGCAGGTCGAGCCGGGCGAAGATGCCGAGGATCTTGCTCGCGCGCTGGGCGGCGAGCGTGGCGTAGATTTTGATGAATTGGGCGGCGTCGAAATCCTGCTGACCGCCGCGTCCCCGCACGTAGCGTCCGAGCAGCGCGAGCTCGGTCTCTTCGGAGACGTCGACACGCGCATCCTGCAACAGGGAGGCGAGGTCATAGGCGGGGGAGCCCATCACCGCGTCTTGGAAGTCGATTAGACCGAGGCGGGTGAGCCCGCTGCGTTGCGGCAGCCAGATCAGGTTGGGGGAATGGAAGTCGCGTAGGACCCAGGTCGGCGGCGCATCGATTGCCGGCTGCAACAGTTCGCGCCAGAGCGCGCGGAACGAGTCGCGCTCGCTGTCGGCGATCGTGACGTCGAGACGCGGCAGAAACCAATCCAGCAGCAGCTCGGCTTCGATCAGGAACGCGTTCATATCGTAAGGAGGAACGCGATAGTCGAGTTGTGCGGCGACGGGGAGGGAATCGGGCAGCTGCCGCCCGTGGAGCGCGAGGAGCAAGTCGACCGCGGTCTCGTAGCGCTCCTCGATCGGCGCCGGGGGATCGCCGCCGACGACACGCTCGTCGCCGAGGTCTTCGATGATCAGGAAGCCCTGCTCGAGATCGGCCTGATATACCGCCGGCGCCGAGAAGCCGCATTGCCGCAGCCCATTCGCCATGGCGACGAACGGCACGACGTTGTCGGCGAGATGCGCGATCGCGCTGTAAGGTTTGTCACCCCGCACCGGCGGACCGTCGGGACGGCGCGGAGAATTCATCAGCAGGACGCGCTTCTCGCCCAGCGCCAGTCGTTCATAGGACCGGGTCGAGGCGTCGCCGCGCACGCGTGCGCGCAGCGCCTCGCTGTAGCCGCTCTCGGCGATGAATTGACGCGTCGCCGCCATGCGGTCAACGCGCGGCGCCAGCGCGCCATAGCCGGTGATGCGGGCGTGGCGGAATTCGAGTTTGAGCTTGGGAGCCAGCGTGAGCGACACGTCAAGCCGGTCGGGTGGCAAGAGCCCGTCTGCGCGGTCGGGCCATTCGAGCAGCGTCACCGCCTGTTCGGGCAAGTCGTCAAAACCGAGTTCGGCGAGCTCCGCCGGCCCGGACACACGATAGAGATCCACATGCACCAATGGAAATTGCGGCAAGTCGTAGCTCTGCATCAACGTGAACGTGGGGCTCGGCACCTCGATCGTTGGGTCGCCGGCGAGATAGCGGATAAGCGTACGCGCGAGCGTGGTCTTGCCCGCGCCGAGATCGCCGGAGAGCGTCACGACGTCGCCCGCTTCGAGCGCGTTGGCGACATCGATCGCAAGGCGGCGGGTCGCATGCTCATCGGGCAGCGCCACCGAAAAGGTCGAGGTGCCGAAATTCGTCATGACATGACTCGAGTCCCGCCGGCGCGGACTTGACGATCGCCGCTCACGCGGCGGTTCGCTCGGCCGTGTGAGCAAGCGGGAAGACGCAGGTGACCGTGGTGCCGCGGCCGACGACTGATTCGAGCGTCACCGAGCCACCGTGCAGCTGCACGAACGAGCGCACCAGGGAAAGTCCGAGGCCCGTACCGCGGTGGCGCGAGCCGAGTGAATGGGTCTCGAACCAATCGAACACCTTGTCTTGGACGTCGGCGGGGATGCCTGGCCCACGATCGGTCACGGAAAAGGCAATCGCGTCCCGCCGCCGATGCGCGGCAAAGGTAACGATCTCGCCAGCTGGGGAAAAGCCCACGGCATTGGCCAGCAGATTGAACAGCGATTGGCGCACGCGCCGCTCATCGGCGATGAAGGTCCCGATCTCCGGCGGAGCATGGAGTTCAAGCGTGATCCCGCTGTTCACCAGGCGGTCCTGCACGCCTTCGGCAGCGGCTTCCATTGTCCTGCGGATGTCGACCGAGCCGAGGTTGAGCGTCATGGCTCCGGCGTCGATACTGGCGAGGTCGAGGATGTTGTTGATGATGGCAAGAAGCGCGTTGGTGGAGGCGGTGATGTAGCTCAGGTATTCGCGCTGCTTGTCCGTGAGCGGACCGGTGATGGGATCGCCCAGGAAATCCGCGAAGCCGATGATGTTGGTGAGCGGAGAGCGCAACTCGTAGGAGACATGGTGAACGAAATCGGTCTTGAGCTTGTCCGCGGCCTTCAATGCTTCGTTGCGCTCGCGTAGCGCGCGCTCGACGTTGACGGTATCGGTGACGTCCTGAAACGTCACCAGCGTCGCGCCGTCGGGAAGCGGCATGGTGGCGCAATCGACGACGGAGCCCTGGCGGCGTTCGAGCCGGCCGAGCGTGGGTTCGCGATTGTCGATAGCGGTGACCGTCGCCCGCAACCGCTGCCAGACGGGGTGGTCGTCGTGGAGCGGTCGCGTCCGCTCGCTGACGGATTCGATGTGCGGCCGTCCTGCCAGCATGTCGGGCGAAAGCCGCCACATGCGCGCGAAGGCCGGATTGGAGAGGCGCAGCCGGCCGTCGCTGCCGAACACCGCCACCGCCTCGGTCAGGTTGTCGAGCGTCTCGCCCTGGACGCGGATCAAGGCGTCGTAGCGGCGCTCGAGATCAAGCCGCTCGGTGACGTCGTCGAACAGATAGATCACGCCGCCTTCGGGATTGGGCGTGGTAACCACGCGCATGGTGCGGCCATGCGGCAAGTGCCACATGTGCTCCTTGGCCTCGACCGCGCGGTAAGCGTCGTAGAGGGCGCTCTTCCACTGCCGGAAATCCTGCTCATCCGGCAGCTTGCGTGCCGCACGCAACCGGTCGAGCACGGCTGAATCAGTGGGTCCTTGGTCGAGGAAGTCGGCATCGAGATCCCACAGCGAGCGGTACGCGGCGTTGTAGAAAGAAAGCCGGCGATCGGACCCGAAGATCGCCACGCCGGTCGCGAGTTGGTCGAGGGTGCGCCGATGGGCCTCCACCATGCGCTTGAGCTCGGCCCGCATCAGCTCTGTCTCGGTGGCCTCGACGGCGATCCCGGCGCTGCCGCGCCCCGCCGGCACGGTCGTCACATCGAAGCTGCGGCGCTCTCCCGCCACAACGGCCGCGAGGCGGCCGCAGTAGGGGACGGCGGCCTCATGCGCGCGCAGAAGTTCGCTGCGCCCGCCGTGCTCGAACAGCTCGATCCCGCACTCGATCACCTCGGAGGAATCCTTGACCTCAACAGCGCGCGCATAGGCCTCGTTGGCGAAGGTGAGCTTGCCCGCCTCGTCCCGCGCCCACACCGGCGCGACGACGGCCGCGACCAGGGCGCCCAGGGCGGCGGTATCCTCGACGTGCTTCTGATGCCGTCGTGCGAGTTCGGCCAACTCGGATTTGATGCCGCTGACCTCGCGCAGCCGCAGGATCGCTCGGCCGCCGATCACTTGGCCTTTGGCTTCGATAATCCGGCCGGCGAGCGTGGCCACGGTCTTGGCAAAACCGACCCCTTGCGCGCGCAATGCATCGACCGAATGCTCCATGTCGCGGGCGGCGTCGGCCTCGAGCCAAGCCCCGAACTCGAGCACGCCCGCGGGCGCTGCGGTCACCAGTCCTGGATCGCCGAGGATTTCAGGCTCGTCGCCTGCCGGCGGCCAGGCGAGGAGGATTTGCGGTTCGGACAGTAGCAGCGCATAGGCGCGGTCGAGCGCGGCCTTGGAGGCGAGGGCCTCGTCCCGGGCAGCGGCCTCGACCGCCGCCAAGTGCCGGCGCGTGCGCAGGAAGAGGATTGCGCTGAGGATGGCGAAGCACAGGATTCCGAGCGTCAGGGCAATCGCAGCGATATCGTCGCGGTCTGGCCACGCGAGGGCTGCCATATAGGCGTCAAAGCCGGCGAGTTCGTAGCGCCCGCTCGCCGCGGCGCAGCCGCCGTCACCGGGTAGCAGGACCGATATGGCCGCAATGGCAGCACGGAACCCACTCCCGTAGCGGGCTATGGACGCGCGCGCACGCGCTTTGTGCTGCGGATGAGCCCCAAAGCCCTCCACGGTGATCCGGATCGCGTCCGGCATTCCCGCTTGCCCCATTGCCGCATTTCCGGCGTCGGGCGACTGCCGGTTCAGGGATCGCGCGGCGAAAGTGCCTCATTCCGCCGAGCGGTCCGCGAATCAAGGCACTCTACCCCTAACAGGAATTGCGCCGGAAGTGGGCCAGATCGTGAACAGCAGGGCTCCAGGAGCGTAATCCCTCCCGTTGCCGCCGCACATCTAAGCCTACGCGCGGCCGGCGAGCTTGAGCCCTTTTTCCAGGGCGGCGTAACTGCGCACCGGCGCGGCCATCAAGAAGCGATACCCCTCGGCGAGGATGCGCTCCACATTGGTGGCATCGACGTGCGGATGGCCGACGACGACGTTGTGCCGCTTGCAGGTATCGACGACCCGGCCCATCCACTTGAGCACCTCGGGATGCTCGTACTGGCGCGGGTAACCGAGCTCCTGGGACAGATCACCTTCGCCGATGAGGATCGCGCCGATGCCCGGCACCTTCGTCAGGATATCGGGTAGCGCTTCGATGCCGCGGGTGTCCTCCATCATCAGGATGACGAACACTTCGCCGCGGGAATTGAGTGGCCATACGTCGGCGCGCGCGTAGTAGTCCTGCTGCGACAGGCCCCAATAGCGCACGGCGGCGGTCGGGCCGTCACCGCGGATGCCGGCCGGCTCGTACATCGGCGCGCTCTTGAGGCGCGGATAGCGGCAGGCGGCCACCGCGTTGTAGGCCTCCTCCACCGATGAGATGTGCGGCCACACTATGCCATAGACGCCGAGGTCGAGCGCCTGTTTGGCGTGAAACTGCGCTTTCTCTGCGCCGTTGGGGGGAATGCGCACCATCGGGGTGACCGAGGGCGAGAGCGAGCCGGCCTTGGCGATTTGGCCGCGGTTGAGCATGTATTGCAGGCTATCGCGCAGCGCCCGGATGTCCCATGGATTGTGCTCCATTTCGTAGACGACGCCGTCGTACTTAGCGGCGGACATCGCAATCGCCGTCTCCGGATCGGCTTGGCAAAACGACGTGAATGCCGGTTTGCCGGCTTCCAGCGCACGGATCACGCCGTTTAAACGCGAAATATCGGCCATGCTTTTCCCCTGCGGTCAGGTCCGCGCATCCTAACAGACGCCAATCCTAGTTTGACAATGATCAAGGCCGGTTCGTAGCATTCACCGGGGACGAATTCTAACAGCCGCGACGATGTCATGATCATCGACTGCCACGGACATTACACGACCGAGCCGAAGGACCTCCTGCGGTGGCGCAAAGACCAGGTAGATCACGTCAAAGAGCCTGCCAAGCAGCCCGCCAAGGCGTCGCTGAAGGTTTCCGACGACGAGATCCGCGAGAGCCTCGAAGGCGCGCAGCTCAAGCTGCAGCGGGAGCGGGGCACCGACATGACGATCTTTTCGCCGCGCGCCATGGGCATGAGTCACCACATCGGCGACTACAACGTGAGCCTGGCCTGGTCGCAGCTGTGCAACGAGATGATCCATCGCGTCTGCGCACTCTACCCCAACAATTTCATCGGCGTGTGCCAGCTGCCCCAGTCGCCGGGTGTGTCGCCGGACAGCTGCATCGGGGAGCTCGAGCGGTGCGTGAAGGAATTCGGCTTTGTCGGCTGCAACCTCAACCCCGATCCCTCGGGTGGCCATTGGACCGCGCCGCCGCTGACGGATCGCTGGTGGTATAAGCTCTACGAGAAGATGGTTGAGCTCGACGTGCCGGCGATGGTGCACGTCAGCGCCTCGTGCAATCCCTGCTTCCACGGCACCGGCGCGCATTACATCAATGCGGACACGACCGCGTTCATGCAGCTCATCATGGGCGACCTATTCAAGGATTTCCCGACCTTGAAGCTGATCATCCCGCACGGCGGCGGGGCGGTGCCGTTCCATTGGGGCCGCTATCGCGGCTTGGCTATCAACAATAAGCGGCCGCCGCTCGATGAGATGATGAAGAACAACGTGTGGTTCGACACCTGCGTCTATCATCAGCCTGGGATCGATCTTTTGACCAAGGTGGTGCCGATCGACAACATCCTGTTCGCATCGGAAATGGTCGGTGCGGTGCGCGGCAAAGATCCGCAGACGGGATACGATTTCGACGATACCAAGCGCTATATCGACGGGGCGCAGGGGCTTTCTGGGGATGACAAGAAAAAGATCTTCGAAGGCAATGCGCTGCGCGCTTATCCGCGCCTCAAGAGCAAGCTGTCCGCCCGGACTGCGGCGCGCCGGTAAGCCGACATGGCATGCGCGCATAGCGCACATTTTTGGCGTGTGGCATAGCAAGCCAGGCCCGTTGGCACGCCTGGGCGCGTAACTAGATGAAGCGAAAGGCGCGGGCGATCTGAAACGCGGAGAGAGTCACAATCAGCAGCCCCACGGCGACCATCAACGTCCGGGGCCATATGTGCTTCACCGCCCAGCCACCGAACGGCGCCGCCAGCACGCCGCCCAGCACGAGGGGAAGGAGGTGCTCGAGCGGCGAGGCCCCGAGCTCGACAAAGAACGTAGCGGCGGTCGCAACAGTGACAAAAAATTCTGTGGTATTGACCGAGCCGACGGTCTGGCGCGGCGCGTGCCCAGAGCCGATGAGGGTGGACGTGGCCACGGGACCCCAACCGCCGCCGCCGGTTGCGTCCAGAAATCCCGCCACTAATCCGAGCGGCATAAGCCATCCGGAAGGCGCTCGCGGGCTCAACGCGATCCGCACCGAGCGCCAGAGAATGTAAATTCCCATCAGCTGCAGATAGACGTAAACCAGTCTACGCGCGGCAGCGACCTCGAGATTCGACAAAATCCAGGCACCGAGGATCCCGCCCAGCACGCCGGTCACTCCCAGGCGCGTCACCATGCGCCAATCCACGTTGCGATGATAGATGTGCGAAGCGGCCGAAGTGCCGGTGGTAAAAACCTCGGCGGTGTGGACTAGCGCACTCGCCTGTGCCGGAGGCAGCCCCATGCTTAGCATCGCGGTGTTCGCCAGGACGCCGTATGCCATGCCCAGCGCGCCGTCCACCAACTGCGCAGCAAATCCGATTCCGAGCAGCAGTGCGAACTCGGTGGTCAGAAACATTTGCCCCTCTCGCTATATTTCCTTCTGTCACGCACTGCCGTGGGGGAATAGCGCTCATGCCGCACGCTGCCGTGGCGGTCCAGTCTGCCATGGCGTTCAATTGCATCC
>DASSGH010000142.1:0-22403 GCA_035693615.1 Xanthobacteraceae bacterium
TCGAGGAGACCGAGGGCGAGGCAGCCGGCATCAAGTCGGCCACCGTCCAGGTCAAGGGCCACAACGCGTTCGGCTGGCTTAAGACCGAGAACGGCGTGCATCGCCTGGTGCGCATCTCGCCCTTCGACGCCAACGCGCGCCGGCACACCTCGTTTGCCAGTGTCAACATTTATCCGGTGGTCGATGATCGCATCAATGTGGACATCAAGGAATCCGACGTGCGGGTCGACACGATGCGCGCGGGGGGCGCCGGCGGCCAGCACGTCAACAAGACCGAGTCGGCGGTGCGCCTCACCCACATCCCGACCAATATCGCGGTGGTCTGTCAGAACGACCGCTCGCAGCACCGCAACCGCGCGCAGGCCTGGCAGATGCTGCGCGCGCGGCTCTACGAACGGGAATTAAAACGGCGCGAGGAAAAAGCCGCCGCCGAGCAGGCCGCCAAGACCGACATCGGCTGGGGCCATCAGATTCGCTCGTATGTGCTGCAGCCCTATCAGATGGTCAAGGATCTGCGCACCGGCGTGCAGACCTCCAATACCGGCGCCGTACTCGACGGCGATCTCGATCAGTTCATGGAAGCGGCGCTGGCGCAAAAGGCCTTCGGGACCGCACCGAAAGAGGTGGAGGACGTCGACTAGCTACGCCATGCTTGCGCGATCGGCGAAGTTTCTTCGACAAGCTGACGCTGAGGGCATCTTCCGTTGTGCGCGCTGCGCGTGCACGCACGTCTCGGGTCGCATCAGTATTTGGCTTCGAACGCCGGGTTGGGCGTGAACGCGGCGTTAGCCGTCTCGGCCGAGGCCACCGGAGCGCTGCGTGGCTGATCGCCCGCGGCGGCATACTGAGTTCTGCGGTCCGTTCGCCTCAACAGGTCCTTCACCGCCTCCGGCAGCTGTCCGGCGGCCATTCTGGTGGGCGCGCTGTCGAGGTGCTCGACCACCGCCAGGCGGGTGATTTCGCCTCTGAGGTACGCATTCAAGAACTCGGGATAGTTGTTGAAGGACACGCATCCGTTCGACTGCCCGTTCGCACCCAGCATGTAGGTGTGGGCAAGGATGCCGTCGCGCCCGTACATCCTGCTGTAGTCGGCCGGGTTGAGACGGATGGCGCGAACGCCGTGGAACAGTCGCTCGCGCAACGTGAGATGGTAAAGACCCGGCGGCGTCGCTCCGCGCATCCGAAGGTGCACATGGCGCGGATTGTCCATGAAGTTGCCGAGCCCGGAATGGGCCTCCAGCCGGCGGCCGCTCGGCAGGTAAACGGTCCGCGCGGTGATATCGTAGATCGCGGTGCGGCCGTCGTCCTCGATGCCCGCAACCTCTTTCACTTTCTCTTTGCGCGCCGAGCCAAGGCTAAAGCCAATGCTCGCCTTGGCGATGGTCGACTTCGGCGGCGCATCGGCGCGCTTCTTCTCGATCCCCTGATCCGGCGGCAGGCGCAGACTGCTCGCAAGCACCTGCATGGCTGAAGCGAGACTATCGTCGAACGACGACGGACAATCTTCGGTCGAGGCGAAACGGTTGTCGAAAGACGTGGGAAGATCACCCACTGCGCTGAAGCGGTCGTCGAACCGCGCGGCGCCGCAGCCGGCCGCGGCCGGGGCTGTCAGCATGCTGCGTTGGACGGCCGGGGCATCGAACAATCCGACCTGCGGTTCGATGCTTGCCAGCCGTACGCGCTCGCCCGCCGGCTCAGATCCCAGCGGCGCACCGAGCCGGAAAATTTCAGGGTGGATCGTACCGAAAACAGAAATGCGCGCAGGGGACAGCTGTGTGTCCGTCGGCCCTGCTTGCGTCCCTGCTGATTTAAGGACGAACCCCAGAAGCATCACGGCGATTCCGAACGGAATCCCGCGGACCCCCAATTGTACCAACACGTCCCCCAATCGTACGCCACGTTGCCTCGGGCAGAGTGCCCAACCGCAACGCACGTCCCCCGACGCACGCGAAAGCAAACATCTGATTGCGGCAAGAATCGTTCGGACCGATCCGGTGGGCGTGGCGCGCCGACAATCTGCTTGCCCCAGTCAGAGAGCGCTGGCGAGCCTGGCGCCCGCGCGCAAGAATTTCTGCGGATCGACTGGCTCGCCTTTGAGCCGCGTCTCGTAGTGCAGGTGCGGACCGGTAGAGCGACCGGTCGAACCCACCTTGCCCAGGATTTGCCCGCATTTGACCGACTGGCCGACACGAACGTCGATCGAGGAGAGGTGAGCGTAGCGCGTCGAGATGCCGTTGTGGTGGTCGATATCGACCGTGCGTCCATAACCGCCGTTCCATCCCGCCGCGATGACGGTGCCCTCGCCGGTCGCGCGCACCACATCGCCGGTCTCGCCATGCAGATCGAGTCCGGTGTGCATGGCGGGCGTGCTCAGGAACGGGTCGACGCGCACGCCGAAGCCGGACTGCTGGTCGAGCTCGCCGTCGATCGGCTTGCGCACCGGAATGCTGCCGAGCGTGCGGGTGAGACGCGTGATTTGCGCGCGTGCAAGCTGGGCGCGACTGAGCTGCCGCTCGAACGTGCTCGCATCTTTGGCGACGTTCACCGGCACGAAGGGGCCGCCGACCGCCGCCGTGCTCTCGTTGCTCGCCTTGCCGAGATCGAGCCCGAGCTCGACCAACACCGCGCGGATGCGGCGCGCCTTGGCATCGTAACGCTCGGCGAGCGAACCGACCGTCGCGGCCTGGCGTTGCTCGAGCCGATCGAGCGACGCCTGCAAGCGTTCGATCGCGCCAGCGATGCCGCCCTTGCCGAGAACAGTGCGCGAATCGGGACCCCGATCCGGGGCCATCATGAAGGCTCCCTTGTCGCGGCCCGGTTTGGGCGCCTGCGCGCGCGGCTCGGCGCTCCCGCCGCCGCGTGCAGGCTGCTTGATCGCGGCGGTAGTGTCGCCGAGTCCGTTGAGAGCGCCGGCGCGCGATTCCAGCGCCCACTGCCGTCGCAAAATTTGCTCGAGCTTCTTTTCGTACTCCTCCTGATCGATCAGCTGCCGGCTCGAAAAGCGGTCGATCTGGGCGCGCAGCTCGGCGATGCGATCCTCATAGGCGGATTGCATCTCCGCTTGCCGCGCAATTAGCCCGGCGCGTACGTCCTCGCGGAAGGCGAAATAGGTGGTGCTCGTCATGCTCCACGCCCCCGCGGTCACCAGCGCGCCGACGATGACCCAGAGCGCGATCGCTCCGAGGCGCGCCCAGCGTCCAGGTTGCAAGGCTTGCGGCCGGCGCACGCAATCGCGGTACGGCAGAGACGAGTGACGAGACATTGACGCTCCCTGCCGGTTCCCTACGCCGGCTCCCCTTACGCAGCGGCTAACCCGGGCGGCATCAATGGAATAGGGTTAATTTTCCGGGAATCGCCCGCGTGCGGCGGCGGCGCTCCATCTGCGTGGCGGCCTCCAGCGCCGAAGGTCGGGACTCTGCTTGCGTGGCCCCTATGGTCAGGCTCTCTCGCGCTCGGGATGCGACCCCCCGGTGGCGGCAGTCGGCACGAAGCTTATGAAAACAAAGGCTTCTTCGCCGCCTGCCTGCACCATTCGGTCCCGCCTGCGTCTTCAGTCGGGCTTGCAATTGCAGCTGCGCCAGCCTCCCTTGAGGGGGCTGCATTTGCGCACCTAGGGGCTTGAAACGCCTTCCTTTCGTCCCTTTCCCGGCTTTCAATGCGGGGCTGACAATCTGCGGGGAGAGTGCCGCCAAAGTCGACGTTGTGTCGACTGCGGCAGGGGGCCGGTTCGCCATAGGCATCGCGTGCGCACGCGGGGCGGAATCGGTGGTCGAGGGGACGCCAAGTCGGGGCATGGCGCCAGGACAACTTCATCTCAGTCTCGAGGCTCTCCGCAAGCTTGAGGCGAGCCTCAAGCAGCATCTGTGCGAGCAGCACCCCCCGGGTGAAGGCGGTGACGAGGGAGCGCGCGCGTCGCCATCGCCGCTGAGCGCTGCGATTTGCGGTGAAGGCCGAACGCGGCTGCGCGCGTGGTGTCCGCGATTGCGCCAGTTCGCCATTGTCGGCGGCACGGTCGGCGGCCTCGTCATGCTCGCGTTGGTCGCGTTGTGGTGGCGCTTGTCGAGCGGCCCGATCGAACTCGATATCGCGACGCCATGGCTCACCGCTGCCATCAAGGAAAATTTCGGTGCCGGCCACGAGGTCGAGATTGGCGGCACCCAGCTCGAGCGTGACGCCAACAAGGGGCGCACCTCGCTGCGCATTCGCGACATCGTGGTGCGCGATGCCGACGGCACCATTGTTGCCAGCGCCCCCAAGGCGGAGGTCGGCATCTCCGGCGCAAGTCTGTTCCTCGGCCGTATCCACGCCGAGCGGTTGAGCTTGGTCGGCGCCGAGATGGCGGTGCGGATCGAGTCGGACAGCGAGGTCACGGTCTTCGCCGGCAGCAACAAGCGCCCCTTGGTCACCGCTTCGGCAGTTCCGGCCTCCGCTGTTGTGCCGCGCATGGGCCCGCCGCCCAAGCCCGAGCAGCGCGGCACGCCTGTGGTATCGGCGGTGCCTGCCGCGCCGCTTGCCCCTGCTACGCCCGCGAGCGCGCGCAACGGCATTCCCGACCTGGCCGCGCTGATTGCGTGGATCGAGAGCCTCGACGCGAGCGGTCTCGACGGCCGCGACCTCACCGAGATCGGGCTGCAAGGCGGCAACCTCACCGTCGACGACCAGCGCAACGGCAAGCAGTGGACGTTCACCAACATCGATCTGAGCGTGACCCGGCCCAAAGGGGGCGGCATCGCGGTTACGCTCGGCTCGCAAGGCGGCGAGCGGCCCTGGCACGTGCGCGCGGCGATGACGCCGGGCCAACAACCTGGCCACCGCATCATCGACGTCGAGACGCAGAAACTTTCCACCAAAGACGTGATGCTCGCCATGCGGGTGAGTGCGGACCAATACGAGATTGATCTGCCGCTATCCGGCCGCATCCGCGCCGACGTCGGTCCCGATGGTGTTCCGCATATGCTCGACGGCCGCGTGCTGGTGGAGAAGGGGATCATCGTCGATCTCGAGGATCCGCTCGTGCGTATTCCCATCGAGCGCGCCGAGATCAGTCTCGATTGGGACAAGGACCGGCGGGCGCTGACGGCGCCGTTTCAGATCGTCTCCGGGGGCAACCGGATCACGCTGCTCGCGCAGTTCGATGCGCCGAGCGATGGCGGCGGGACTTGGGGGCTGCAAATCTCCGGCGGCAGCGCGGTGCTCGCGGCCGCGCCGGCCGACCCGAATGCGCTGATCCTCAATCGCGTCCTGCTGCGGCTGCGCATCGATGCCAACAAGCAGCGCATCGATCTTGAGCCGAGCGAGCTCGGCAACACGGACCTCGGGGTGGCGCTCACCGGGAGCCTCGATTTTTCCAGCGACGATCCGCGGCTGGCGCTCGGGATTGCCGGCACGCGCATGTCGGTGGCGGCGCTCAAGCGGCTGTGGCCGCTCACCGTCGCACCGAAGGTGCGCGCGTGGGTCATCGACCACGTGCAAGCCGGCACGGTGGAGCGGCTGGACATCTCGACCAATGCGCTGTGGTCCACGCTCAAGTCGAGCGGCCCGCCGCTGCCCGACGACGGTTTGTTGATCCAGATCACAGCCAACGGCGCCGAAGTCCGGCCGGTCGAAGGCTTGCCGGCGATCCGCGATGCTGACGTCAACGTGCACGTTTCCGGCCGCACCGCCGTGATCAATGTCGGCCGCGGCAACGTGGACATATCGCCCGGCCGCAAGCTCTCGATCACCAACGGCTCCTTTGAAGTGCCCGACACATTCCCGAAGGCGCCGCCGGCAAAGGCGCGCTTCCGCCTCGACGGCTCCGTGCCGGCGGCGGTCGAGCTTCTGAACATGCAACGGTTGCGCGACTATTCGGGCGCGCCGGTTGAGTCCGCAACCAGCCGCGGCACGCTCACCGCCCAGGTGACACTCGCGTTGCCGCTCAAAGAGGATCTGCCGCCCGGATCCACGCTCTACACGATCAATATGGACGTGGCGAACTTCGCCGCCGAACGCATGGTGATGGGCCAGAAGGTCGAGGCCCAGCTGCTCAAGGTGACCGCCAATAACGTCGGCCACTGGATCAGGGGTGACGTCAAGATCAACGGCATTGCTTCCGTGCTCGACTACCGCAAGCCACGCGACGGCGACGCCGACGTGCGCGTGCAGACCACGCTCGACGAGGCCGCGCGCAGCAAATTCGGTTTCGATCTCGGCGGCCTGCTAACTGGGCCGGTGCCGATCAAGCTCAGCGGACGCGTTGCGGCAAACGACGGCGACAGCCGCTTTGCCATGGAGGCGGATCTCAGCCAGGCCAAGATCGACAACCTGCTGCCCGGCTGGCTGAAGCCTCCCGGCCGCCCGGCGCGCGCGAGCTTCACGATGATCAACAAGCCCGGCTCGACGCGGATCGAAGATTTGATGGTGGAAGGAGCGGGCGCCTCGGTCAAAGGCACGGTCGAGGTCGATGCCTCCGGCGACGTGGTCTCGGCGAACTTCCCCGCCTTTGCGCTCGCCGACGGTGACAAGGCGACCCTCAAAGCGGAGCGGAGCGGCGACGGCGCCCTGCGGGTGACCATGCGCGGCGACGTCTTTGACGCGCGCGGCTTTGTCAAATCGACGCTGACCGGTCCCGCCAGCAGCAACAAGCAGAAACAGGACAAGGATATCGATGTTGACGTGAAAATCGCCACGGTGATCGGCTTCAATGGCGAGACCTTGCGCGGGCTCGATCTGCGTGCCTCGCGCCGTGGCGGCGTTATCACCAGCCTGGCGTTGAACGGCAAGCTCGGGCGCGATGCGCCGCTCACTGGCGAGCTGCGCGGGCGCGGCCGTCAAGTCATCGTGCTTGAGTCCAACGACGCCGGCGCTTTCTTCCGCTTCAACGACATCTATCCGAAGCTTACCGGCGGCGAGATGTGGGTGGCGCTCGATCCGCAGAGCGCGGAGCTCTCCCCGCAGGAAGGCACCCTCAACATTCGCGACTTCGTGGTGCGCGGAGAAACAGCGCTCGAGCGGGTCGCCGCCGCGCCGCAGCAAGCGGGCGGCCAATCGGGCGTCGAGTTCTCGCGCCTGTGGGTTCAGTTCACCCGTTCGACCGGCCGCTTCACCATCCGCGACGGCCTGCTCAAAGGTCCGGCGATCGGCGGCACCGTCGATGGATATATCGACTACCATCGCGACGAGGTGCGCATGCGCGGCACCTTCGTTCCGCTCTACGGGCTCAACAACATGTTCGGCCAACTGCCGATCGTCGGACCGTTCCTCGGCGGCAGCAATGAAGGCCTGCTCGGGGTGACCTATGAAGTGGTCGGGCCGCCGAGCACGCCGGTGCTGCGCGTCAATCCGATTTCCGCCGTGGCGCCGGGCTTGCTGCGCAAGTTCTTCGAGTTCCCCGGCGGCAACGTTCCGCTGCCGGCGCAGAGCTACGCCGAGCCGGGCCGCTACTAACACCGACGCGGTCTTCGCTCCGCCCGCTGCGATTACACCGGCCGCAACAGTACGTGCCGTTTTCTGCCCAGCGATAGCTTGATGACGCCTTCCGCAGTGAGATCGCGCGGCGTGAGCATCATCTTCTCGTCGGCGACCGTGACGTCATTGACCCTGAGGCCGCCACCCTTGATCTGCCGGCGCGCCTCGCCCTTGGACGATACCAATCCGACGTGAACGGCGGCGTCGAGCACGCTGAGAACCGCTTCGAGCTTGCCGCTGGCAATTTCGACCGTCGGCAGCGTCTCGGCGAGCGCGCCTTCCTCGAATGTACGCCGCGCGGTTTCGGCGGCCTGCTCGGCGGCGGGTCGGCCATGCAACAACGCGGCCGCCTCCGTCGCCAGGATCTTTTTCGCCTCGTTCAGCTCTTGCCCCTTGAGCCGGCCAAGACGTGCGATCTCCTCGAGCGGCAACTCCGTGAACAGCTTGAGCAGGCGGCCAACGTCGCCGTCCTCGCAGTTGCGCCAGAACTGCCAATAATCGTAGGGACTCATCATTTCGGCGTTGAGCCACACCGCGCCGGTCTCGGTCTTGCCCATCTTGCTGCCGGAGGAGGTCGTAAGCAGCGGCGTGGTCAAGGCGAAAAGCTGAACGTTGAGCAGCCGGCGGCCGAGGTCGATCCCATTAACAATGTTTCCCCACTGGTCGGATCCACCCATCTGCAGAATACAGCCGTGGCGCTTGTGGAGCTCCACGAAGTCGTAGGCCTGCAGGATCATGTAGTTGAACTCGAGAAACGTCAGCGGCTGCTCGCGCTCGAGGCGAAGCTTCACCGAGTCGAACGTCAGCATCTTGTTGATGGTGAAATGCCGCCCGACGTCGCGCAGGAAAGGAATGTAATGCAGCTGATCGAGCCACTCGGCGTTATTCGCAATGACGGCACCGGTGCCGGCGCCGAAATCGAGGAAGCGGGAGAAGACGTTGCGGATCGAGGCGATATTGCTCTCGATCTGCGCGTCGCTGAGCAGCGAGCGGGTTGCGTCCTTGCCCGACGGGTCGCCGATCTTGCTCGTGCCGCCGCCCATCAACGCGATCGGGCGATGGCCGCTCTTTTGCAGCCAACGCAACATCATGATCGTGAGCAGATTGCCGATATGGAGGCTGGGCGCGGTGGCATCGAAGCCGACATAGGCGGTGATCGGCCCGGCCGTCGCCTTGGCATCGAGGCCCTCGGCGTCCGAAACCTGATGGATGAATCCTCGTTCCGCGAGAATGCGCAGGAAATCGGACTTGTAGGCGCTCATGCCTGTCGCCTCTTTTTATCGCCTCTTTTGCGCCGGTGGTGTAACAGGTCCAGCGCGGGATTCAACTCGAGGACGCCGGCATGGCGCGTGCGGTAGCGATCGGCCTGATGAGCGGCACTTCCTATGATGGGGTGGATGTGGCGCTCGTCGAGACCGACGGCGAAGGCATTGGCCGCCTCGGGCCGACCGGCTACCGCCCCTACAGCGACCCCGAGCGCGACGTCGTGCGCCGCGCGATCGCGGCTGCCACCAATCTCACCGAGCGCAGCGCACGGCCCGCCATGCTCGCCAAGGCCGAGGAGTTGGTCACCGACATGCACGCCGAGGCGGTCGAGGCGTTCCTGGCGGCGAACGGGATGCCGGCGGGCGACGTCGCCGTGGTCGGCTTCCACGGCCAAACCGTGCTGCATCGTCCCGAGCGCGGCCTTACCATTCAGCTCGGCAATGGCGCGGCGCTTGCCGGCAGGCTTGGCATTCCCGTGGTCTACGACTTTCGCGCCGCCGATGTTGCCGCCGGCGGGCACGGCGCGCCGATGGTGCCGGTATTTCATCGCGCGTTGCTGCGCTTGCTTAAGCGCGTGCACCCCGTCGGCGTGCTCAATCTCGGCGGCGTCGCCAATGTCACCTTCATCGACGGCAACGGCGAGCTCGTGGCCTGCGATACCGGACCCGGCAACGCGCTGATCGACGACTTTGTTCGCCTGCGCACCGGACAACCGCAGGATGACGGCGGACGCGTCGCGGCCGCGGGCAATGTCGACGAGGCGGCGGTGGCGCGCGTGCTGGCGCATCCGTTTTTTTCCCAGCCGCCACCCAAATCGCTCGACCGCAACGCCTTCCGCCACTGGGTGGCGGAGGAAGGCCGGCTTACCAGCAAGAGCACGCCGGACGGCGCGGCAACGCTCACGGCCATCACCGCCGCGGCGGTCGCGCGCGCCGCTGCCGCGATGCCGTGTCCGCCGGCGGGCTGGATCGTCGCCGGCGGCGGCACGCGCAATCCGACGCTCATGCGCATGTTGGCGCAGCGCCTCGCCCCCGCGCCGATTGAGACCGCCGGCGCCGTCGGCTGGTCGGCCGATGCGCTCGAGGCGCAGGCCTTCGCTTATCTTGCCGTCCGCGCGCTCAAGGGGTTGCCGCTCACTTTTCCCAGCACGACCGGCGTGCCGCGGCCGCTGACCGGCGGGATCCTGGCGCGGCCATAGGGGAAGCGCGCGCCTGCTCTTGCTCTTCTCCCTCGCGCGCCACGCAAAATCCTTACCGGCTGAGATCCCGGATCACGCGCTCGATGCCCTTCACCACGCGTGCCACATTCTCCGCGTCGACCTTGTCCGCGGTGTCGCTTGCGCGGTGGTAGTGCGGATACCGGAACGGCGCCGTATCGGTGACCATCACGGCTTGAAAGCCCTGCTCGGCAAAAGCCCAATGATCCGACCAGCCGATACCCGGAATGAAGCCTGGCGCCACTCCGCCAATGCTCGGGAAGGCGGTGTGCGAGCGGAATGATCGCACCGTCTTCCATACGAGCGCGCGCGAACCCAGCATGCCGACGAACGCAACGAAGTCGCCGCGATCGGGAAACATGAGACCGAAGGGCGCCGGATAAACTTGGCTTCCTGGTTCGCTCGAGTAAAAGCCGATGGTCTCGAGCGAATACATCGCCGCCACGCGCTCGTTGCGCCGGACGAGCGCACGCGCATAGTTGAGGCTGCCCATCGCTTCGGTCCTGAAGTAGGGCGGTTCTTCGTTGACGAAGAGCACGAGCCGGATGCGCTTCCTGCCCACCCCGTCGAGATCGCGCAACAGGCGCGCCAGCTCGATGACCGCGGCGGCGCCGCTGGCATTGTCATTGGCGCCGGGTGAGCCGAACACGCTGTCGTAATGCGCCCCGACGACGATCACCTCGGGATCGGCGCCTCCTCCCGCCGGCTCGACGGCGACCTCGATGTTGCGCACCGGTTTGCCGTCGGTCAAAAATTCCTGGCGGCCGACGACATAGCCGAAGGATGCGAGCGTCGTTTCGATGTAGCGCGCGACCTTCTCGAGTTCCTCGTAATGGGCGACGTTGTGCTCGCGCGCGGCAATGGTCGCGATGTGGCGCGCGAGCGCTTGCGCCAATGCCGCTTCATCGGGCGTGAGCGGCGGCAGCGGGCCGCGATGCGGTTTGCCGGGCACCGCTGTCATGTAATGCAACGCCCCGTAGCCGGCGGCTGCGAGGGCGAGCAGGAGCACAATGAGGAGCAATGACATCCGTCGCGCCATCGCCTTCTCGCGGCGAGCGGTTACGCGGATGGAACAAGCTCAAGCCGCGCTCGGCTTGCGCTCCGTTTTCAGGCGCTTGTCGAGATAGCCGCCGATCGCCTGCATCAACACGTCGACCTTGCCGTCGAAGAAATGATTGGCGCCGGGGATCACCTTTTGCTCGATCACGATGCCCTTCTGGGTTTTGAGCTTTTCGACGAGCCCGCAGACGTCCTTGTGAGGAACCACGGCATCCTTGTCGCCGTGAACGATCATGCCCGAGGAGGGACACGGCGCGAGGAAGGAGAAATCGTAGAGGTTGGCGGGCGGGGCAATGGAGATAAATCCTTCAATCTCGGGCCGGCGCATGAGCAACTGCATGCCGATCCAGGCGCCGAAGGAAAAGCCGGCAATCCAGCAGCTTCTCGCCTCCGGATTGATGGACTGCGCCCAGTCGAGCGCCGAGGCCGCATCCGAGAGCTCGCCTTGGCCGTGATCGAAGGAGCCCTGGCTGCGCCCCACGCCCCGGAAATTGAAGCGCAGCACGGAAAAGTTCCGGTGCGCGAAGGCATAATAGACCTGGTAGATGATCTGATGGTTCATCGTGCCGCCGAACTGCGGATGGGGGTGGAGCACGATGCCGATCGGGGCGTTGCGCTGGCGCGCGGGATGATAACGGCCCTCGATGCGCCCCGCGGCGCCGGTGAAGATGACCTCGGGCATTGCAACCTCGATTGAACTTGAGGGCGACTCGCAGGCGCGTCCTCTTGAGCGCGCTTGACGGCTACGGCGAGCCCACGTAAGTATTTAGAACCATTCCAGTTTTTGGCAAGCGGCGTCGCCGGCGCCGGGGCGGCGGTCGCGGCGGGCGCTTTCTAGCATGGGTGCGGGGGCAAAAAGCAAGGGTTTCGGAGGGTGTTGGACGCGTTATAGGCGTTGCGCCAGCGCCGCGATCCGCATTAATCGACGGCCATGACCGAGCGCATCTATCTCGATTGGAACGCGACCGCCCCGCTGCGCAGCGAAGCGCGCGCCGCCGCGCTTGCCGCGCTCGGCGTCATTGGCAATCCGTCTTCCGTTCACGGGGAGGGCCGCGCGGCGCGCAGGCTGATCGAGCAAGCGCGCGAACAGGTGGCGGCGCTCGTGGGAGCCGAGCCTCGCAACGTGGTGTTCACCTCGGGCGGGACGGAGGCCAACATGTTGGCGCTCGTGCCCATGGGGGCGCGCGATCGACTTCTAACCTCCGCGGTCGAGCATCCCTCGGTGCTTGCGGGCGGTCGGTTCCCGGCCGGAAACGTCGAGCGCTTGCCGGTGACTGAGGATGGCCAAATCGACCTTGCGGCGCTCGAACAGCGCCTCGCTGCGCTCCGGGACGGAGCGCTCGTGTCGATCATGGCCGCCAACAACGAAACCGGCGTCATCCAGCCCGTCACGCAGGCGGCGCGCCTCGTCCACTCCGCGGGCGGCCTCCTGCACGTCGACGCGGTCCAGGCCGCGGGCCGAATTGGGTGGGATATCAGCGCCATGGGTGCCGATCTCGTCACCCTGTCCGCACACAAGATCGGGGGTCCCAAGGGGGTGGGCGCGCTGATCGGGCGCACCGGGCTCGATACTTTCAAGCCGCTCATCACCGGCGGCGGGCAGGAGCGCGGCGCGCGCGCCGGCACCGAGAACGTGGCGGGGATCGCGGGGTTCGGCGCCGCCGCGGCGGCCGCTCGCGCCTCTCTTGCTGCGGAGGCCGCGCGCATGGAAGCGCTGCGCGAGCGGCTGGAGACCGGCCTCGAGGCGGCTTCGCCCGAGGTTGTCGTTTTCGGCATCGAGGCCGAGCGGCTGCCCAATACGACGCTGTTCGCGGTTCCAGGCATGAAGGCGGAAACCGCCGTTATCGCTTTCGACCTGGAAGGGGTCGCCGTGTCCGCGGGTGCGGCCTGCTCTTCCGGCAAGGTTCAGCCCTCGCATGTGCTTGCGGCCATGGGAGTTCCACCGCAGCTCGCGCGCGCCGCCGTGCGCGTCAGCCTCGGGCCGACGACCACGGAATCGGACGTCGATGGCTTTATCGCAGCTTGGATTAAGCTGTCGGGATCATTACTTAGACAGTCACAAGGCATCGCCGCCTGAAGCGAACCGCGAGGCTCACGCCAAGCCAGGATAGAACGACCATAACCGACCGATCCAACCCGCGGTCCTTGAAACCGCAGTGGAGGGAAGAATGCCGGCCGTACCACAGACCGTCGATCAGGTCCGCCGTATCGACGTCGACCAGTATAAATACGGATTCGTCACGGACATCGAATCCGACAAGGCCCCCAAGGGGCTTTCCGAAGACATCGTCCGCTTCATTTCGGCAAAGAAGAACGAGCCCGAGTGGATGCTCGCTTGGCGGCTCGACGCCTATCGCCGCTGGCTCACCATGCGCGAGCCGCGCTGGGCGCGCGTGAGTTACGGCCCGATCGATTACCAGAACCTCTATTACTACGCGGCGCCCAAGAAGAAGGACGGACCAAAGTCGCTCGAGGAGATCGATCCCGAGATCCTCAAGACTTACGAGAAGCTCGGCATTCCGCTGCGCGAGGTGGCGGTGCTCGAGCGTGTGACGCCGCCAGAGGGAGAAAGCGAGCAGGAGGGAAACGGCTACGGCCGCGTGGCGGTCGATGCGGTCTTCGACTCGGTCTCGGTGGCGACGACCTTCAAGGAGGAGCTCGCCAAGTCCGGCGTCCTCTTCATGCCGATTTCCGAGGCGCTGCAGAAGCACCCGGAGCTCGTGAAGAAATATATCGGCACCGTGGTGCCGATCTCCGACAATTTCTACGCCACGCTCAATTCAGCGGTTTTCTCCGACGGCTCGTTCGTCTACGTGCCGCCGGGCGTGCGCTGCCCGATGGAGCTGTCCACCTACTTCCGCATCAACGAGCGCGACACCGGCCAGTTCGAGCGCACCCTAATCATCGCCGACAAGGGCTCCTACGTGAGCTATCTCGAAGGCTGCACCGCGCCGATGCGGGACGAAAACCAGCTGCATGCCGCCGTGGTCGAGCTCATCGCGCTCGAGGACGCCGAGATCAAGTATTCAACCATCCAGAACTGGTATCCGGGCGACGCCGCCGGCCGCGGCGGCGTCTACAACTTCGTCACCAAGCGCGGCGACTGCCGCGGCAAGAACTCGAAGATTTCCTGGACCCAGCTCGAGACCGGCTCAGCCATCACCTGGAAATATCCGAGCTGCATCCTGCGCGGCGACAATACGCGCGGTGAATTCTATTCGATTGCGATTTCCAACGGTCACCAGCAGGTCGATTCCGGCACCAAAATGCTGCATCTCGGCAAGAACACCACCAGCCGGATCATCTCCAAAGGCATCGCCGCCGGGCGCTCCAACAATACCTATCGCGGCCTGGTGATGGCGCATCCGCGGGCGAAAGGCGCGCGCAATTTCACCAACTGCGATTCGCTCCTTATCGGCGACAAGTGCGGCGCCCATACCGTGCCATACATCGAGGCGAAGAATTCCTCCGCCGTGTTCGAACACGAGGCGACCACCTCGAAAATCTCGGAGGACACGCTGTTCTATTGCCGCCAGCGCGGGCTGTCGGCCGAGGACGCCGTGGCGTTGGTGGTCAACGGCTTTGTCAAGGACGTGCTGCAGCAGCTGCCGATGGAGTTCGCGGTCGAGGCGCAGAAGCTGATCTCGATCAGCCTGGAAGGCAGCGTGGGGTAAAGATGCATCTGTTGGAAGTGAAGAATCTGCACGTCGAGGTCGACGGCAAGAAAATCCTCAATGGACTGGACCTTTCGGTCGGCGCCGGCAGCGTGCATGCGCTCATGGGGCCGAACGGCTCGGGCAAATCGACCCTCGCGCACGTGCTCGCCGGCAAGGCCGATTATGTCGTCACGCAAGGGGAGGTGCTGCTGGACGGCGAGGATATTCTCGCGCTCCCCCCCGAGCAACGCGCCGCCAGAGGCCTGTTCCTCGCCTTCCAATACCCGTTGGAAATCCCCGGCGTCGCCACCATGACGTTTCTTCGCACCGCGCTCAACGCCCAGCGCAAACAGCGCGGCGAGGCCGAGTTTTCCACGCCCGAGTTCCTCAAGCGCGTGCGCGAGGTGGCGGGCACGCTTGGCATCGGGCAGGAGATGCTGCGGCGCGGGGTCAATGTCGGCTTCTCCGGCGGCGAGAAGAAGCGCAACGAGATCCTGCAGATGGCGCTGTTGCAGCCGCGGCTGTGCGTGCTCGACGAGACCGACTCCGGCCTCGACATCGATGCGCTCAAGATCGTTGCCGACGGCGTCAATGCGCTGCGCTCGGCCGCGCGCGGCTTCATCGTGATCACCCACTATCAGCGGCTGCTCAACTACATCGTACCGGACGTGGTGCACGTGCTCTCGCGCGGCCGCATCGTGAAGACCGGCGACAAGGAGCTGGCGCTCGACCTCGAGGCGACTGGCTACGCGCAATACCAAGAAGAGATGGCGTGAGCTTGCGATGAACGCGGAAGTGCGCCCGATCAGGACTGCGGCCGAGACCGCGCTCGCGACGAGCTTCGCCGCGGTCAAGCGTGCGCTCCCCGGTCCGGCGACGGTCGGCGTGCTGCGCGAGGACGCGTTCCGCCGTTTCGAAACCGAAGGCCTGCCGCATCGGCGCGTGGAGGAGTGGAAATATACCGACCTGCGCGCACTCATGCGCGAGGCAAAGCCGCTCGCCGGCTTGCCCGACGCGGCGACAAAGGCCCGCGCTAAGGCCGCGCTCGCCACGCTCGCCGACATCGATGCGCGCCGCATCGTGTTCGTTGACGGCGCGCTCGTCCCCGAGCTCTCGGATCTCGATCGACTCGAGGCGGGCCTCACCATCCGCTCCATGGCGCAGGCATTGGCGGCGGGGGACGGCGATCTTCTCGCCCATTTCGGCCGGGTTGTGCCCACGGACGACGTCGCGGTCGCGCTCAACACCGCGTTCATGGGCGACGGCGCGCTGATCCATGTCGCGCCGGGCGCGGCGCTCGCGCAGCCGATCCACCTCGTGTTCGTGAACGCTGGCAGCGAGGCCGCGTCGGTATTTGCCCGCTCCCTCGTCGTGATCGAAGATGGCGCGCGCGCGATGCTGCTCGAAAGCCATGTCGGTTGTCCGGACGCCAGCGACCATCAAGTCAACGCGGTGCTCGAGCTCAAGGTCGGCGATGCCGCTCACGTCGATCACATCAAGATCACCGGCGAGGGCGCAGGCGCGCTGCATGTCTCCTCGCTGATGGCAGCCATCGGCGCGCATGCCCGCTTCAACGAGTTTCTGTTCACGACCGGCGGCGTCGTCGTGCGCAACCAGGCGTTCGTGCGCTTCGCCGGCGAGGGCACGGTCGCCGGTATCCGCGGCGCGAGCCTGCTCAAAGGCCGCCAGCACGCCGACACCACCTTGGTGGCCGACCACGCGGCGGCCGAATGCACCAGCCGCGAGGTGTTCAAATCGGTGCTCGACGAGCAGGGCCGCAGCGTGTTCCAAGGGAAGATCATCGTGCGCCCGCACGCGCAGAAGACCGATGCCAGGATGGCGACCCACGCGCTGCTGCTCTCGGACACAGCGGAGGCCGACAACAAGCCCGAGCTCGAAATCTTCGCCGACGACGTGCAGTGCGGCCACGGCGCGACCTCGGGCGCGCTCGACCAAGAGCTGTTGTTCTACCTCAAGGCGCGCGGCATTCCGGCCAAGGATGCGGAGGCACTGCTCATCCAAGCCTTCGTCGGCGAAGCGGTGGAGGGGATCGAGCACGCCGGCCTGCGCGACGCGCTGATCGACCGCGTCGTGGCCTGGCTCAAGGCGCGGGAGTGATGTTGCGCTGAGATACGCCGGCTTGGCCGGCATTGCATCGCTCCTAAGGCCGCCCTCGTGCGTGAGGCAACGGGAGAGAATCGCGAGCTGAGCACATGCATCCTGCGGTCAAGAACGGAGCCTACGACGTCGAGCGCATTCGCGAGGATTTTCCCATCCTCGCCATGCAGGTCTACGGCAAGCCGCTTGTGTATCTCGATAACGCCGCCTCGGCGCAGAAGCCGAGGGCGGTGTTGGAGCGCATCACGCACGCCTACACCGCCGAATACGCCAATGTGCATCGCGGATTGCATTACCTCGCCAATGCCGCGACCGAGGCGTATGAGGATGCGCGCGAGAAGGTGCGCGCCTTCCTCAACGCCGCCCGCAAGGAAGAAATCATCTTCACCCGTAACGCCACCGAGGCCATCAACCTCGTCGCCTATACCTTCGGCCGCGAACGCATCAAGGCCGGGGATGAGATCGTGCTCTCGATCATGGAGCACCATTCCAACGTGGTACCGTGGCATTTCTTGCGCGAGCGCCAGGGCGCGGTGATCAGGTGGGCGCCGGTCGATGAGGAGGGCAATTTCCTCGTCGAGGAATTCGAGAAGCTGCTTTCGCCGCGCACCAAGCTGGTGGCGATCACCCACATGTCGAACATGCTCGGCACGCTGGTGCCGGTGAAGGAGGTCGTGCGCCGCGCGCACGCGCGCGGCATTCCGGTTTTGCTCGACGGCGCGCAGGCCGCCGTTCACCTCGATGTCGACGTGCAGGACATCGGCTGCGATTTCTACGCAGTGACCGGGCACAAGCTCTACGGCCCGACCGGCATCGGGGTGCTCTACGGCAAGCACGAGCATCTCGAGGCCATGCCGCCGTTCAACGGTGGGGGCGAGATGATCCGCGAGGTGTTCGAGGACCGTGTTACCTACGGCGAGCCGCCGCACAAATTCGAAGCTGGCACGCCGCCCATCGTGCAGGCGATCGCGCTTAGCGCCGCCCTCGACTACGTCGACTCGATTGGTAAACCGCGTATCCGCGCCCACGAGGCCGCGCTGGTCAGCTATGCCCACGATCGGCTGCGCGAGATCAACTCGCTGCGTATCTTTGGGACGGCCAAAGACAAGGGTCCGATCGTGTCCTTCGACCTCAAGGGCGCGCATCCGCACGATGTCGCGACCATCATCGACCGCGCCGGCGTCGCCGTGCGCGCCGGCACCCATTGCGTGATGCCGCTGCTCGCCCGTTTCGGGGTGAGCGCCACCTGCCGGGCGTCTTTCGGGCTTTACAATACGCGCGCCGAAGTCGACGGGCTTGCGCAAGCTTTGGTCAAGGCGCAGGGTTTCTTCGCATGAGTGACGATCCGCAAAAGCTCCCCGCGGCGGCTGCCGAGCCCTCGGCCGCGACGCCGCTTGCCCCCGGCGCGCCCGCCGCGGCGCCTTCGGCGCTGCCGGAGGGCGAATTGGCGCGGCTCACCGACGACGTCATTGCCGCGCTCAAGACCGTCTATGATCCGGAAATTCCCTCCGACATTTACGAGCTGGGTCTCGTCTACAAGATCGACATCGCCGACGATCGCGCCGTGACCGTCGAGATGACGCTCACCACGCCCAATTGTCCTTCCGCGCAGGAACTGCCGACCATGGTGGAGAACGCTGTCGCGAGCGTCCCCGGGGTGGGCGAGGTCAAGGTCAACATCGTATGGGATCCGCCCTGGGATCCGAGCCGCATGTCGGACGAAGCGCGGGCCGTGCTTAATATGTGGTGAGGCGTGAGGCTCGAGCGCGTCATCGAGACCTGTCTTTACGTCGATGACCTCGACCGCGCAGCGCGTTTCTACGAGCACGTGCTGGGGCTCGCTGCGCTGACCAGCGATGCGCGGTTTCGCGCCTATGATGTCGGCGGTCAAAGCGTGTTGCTGCTGTTTCACCGCGGCTCGACGCTCGAAACCGTGCGCATGCCGGGCGGCACGATCCCGCCGCACGACGGTCATGGACCGCTGCACCTGGCCTTTGCCGTTGCCGCCGACGCATTGCCGCAATGGGAGCAACGGCTCGCCAAGGAAGGGGTGGCTGTCGAAGGCCGCACCAGTTGGTCGCGCGGCGGGCAAAGCATCTACTTCCGTGATCCGGACGGGCACTTGCTGGAGCTGGCAACGCCTGGGCTGTGGGCGATTTATTAAGGCGTGCACTCTTTGACCGTCCGGCAGTCCAACCCCAAACAAACGTCTTGCTCGCGGAGGGTGTGACATGCGGGTGGCGGTCATGGCGGCGGGTGCGGTGGGAGGTTATTTCGGCGGACGGGTGGCGGCAGCTGGACACGATGTGGTGTTCATTGCGCGCGGCGCACATGGGGATGCACTGCGCCGGGACGGCCTCAAGATTGAAAGCGCTCTCGGGGACCTTCATCTAAAGAACGTCAACGTCACCGATGATCCAAAGCGGGTCGGACCAGTCGACGTCGTGCTATTCGCCGTGAAGCTTTGGGATACGGAGACGGCGGGTGAGCAGACGCGCGCGCTTGTCGGCCCCAACACCCGTGTCATCACCCTTCAGAACGGCGTTGACAGCGTTGAGCGGCTCTCCCCGTTTCTTGGAGATAAGGCCACGATTGCCGGAACGACTTACGTGGTCACGAACATCGCGAAGCCTGGTGTGATCCGCCACACCGGCACATTGGCGAAAATCCGCTGCGGCCGTCTCGACGGTCGTCCCGATGCTATGCTCGACGATTACGTGGAGCAAATGAAGGCTGCTGGCATCGATATAATGGCGACGGGTGACATGCTTCTCGAAATTTGGAAGAAATTTGTTTTGCTCTCGGGCACCTCGGGGATCACGGCGAGCACGCGCCAGCCGCTCGGTGTTATCCGCGACGACGCGGACATGCGTACTTTCTTCTTTAGGCTGATGCACGAGACGATGGCCGTTGGTCGTGCGGCCGGGGTCCCTTTTCCGCCGGACTTTCAGACAGAGCTGGAGCGTTCGGTGGCGGGTTTTGCGCCGATGATGAAGGCCTCTATGGCAAACGACCTTCACGCGGGTAATCGCCTCGAACTGGACTGGCTTGCCGGTAAGGTTGTCGCTCTGGGACGCAAATACGGTATCCCAACGCCTGGCCAGGAAGCGGTCTACGCGATCTTAAAGCCATATCGCATGGGGCGCGAACGATAGCGCAATCCACACGTCGAACGTTGCCGGTGAGAATGAGCGTTGCGACACATGCCTCTTGATTATGCCAACCCGGTAAGTTGCAAGCTAAGCACCCGCAGTCGCTCGCGCGCCGTCTCGTCATAGGCTTGCGGATTTGCCTTCGACCGCTGCAGTCCGTTGTAAAAGTGCCCGGAGGTGCCGCCGAGCTGGTCCGCCACCGCGAGGTTCAGAATCGCCTCCGCTCCTTCCTCCACCGTACTGATAGGCGTGACCCCGCTCTGCCGCACCATGGTCGTCGCCATGTAGGTAGCAGGATGCAGGCAGTTCGCCGTCACTATCTCGGGATCCATCTCGCGTGCGAGATCGAACGTAAACATGATCTGGGCGAGCTTGCTTTGGGCATAGGCGCGCGCGCCGCTGTAATCGCGCGTCAGCATGACCTCGTCGAAGTCGATCGGGTGTTGACCGAGCGAAGAGACGTTCACGATGCGAGCCGGCTTGCCACGCATCACGATGGGCATCAGAATCCTGGTGAGGAGGAATCCGGCGAGGTAGTTGACCGCAAAGCGCAGCTCGTAGCCGTCCTGGCTAACCTCTCGTTTGCCGGCAGAGCCGCCCGAGCCTATGCCAGCATTGTTGATGAGAACGTCAAGCCGGTCGCATTCCTGGCGGACGGTGCCGGCGAGGCGACGCGCCTCTGCGAGTGAGGAAAAATCTGCGGGCAAAAAGGTTGCGGAGCCGCGGCCGGCGGCCCGAATCTCTTTGAGCAATTGCTCGCCTCGCGTGCGGTCGCGCCCATGGATTAGGACGCGCGCGCCCTGATCCGCCAGTCGGCGCGCCACAAGCCGACCCACGCCGTCCGTCGATCCAGTAACTAGTACGGTTTTATTTTTGATGTTCATACGCTACCAAGAGCCCGACAAATCTGTGTTCCTAAAGCCGAGATTAGCAGTGCTGGACTTGCGGCCGAGCATATATTTTCCGGTTTGCCCCTAACCCAAGGGGGTTCCAAGCCGTGCCGACTTAGCCTTGGCGATAACAAGGCCGCTCGGAAGGACGCAGGGAGGAAAATCCATGATCAGAAGACCGGCCATTGCTTCCGCGATCGGCGCGCTCGCCTTGGCAATAACCGGCGCGAGCCCGGCAACGGCGCAGTCTTATCCGTCGCGGCCTGTCACCATCATCGTGCCGTTCGCCGCAGGCGGGACCACCGACGTCATTGCTCGCATTCTCGGCGAGCACATGTCGCGCACGCTCGGCCAGCAGTTCATCGTCGAGAACGTGGTGGGGGCGGGCGGCACTACCGGCTCGATCCGTGCGATGCGCGCAACTCCCGATGGCTACACGATCGAATTGGCCAACATGGGAACGCATGCGGCTGCAGTCGCGCTCTATCCCAGCCTCGCCTACAACCCGGAAGTCGATTTCGCGCCGATCGGCATGGTCGCCGGCCTTCCCGTCCTTATCGTCGGAAAAAAGGACCTTCCGCCCAAGGACCTGAAGGAATTCGCAAGCTATGTGCGGGCGAACGCCGAGACCTTGAACATGGCGCATGCCGGCGTCGGCTCGATCACGCATTTCACCTGCCTGCTGCTCAATTCCATACTCGGCGTCAAGCCGACACTGGTCCCGTTCAACGGCGCCGCGCCCGCCATCACCGCGTTGATCGCCGGCCAAGTCGATTACATGTGCAACGTCACTCCCGACGTCGTGCAGCCGATCCACAGCGGCGCTTTCAAAGCCTATGCAATCGGAACCTCCAAGCGCAGCGCGGCGCTGCCGGAGATCCCCACGTCGGCGGAGGCCGGCCTGCCGCAATTCCAGGCCTCGGCCTGGAACGCCTTGTTCGCGCCCAAGGGCACGCCGAAGCCCATTCTCGACAAGCTCAGCGAGGCGCTCGAGGAGGCGATGGATGACGAGAGGACGCAGAAACGCCTGCTCCAGCTCGGCAGCGAAATTCCCGACAAGACGCGGCGCGGTCAGCAGCAACTCGCCGCGCTGGTAAAGGACGAGATTGCGCGCTGGAGTCCGATCATCAAGGCGGCCGCGGTCAAGTCGGAATGAGCAGCCTGCGGCCCGGTCGTTCCTCGGCGTGACCAAATCCTCCTCCACCGTGTCACCGCATCGAGCTGGAAATGAGTGAACCAATTGCAAGACGTGCGCTTGCCGAGATATGGCGCGCGGCACGACAGTCCGAAGCCGCGCTCGAGGCGATCGATCTCACCGGCGCCGAGCCGGTGCTGCCGTCGTCATTTCCGGTCGGTAGCGCGGCGCAGGCGACCATCGCCGCCGCGGCCTTGGCGGCGGGCGAACTGTGGCGACTGCGCACGGGGCGTCGTCAGCGCGTCAGCGTCGACATGCGCAGCGCCGCGATCGAGTTTCGCAGCGAACGGTACTTGCGCGTGGATGGAAAGCTGCCGGTCGAGCATCATGACGAGATCGCCGGATTGTACCGCTGCGGCGATGGCCGCTGGGTGCGGCTGCATACCAATTTGCCCCATCACCGCG
>DASSGH010000143.1:0-2171 GCA_035693615.1 Xanthobacteraceae bacterium
ACATTATACTGCGCGTATTGCCCTTCCTTGAAGAAATAGGCCTTGCTGCCGTGTACAAAGACCGCATCGATGCCAGCAGGGAATGCTTCGGCCAAACCAGGCCCAACTTCCACGGTTTTGAGGCAAACGGTTGCTGAGATCCGCGGAATTGCTGTAGGTGCGATAGGCTGCACCGTATTGTGGTGCTAAATATTCTGGACAATCGCAATAGCGAGTGACGATTTCGCTTGTGTCGACGCAGAGAATCGTGGTGCTTTGAGACGAGCAGGGTGCCGCGCCATGTTCGTCCGCGTCAAGAAGATCGGAGCCTACGAGTATCTCTACCTTGTCGAGAACGCCCGCGAGGGTGGTCGCCACGTGCAGCGCGTCATCAAGGCGCTCGGCCGGCGCGACGAGGTCGAGGCCTCGGGTCTGATCGACGGGCTGATCGCCTCGGCGGCGCGCCATTCGCGCCGCTCGATCGTGTTGTCGAGCTTTTATCGTGGCCAATTGCCGGAGCTGCATCGTCTCAGCATCGGACCCGACTTGGTGTTTGGCCGGCTATGGGCGGAAACGGGATGCCGCGACGTGCTGAAGAGCCTCGTCGCCGACCGGCGCTTTTCCTTCGATGTCGAGCGCGCGGTCTATCTCACGGTGCTGCACCGGCTGATGATCTCGGGTTCCGACCGCCATGCCAATGACTGGTGCAGCCGGGTGCGCGTGCCTGGCGCCGAGGGGCTCGATCTCGAGCACGCGTATAAGGCGATGGCCTGGCTTGGCGAGGTCGACGCGGCGGGCCGCAGCACCGCGGAGGCGGTCGAAGAGGTGCTCTATCGCCAACGCCAGCCGCTGTTCGGTGCCGTTTCGATCGCGTTTCTCGACACCACGACACTGTGGTTCGAAGGCGCTGGTGGCGAAAGCCTCGGCCAGTACGGCCATTCCAAAGACTACCGTGGACATTTGAAGCAGGTCGTGCTCGGCATCGTGCTCGATGACGCCGACCGGCCGATCGCCTCCTTCCTGATGCCCGGCAATACCGCCGACGTGACGCTGCTGTTGCCAGTGGTCAAGCGCCTGCGCGAGCGCTTCGGGATCCGCGAGGCCTGCATTGTCGCCGATCGCGGCATGATCAGCGCCGACACCATTGCCGCCCTTGAAGCCGAGAAGATCGAGTACATCCTCGGCGTGCGCGAGCGCACCAGCCGCGAGGTGCGTGCTGAGATCATTGAGGATGACGGCCTCGCCGTGCCGCTCCTCATCCCCCGCCAGAAAGGCGAAACCGAACTGGCCGTCCGCGAGACAACAATCGCCGGGCGGCGCTATGTCATCTGTCGCAACGCCGAGGAAGCCAAGAAAGATGCCGCGGCGCGCGCCGAACTCGTCGCCGGTCTCGAGCGCAAGCTCGCCCAGGGCGACAAGGCGCTCGTCGCCAACAAGGGCTTCCGTCGTTTCCTGAAGACGCCCGAAGGCGACGGCTTCATCATCGATCGCGCCAAGAGCCTGCCCCCGCGAAAGCGGGGGTCGAGGCCGATGCCCGGTTCGATGGCCTCTTCGTGCTGCGCACCAACACCAAAATCGCCGCTCTCCAGGTCGTGTTGCGCTACCGCAATCTGCTGGCCGTAGAGGATGCCTTCAAAACCGCAAAGGCGCTGCTCGCCACCCGCCCGATCTTCCACAAGACCGACGCCGGCATCCGCGGCCACGTCTTCTGCACCTTCCTCGCCCTCGTCCTGCGCAAGGAGCTGATCGACCGTCTTGCGGTCCGCCGCAGCCGGCTCGAATGGCAGCGCATCGTCGACGATCTCGCCGACCTCAGTGAAATCGACGTCGAACAGGACGGCCGCCGGGCCCGACTGCGCACCGCTCCCGGCCCGACCATCGACGCGATCTGCCGCGCCATCGGCATTGCCCTGCCGCCCGTCTTCCAGGAGATGCCGCCCGCCCCCTGAACCCCGACTGTGGTGCCTAAAACGCCAAATGGCGTGCAAGCCATTGATATTCGATGCTGTTCAAATCGAAACCGCGGAAGTTGGGTTTAACGCGACCCCACCGAAGAAACTGTAGATGCTATTTTGGCGATATCGGCCGACGGGGGCTGAACGATGGGGATATCGACTGGCTGATCGATGAGGCTTGCACCAAGCCCACCTTTTGCTCGTAACCTATGGAAGGCTTAGTGTCTGAATCTGAAT
>DASSGH010000144.1:0-9829 GCA_035693615.1 Xanthobacteraceae bacterium
ATCGGGCGCATCCACCCGGTCAGCCAGGTGATCGACGAGATCACGGCGATCTTCGCCGACCTCGGCTTCGCCGTCGCCGAGGGGCCCGACATCGAGACCGACTACTACAATTTCACCGCGCTCAACTTCCCGCCCGGCCACCCGGCGCGGGAGATGCACGATACGTTCTTCTTCAACCCGCGGCCCGACGGCGAGCGGATGCTCTTGCGCACCCACACCTCGCCGGTCCAGATCCGGACGATGGAGACGCAAAAGCCGCCGATCCGCGTCATCATTCCCGGCCGCACCTATCGCAGCGACAGCGATCAGACCCATACCCCCATGTTCCATCAGGTCGAAGGGCTCGTGATCGACAAGAGCTCCCATCTCGGCCATCTGAAATGGATACTGCAGGAATTCTGCAAGGCGTTCTTCGAGGTTGACCAGGTCAAGATGCGTTTCCGTCCATCGTTCTTTCCGTTCACGGAGCCGTCGCTCGAGGTCGACATCCAATGTCGGCGCGACAAGGGTGAGACACGATTCGGCGAAGGCGACGACTGGATGGAGATTCTCGGCTGCGGCATGGTGCATCCGAACGTGCTGCGCAATTGCGGGCTCGATCCCGACGAGTATCAGGGCTTCGCCTGGGGTCTGGGGATCGACCGCATCGCCATGCTCAAGTATGGCATGCCGGATCTGCGTCCGTTCTTCGAGGCCGACGTGCGCTGGCTCTCGCACTATGGCTTCCGCCCGCTCGACTTCCCCACGCTGGCCGGAGGATTGAGCGGCTGATGGCCGGCCGCAGAACCCCGTGGGCCAAACGCTGGATCGTTCGGTTCGACACGACAGATGGCAATTCCTAATTCTTAAATCTCTCCCGCGCGACGGTGGAGGAAAGGGTCCCGGGCCAGCAGAATGATGAAACTGACCCTCGCTTGGCTGAAGGAGCACCTCGACACGGAGGCGCCGCTCGCCGCGATTGTCGACCGGCTCACCATGATCGGGCTCGAAGTCGAGAACGTCGCTGACCGAGGCGAGATGCTGGCGCCTTTCACCATCGCGCGGGTGATCTCGGCCGAACAGCATCCGAACGCGGACCGCCTGCGCGTGTGCATGGTGGATACCGGCGCCGGCGATGCGGTGCAGGTCGTGTGCGGCGCCCCGAACGCGCGCGCGGGCATGAAAGGGGTATTCGTGCCCCCCGGAGCGTTCATCCCGGGCAAAAACATGACGCTAGGCATCGGCAAGATCCGCGGAGTCGAAAGCCGCGGCATGCTGGTGTCGGAATTCGAATTGCAAATCTCCGACGACCACGAAGGGATCATCGATCTTCCGCACGATGCGCCGGTCGGGGCGAATTACGCGGCCTGGGCCGGACTCGACGATCCCATCATCGAGATCAACCTCACCCCCAACCGTGCCGACTGCGCCGGCGTGAGCGGCATCGCCCGCGATCTCGCCGCTGCTGAGATGGGCAAGCTGCGGGACAGAAGCGTTCAGCCGGTGAAAGGGGATTTCCCCTGCCCGGTGAAGGTGACGCTCGATTTTGGCCCGACGCCTTCGCTTTGTCCGGCGTTTGCCCTGCGACTGGTACGCGGGGTGCGCAACGGGCCGTCGCCGGCCTGGCTGCAGCAGCGGCTGAGCGCCATCGGACTGCGCCCCATCAATGCGCTGGTCGATATCACCAACTTCATCACTTACGACCGCGGACGGCCGCTGCATGTGTTCGATGCAGCAAAAGTGCACGGCAACCTTACGGTGCGGCGTGCCCGCGACGGCGAGAGTCTCGTCGCGCTCGACGGCAAGCGCTATTCGCTCGACCCGAGCATGTGCGTCATCGCGGACGAGAGCGGCGTGGAATCGCTGGCAGGCATCATGGGCGGCGAAAGCACCGGCTGCTCGGAAGCGACGACGAACGTGCTCATCGAGTCCGCACTGTGGGATCCCGTGAATATTGCGCAGACCGGCCGCAAGCTCGGCGTCCAATCGGATGCGCGGTACCGCTTCGAGCGCGGCGTCGATCCCGCCTTCATGCTGCCAGGGGTCGAACTGGCGACCGCGATGGTGCTCGAGCTATGCGGCGGGACACCATCCGAAGTCACGGTCGCGGGCACTCCAGAAATACCGGCGCGCCCGATCTACTTTCCGCTCGGCGAACTTCCGCGGCTCACCGGCCTGCAAGTCGATCGGCGCGAGATCGAGCGCGTGCTCGGCCGGCTGGGGTTTGCAATCAGCGATGCAGGCAAGCACCTCAAAGTGACCGCCCCGTCGTGGCGCGCTGACGTGGAGGGCAAGGCCGATCTGGTCGAGGAGATCGTCCGTATTCTTGGGGTCGACCGTGTTCCCGCGACGCCCTTCGATCGCGGCGAGGCCCCGCGCAAACCAGTGCTCACACCCATTCAACTGCGCACCCGCAAGGCCAAGCGCGCGCTCGCTGCGCGCGGCATGCTCGAGGCGGTGACCTGGTCGTTCCTGGCAAAGCAGCCGGCCGAGTTGTTTGGCGGTGGCGAACCTGAACTCGCGCTCGCCAATCCCATTGCCTCGGATCTGTCGGACATGCGACCGAGTCTCATTCCGGGGCTCGTTGCTGCCGCGCAGAATAACGCTGACCATGGCATTGCCAACGTCTCACTGTTCGAAATCGGGCAGGTGTTCCGCGGCGATCGTCCGCAGGATCAGCTCACGGCCGCGAGCGGCGTGCGCCGTGGACTTGCCAAAGCAACCGGTATCGGCCGCCATTGGTCCGCGCCTGCGAGCGAGGTCGACGCGTTCGACGCCAAAGCCGACGCGATCGCCGTGCTCGCTGCCGCCGGCGCGCCGGTGGGGGCGCTGCAGGTCGTGCCGGGAGGGCCATCATGGTTCCATCCAGGGCGCTCGGGGACGATTCAAATTGGCCCGCAGACGATCCTCGGGCATTTTGGAGAGCTGCATCCGCGCGCGCTCGAAGCGCTCGACGCCGAGGGCCCGCTGGTCGCCTTCGAGGTGATGCTCGAAAAAATCCCGGAACCGAAGGCGAAGGCAACCCGCGCGCGGCCGGCGTTGGAGCTTTCCCCGTTCCAACCGGTGGAGCGCGATTTCGCATTCGTCGTCGATCGCACGGTGAACGCCGCCGACGTGCTGCGCGCGGCACAGAGCGCCGATCGTAAGCTCATCACCAATGTCGCGGTGTTCGACGTCTACGAGGGCGGGGGGATAGAGCCCGGAAAGAAGTCGATCGCCATCAGCGTGACATTGCAGCCGCGGGAAAAGACCTTGACCGATGCAGAAATCGACGCCGTGGCCGGAAAGATCGTCGCTGAGGTCGGCAAGCGCACCCGCGGCGCGTTGCGTGGGTAAGGGCGCTCAGGTGCGCCTGCTCGGGCCGCCGAGCAGCTTCACCACCGCATCCGCGGCCCTTTCACCGGAATCCCAGGCGCCATTGACAGTGCCCCAACGGGTCTCATGCGTGGCTTCACCGGCCAGAAAGATGCGGCCGCTGATCGGCTCTGCCAGCACCTTGCGCGCGGATTGAGCTCCGGGGGCGGCGGCAGAAATGGCGCCGAGCACCCACGGCTCGTTGTTCCAGCGCGTCGCGTGACGACGCTTGACCGCGTTCTTCACATCCGCGCCATAGAGACCGCCGAGCCAGCTGATCGCAAAATCGATCATCGCCGCCTCGCCCTTGGCCGAGAGATCACGCCCGAAACTTCCCCCGACGTCGATGACGCAAATCGTCGAACCCGACATGTTGCCGAAGAGGGCCCCGGTCTGCCTGCTCTCGGTTCTCTCGAACACCAATTCGTCGGAACGCAGCCCAAGCGGATTGCCGATCAATTCCAGCGCCACGTGATCGCGGCTCCCGAGCTTGAGTTTTGTGGCAGCCTCCAGATGCCGTTTCGGCAATTCCGGCGCCATCTTGATCTTTCCGCTGGTCAGCACGTTGGTCGAAACGGTGAGGATGACGGCGGCGGTCTTGAACTGACCCTTGGGCGTTTCCACGTCGATGCGGGCGCGGCTCCACCATTCGATCGACTTGACCGGCGTTGCCGAAAGAATTGGGAGGGAAGCCGCGAGCTTTGCCAGGAGAGTCCCGAACCCCTGACGGCAGAATGCACTATTGTCGCGCTCTCCCGCGCGGGAAAGATCCGCGGTCGACACCTCCGCGAGCTCTTTGCTGCAGCCATAGGGGCCCAGCACAAATTCGATGGTCGGGCGCCATTCGCCGAGATCCTTGGGCAGCGCCTGGGTGCAAGCGACGTCGCTCTTGCGCGCGGCATCGGCAATGGCGGTGTTGGCTCGCACGAGGCTCGCGAGAAAATCCTCCATCTCTCCTTCGCGGGCGTAGCGACGTCCGATGCGCATGCGCTGGCCCGGCGGCGCCGCGTAGATCTCGACCCCGGCCTGCGGGGCGAGCTTCGTCAAGGGATTGATGTCGGCCGCATAGATCCAGTGTGCGCCGCGATCGTAGGGCACGCCGAATATTTTGCTATCGGTGATGCAGCGCCCGCCGATGTCCTCGGCGGCCTCGAGAACAACAAATCGTTTGCCGGCTGCGGCAAGTCGCCGCCCCGCGGCGATGCCGGCCGCGCCGGCCCCCACGATGACGGCATCGACCCAGCCGGAGCGGGGAACCTCGGGGGCGGGCGCCGGGCGCGGTGCTGCGACAGCAGGCGCGGCTGTAAGCGCCGCGGCGGACGCAAGGAACGATCTGCGGGTCAAATATCGCATCTGGGCGCGTCAGCGTTAGGCGCCTCGAGGTTTAGCACGGAACGCCTGCCGGGCATGTCTAAATTCTTTTTCATCATGATCGCAGTTACGCTATCGCCATCGGCGGCGCCTGCTTTACCGGCGCTTCCATGGAGCGCCTGGTTCCAGGGTCGTCGTTACCGGGCATCGCACAGCCGGTAGGAGGATGCAGACGATGATCGACGCGGCCGTCAAAGCACTCGTGCAGATGTTCTCGCCCCCGTTCCGCTGGGTGCTGCTGAAGTCCGCCGGCTTGGCGCTTGGGCTGATCGTGCTGTTCGCAATCGCGCTTGATTGGCTCCTAGTCTGGCTTGCCACTGCCGGCGCGAATTGGGCCCAGAACATGTTCGGCGTCAGCGCGCCGGCACCGGTCTCGATTTTCATCTGGATCCTATCTGTTGCCGCCGGCATCGGGATCATCATCGGATCGGTGTTCTTGATGCCGGCCGTCACTGCGCTGGTCGGCAGCTTCTTCGTCGACGAGATCGCGCTCGAAGTCGAACGCACGTACTATCCGACGCAACCTGTCGGCGCGCCACTGCCGCTCCCGCGCGCGCTGCTCGAAGGTGCCAAGACGGCTTTGCTGACGATCCTGGTCTACCTCATCGCGGTGCCGTTCCTTCTTCTCGCCGGCGCGGGCGCGGTCATTTTTTTCCTGGCCAGCGCCTATTTGCTTGGCCGCGAATATTTCGAGCTGGCCGCCATGCGTCATGCGCCGGTCGCGCAGGCCAAACGCCTGCGGCAAACACACCAAAGCACGGTCTTTCTCGCCGGACTCTTGATCGCGGCGTTCGTCTCGATCCCAATCGTCAATCTCGCCACACCCCTGTTCGCCATGGCTCTCATGGTGCATGTGCACCAGCGCATTCGGACGAAAGAGGGGCGGGGATACTCAAGCGGTATTCGTTTGCATTAAATAGTCCGCCGGCGCTCGAGCGGGTTTGGTCTTATTCGCCCAGCTTGGTCACGGCGACCTGCACGGTCCCGTTGACCTCGGCAACCACGCGCAGCGTTTTCGCATCGAATTCGATCTCGACGAGCCGCAGATCGCTGACGGCGGCGTCCACGCGAACACCATCGGCGCTTTTGCGAAAATCCGCAATCGCCGCATCGATGCTCTGACGAGCATTGGCCGCGAGCGGCACCAGATCCACGACCCCGTGCTCTGCAACCGCCTTTTCCAAATATGGCACCGCCGCGCGCGCCGCTGCGCCCAAGAGACCGAAAGCGGCCTCGGATTGCACGTCCAGCGCGATGTCGGTGAGACGGAGCACCTGATGCGTGGCATCGAGCACGGGCCGGCCCCACACGTGGATCGTGGCTTCGGCGCCAAGGCCGAGCCAGCTCTTGTTCTCATTGGCCTTCACCCGCAGCGACAGCAGCAAGCGATCGCCAGACGCCGCCAAGTTGACGCCGCGGATGGTGGCGGTGAAGGCGCTGCTTTGGTCTTCGGGGAAAGTCTTCCCCTTGAGCTGCGCCTCGAGCAGCCTGGTCACCTCGGTGAACGGAATATCGATCGGCACGGCGATATTGATGCGCCCCTGCTCGACCTGCGGAACGAGTTCCAATTGCGCGGGGAAGGGACAATCGGGCTTGGTCTCGTTAGGAACGATGCGCGTTTGCGCCTCGACGCCGATCGTCAGCGCGAGGGCAGTGGAGTCAATCCGTGGCTGCGCGGCGAAGGCGCGCGTCGGCCGAACTTCTAGCCACAGGTTAGGCATGCCGGCGGCCGTCGCGCCGAGCGAGATCGCCCGGCACATCTTGGCCCACTCACGCCGCGCCGCTACTTCAAGGGAGGGATCCTCGCGCAGCCGCGCCGCCAGCGCCGCCATTTGCTCATTGACCGCGCGATCGAGAAAAGGCTTGAGGTCGTTCGATACGCTCAGCTTCACGCCCATGATCGGCAGAGAAGCGTCGGCGAGCGCGATCTGAGAGCTCAGATTGGGCTCAACCCGCCACGTCGGCAGCAAGGACGGATGCGCGGTGAGCGTGACTTCGCCGCGGATATCGGCGCGTTGGTCGAGCGCTTTTCCCTGCAGGTTCTGCAGCCCTTGCCCCAACCGTCCGCCCAGCAGACCGCCGATCGCACCAGCGAGATTACCCGCCTCGCCGGAGACCTGGCCGGTCGCGTGGAAGCTGCCGGAAAGCGCGGTCGACACGACGAGCGCATCGGGTCGGCCGACGACTGCGAGTGGGCCGCGTGTGACCGTCCAGTCGAGCGCGCCATTGGACAGCAATTGCGGGAGTGGGTTGTCGCGCTTGCCGGCGAGGTTGCGCGGCGCCGCCGTTTCCAGCGCAGCGTGGATCGCGGAAAGCGCAATCGCCGCGGGTGTCACTATTACCGAGTTGCGGGCAACCGGCTTCAACGGCGGCACTTCGACCAAAGCCGGCCGCTGATCCTTCGGGCTCGGCCATAGCAAGTTCAAGGCCCACAGTCCGCCGGCGAACGAGACGACGGCGATCAGGATACCGATGGCGATCTTGCCCCACGGCAAATGCATGCCGACGATTTCTCCGAATGGCGGGTGGGATTCTCCTTGCGCCTCGATCGTGGTGCCACCAAGGCGGGGGTTGCCCAATCGTCGTCAGTGCGCTGACGAGCGATGATTGAGGACAGCTTTGCCGGGCCACTTACAAAGATCGGCGATCAGACACTTCTCGCAGAGAGGCCGACGCGCCACGCAGACGTAGCGCCCATGCAGAATCAACCAGTGATGAGCATGGCGCTTATATTTCGCCGGTACCACACGGTCGAGCTTCATCTCGACTTCCAATGGCGTCTTGCCGGTTGCGATGCCGGTTCGATTGCCGACACGGAAGATATGGGTGTCGACGGCAATCGTTGGCTCATCAAAGGCGACGTTGAGCACGACATTTGCGGTCTTGCGGCCGACGCCCGGCAGTGCCTCCAGCGCCTCGCGCGTGCGCGGAACCTCCCCGCCATGCTCCTGCACGATCCTCTTCGACAGCTCGACGACATTTTTGGCCTTGGTGCGGAAGAGGCCGATGGTCTTAATCAGCTCCTGCACCCGTTTTTCGCCAAGGGCAGCCATCTTTTCCGGCGTGCCGGCGGCGGCAAATAGGGCGGGCGTAGCTTTGTTGACGCCAGCGTCGGTCGCCTGCGCCGAGAGCACCACCGCGACCAGGAGCGTAAACGGATCGACGTGCTGCAGTTCGCCCTTGGGCTCCGGACGAGCGGCCGCGAACCGGCGGAACGCTTCCTCGATCTCGGCGGTTGTCCATTGCGGCAGCGCGCCGGCAGCGGCCACGTGGTCGGCTGCCGACTGCGTGGCCGGGCTCTTGACCTTCGCCGCCGTGTGCGCACGAGCTTTGCGTAGGCTTTGTGCTGTTCTTCGCGCCGGCTTGCGAGGGATGTTGCGGATTGCCTTGCGAGGTGTTTTGCGCGGCATTGTTCCGGTATAGTGGGCTCCATGCCACCCGACAACGATCTCACCCGAGAACCCACGATCTTTTCCGCAGTGCTCACGCCACATCGCTCGCTGAGCCGCAAGGGTTTCTTGACATTGATGCTGGCGGCCGGCGGGATCAGCCTGGTCACCGGGACGACGTTCCTCCTCGCCGGCGCTTGGCCGGTTTTCGGTTTTTGCGGGCTCGACGTTCTGTTGCTGTACTGGGCGCTCAAGCTGAGCTACCGCCGCGCGACGGCCTATGAGCAGGTCACTGTCACCCCTTCCGAACTGACGGTGCGTCAGGTCAGTCACCGCGGCCGTATCAGTGAATGGACGCTCAATCCGCTCTGGGTCCGGCTCGATCGCGTGGTCCACGCGGAGTTCGGCATCGAACGGCTGTTTCTCGTCTCGCGCGGGCAGCGGCTTGCGATTGCGGGCTTCCTGGGTCCGCAGGAAAAAGAAAGTTTCGCGCTTGCGCTATTGGCAGCGCTCGGCGAGGCCAAGCGAGGCCCAACTCGGACGGTATTCTGATCAGCATTGCGCGCAGAAATCGGGTGGGCGCAGCCTCCGCCTCGGCCTAGAAGGGGCGGACGAGCGAGCCATAGCCCAACATGCTCTCTCCCGACCAAGTTTGCGATCGCGAGCCGCTCAGCCGCGCGGCCGCTGACTATGCCGTCGTGCGCCGCGCTATCGCGTTCGTCTGCGAACACTGGCGCGCCCAACCCGAGATCGACGCCATTGCGGCAGCGGTAGGAGTGAGCGCCAGCGAGTTGCATCATCTGTTTCGCCGCTGGGCCTCAATCACGCCCAAAGCTTTCCTTCAAGCGCTCACGCTCGAGCACGCGCGCCGTTTGTTGCGGGATTCGGCAAGCGTGCTCGAAGCCGCTTTCGAGGTTGGCCTCTCCGGACCAGGCCGTCTGCACGATCTGTTCGTCACTCACGAAGCCATGTCACCCGGCGAATGGAAATCGGGCGGGGCCGGGCTCACCATGTCCTACGGCTTTCATCCGTCTCCGTTCGGGACCGCGCTGGTGATGACGACCCACCGCGGGCTTGCCGGTCTCGCATTCGCCGATCCCGGCGAGGAGGAGGCCGCGCTCGCTGACATGAAGGGTCGCTGGCCCAAGGCCGACATGGTCGAAGATCGCCCGCGCACCGCGGAGCTGGCGCGGCGCATCTTCGATACCGCCCTATGGCGCGCCGACCAGCCGCTGCGCGTCGTGCTCATCGGCACCGATTTCGAGGTCCGCGTGTGGGAAACGCTGCTCAAAATTCCTATGGGCCGCGCGATGACTTACTCAAATATCGCCGGGAGGGTCGGCGCAATCAACGCCGCGCGCGCCGTCGGCGCCGCAGTCGGCAAGAATCCACTCTCGTTCGTGGTGCCCTGCCATCGCGTGCTGGGCAGAGATGGCGCGCTCACCGGCTACCACTGGGGACTAACGCGCAAGCGCGCGATGCTGGGCTGGGAGGCTGGCAAAACCGCGAGCTGACCGTTCGGCAACCAGAGGCGATCCGCGCACGGCGAGCTAGCGCCCCACGTGCGTGGCGACCTTCGCGGGGGCCGCTTGGCGCTAGCGCGACCGTTGCGCCACCTTCAACGTCGGCGTCGCAACATGCGCAAAGTCGCCCCTGCGATAGGCCGCCAGCGTCTCAGAGTTCTGCTGATCCATGAAGTCGGCGAGCTTGGCATAGGTCACGCAGCGCACTTCCGG
>DASSGH010000145.1:0-17204 GCA_035693615.1 Xanthobacteraceae bacterium
GGGTCGACCCATTTTGGGGTAAAAGGGGGCTAGCTCGGAATGCACCCACGATAAGTCGAGAACCGCAGCAATCTTGCGAACCGGGTGATCGTCCGGAACTGCTTCATCAAGACGAAACGAATAAAACAGCTCCTCTTGGTCGTGATCGAGCCGTCCCATCATCGCTCGCCTCCATAGCGAATCGCATGACAACGACGGAATCACCGTTTCTTAAGTCCATCAACGACTTCTGCAACAAAATCTGCCAAGAGCGGACTCATGCACCGCAGCAGAGACTGTCGCTATTCGATCAACCTCGCCGGAGCGCGCGTCGCCTCATCGCTCCCTCAAGGTCGAGGATGATACATGGTAACGGCTCAAACCGACATTCTGGAAGTGGCCGCGACCAGCCCGAAGTCCCGTCCCTGAGCGGAGCGACGATTCCGTTGCAATCCGATACACTGATCCGCCGAGGCAGGCCCGCATGACCGCGATGCCCACGATCCGCTACGTCAGGAGCGACGACGTTCACGTCGCCTATCAGGTCATCGGCGACGGACCGCTCGATCTGCTCTGGGTCCCGGGCTACGTGTCGCACGTGGAGGCGGCCTGGCAGTCCCCGCAGCACGCCGCATTCATCCGGCGGCTCGCGTCGTTCTGTCGTCTCATCCTGTTCGACAAGCGCGGCACAGGCATGTCGGACCGCGGCTCGCAGATTTTTACGCTCGAGCAGCGCATGCACGACGTACACGCGATTCTGGATGAGATCGGCTCCGAACGGGCTGCCCTGTTCGGCGTGTCCGAGGGCGGGCCGATGTCGCTGCTCTACGCCGCCACCTACCCGGAACGCACCGCAGCGCTGATCCTTTACGGCGCCTACGCCAAGCGCAGCTGGGCGCCGGATTATCCGTTCGGCTGGAAGGACGAACAGTGGGAGCGCGTGCTTGCCAACATCGATCAGAATTGGGGAACGCCGCAGGGCACTAACCTCGCGATGTGGGCGCCCAGTGTGATGGACCAGCCCGACGTGGCGGAACGACTGGCATCATATTTCCGCGCGGCAGCGAGCCCGGGCGCGGCCGCTGCGATCATGAAGATGAATCGCGAGATCGACGTCCGTCATGTCCTGTCCGCCGTCCGCGCGCCCACGATGATCATCCACCGCATCGGCGATCGCGTCAGCGAGGTTGGGCACGCGCGCTACATGGCGCAGCACATCGCCGGCGCCAAGCTGGTCGAGCTTCCCGGCATCGACCACGCCTATTGGATCGACGGCGGCAAAGCGATCCTCGATCAGATCGAGCAGTTCCTGACCGGCCGGCTCCACGCGCACGAACCAGAGCGCGTGCTCGCCACGGTGCTGTTTGCCGACATTGTGGGCTCGACCGAGCGCGTGGCAAAGCTTGGCGACGGTCCGTGGCGCGAATTGCTCGGGACGTTCCATCGCAAGGTCCGCGAGGTTCTGCAGCAGTACCGCGGCCGCGAGATTAACACCACCGGCGATGGTTTTCTCGCGGCGTTCGACGGACCTGCCCGCGCCGTTCGCTGTGCCGGTGCAATCCGGGACGCGGTGCACCCGCTCGGGCTCGAGGTCCGTTGCGGCTTGCACACCGGGGAATGCGAGATCGTCGGCGACGATCTTGCGGGAATCGCAGTGCATATCGGCGCGCGTGTCGGTGGGCTTGCCGGACCTGGCGAAGTCCTGGTCTCGCAGACGGTGCGCGATCTCGTGGCGGGCTCGGGCCTTGCTTTCGAACCATGCGGCACGCACGTGCTCAAGGGCGTGCCGAGCGAGTGGCGCCTGTTCCGCGCCGTCGCGTGACAGGATTGACCTCAGCGGCGTCGGATCGTCAATCAGCGGATTCGACAGCACGCCGAGCCCGTCTCGACCTCGCAGACGTCATCCGGTCGGCGGGGGTGGAGTCTCGCCCACGCACGGCATGTCCGTTTTGCTCCCGAAAGCGGGCATCGACTCACGCTCCAGAGATGTCCGCTTTGTGCCATAAGCAGACTTCATGCGTCGCAGCAACGAACGTGTTCGCTGATGATAACGCGATTGCGTCCACAAGCGGCTAGGGCGTCAGAAAGGGTCTGGTCATGGCGGAGTGCTCCTTCATCGACTACCACTTGCAGCGTAGCGGCGTCGTGGTGCTTACCCTCGACAACCCGCCGCTCAACCTCACCACTCTTGTCACCCTCGATAAGCTCCTGTCCGCCTGCCGGGACATTGCGGCCGATCAGCGGATACGGGCCGTCGTGGTGACCGGCTCAGGCAGCAAAGCGTTCTGCGCTGGTTCCGACATCGGCGAATTCACCGATGTGCGCGATGATGTCGTGTCCCGTAAACTGGCCCGCGAAAACGCCGCCTTCACCGCGCTCGAGCAACTGCCCATACCTGTTATTGCGGGACTAAACGGTATCGCACTAGGCGGCGGAGCCGAAATCGCACTGGCCTGCGATATTCGCATCATGGACGAGACTGCGCGTATCGGCTTTCCAGAGGTGAAACTGGGTATCTTCCCCGGAAGCGGCGGCATCTTCCGGCTTCCCCGCCTCGTCGGCCCGGCGAAGGCCTACGAGCTGCTCTATACCGGCGAACAAATTGACGCCCACGAGGCGCATCGCATTGGCTTGGTCAACCGCTTGGCGCCGGCCGGCCGCGCCCTCTCCACCGCTCTTGCTCTCGCCGAGACTCTGGCCACTCGTCCCGCGCTTGCCCTCAGCCTCATCCGTGCTGGCGTGCGCGATTCTCTGAACCAAACAACGCAGGAGGCGGTAAACCGGACCCTGGCCGACAGCCATCGCGTCTTCACTGGCCCGGATATCGAAGAGGGGATCAATGCCTTTTTCGCCAAGCGCGTGCCGATCTTCACGGCCGGACGCAACAGCCCCAGAGGCGAAAAAACTGGAAAAGATTAAAGCACGAGCGGCCTCTCCTCCGCTCTAACAAAGTGGTAAGCTTTGGACAAAAGCATATCAACCACTGCACGCTCCTGGGAGGAGATGATGATCAACAGACGGACGCTACTGGGCGAAATTGCATCCGCCGCGGCGGCAATCGCAGTTCCGCACGTCGCGCGCGCGCAGGAGGTGAAGCATTATCGTTTGGCATATGACCAGCCGAAGCCGACCGGATACGGCATCCTCGGCGACATCTTTGCAAACAAACTGAAAGAGCTGAGCAAAGGTACGATGCTGATCGATCAGTATCCGGGTGCCCAGCTGGGGCAGGAGCCGCAGGTGCTGCAGCTTGTGAAGGCCGGCGATATCGAATTCTGCATCTCGTCTTCGGCGAACGCCGCGACCGTGTCGCCGCAGGCCGGCGTGATGTCGCTGCATTACCTCTTCCGCTCGGAAGACCATCTGGTCAAGGCGATGGCAGATCCCAAGCTTTCGGAGGCCTGCAAGGCGATGATCTCCGACAGCGTTCAGGGCGCGCGCATCATCGCGCTTTCCACGCTCGGCCTGCGCAACATGTATTCGAAACGGGAGATCAGGAAGATCGAGGACATCAAGGGGCTCAAGGTCCGCGTGCAGGCCACGCCCACCGAAGATACGATGTTCCCGGCGTATGGGGCGCAGACCGTGCACATGCCGTTCGGCAGCGTTTACACCTCGTTGCAGACGGGGGTGGTCGATGTGGCGGAAAATGGCGTGAACGTTTATCTCGCGAACAAGCATTACGAAGTTGCGCCCGTGCTCTCGATGACGGAGCACGAGGCGAACAACAGCTTCACCTGGGTGAGCGACAAATTGTGGAACAGCTTTTCCAGCGAGCAGAAGAGCTGGGTGCAGGAGGCCGCCGACGAGGTTAACAGGAACCAGCCCGCCAAGGCTGTTGCTCTGGAGCACGAATCCGCTGCCAAACTGAAATCCATCGGCGTCAAAGTCGTTAGCGATGTCGACAAGTCCGGTTTTCAGAAGATCGCGGATCCGTACCTGGATAAGATGTCGGCCGATCTCGGCCCGCATGCGACCAAGATTAAGGATTTGATCCGCGGCATCGCTTGAGATCGCTCCCGAAATCCGAATGTGTCGACGCGCAAGAGGCCGACTCGCCCGGCGCGTTATCTAAACGATCATGACGGTCGCCGAGCGGCTGTTGCTCAAGCGGCAGCGTCACCTCAAGTGGCGCGCGCTCGACCCGCTTGAAACCGTGCTGATGATGCTGTGCGGCCTTCTGCTGTTCGGCTTTTGCAGCACCGTCATCCTTGACATCATCACGCGCGAGATCGGCCGGCCATGGTTGTGGCTACAAGAGGTGACGTCGACCTTCTTCATCTACGCGATCTTCACCGGCACCGCGGTCGCGACGCGGCGCAACGATCATCTCTATCTCACCGCCGTCGCAGACACGCTGGTTGGCACAGCGCGCACTTTTGTGGAGGTCGCGACGCGCCTCGTCGTGCTCGGGGTGGCGCTCTGCTTCATTTATTTCGGCTGGTTGAATTTCCTGCGCGGCTTTTCCAGCTTCCGAATGCCATCGATGACGCCGATCGCGTCGCTCTATGCCGCGATCCCCATCTGTGGAGTTCTCGTTGCTCTATTTACGATCGAGCAGCTGGTCAACGGACTGCGCAACGGTTTTGCGCACGTTGAGCCTCCCGAGCCGCCGCCGGCGCCGCATGTCGCGCCGATCGCAGGCGTCACGTCCGCACCGGGGGGTTGAAGATGAGCGGTACGTTGATGGTGCTGCTCATGACGTTCATGTTTCTGTTTTTCGGCTATCTCGGCGTGCCGGTGGCGTTCTCGCTCCTGGCCGGCACGCTGATCGGCGCGATGTTCACCGACGTATCGCAGACCGCCATCATTCAGAAAATGTTCGACGGGATGGATAACGAGGCGCTGCTCGCCATTCCGTTCTTCTTGTTGGTCGGCGAGCTGATGAGTTCGGCCAACGTCGTGCAGCGCGTGGCGAACCTGTCGCTGAGCCTGGTGGGGCATATCCGCGGCGGCCTGTCCCAGGTGGTCACCGTTTTCAGCATGTTCTTTTCGGAGATGTCGGGCTCCACGACCGCAGACGTCGCGGTGATCAGCCGCGCATTGGGCGGGCCGATGAAGCGGGAGGGGTACGACCCCCCCTTCATTGCGGCGATCATCGCCGCAGCGTCGACCATCGCGGCGCTGGTGCCTCCGAGTATCACCGCGGTGGTGTATGGCGCCATTGGCAATGTCTCGATCGCCGGCTTGTTCATGGCGGGAGTCGTGCCGGGACTGATGATCGGCATCGGGTTGATGATATTCTGCTACTTTTTCGGGCCGGCGGGCATGACCCGGCCACGCGCGCCTTTCCGCGAGGTCGCGCAGGCGTTCAAGGATGCTTCGCTGCCGTTGATGATCCCGGCAATTCTGTTGGGCGGCATTCTGACCGGCTTCTTCACCCCCACCGAAGCCGGAGTTGTCGCAGTCGTCTGGATCCTCATCGTGGTGATCCCGGCGCTCAACCGCCGCCATATCAAGCTTTTGCCATGGGATTTCTGCCTCGCGGGGCTCATTTTCTCGCTGCCGCTGATCACCATTGGCGCGGCTAACGCGTTCGGCTGGCTTTTCGCGTATTTGCGGGGAGCGATCATGATCGCCGAATGGATTACCGATCTTGCCGGCAACAACCCGCAGGTCACCATGCTGCTCCTGGTTCTGTTGTTCACCATCATCGGTGACTTCATCGAGCCGGTGCCGACCATCATCATCTTCATGCCGCTGGTAAACGCGTTGACGCAGTCGGCGGATATCAATCCCGTGCACATGGGCGTGGTGCTCATCGCTACGCTCGCATTCGGACTGATCACGCCGCCATACGGGCTCGTCCTGCTCATGGCGTCAAAGTTTGTGGGGGTCAGATTCTCGCAAGCGTTGCGCGCGGCGTTGCCAATCTATTGCGTCTTCTTGATCACGATCACGTTCATGATCTTTTTTCCGAAAGTCGTGCTCTGGCTGCCGAAGCAAGTGCTTCCTGAATCCGTCGGCTGCTTCAAAAGTCCAAGCGGAACCGGCTACATTTGCCCGCAATAACGCATTCGACTTTCGCGACGCGTCAGAACGTGAGGCCGGTGCGGAAGACTTCGACCGCATAAAACGCTAGTTCCGCGTCGAGGCAGCGTTGAATGTTGCCGGCCTTTCGGAAGCCATGCTGCTCTCCCGAGAACAGGAAATAGCCGACCGGATTGCCCTTGCGCCGCAGCGCTTCAACCATGCTTTCTGCTTGGTTCGGCGGCACGACGGCGTCCTCCTCCCCCTGGAAGAAGATCACCGGCTTCGCGAGCCGGTCCGCGTGGTAGAGCGGCGAGCGCTCGCGATAGCGCGCTTCCTCTTGCGGATACGGTCCGATCAGCCAGTCGAGATAGCGCGACTCGAACTTATGGGTCTCGCGCGCGAGCGCGGCGATATCGCTCACGCCGTAATAGCTAGCCCCGCCTTGAAAGAAGTCGCGGAAGGTAAGCGCCGCCAAGGTCGTGTAGCCGCCGGCGCTGCCACCGCTGATGACGCATCGCTCGCCGTCGACCCGCCCTTGCGCTGCGAGGAACCGCGCGCCGGCGACGGAATCGTCGACGTCGATCACGCCCCAATTGTGCTGCAGACGGTCGCGATAGGCGCGGCCGAATCCGGTGCTTCCGCGGTAGTTCACGTCGAGCACCGCGATGCCGCGGCTCGTCCAATATTGAATGCCCAGATTGAGCGTGCTCGACGCCGCTGACGTCGGCCCGCCGTGGCACTTGACGAGAAGCGGAGGGCGCTCCTCCTCCACCGGGACATAGTCGGGATTGCGGGGCGAATAGAACAGACCGAACGCCGTTTCCCCGCCCGTGGTCGGGAATTCCACGCTTTCTACCCGCGTGAGGTAATCGCGAAGATGGAGGTCTGTACGATCGAGTATTTCGGTCGCCTTCTTCAGCACGGAATGCTGACCGGAGGCGAGATCGAGCGCCACGATGCTGGAGGGATGATCGGGCGCGCCGGCGCGAAACACCGCGCGATCGCCCGCAGCGCGCATCGAACCGAATTCGGTAAACGGCGTGGCGATCGGCGTGAGCGTTTCATTGGCCAGATCCAGCACGGCGACGCAGCCGAGCCCCCCTTGCGAATAGGTGCAGACGATCCGTTTCGGCCCGGCGAAAGCGTAGCTCGACATCCCGAACAACCATTGCGGCGAGCCAAACTCTGCCGCCATCGGCGCCAGCGCCCGCATCGCCCGCGTTGCGAGATCGAGCGAATAAAGATTCCACCACCCGGAGCGATCCGACACGAGCGCGATCTGCGCGCCGTCTGGCGACCACTCCGGTTGGAAGATCGATTCCGTCGCGCCGCCGGCGATTGGTTCGGCCTCGCTGATTGCGCCGTCTTGAGCCAACTTGCCCAGGTACAGCCGTGTGCCGTTCCACGGCATGTTGGGATGATCCCAGGCGAGCCAAGCGAGGGAGCGTCCATCCGGCGAAAGCCGCGGCGAAGCAAAGAAATCGTGCCCGCTGGCGAGCACCTGTCCGGGCCCGCTCGCTGCGCCGAGATCGACGGCGACGATGGTATTGACCGACTCGCCGTCAACGGTGTGATCCTCGCGCACGCCGATCCAGCGGTTACGGCGCTGATCGATCACGCCGTCGGCATAGCGCCATTGGCGACCGCGCGCGGGCGGCTCGGGCGTGAGGGCCCGCGGCTCGACTACGCCTGGCTCCTGGCTATACAGGCGGCCGTCCGCGAAATTGGAGAAATAGACCGTCCCGTTGTGCACGGTCCACGATCCGCCACCGTATTCGTGCACGCGGGTCCGTGCATTGTAGGGCGGCGGGGTGATATCGGCGGGTCGGCCGTCTGAACCGGCGCGCACCACGACGTTTCGGCCCTGTTCCTGCGGGCGGCCTTCCAGCCAATAGAGGTGTTCGCCGTCGAGGCATACGTCCGACAAGCTTATGGATTGCGCGACGATGAGGTCCGATGTGATCGGCGATTTCCAGGAGCCGTACCGCGCGCTCTTGGTCGATGAGGGTGACATGGCATCCCTGATGGCTCGACGTTGGAAGTGCTACTCCCACGCTCGGTGCGGAGCAACAAGACCAAGATCGCAGATGATTTGGGCGCGGTGGGGGGCCCAGCTAGAATACGTGCGGCCGATCGGACATGATGTGTCGTGGGCAATGCAACTAAGCGGGACTGAGATGAATAGAGCATGTTTCGGCGCGGCGCTTGCAACGTTGTTGTTCGCTGGCCAAGCGCCGGCTCAGCCATACCCATCGCGTCCTGTGACTTTCATCGTTCCGTACGGGGCTGGCGGTCCGGTCGATACGCTGGCGCGAATCCTGAGCGAGCCGATGCGGTCGTCGTTGGGCCAGCCGGTCATCGTCGAGAACGTGACCGGCGCGTCCGGCACGATCGGAGTTGGTCGCGCCGTGCGCGCGGCTCCCGACGGCTATACCGTGAGCATCGGCAATTGGCCCTCGCACGTGGTCAATGGCGCGATTTATACGCTGCCGTACGACATCCGCACCGATTTCGAGCCTGTCGCGCGGCTGCCAAGCAATCCCTACGTGGTCGTGGCCAGAAAGGATCTCCCGGCCACCGATCTCAAGGGCCTCATCGCATGGCTGAAAGCCAATCCTGGCAAGGCCACCGAAGGCACGGCCGGACCCGGTTCCGGGCAACATGTCAGCGGGATTTACTTTCAGGATGTCACAGGTACGCACTTCCAGTTCGTGCCGTATCGTGCGGGCTCCGCCGAGGTTATGCGCGATCTCGTGGCCGGACACATCGATCTCACGTTCGATCAAGCCATCACGGCTCTGCCACATGTGCGCAACGGCGGGGTGAAAGCCTACGCCGTGACCTCGAACAAGCGGTTGGCGGCGGCGCCCGACATCCCCACGGTCGACGAGGCCGGTGCGCCGGGTGTGTATATTTCAACTTGGTATGGACTGTGGGTGCCGAAAGGCACTCCGCCGGAAGCAATCCGCAAGCTTACGACCGCCGCAATGGACGCGCTTGCCGACCCAACCGTTATCCAGCGGCTAGCTGCTCTCGGTCAAGAGATTCCGCCGCCGGAGCAGCAAACCGCGGAAGCATTGGCCGCGCATCAGAAGGCCGAGATCGACAAATGGTGGCCGCTGATCAAGGCGGCCAACATCAAGGCCGAGTGAATCCCCCGTGGATCTGATCGTCCGCAACGCACGTCTTGCCGATCGGTCATCGGGCGAGCTCATCGATATCGGAGTGGAACAAGGCCGTATCGTCGCCCTCGAGCACGCGCTCGCCGGCGAGGCCGAGGTTTATGACGCCAAAGGATGCCTCGCCTGTCCGGGGCTGATCGAGACACACATTCATCTCGACAAATCGCGGATCATCGACCGTTGCGCACCACAGGACCGCAGAACGCTCAGTCCGGTGAAGGGCGTTTCACCGCTCAAGGAGAGCATGTCGGTCGAGGACGTGCGCGCGCGCGCCGAGCGCACCCTGCAAGACTGCATCAAGCACGGCGCCACCCGCATGCGCACACAGGTCGAAGTCGATCCCGCGATCGGCATGCGCGGGTTCGAAGGGGTGCAGTCGTTGATTGCCGATTACAAGTGGGCGATCGACATCGAGATCTGCGTCTTTCCGCAGGAAGGGCTCACCAATTATCCGGGGACGGATGAGCTGCTGGTCGAAGGCTTGAAACGCGGCGCTGCCGTGGTGGGCGGCGCTCCGCGCTACGATAGCGATCAACCAGGTCAGATCAGGCGCATCTTCGAGCTCGCTCGCGAATTCGACGTCGATATCGACATCCATCTCGACGTTGGCCCGACCGCCGACGCCATGAACATCTACCTGGTGCGCGAGCTCACGGATCAGTTCAAGCGGGGCGGACGGGTCGTGGTCGGCCATATGGCCAAGCTGTCGCTGTTGCCGCCGGATCAGGTGGCGGCGCTGGCACGCACCCTGGCGAACACCGGTATCGGCGTCACCGTTCTTCCCACCACCGATCTCTTTCTCATGGGGCGTGACCGCGACCACGCCGTCGTTCGTGGCGTCGCAGACGCAAATCTGCTGTGCGAGCACGGAGTGAACTGTTCGCTCTCCTCGAACAATATCCTTAATCCCGCCACCCCCTATGGCGACTGCTCGCTCATTCGCATGGCCAATCTCTACGCCAATGTTCTACAGGTCGACCGTCCCGAGCGGCTGCGGGACTGTTTCGGAATGCTCACGGATCGCTCGGCGCGGCTGCTCAATCTTACCGACTATGGCTTTGCCGCCGGCCGCCCGGCTGACATCGTCATCCTCAATGCGCAAAGCCCGGAACAGGCGATTGCCGAAATCGCCCAGCCGCTCGCAGTGTTCAAGCATGGACGGCAGACGGTGGTGTGGCACCCGCCGCAACTCATCCGACCGCGACAGCACTGAAATCCCGGCAGCACTCGCGGCATCGCCGTCCTGGCTCAAGGCCGCCGCTTCCGACCTGCGTGCCGCGCACAATGCCGCGGTCGTCCTCGATGCCGCCTCTGTCGAGCCTCGCTCGCCACCCTCGTCCGCGGCGATGGGCGAGGATTCGCTTAATTGATGAACTCGACCTTGGTGCCCTTGTGCACCATTTTCGCCAGCTGCTGCGCGTCCCAATTGGTGAGGCGCACGCAGCCGTGCGATTCGGTCTTGCTGATCCGCTCTGGCGCCGGCGTGCCGTGGATGCCGTAACTGTCACCGAGATCGATCCAAGTCGTGCCGACCGGATTCTTGGGGCCGGCCGCGACGGTGAAAGGCTTCTTAGACTTGACGCCCTTGAACTTGAGCTTCGGGCTGTAGTGGTAGGTGGGGTTCTCCACCACCGAACGAACGCGCCGCTCGCCGCTGGGCGCCGGCCGTTCCTCGCTGCCGACCGAAGCCGGATAGAAGGTCACCTGCTTGCTACCGTCGAAGGCGCGGACCGTCTTTGCCGTTTTGTCCACCACCACTTTGTCGACCTTCTTTTCCGGAGGCTTGTTGTTCACATTCGGCACCATGATCTTCGTGCCGGCGGTTTCCAGCGACGCTTTCGGGTTGAGCCGGCTCAACAGGCCCGGATTGATATGGAATTTTTCCGCGAGCAATTCGCGAGGATTCGTGTAGTTGAGCGTTTTGAGCTCCGCCTTTTTCTCGAGTGAGGCCGGAATGGTCTTGTTGAAGGGGCCCTTTACGTCGCCTGGCTCGATTTCATATTCGCGCAGGACGGGGTCATTGGACGTCGCGGTCAGACGGCTCCAGGTGTCCGCATCGAGGCGGCCGGTAGGCTTGAGCCCGTTTGCCTCCTGGAAGGCGGCGAGCGCCTTTTGATCGTTGCTGCCGGCCTGGCCATCGATCTCGCCGGGGGAAAAGCCCGCGCGATCGAGCAGTATTTCCTCTTTTATCATTGTCGCGGGGCTCGGACCACGCGCGCGGCCCTTGCCCGACGGCGCGGAGAACTGCGCGTCATTGACCGCTTGCGCATCGAGTGTCGGTGTCGCGGCATGCGAGCCGGCATGCGAACTGGAATGCGAACCGCGGCGCTTCGCGGCGTGCGCCGCGTCAGCCACCATCAATGCTGCGCAAAAGAGTATCGCGGCGCCGGCGCTGCGGGCGCAGCGGCCGCTCAGAAACGTGCCAAGCATTTGAATGACCCTCAACTACCGGAAGCGCCAAGAATGCCTCTGCCGGCGACGAGGAGGCAAGCGCCTTCTTGGTCGCGTTTCCATGTTTTCGCGCTTTGAGCTCGTGATTGCCGTCGATGAGGGGACCGAATAAGCCCTTCAGCGCCGCGAAACCCAGGTGAATACGAACAAGGTCAGGCCAAGGATCACAGCCAGTTGCACCCAGACCAGTACCAGTGCATCGGCCTGGACGCCGAGAGGGGGAGCCCCCGGCATGATGCCGCGCATCGCAGGTATGGAGAAAATCATTGCAGCAAGCGCGCCCGTCATTGGCGGTTGCAGGGGCCGTACTCCGATGAAAACAAGCATGCCGATAGTCAGGCCACTTAAACCAACCAGCGCCATCGCCGCATAGAATGCAAACGCCATGACAATGAACGAAGTCGGGCGTTTCACCTGAATATTAAGATCGACCCCGGTTGTCGCCTGCGTCGTCTGATCGGCGCGGCTCATATCAACATTCCAATTGGACACCAATGGCCATACCGTCAACCGGATAGGTTGCGAAGCATCGCTTCCTTTTTTTGCTGCGCTGATCGATAGGTGTCCGACGTAATGATCAAGTGGATATCCGCTGAGCGAACCCTCGAGTCCGATCTCCAGAACGGATTTCGCCCCGCTTCCCTCTGCCGTGAGCTGAAAAGTCAGATAGCGGTCATCGACACGGACGATAAAACCGCGCACGCCCGCGGAGTTTAAAGAGGTAGTCCATGGGCGACTTTCTGACGGCTCGACTATTTCGACCCGCACGTTGATGACCTGGCGGACAGGGTCCACACTGAGCACGTTCAGTGTGAGATCGAGCGGCGGTTCAGATCCGGTCACATCAAACACTGACTCCACTGCCGGCTGGGGGCGATGGAGAACGACAAATAAACCTACATACAAAAGCGTTGCTGCCACTAGCAGACCGATCATCGCGACGATACGCCGACGTATCCCGGACGAGCCATCCGCTTTGTCTTCGCGCAATTCAGCGGCCGGCGCGCTTGGAGATGAGGCACGCTCCGGACCCGCCACCGGCGGGGCCTCATGCGGATGCCCGCTATCTCTTTCGCCCTCAGCCATGAATTGAAGGTTACTTGCGACGCACCGTTGGCCGCAACTGCCCGACGCGGGCGAGCAGCGTCAGCGGCACGGCAAGGCAGACTTTGGCGGTCTGGAGGTTGACGACCAGCTTGAAAGATCGAGCAGCCGCTATGGCGGCGCGCCCCTCGTCAGGGGTGGGGGAGCCCGCTATGGCGGGTCCTGATCAATGGCGGATGACCGCGATGAGGTAGACCTGATATCAGCTATAAAGTACCGCGACATACCCATTGTGCCGGAGGGAGAGCGCCATGATGCGTAGAACCCTGATAACAGTCACAAGCCTCGCGTGTCTTGCGCTCGGTTGGCCTTGCGCAGCGGACGACATCGCATCGCCCATTGTCGGCCTTTGGAAACTGACCGGAACCACGACTAAGAACGTCGCGACTGGTGCGATGGAGCGTCCATACGGCGAGCGCCCGAGCGGGTATCAGCTTTTCACCAAAGGCGGCCGTATGCTTTTCATCAGCGTCGCTGAGAACAGGAAACCTCCGTCTGCGAAAGTGCCCACCACTGAAGAACGCGCCGCCTTCTTCGACGCGTTCATAGCCTACGGTGGTACTTACAAAATTGATGGCTCCAAAGTTCTTGTTCACATCGACACCCACACCGTTCCGCCGTTTCCAGAAACTGTCGACCGAACCTATACGATGGAGATCAACGGCGATAAGCTCACCCTCACATCCGCTCCCTTTGTGGCTGGGACCACCGGGCAGCCGATGATCTCAATCCGCACGTTTGAACGCGCCGAATAATACTTCTCTGGCACTCTGCTGATCTCACCAAAGCATAGTGTGTGTGGCTGCTAAGGCACACGTCCCAGGATTATTACAGCCGTCTCGCGGTCGCTCGCTGTGCGCGGTTGAACGCATGCTATGTTCGATTGCTGGCTTTAGGCACGAGACTCTTACGACGCGCCGGAGCAAACCGACAGCTACGCAGAACCCAGCGTCGCATCATGTCCGTGCGGGTGGCGTCAAGGAGTATTGCCTATGCCGACCGATGGGTCGCTCGCACGATGCCGGTCACGCAGGGGTTTGCACATTGCAGCGCTGCTCGCCGGCCTGTCGCTGTCCGCCGTTGCCGCGCACGCCCAGAACGCGACCTGGAATCTCAACGGAACAGGTGAGTTCAACACGAATACCAACTGGACCCCGGCGACGGTGCCGACCGGGACGGCGACCTTCGGAGAATCCAACCAAAAAAATGTGTCTATCTCCTCGGGCAATAGCACGACCGTAGGCGGCTTTACATTCAGCTCTACAGGCTTGGGATACACTTTTACCAACTCGTCAAGGTTGGGCTTTTTTTTCAACGGTGCTGGCATCGTAAACGGAGATTCCTCGGTCACCTTTATCAACAACAATCCGATGGCATTCCAAAACTCCAGCACGGCCGGCAATATCACGATCCTCGTTTCTTCTGAGTTGGACTTTTTGAACAACAGCACGGCCGGTAATGCTGCCATCACAAACTTCGGGGCAACCATCGACATGTCGGGGCTCACAAGCGCCGGCATGACAATGGGATCGATCGCAGGTGGGGGCCCGATCACCCTCGGCTCGAAAACCCTGACCATTGGCGGCAATAACATATCAACGACCTACTCGGGTTCTTTCCAGGACGGCGGCTTCGGTGGTGGAGGCACCGGCCGCTCGCTCGTCAAAGTTGGAACCGGAACGTTGACACTAACCGGCAACAATACCTACACCGGCGCCACCATCGTTAACGGGGGCACGCTGCAGGTTGATGGTTTTATACTCAATTCCAGCGGCGTGACCGTGAACGCCAGCGGCAAGCTGAGCGGCACTGGGGGAGTCAGCACCATTCAAATCAATTCCGGCGGCATTCTCGCTCCCGGCAGCCCTATTCGTCCGACGGGCAGTCTCACCGCTTCCGGCAACCTCTTTTTCCAGTCCGGGGCTATCTACCTCGTGCAGGTCAATTCCGCGGCAGCCAGCTCCGTCAACATCAATGGGGGCGCATTGCTTGCGGGCACCGTGCAGGCGGTGTTCGCACCAGGCATAGGTAATCCAGCCAAGAGCTATAACATCCTTCATTCGACAGGCGCGATCGGCGGCACTTTTGCAAATCTCGAGACCACCAACCTGCCGCCGGGTTTCACGGTGAGCCTGAGTTACCCCACCGCAACGGACGTGATGCTGAATGTGACCGCCGCGCTTGGCGGGCCACAACAGGCGACAGGCTTGAGCTCGAACCATCAGTCCGTCGCCGGCGCCATCAATAACTTCTTCAACGACCCGCCGCTCCCGCCGGCGTTCCTGCCGCTGTTCTCGCTCACCGGCGGCAATCTCGCCACTGCGCTGACGCTCCTCTCGGGCGAAGCGGCGACCGGGGCGCAGCAAGCAGGCTTCCAACTCACCAATCAGTTCCTCAATATCATGCTCGATCCGTTCGTCGATGGCAGAAGCAACGTGAACGGCGGGAGCGCCATCGGCTTTGCGCCCGAGCGCGAGGAATTGCCCGACGACATCGCGCTGGCGTACAGCAAGATCCTCAAGGCGCCGCCCAATCCGGCCAACTTCGACCAGCCTTGGAGCGTCTGGGGGGCGGGCTATGGCGGCAGCAACCGCACGACTGGCGACGCTGGCGTTGACGGCAGCCATGATCGTGCCGCGAGTACCGCGGGCGGCGCCGCCGGGCTCGATTATCGCCTCGCACCGGGTACGGTGGTGGGCTTCGCCCTTGCCGGTGGCGGCACCAACTGGTCGCTGGCGCAGGCGATCGGGGCGGGCAAGAGCGATGCCTTCCAGGCCGGTCTCTACGGCACAGCGCGCTCGGGTGCCGCCTATGTCGCTGCCGCGCTTGCCTTCACCAATCACTGGATGTCGACCGACCGCTTCGCTTTTGCCGGTGACCATCTCAGCGCGAGCTTCAACGCGCAGAGCTATGGCGGACGGGTGGAGAGCGGCTATCGCTTTGCCACCGACTTCGGCGGGCTCACGCCCTATGCGGCGATCCAATCCCAGCGGTTCCACACTCCCGGCTATAGCGAAACCGATCTCAACGGCGGCGGCTTCGCGCTTGGCTTCGACTCGCGCAACGCGACCGACACCAGGAGCGAGCTGGGCGGCCGCTTCGATCGGCTGCTGCTGCTCAATCCCGAGGCGGCGCTCACGCTGCGCGCGCGCGTCGCCTGGGCGCACGACTGGGTGAGCGATCCGACGCTGGTTGCAATGTTTCAGACGCTGCCCGGCGCGAGCTTCATCGTCAACGGCGCCACGCCGGCGAAGAATTCCACGCTCGTGTCGGAGGGCGCCGAGCTTCGCCTCGCCAACGGTGTCATGCTGCTCGCCAAGTTCGACGGCGAGTTCGCCGCGCACTCCTCCACCTACGCCGGCACCGGCACGTTGCGGTATACCTGGTAGCAAAGCGATCCGAGACCAGCGACAGGCGTGCCGCGCTGCAGGATTTCGTTTCGGCCGATGTCCGCTCCGGACCATCTCGGAATGTCCGCTTTGTTCTGATCGCTACCAATTCATATCGGACGCGACTGATCCAAAGTGGACAAACGCAATATGACGTTCTCGCGGTGCGGCGTTTTTGGCACAAACAACAAGCCGCTTGCCTTCTCGCCGCCTCCATGGGCATTCTCGGCCCTTCTGGTCGTTGAGGGTCGTTCCAATGCTTAGCACATTTCTGATCGGCCGCTGCGCCCGCGGGGCCGGCGCCGCGACGCTCTTTTGCGCAGCATTGCTGGTGGCGGACGCGGCGCACGCTGCGAGGCACGGCGCAAGGCGCGCCGCCTCGCATGCCGCGACACCGGCGCTTGATGCGCAAGCCATCGACAATGCGCAGTTCTCCACGCCGGCGGGCAAGGGCCGCTCGCGTGCTCCGAGCGCCGCGATAATCACAAAAGAGGAAATACTGCTCGATCGCGCGGACTTTTCTCCCGGCGAGATCGACGGCGTGGCCGGCAGCAACGATGAAAAGGCGCTCGCCGCCTTCCAGCAGGCAAACGGGCTCAAGCCTACCGGCCGCCTCGATGCGGAAACCTGGGATCGCCTGACTGCGACATCCAGCGAACCGGCGCTGATGGAGTACGAAATTCAACCAGCAGACGTGAAAGGCCCTTTCAACAGGACGATCCCGCAGTCGTTTGAGAAAAAAGCTGAACTGAAAACTCTCAACTACACCAGCCCACGTGAGCTGCTGGCGGCAAAATTCCACGTCGCCCCCGCTCTGTTGACGCGGCTCAATCCGAAGGCGTCGTTCGAAACGGCCGGCACCAAAATCGTGGTGCCGAATGTCGCGAGGAAGCCGTCGCATGACAGGGTCGCCGAGGTCGTGGTGGACAAATCAGCACTCACGGTTCGCGCGTTGGACGCCAATGGAAAACTGATCAGCTTTTATCCGGCATCGGTCGGCAGCGAGGCTCGGCCGTCTCCGAGCGGTACGTGGCACGTTCGCTCGGTGGTGGAGAATCCCACCTACCACTACAGTCCGAAGCTGAAGTTCAAGGGAGTGAAGACGCAAAAGCCCTTCGACATCGCC
>DASSGH010000146.1:0-14093 GCA_035693615.1 Xanthobacteraceae bacterium
GCTCGATAGCCTCGACGATCTCCGCGCGGCGCGCTTCTTCCTCGATGCGCTCGATGTGCACGTAGATGACGCTTTCGCGCAGCGCGCCGGCAGCCGGCTTCGTGCCCTTGAAGGCGGTCAGCCGGCCGGCGTCATCGCGCAGCACGCTGAGCACGGGATGCACGACGAACCGCACATCGAGCCCGCGCTCGGCGAGCTCGGCCAGGACCGAATCCACCAGGAACGGCATGTCGTCGTTGACGACTTCCAGCACCGAATCCGCGCGCAGCCGCTCGTGACCGGCCGAGTCGGGGGCGTTGAGCCGAATCTTCGGCACGCCGGGCTTGCGCACCGCGAGCAGCGACCAGGCGTCCGCGGCGAGCTCGGCAAGTTGGCGCGGATCGTACCGCAGGAGATCTTCGGGAACCGCGTGGGCGAACAACGCGGCGACGAAATCCTCCGGCACCTCGCGATTGTCGCTGCGCAGGATCTTCCCGGCGGCGGCGATCAGCGCCGCTTCGGCGCGTTCCTCATCGCTTCCGGGAAGGTCGGCGGCTGCCATGGCGTTGTCCCTCGGCGCGCGCGCCTGGCGGATAATCCCTGCGCCCCAGATCCCGCATCGGCCAAGGTTGTAAGCACCAAGGGATCGGCCCTCAAGCCTCCCTCGCGGCGAAATGCCCGTGCCGCGCGAAGCGATATCGCTCCACTGCCAAAGACGATAGGATCGCGCATTCGCGCATCAGGAGAATGCCCGTGCCAAAGACCACGCAGAACGCGGCAAAAAAGCGACCGGTTCCCACCAAGCGTTCCTCGGTCATCAAATCCGGTGACACATCGGCCTCGCCGTGGAGCGGCGCCGACGACGATATCAACGTCATGGCGCTGCGCCTCGCGCCGGGAAAGCTCTCGCCGGAGATGGCCGCTTATTTCAACAAATGCGAGGAGAAGCTGGGCTTCGTCCCTAACGTTCTCAAGGCCTTCGCCTTCGACGACGCCAAGCTCCAGGCATTCGTGGACTATCGGCAGGAACTCGTGCAGAACGCCGCCAGCTTGTCGAAGCTCGAGATCGAAATGATCGCCACCGCCGTGTCCGCGCAGAACCGCTGCTTCTATTGCATCACCGCGCACGGCAATGGAGTGCGCCAACTCGGCAACCCGGTGCTGGGCGAGATGCTGGTGATGAACTATCGCGCCGCGCGGCTCGACAAGCGCCAGCGCGCGATGCTGGATTTCGCGGTCAAGCTCACGACGCAGCCATGGGAGATCGAAGAGGAGGACCGCGAGAGGCTGCGCCGTGCCGGCTTCACCGATCGCGACATCTGGGATATCGCCTCGGTTGCGGCGTTCTACAACATGACCAATCGGCTCGCCTCCGCCACCGACATGCGGCCGAACAGCGCGTATCACGGCCAGGCGCGGTAGATTAGTGCGTAGAATCACAGATCAATGTCACCGCATCTTCGCGCGAGCGGTACGCCCATTGCCCCAGTCCGCTGCTCCGAAAGTTCGATGATCGCCATCGCCCGCGCCACGCTGTTCGCTCTCGCGGCGTGCCTGACGCTGCTCGGCCCGCTTGCCGCGCAGGCGCCGGTGCTGACCGAAGCCGCGCCCGCGAGCGGCGCGCGCATCGCGCCGGTATCGGCCTCGCATGGCATGGTGGTCGCGCAGGAGGGGCGCGCGGCGCGCATCGGCGTCGAGATGCTCGAGCGAGGCGGCAACGCCGTCGATGCCGCGGTCGCCACCGGCTTTGCGCTCGCCGTCACCTATCCGCGCGCCGGCAATATCGGCGGCGGCGGCTACATGCTGATCCACCTCGCCGAGCGCAAGCTCGACACCGCGATCGACTATCGCGAGACCGCGCCCGCCGCCACTACGCGCTCTATCTTTCTCGACGAGCGTGGCGAAGCCGATCCGTATAAATCCCAGGACTCCGCGCTCGCCATCGGCGTTCCCGGCACGGTCGCCGGATTGGCACTCGCGCACGCCAAGTACGGCTCGGGAAAATTCACCCTCGCGGAGCTGATCGCGCCGGCGATCGCGCTCGCGCGCGACGGCATTCCGATCGAGAACGACGTCGCCGATTCGCTGCCGCGCTCGCAAGCGCGTCTGGCGCGCTGGCCGGCCACGGCGAAGATCTTCTTCACCCCCGACGGCCGTCCGCTCAGCCCCGGCGCGACGCTCGTCCAGCGCGATCTCGCCGATACGCTCGCCGCAATCGCGCGCGAGGGACCGCGCGCGTTCTATCGCGGCGCCATCGCCGACAAGCTCGTCGCCGCGATCCGCTCGGCCGGCGGGATCATGACGCGGGAGGATCTCGAGCGCTACCAGCCGATCGAGCGGACGCCAGCCTTCGGCAGTTACCGCGGCTACGGCGTCGTTTCGATGCCGCCGTCCTCCTCCGGCGGCGTCGTACTCATCGAAATGCTGAACATTCTCGAGGGCTACAAGCTCGACAAGGTCGATGCGGCGACGCGCGTGCATCTCATGGTCGAAGCGATGAAGCGCGCCTATTTCGACCGCGCGAAATTCCTCGGTGATCCCGCGAGCGTCACGCCACCGCCCTATCTCACGTCGAAACGCTTCGCCGGCGAGGTGCGCGAGCGCATCGATCGAACTCGCGCCGCCGCCGCGGCGAGCTTCGGCTCGATCGTCACGCCCGCGCGCGAGGGCGACAACACCACGCACTTCTCGGTCGTCGACCGGTTCGGCAATGCGGTCGCCAACACCACCACGCTCAACCTGAGCTATGGCGTCGGTCTCGTCGCCGAAGGGACCGGCGTTCTACTCAACGACGAGCTCGACGACTTCGCCGCCAAGCCCGGCGCGCCCAATGCCTTCGGCCTCGTTGGCGGCGACGCCAACGCGCCCGGACCGGGCAAGCGGCCGCTCTCGTCGATGACGCCGACGATCGTCCTCAAGGACGGCAAGCCGTTTCTCGTCACCGGCTCGCCCGGCGGCAGCCGCATCATCACCACCGTGCTGCAGGTCCTGGTCAACGTGATCGACCGCAAGCTGCCGATCGCCGACGCCATCGCCGAGCCGCGCGTGCATAATCAATGGTTGCCGGACGAGGTCGCGGTGGAGCAAGGATTCCCGCGAGATCTGATCGAGGCACTCAAGGCGCGCGGCCATACCGTGGTCGAGGGCTTGCCGCGCACGTCGGCCAACTCGATCCTGGTGACGCCGACGGGGTTCGTCGGCGCTGCCGACAACCGCACCCGCGGCGCGCTCGCGGCGGGGTATTGACCTCCGTACCGGCGATGAGGAATGCCGCGGCAGCGCAACGCCTCACACGCTCGAGTTGCTTTTTCCATTGTTAAAAACAATCGGAAACAATGGACCGACGACCGCGACGATTTTCTACATCTGCAGGTTGCCCTTTTCGCCCGCCCCAAATATCGGGGGTGCGGCCAATGCGGACACACATGGTGAACCGGGAGAGCGCGGGCATCGTCTGCCCCGGGATTCGATTCGCGTATCGCTGGTACGCGCTGCGGTTGCACAGCTCTCTGTAAAGAACAGGCCGGAAACAGGGAGCACTCCTCGGCGCCTTTTTCCTACATCCCCAGGTTGGTCCCTCCTGCCCTCATGCTGAGGACGATCGCCGCAACAACAACTCACCATTTCAAACAGCCCATCTCGTTCCCGCGGCGCGTTTTTGCGTGTTGCCCTCATGCTGAGGAGCCGCGCAGCGCAGGCAGGATGACGCAACGCGCGCACACTCGAGGGCGATGCGCGGCGTCTCGAAGCATGAGGGCGCATCCAATCTCCCGTCCTCATCCTTCGAGACGCGCGCACGCGCGTTCGCGTTCGGGGCAACTATCTCGCATGCGCGCTCCTCAGGATGAGGACGAATCGCGCGTGTCACCATCTCACGATGTCAAACAGCTAAGTCTTCTTCGTTCCCGCGGCGCATATCTGCGCCCGGGTTTTTGCCTCTTTGCTTCGCCCACCCGAATCGCGAGGGTGGCGGAGCGCCGAGAGACGTTCGGGTGAAGCGGCACCCGTTGGGCCTACCATTGTGCGTCAAAGACGCGCGTGAACGCGCTTATGACGCGGGACGCTCGCCTCTCGGCGCTCCACCGTGGCGGTTTTGGGCTCCGGGGCCGCACTTCTCTCCCCGGCATTTGCGCCGGATCGGTCACAGCGAGCTCCTCGCACCCAGGTCGTAATGCCTGGGCGGCGACTTCCCGAGCCTCCCGGGGCGAGCGGTCACGAGCCGCCGCCGCAGGACGCCACGCCTCGCTCCGCATCCAGGATCGTCTCGAGAACACGCCCTTCAATGAGCAAGGCTGGCCAATCTCTAGCATCACTTCGAAATGTAGTCAAGTTAAAAATTCGAATAGTAGCCGATAGGACGTCACTTCAGCGCCGCGCTTTTCGCGACCTCCGCCCATTTGGCGATCTCGGTGTTAAGAAACGCGGCGAGCTTTTCCGGTGGTCCGCCGATGTAGCGGTAGCCGAGCGTGACGCCTTTTTCCCTAACGTCAGGCAGCGCCAGGATGCGCTCGAGCTCGGCATTGATCTTGGCGATGATCTCCTTTCGCGTGCCCTTGGGCGCGAACAGCGCGTACCAGCTGGTTTCGTCCACGAACTTGACGCCGAGCTCGTTGAAGATGGGGACATCGGGAAGCTGCGTGGCGCGGGTCGTCCCCGACACCGCGAGCGCGCGCATGCGGCCAGCCGCGACGTTGCCGAGATGCCCGCCGAGGGTGGGCAGAAACACCGCGATGCGGCCGGAGATGACGTCGGTCGTCGCCTGCGACACCGAGGTATAGGGCACGTGCTGCAGCTTGATGCCGGCAAGCTCGCTGAACATGACGGTGGCGAGGTGGCCGCTGGTGCCGGTGCCGAGCGAGGCGTAGTTCAACTCACCGGGATGCGCCTTGGCGTAATCAATCAGCTCCTTGACCGACCGAAACGGCGAATTCGGCGGCACCAGCAGGACGTCCTGCGCCGTGGCGACTAGCATGATCGGATCGAAGTCCTTGACCGGGTCGAACTCGGTGCTCGGCTGCAGCGTGACGTTGACCGCGAGCGTTTGCGCCCCGAGATGCAGCGTATAGCCGTCAGGCGCCGACTTCGCCGCCGCGGCGGCGCCGATGTTGCCGCCGGCGCCGGGGCGGTTCTCGATGACGACGTTCTGCCCCCACGCCTCGGTGAGCTTCTGCGCGATGATGCGGCCGAGCGTGTCGATGGTGCCGCCGGCGGGAAACGCGATCAGCACGCGCACCGGCCGCTCGGGATAGCTCTGCGCCGCTGCGCCGGCGCCGGCCGCCAGCAGCGCAGCCGCGATCACCGCGCCGATCGCGCACGCGCGCATATCGCATCTCCCAGCTAATGTTTCTTCGGCGACCAACCATAGGCTTTGGCGCAGGCGCCGCCCATCAGCATCGCCCGCTCACTGTCGCTCAAGCGGTCGGTCTCGAGGAAGGGTTGGACGGCCTGCTCGTAGTTGACCACGGCGTAGGCGCGCGTCCAGTCGGTGCCCCACAGGCAGCGGTCGAACCCCCAGGCATCGAACACGCGGGCGAGCGGATCCCAGATGTCCGGAAACGGATACGGTTCTCGGGACAGCGTGCAGGCGCCGCTCACCTTGATCACCGCATTCTTGCGCTTGGCAAGGTCCAGCACCTTCGGCAGGTCGGCCCACGGCTGCGGCGGGGCCGGCGGCGTGCGCGGCTGCAAGATCGCCAGATGGTCGACGATGAACCGCGTATCGGGATGACGATCGATCACCGCCGTGCCCACATCCACGTTGCCCCAGCACAGGATGTTGACCGGAAAGTCGTGCTTGACCGCCGCGCGCAGGATGCGGTCGAGGCCCGGGTCAGTCGGCTCGCGGTCGCGGTTTGGCTCCTTGGTCAGCATGATGCGGATGCCGACTGCGCCCGGCGTCCGCTTCCACTCGGCGATGACATCGCCTACGGCTGGATCATCCGGATCGACCGGTTTGACGATCGCGAACCGGTCGGGATGGGCTCGTTGCACTTCCACCGCATAGCTCGCGTCGTACCGGTACATGGAGAAAGCGGAGATGAAGATCGCGCCGTCGACGCCGACCTTGTCCATCGCCGCCACCATCTCGTCACCGGTGACGTGATCGGGCCAGTTCGGCACGCTGTGCCAGGGCCGCTTGGGAGTGTTCGCCTCATAGGCGTGGACCTGCGAATCGATGATCGTCATCGGGGACGCTCCTGTTGCGACGCAAGTTTGGTTAGCACAGCGGGTTCGTTTTGAGGGGGCGCAGGGTGCCCTGTCTTCATGCGTTGCTGATGCCGGCGGCTATAAGCAAGCAGGTCCCGACGGCAGCGAGCTAGGATGAAGTCACTTCGGCCGTTTGGCGTCGACAAGCGCCTGAAGCTTCTCCATCTCGGCCTTCACCGCGGGATTTTGCGCAACGATATTGGTTCCGAGAGAAACGAAGGTCTGCATCATCGAGGCCTGCTCCTGTTGGGGCAGCTTGAGAATTTCGCCTTTGTTGGCAAGCCATAGCTCGTTTGTCTTCCGCACGTTGTCGACGCCCCACGGGAATGCCTGCTGCTCGGCGGCTCGGCCGGCGGCGCGAATGGCCTCTTGAACGTCCTTGGGCTGTTTCTGGAACCATGCTTCATTGATCACATCGACACTGATGATCTGCGCGAAGTTCAGGTCCGTCACGAATTTCGCCACGTCGTAATATTTGAACGCGGTGAGGATCGGCATCCCCGCAAGCATGCCATCGAGCCCGCCGGACTGAAGCTGCGGAATGACCTCGGTGAGAGCAAGCGGAACCGGGATCGCACCGATCGCCTTCATCGGCTCGATCTGCAAGGGGGACGCAAATGTACGCACCTTCATGCCCTTCAACGCCTCGAGCGTCGGAGCGGGCTGCTTGGTGAGCACCACAGTGGGGCTGTTGTAGATGGCGCCGATGATGCGAAGGCCGCGGTTGAGAAACATCGTCTCCATGTGATCGCGATAGGCGGGGTCATGGATGACCGCGTGAACGTGCTCCGGTGAGACGAACAGGCCGGGCACGTCGAAAATCTGGAAGCGCGGATCGGTCGGCGTCAGGAAGGCGGTCGGGGTGATAAAGGACTCGATCGTCCCGAGCAGCACGCCGTCCACCATGCGCGGAATGGCGCCGAGCTGGCTCGCCGGATAGATCTCGGTCTTGACCTTGTCACCGATGCGTTTCTGCAGGTCGGCGGCGAACAGCTTTTGCCACTCGTGCTGCACGTCGTTGATAGTGGCATTGGCGAGCTTCATGACGGTCTGGGCCGCGACCGGCCGCGCTGACGCTAGAGCCGTGATGGCAAGAGCCGCGAACGCGGCTCGCAGCAATCGGTTGATGGGCATAGGCGTCTCCTGCGGCTTCAGAGCGCGGCGGTGAGATACAGCGAAAGTCCGGGCCAGTAGGTAATGATCAAGAGCGCGGCGATCTGCACGACGGCAAATGGAAGCACACCGCGATAGATGGTGTCGAGCGGCACGCCCAGCACGGATTGTGCGACAAAGATGTTCAACCCGAATGGCGGCGTGAACATGCCGATCGCGATATTCACCGTCATGATGATCCCAAAGTGGATCGGATCTATGCCAAGGGCCCTGACCAGCGGCATGAAGAGCGGCGTGAGCACGATGATCGCCGAGGTCGGATCGAGAAAGCATCCCACGATCAGGAGGATGACATTCACCGACATGAGGAAGCCCCAAGGCGGCAGGTTCAGGCTCGTTAGCCCGCCGGTCATGGCTTGCGGCACCCCGTTGATGGTCAGGATCCAGGAGAACAGCGCGGCGGTCGCGACGATGATCAGGATTTGAGCGGTGATGATGGCCGCCTGCGTGGCGGCCTCGAGCACGTCGCTCCAGCTCATCTCGCGGTAGACATAGCGCCCTACCAGGATCGCGTAGAGGCAGGCAAAGCCTCCCGCCTCGGTCGGAGAGAACCAGCCAAGATAAATCCCGGCAAGCACGAAGACCGGCATCAGCAGGGCGGGCCCCGCGTCCCACGTCGCGGCCCGCAGTTGCGCAAAATCGAATTTTCCGCGGGTCGGAATCCGCATCCGCAGCGCCATGATCACGACGTAGGCCGACATCATGAAGGCGATCAGCAATCCCGGCAGCACGCCGGCCGCGAACAACTTTGCGACCGATTGCTCCGCCGCCATGCCGAACAGGATCATGGCGATGCTCGGCGGAATCACGATGTCGATCGAGCCCGACGAGCTGAGCAGGCCCGAGGCAAACCGCACGCCGTAGCCGTCGCGGATCAGACCTGGATAGAGCGTTTTCCCGACCACAGCCACGGTGGCGGTGCTCGCGCCGGAAATCGCACCGATCAGCGTGCAAGCGCCCACGGTCGCAACCCCGAGGCTACCGGGTATGCGACCGATCAGCGCCAGAACCCAGACAATCAGGCGTCGCGCGATGCCGGAGCCGCTCATCAATTCGCCGGCAAAAATGAAGAACGGAACGGCGAGCAACGCGTAGTTCTCCATGCCGCCGAACATGATCTGGTGGAGCGCGACCGGCGGCACCGACAGAAACAACACGAATGTCGCTACCGCACCGATCAGAAAGATTCCAAAAATGGGCGTGCCGAGCAGCAGCAGCGCGATCGGCAGAACTGCCAACGTCCAAATCATGGTAGCTTAGCCTTCGTGGCGTGGTGCGAGCTGACGAGCTCGGTGCCGCCGCTCACGACCAGCACGGCCGCCACGAGCGCCGTCCCCGCAAATCCCACCACCAGCGCCGAATGCGCGAACACCATGGGAAAGCCGATCGCCATGCTGGTCTGTCCGATCATCGCCACGCGCCATGCGAACTCCAGGCTCTGAACGGCCGCATAGGCAGCGCCGATTGCGATAACGAGGTGATGAAACATGGTGAGCGCGATGCGCGGGCGCGGCGCCAGCCGATTCACGAGAAAATCGAGCGCAATATGTCGCTGGTCGATCGTGACCAGTATCATGCCGATCATCACCATCCAGATCATGCCGAACACCAGCAGCTCATCGGCCCCGATGAGCACCACGCTGAACAGATAGCGGCACGCCGCATTCGCGACGTTGAGCAGCACCATGCCGATGAGAAGCGTGCCAAGCAGCGCGCGCGCGGCAAAGGCTGCAATCCGCGCGATGCGAAGCGCGAGCGCAGGTGGCGCGGGAACGTGCAAATCGTCGGGCATGATGCTGTGCGGGCCGAGAGCTCGATGTGGTTTAAGTTTGAAACCTCGAGAGGGGCCTGTTCAAGCCCGATCTTGTCTTCCGCGCGAATTCCAGCGTTGCCAGACCGCGTGCGGGTTGCGAGGATGGCTCACTGCAGGAAAAATCGGCGCGGCACGCCGCCGATGAGGTGATGGACTCGCGCCGGTTCAGTTGACCGGATTGCATCGCATGAAGCGGAGGACGGGACATGATCAAGCCTAGTCTCAGATTCGCAATGCCCGTCTTCGCGCTTGCTGTCGGCTTGAATTGTGCCGCCGTCGCGCAGGACAAATTGCGCATCGCTGCGGGACTGGCGGGAACGTGGGAGAATTCTTTTTCCGAGCTCGGGCAAAATGCCGGCTTCTTCAAGAAGCACGGACTCGTGCTGGAGATTTTCTATACCCAAGGCGCCGGCGAAACCCAGCAGGCCGTCATCTCCGGCAGCGCCGACATCGGCACCGGGGTCGGCACGTTCAATACGTTCGGAGCCTTTGTCAAAGGCGCGCCGATCCGGGTGATCGCGGCAACGCACACCGGCGCCAACGACCTCACCTGGTACGTGAAAGCGGACTCGCCGATCAAGGACAAGAAAGATCTCGCAGGCAAGACCGTCGCCTACTCCACGGCCGGGTCGTCCACCTATGCCGCCGTGCAGGCGTTTCAGAAAGTGTTCGGTGTCACCTACACGGCTGTGGCTACGGGGAGCCCGGCTTCAACCCTCACCCAGGTCATGAGCGGCCAGATCGACGTCGGTTGGACGTCACCGCCGTTCGCGATCGATCTCCTGAAGGAGGGAAAGATCAGGCAGATCATGCGCGCGAGCGACGTCCCCGAATTGCGCAATCAGACTGCGCGCTTCATGACGGCGAATGCCCCCGCGCTTGAGTCGCGCAGGGCCGTGTTCGTGCGTTATCTGCAGGCCTACCGTGAGGTCGTCGATTGGATGTATGCGGACAAGGCTGCGGTGAACGCTTTCGCCGAGTGGGCCCGCATTCCGGAAGCAATCGCAAGGTTGGCGCCGGAGGATTATTACCCGAAAAACAACGTGTTGCCCGACCGCATCGAGGGTCTCGACCTGGCGATGGCAGACGCGGTGAGCTTCAAATACATCGCCGCGCCATTGTCGAAAGACCAGCTCGCAACCCTGATATTGGTTCCCCTCAAATAGCTGCAGTGGTGGCCGACAGCGGCCTATGTTACCCTGGAGCAAAGTCATCCCGAACCTTCGAGGGAGCGACCTCATGAGCAAATCATCGACCGCCGCGCATCGGCTTCCGAACCGCGAGGCGGCTCTCGACGCGCTCTACGACGACATTGCCGCGAAGAACATGTTCCCGTTCTGGGCGACGTCGACCGACGTCGCGCATGATGAAATCAAGCAGCTGATGGGCACGCAAAAGGCAGTGCCGCATCGCTGGAGCTACAAGAACGATATCGAACCGATCCTGTTTCGCGCCGCCGAGTTAGTCACGATGGACGACTCGGAGCGCCGTTCGCTCATCCTGGTCAACCCGGGCTTGTCGCCGCGGCGCGCGACGGTGAGCACGATGTACACCGCGTATCGCCTCAACGACCCCAAAGAGGTGATGCCGCCACATCGGCACTCGCCCAGCGCCATTCGCTTCGGCCTGACCGGCAAAGGCAATTTTACCGGCGTCGGCGGTGAGGACATCACCTTCGGTCCGGGCGACATGGTGCTCACGCCGGTCGACACCTGGCACAACCACGGCAACGTCGGCGAGGAGCCCGCAATCAATCTCTCCGTGCTCGATCTGCCGCTGGTCGAGACGCTCAACGCGGTTTATTTCGAGCATGACTATACGGAGCTGGTCGACGGCAAGCCGGTCAAGAAGAAGCAACAGACCGCAACCGTGCCGACCGACTATTCGGCGCGCGCCTACGACCACGGCGGCCTCAAGCCCCGCTTCCTCCAGCACCACCGCGGCGCCGGGTTTTCCTCACCCATGTACGTCTACCGTTGGGAGGCGATGAAGGAGCTGATCGAGCGCTTCATCGATTGGGACGGCGATCCCTACGAAGCGCTGTCGATCGAATACACCGACCCGCTGACCGGCGGCCCGGTGTTCAAGACTATGACATTCTTCGCGCAGGTGCTGCGCCCCGGCGAGAAAACGCGCCCGGTCCGGCAGACCGCGAGCCTGCTGGTCGCTCCATTCGAGGGCAAGGGACACTCGATGATCGACGGCAAGCGTTTCGACTGGGAGAAATTCGATAATCTTGCCGTGCCCGGCGGTTCCTGGTTCGAGCACATCAACGGCGACGAGAAACGACCCGCCATCTTGTTCGTCGCCAGCGATGAGCCCGCGTTGAAATGCTTCCACCTGTTCAAGAAATGGGGCCGCGACGCCGCCGGGGACATCGTCAAGTTGGTATGAACTCCCGGAGCGGCTAAAGATCTTTGCGCCGGCCGCGCGCGCGGCCAAGGGCGGAGTCACCTCGTCGAGTTGGCAGTGCCGAGCCAGTCCAACACCAGCCTCGTGTCGCATTTGGACTGCCCGGGCGGCGGTCAGGTATGGATCGACGGCACGACGCTCTACATCGCGCACATGGCGGCGCCGCACGGAACGACCGTCGTCGATGTTTCCGACCCCCGCCGTCCGCGCCAACTCGCAGCCATCGATATCCCGGAAGGGTGGCATTCGCACAAGGTGCGCGTGTCGAACGGAATCATGCTGGTCAATCACGAGAAGATCGGCCAAAGCGGCGCGACCGACTTCGGCGGCGGGCTCGGCATTTATGACGTGTCGCAGCCGACTAATCCGAAACCGATCACCAAATGGCGAACGGCAGGTCGTGGCGTGCACCGGTACGATTTCGACGGGCGTTATGCCTACATCTCGCCGACGGCCGAGGGCTACGTCGGCAATATCATGATGATCCTGGACCTCGCCAACCCGGCCAAACCGGTCGAGGTTGCGCGGTGGTGGATTCCCGGCCAATGGCAGGCGGGCGGCGAGCCTTATCCTTGGAATGGTGGGGTGGCGCCGCGCTGTCATCATCCGCTGCGCCTGGGCGATCGCTTGTATGTCAGCTACTGGCATCATGGCCTCTTCATCCTCGACATTTCCGACATGTCGCGGCCGAAGGTTGTCGCGCATGCCAACACCAGCCCGGCTTTTCCGCACCCGACGCATACTTGCTTGCCGATCCCGCAGCCGCTCAAGGGGCGCAACATCTTGGTGGTGGCGGACGAGGACGTGGCGAAGCTACGGCCGTCGCCTCCGTCCTTCGCTTGGATTTACGACATCACGGTCGAGCGGCAGCCGGTGCCGATTGCAACGTTTCAGGTGCCAGGACTCGATGGCGACGGGCGCCCGCAGCCGCCGATGAGCGGGTGCCATCAGCCATCGGAGCGTTTGCGCGGCACGGTAATCCCGTTCGCCTGGTTCGCGCAGGGCCTTCGTCTTGTCGACATCGCTGACCCGTTCGCCCCCAGGGAGGTCGGACATTTTTTGCCGGATCCGCCGGAGCGATCAGAGCGCGTGTCCTCCAACGATGTGACTATCGACGATCGCGGACTGATCTATCTCGTTGACCGCGTCCGCGGCGTCGACATCATTGAAACCACGGCATTCGGATGAGGTCGCTGACATGAACGACGCGAGCGGCGCGAAAAAGGACGTATACGCGATCGGAAAGAAGAACCCGAATCTGCCGTTTCATCCCGCCGTTCGCGCCGGCGATTTCATCTTCGTCTCCGGGCAGGTGGCCAAGGACGCCGATGGCAACATGATCTCCGGAACGATCGAGGAAGAGACGCGGGGCACGATCGAGGCTATTGGTCGAATTCTCGCGGAAGAGGGAGCGACCCTGTCCGATGTCGTGCGCGTCACGACCTATCTCGAGGATGCCCGCGACTTCGGCCGCTACAATCGGGTATTTGGCGAGCACTTCAGAGATGCCGTGCTCGCGCGCACCACCGTCGAGGCCCGGGCGGTGATCAGCACCAAGATCGAAATGGACGCGATCGCCTACAAGCCGCGCCGTGGGTGACACCGAACTGATACACCAAGGAGGATGACGTGATCAGATTGCTCGGACGGCAGACGTCGGGAAACGTGCAGAAGATCATCTTCTGTCTAGAGGAGCTCGGGGTGCCGTATGGACGCGAGGACTACGGTCGTCAGTTCGGGAACACGCTGACCGAGGCATACCGCAAGCTTAATCCCACCGCGAAGGTCCCGACCTTGATCGACGGCGATCTCGTCATCTGGGAGTCCCATACGATCCTTCGCTATCTCGCCGCCGTGCATGGGCCGGCGCTGACCGGCGCGACGGCGGCCGAGCGCAGCACGGTCGAGCGTTGGATGGACTGGCTGCTCGGCGCCCTGAACACCCCCTATGTCGCCGTGTTCAAGGACGCCAAAAAGACGCCAGCGGAGCGGGCGGGCGATTTCGCCGCGCAAAGCTCGGATCTTCTCGCCCAGCTCAAAATACTGGACGGCCACATCGCCGGGCGCGACTGGTTCGCCCTCGATCGCTTCACTATCGCCGATATTGCGCTCGGCCCCATTGTGAAGCGCTGCCTGGAATTTCCGATCGAGCGTCCCGCCTATCCAGAGCTCGAGCGCTGGCGGACTGCGATCGATGCACGACCGGCCTTCGCGGTGGCGATCGGCGCCAAGCCGAGTGTGCTGACGCCGGCGGCATGAGGAGCGCGCGAGCTCGCTAGTGCCCGGTTTTCGAAGTTCGTGATACAGCGCGGCACACTCGAGTACGAACTTCGAAAACCAAAGGGCACTAGCAACTCTATGATTCTAGTGCCGCTTTTCGATTTGAAATTCCTGAGGCGGACTCGCGGCACACGGTGCAGGAATTTCAAATCGGCGGCACTAACGGCAGAACTCGCAGCACCAAGCGGCGGACAATGCGCAGCAAAAATCTGGAATGAGGCGAGAAGCG
>DASSGH010000147.1:0-28970 GCA_035693615.1 Xanthobacteraceae bacterium
CGCGCCGCGAAGCGGCGCGCCACCACGGCAGCCTCTTCGGGGTTGCCGGCGTCATCGCCGATGACGATTTCGACCTGCCGGCCGAGCACGCCGCCGGCCGAGTTCTTGAGGTTTGCCACCATCTCGACCGATTCGCGGATGCTCTGGCCCTGCGCCGCCGCGTTCCCCGACATTGGCCCGAAGGCACCGACCTTGATCGGCTCGCGTGACTGCGCCCACAGCGTCGAGCGCGTGCCGGCGAGCGCCGCCGCGCCCAGCCCGCCGCCGATAAATTTGCGTCGGTTCGTGGTCATGATCGATCTCCGGTGAAGCGGCATGCCCCTGAGCGGCAACGATATCCGAACAACATTGTTGGCGAAAGCTACGCCTGCTGGATGCACTCACTGGCTTCGCGCAACCCCCGTATGTGACGGTGTTTTCGCGCCGAGATAGCTTGCCCGCACGCGTTCATCGGCCAGAAGCTGCGCTCCGCTGCCGGCCATGGTGATCTGGCCCGTCTCCATGACGTAGGCGCGATCGGCAAGGCGCAACGCTAGGTTGGCATTTTGCTCGACCAGAAAGATGGTCACGCCGGACTCGCGGAACAGGCGGATCGAGCGCATCACCTCGTCCACCATGCGCGGGGCGAGCCCAAGCGACGGCTCGTCGAGCATGAGGAGCTTCGGCTGCGCCATCATGGCCCGACCGAAGGCGAGCATCTGCTGTTCGCCGCCCGAGAGCGTCCCCGCGAGCTGCCTTCGCCTCTCAGCCAGGCGCGGAAAGCGTGCGTAGACATCGCCCAGTATGTCGCGAACCTTCGCCCGATTGGCGATCAGGTAAGCCCCGACGCGGAGATTCTCCTCCACGGAAAGCTCGGGGAATACTCGCCGTCCTTCCGGCACCTGCACCAGTCCGAGTGCAACGATCGCATCCGGACTGCGGCCGGCAATCGGCCGTCCGTCGAACTCGATGATGCCCGCGCGTGGGATGAGAAGGCCGGACACCGTCTTCAGGGTCGTGCTCTTGCCCGCGCCATTGGCGCCGATCAGCGTGACGATCTCGCCGCGCCGCACCTCGAGGCAAACGCCATGCAGGCAGGTGACGTCGTCATAAGCCGCGACCACTCCGTCAAGCTTGAGCACGATCCGTCTCCCCTGCCCGGCCGAGATAAGCTTCAATGACGACCGGATCTTCCTGGATCTGCGCCGGCGTGCCGTGCGCGAGTCTGCGGCCATAGTTGAGGACGGTGATTTCGTCGCTCACGCGCATGACGACGTCCATGTGATGCTCGACCAGCACCACAGTCGTGCCGTCGTCGCGGATGCGAGCGATCAGATCGCTGACATGCGCTGCCTCGGTGACGTTGAGGCCCGCAGCCGGTTCATCAAGCAGCAACAGGGCCGGCCGCGCCACGATAGCGCGGGCGATTTCCAACAGACGCCGGTGTCCATACGCCAGCGAGTCGGCACGCGCCTGGGCGAGGCCGGCAAGTCCGACAAAGTGCAATACCGCCATCGATCGATCGGTGATGCTGCGCTCTTCGCGGCGATGCCGCGGCGTGGACAACACAGCATCGAAAAATCCGGCGTGCGTCTGCGCATGCAGGCCGATTGCGACGTTTTCCAGCGCGGTCATTTCGCCGAACAATTTTAAGTTCTGAAACGTGCGGCGGATTCCCGCACGCGCGCGCTTGGCCGTCGAATGCCGGGTGATGTCCTGCGCGGCAAAGCGGAGGAGCCCGCTACTGACCCGATACACTCCCGCAATCAGGTTGAGCAGCGTGGTCTTGCCGGCTCCGTTCGGCCCGATCAGGCCGTGCACGCTGCCGCGCCGCACCGCAAGGTCAACGGCATCAACCGCAAAGAGGCCGCCGAAGCGCCGCGTCACGCCGCGCACCTCCAGCAGCCCCTCGCCATGCGTGGCGGCGCTCATGGCGCGGCTTTCCGGGATGCGGTCGGCTTGAGGATGAGCCGCATCGCCAATGCGTACAAACGCCGCCCCACGGTCGCAGCGAGCGCGGCGAGCCCCCCTTCGCCGAACAGCATGGTCGCGATGAGTATCGCGCCGAAGACCAGCATTCGATAGTCGCCGATCGCACGCAAATACTCCGGCAAGCCGACGACCACCGCCGCGCCAAGGATAGCACCTGCGAGACTGCCGACGCCTCCTATCACCACCATGATGAGAATCTCGATCGACTTCCAGAACGTGAAGTCGTTCGGGGCGAGATAGCGCACCTCGTGCGCGTAGAGCGAGCCGGCGAGCCCGGCGACAAAGGCAGCGATGACAAAGCATTCGCTCTTGAGCAGCGTCACGCGGATGCCGCTGGCGCGCGCCGCGTCGGCGTCCTGGCGGATGGCGTTGATCGCGCGGCCGAAGCGTGAGCCTTCGATACGCGCGAAGACAAAATACACGATCGCCGCAACACCGACGTTGAGGTAGTAGCTCGACCTCGGATCCCGCAGGACGTATCCGAACAGCTCCGCGCGCGGAATGCCGATGAACCCGTAAGAGCCGCCGGTCAGCCATTCTTCGTTCTTGATGAACAGATAGACGATGATCGAGAAGCCGAGCGTGGCGACGGCAAGGTACGCCCCGGTGAGCCTCGTTATCGGTACCATCAGCAAACTGGCGATGGCCGCAGCGATGCCGGCGCCGATAAGGGCGAAAGGAAACGGCAGGCCCAGCTTCGCGGTCAGCAAGGCCGATGTGTATGCGCCGATCCCGTAGAACGCGGCCTGGCCGATGGAAAGCTGTCCAGAATAGCCGAGCAGCACCTGCAATCCCATCGCGGCGATCGAGGCGATCGCAATCAGGCTGAGAACATGCAGCGCGAACTTGTCGGGCTCGATCCAGGGCAGCGCGATCAGCGCCGCCATCACCAGCAGCGCGGCTGCGTGCACCGAACCGCGCCGGTGCCCACCTCGATGCGCGGCGGCGGTCACCTGCGCTTCTGCCACAGACCGACCAATCCTGACGGAAGAACCAGCAGAATGGCAATGAGCAAGATCATGCCGATCCCGTCTTTGTAGGCGGACGACAAAAAGACGGTGCTGAACGTCTCGATCAAGCCGAACAGGATCCCTCCGAGCATCGCCCCGGCAATGCTGCCGAGCCCGCCGAGCGTCGCGGCGACGAAGCCTTTCAACCCGGTGATGAACCCCATCTCAAAAAAGGCAAAGAACATGGACCCGAGCATGATGCCGGCCGCCCCGGCCATCATCCCGGAAATCGCAAACGTATACGCCATCATCCGCGTCAAGTTCGCGCCCATGAGCTGCGCCGCTTCATGATCCTGCGCCACCGCTTGCATGGCGAGCCCGGTCGGCGTGTGCTTGAGGAAAAACTGCAGCGCACCCATGATGGCCACGCCCATGACCATGATCCAGAATAACTGTGGGGAGATGCGCACGCCGCTGAAGTCATACGCTGTGGTGGCGAACAGCTCGGGAAAGCGCAGCGGCTCGGAGCCCCAGATGATGCGCGCGGCATTGATGCACAGAATAGACATGCCGACGGTAGCGGTGATGATGTTCATGATCGGAACGCGCCGCCGCCGCAAGGTGCGGTAAACCGCGAGCTCCATGCCCACGGCGATCAACCCGGAGGAGGCCATCCCCACGGCGATCACCACGGGAAGCGGCAGCGCCGGAAGCAACCACAGCGACGTCAGCCCGCACATGCAGCCCAACATCATCACTTCGCCTTGGGCGAAGTGAATGATGTTCGTCGCGCGCATGATCATCGCGAAGCCAAGCGCGATGAGGCTATAGACGCAGCCGATCGCAAGGCCGCCGACGACGAGGTCGATCAACTGGGAGAGGCTGAGAGCACCCATTGCATCCGCCTGGGCGTGGAAAGGTCGTGGCTTCTCAGGAAGCTGCGGGGCTAGAAGGCTAGTGTCCCGATTCCGAAGTTCGCATCATTATGCTGCAGCCTCGTTTGCGAACTTCGGAATCGAAGGACACTAGCAACTTATTGATCTAGTGTGGCTTTGGTTCAGAAGTCCGCATTTCGGACTCGCTGCAAGAATGATGCGGACTTCTGAACCGCCACACTAGTGCATCCGACTATCCGGTTCGAGTGGCCGGCGGCGGGCGAGCAGCCCTGATTCTGTTGCCGCGCCCACCTATCGGCCCAGCGTTTTCACACTTTGGTCACCATTCCGGCGCTTCCATCGCCGACAGTGCGACATCGGGCCGGGCTTCATGGTTGGCACAGCGAACCGAATAGTCTTGCGCGCAGCAGGGGCCGCCCTGGCAGTCCTCGCTGTCTGCGCCGTGCCGGCAGCGGCGCAGTTCACCTTTCCGTTTTCAACGCCTGCACCCAGTCCTCCTCCTCCTGCTCCCAATGCGGCCGCCAGCCCCAACGCGGGCGGGCGCAACCAGGCGTGCCTCCGGCTCGAAAGCCAGCTCGCCGCACTCGACCGCGGGGCAGGAATCGATCCCGCGAAGGCCGAGCAGATCAAGCGCTACGAGGATGCCGCGGCAAAGCAGCAGGCCGAGGTCGACCGCCTCGGCCAGCAATCGCAGCGCCTGGGCTGCCAGGGCGGCGGCTTCTTCGCCCTGTTCAGCGGACAATCCCCGCAATGTGGGCCGCTCAACAACCAGATCCAGCAGATGCGCGCCAATCTCGACCGCACCTTGACCGAGATCCAGCGGCTGCAGGGTAACAGCGGCGAACGCGAGGGCCAGCGTCGCAGCATCCTGGTCGCGCTCGGGCAGAACGACTGCGGCCCGCAGTACCGGCAATACGTCACCGCGGGCCCGGGCGGCTTCTTCGACAACTTGTTCGGCGGCGGCTATATCGCGCCCGCTCCCAATGCTCCCCTCGCCGGCACCTACCGGACGCTCTGCGTGCGCACCTGCGACGGCTACTATTTCCCGATTTCCTATTCGACGGTGCCGACCAAGTTCGCCGAGGACGAGCAGATTTGCCGCCGTCAGTGCCCGGCCGCCGAGGTCGCTCTCTACAGCCATCGCAATCCCGGCGAGGATGTCTCGCGCGCGGTGTCGACCAGCGGCAGGCTCTACACGGACCTGCCCACCGCGTTCAGCTATCGCAAGCAGCTCAACTCGGCTTGCAATTGCCGCGCGCCCGGTCAGTCATGGGCCGATGCGCTGCAGCAAGGCAACGATGACACGATCGAGCGCGGCGACATCGTCGTCACCGAGGAGCGGGCGAAGCAACTCTCGCAGCCGCGCTTCGATGCGCAGGGCAAGCCGGCGAATGCGGGCCAGACCCCCGCGCGAAGCAAAGGCGCAGATGAGGTGACCAGCACGCCGCTTTCGGCTGCCGGCGCCGAGCAGCAGCCGCCCGCGCCCGCCGAACAAAAGGGCGAGCAGGAGCCGGGCAAGCGCAAGGTACGGGCGGTCGGACCGACGTTCTATCCGGTGCGGTAAAAGCACACGGCACAGACGCGCCGCTCAACTATTTTGCGTCATGCGCGGGCATGACGATTCAACTGATCTCATTCCGCGCTAGAGCTTTTTGATGCCGGCGCGGGAAATGATGTCGGCAAACATCGGCACTTCCCGCGCGACGCGCGCCATGTGCTCCTTGCCGGGCTGGGCTGTCACCTCGAATCCGGATTCGGTGAGCTTCGCGCGGATATCGGGCCGCCGCAGAACCTCGAGCGCGACCTGCTCGAGCCTGGCGACGACGTCCGGCGGCGTCTTCGCCGGCGCCATCAGCGCGGTGTAGGTCTCGAACACGAAATCGGGATAGCCCGCTTCCACCATCGTCGGAATCTCGGGCAGATCGTGCCAACGCGTGCGGCCGGTAACCGCGAGACCCTTGATGGTGCCGGCCTTCATGTGCGCATGCGCCGGCGCGAGCACACCGGAGCTGAGCTGCACGGTGCCGCTCAGCAAAGCCTTGAGCGCGTCACCGCCTCCCGCAAAAACGACGGTTGCCATCCCCTGCAAGCCTTCGCGCAGCTTCAGCACCTCCGCCTGCAGGTGCGGCGTCGTGCCGATCGGCGGTGTCGAGACGTTGAACTTATCGGCATTGGCCTTAGCGAGCGCGGCGAACTCCTTGACCGTGCCGACCCCCAGATCGGGCTTCACCGCGAACACGTGCGGCGAGACGGCAAGCTCGCAGATCGCGGTGAAGTCCTTGAACGGGTCGTATGGCAGCGTCTGGTAGAGGCCGGGATTGACCGCGTAGGCGCTGGTCGACAGCAAAATAGTGTAACCGTCCGGCTCGGCGCGCGCGACCAACCCCATCCCGATGTTGCCGCCGGCGCCGCCCTTGTTCTCCACAAAGACGGTCCCGCCCATCGCCTCCTGCATGGTTGCCGCCATGATGCGCGCAATGATGTCGGAAGGGCCTCCCGGGGTGTTCGCCACCACGACCTTGATCGGACGCTCTGGATAGGCCGCCCGCGTCGGGCGCGGGCGCGCGAGCGCGCCAACGCCGAGCAATCCGGCTGCCGCGACGAAGCGGCGCCGCGTCACCGCGCGCCCTTGCACCATACGTGTCATTCGATCCTCATTGGCTGCGCAAAGCGGAGGCCGGTGAAGACTAGCACCGTACACATGCCTGGGTCATTCCGGTGCGACAAAGCGCGTGTGGGTCTCTATGTAGCGCCGATGGCGGCAAGACCATGCTGCAGCCGCCGGGCCTAACTCATGCCTTCGCTGCCGTGAGCGTGTAGCGCTGATCCGCCGCCAGGCATTCCGCTTGCGGCAGGCCCAGCTCCTTGCGCACGATGTTGGTGCCGAGCACCATCGCTACCATCTTGTAGCCCGCGTGCCGGCGGCCCATGCCCTCGCGCCCCATGCCGCAGTCCGATGAAATGATCAGCCGCTCCGGCGGAATATGCTTGAGCGCCTCGCGGATGAGCGCGGCGATCTCGTCCGGCCGCTCGACCTGCAGCGTGTGGTGATCGATCACGCCGATCACCACCTTCTTGTCCTTGATCACCTCGCCGATCGCCTTGAGATCGCCGGTGCCCGACGAGCGCGTCTCGAACGTCAGCGCGTCGGCCTCCACCTGGTTGAGCGCCTCGAGCGTCGGTTGGTAGCTCTGCACCTCGGCGAAGATACGCTGCTGGGAGGGGTTGCCCCAGCAGGTGTGGCACCACACCTCGGTCTTGCCGCGCAGCCCCTTTACGGTGTTGTTGAAGATCTTCACTAGGTCGGCGGTGTCGAGCTTGCCGAACGTCTTGCCGCGGGCCGGCACCATGTGGATCTGCGGCTCCTCCAGCTGGATGACGGGACAGCCGGCATCGGCCAACTCGTTGAGCTCCTCGTTGAGAGCGTTGCTGATCGCCCAGGTGCGCTCGACCGGATCCTTGTAGTAGTCGTCCTCGACCGAAACGGCGATCAATTCGGGCAGAATTGTCCCGAACTTGATCAGCTTTTTGCTCATCCGCTGCGCCGTCTTCCACATCGCCGTGTACTGCAGCCGGCCGCGCCCCACCGGCCCCACGATCCTGGGAAAAATGCGCGCCTCGAGGAAGTCGTGCAGGATGTGACCGCGCGGATAGGCGGTGGCGCCGACCTTGTACGCCATGGGCTGCGGTACTTCGGCAAACCCGTCCATGTGAGTGAGCGGATAACTTTGCCAGCTCAGCCCGCCCACCTCCTCGTCGTAATGCGCATCGCCATCGGTGAGGATGTCGAGACCGGCGATTTCTTGCGCGCGCAGAAAGCAAGAGACCGCGTCCTCATACTGCTCGCGGTAGCGCGAGTTGACCATCGCTTCGAGGAAGCTTTTGCGGCCCAGCACCGCGGTGTACCAAGCCGGCCGCGGCAACGAGCCGATGATCGAGGTTGGCAGCGTGACACCCGCGGAGGCTTTGTACATGGCGTGCTCTTCTCTTCAGAAATCGAACGCTTCGCTTTTCGCCGCCCCCGCGTTCTTTGCCAGCGCGCGGTCGGGCTGGGGCAGCGGTGCACCGGAATCGCGGAAGCGGTTGACGATGGGATAGCGGCGGTCGCGGCCGAAATTCTTCAGCGTCACCTTGACCCCGGGAGCTGCTTGCCGGCGCTTGTATTCGGCGAGATGCAACATGCGCTCGACCTTCATGACCGTCTCTCGGTCGAAGCCTTCCGCGACGATCTTGGCGATGGGCTCCTCTCGCTCCACCAGGCGAGCGAGGATTTGGTCGAGCACGTCGTAGGGCGGCAGCGTGTCCTGGTCGGTCTGGTTCTCGCGCAACTCGGCGCTGGGCGCGCGGGTGAGAACGCCCTCGGGAATAACCGGGCCGTGTGGACCCAACGCGCCGTCGGGCTTCCAGCCGTTGCGCAGCCGGGCCAGGCGATAAACCTCGGTCTTGTAGAGATCCTTGATCGGATTGAAGCCGCCGTTCATGTCGCCATAGAGCGTGGCGTAGCCGACCGACATTTCCGACTTGTTGCCGGTGGTCACGACGATCAGCCCGAGCTTGTTCGATATGGCCATGAGGATGGTACCGCGCGTGCGCGATTGCAAATTTTCCTCGGTCACGTCGCGCGGCTTGCCGGCAAAGAGCGGCGCGAGCGCCGCCTCCAATCCCACGACCGCGCGTTCGATCGGCACCACGTCGTAGCGGATGCGTAGCGCGTTGGCGACCTGCGCCGCGTCGTCGAGCGATTGCTGCGAGGTATAGCGATAAGGCAGCATCACGCAATGCACGCGCTCGGGTCCGAGCGCGTCGGCCGCCAAGACCGCCACCAGGGAGGAGTCGATGCCGCCCGATAGCCCGAGCACCACGCCCTTGGAGCCGATCTTGTCGACGTAATCGCGCAGCCCCAGCATGCAGGCGAAATAATCCGCCTTGTCGCCCTGTTCGGTCTCGACCACGGGTCCATCGACGCACCGCCAGCTATTGCCCGCGCGCTCCCATTGCACCGTCTTGACGATTTCGCGAAACGCCGGGAGCTGGAAGGCGAGCGTGCGATCCGCGTGCAAGGCAAATGAGGCGCCGTCGAACACGAGTTCGTCCTGCCCGCCGATCTGGTTGACATAGATCAGCGGCACGCTGCTCTCGGTCACCCGCGCTACCGCGATGTTGAGGCGAAGCTCGTCCTTGTCACGCGAGTAGGGCGAACCGTTGGGGACAATCATCAGCTCGGCGCCGGTCTCGGCAAGGCATTCGACCACGTCTTCGTAATCGCCCCATTCGGTCCAAATGTCTTCGCAGATGGGCAGCCCGAGGCGCACGCCGCGGAAATTCACGGGTCCGGGCGGCGGCCCCGCAGCGAACAGCCGCCGCTCGTCGAAGACGCCATAGTTCGGCAGGTTCACCTTGAGCTGCACGGCGGCGATGGCGCCGCGGTCGAGCAGGCAATAGGCGTTGTAGAGCTTGCCTTCGTCGAGCCATGGGGTGCCGATCAGCACCGCCGGCCCGCCGTCGGAGGTCTCGCGCGCAAGCTCCTCGACCTTGGCGCGGCACGCGGCTTGGAACGCCGGCTTGAGCACGAGGTCCTCGGGCGGATAGCCGGAAAGAAAGAGTTCCGGTAGTGCCAACAGATCCGCGCCGGCGCGTGCCGCCTCGGCGCGCGCGCGGCGAGCCTTCTCAGCGTTTCCGGCAATGTCGCCGACGATCGGATTGAGTTGTCCGACGGTGACGGCCAAGCGGTCGGTGGGACGCGCGTTCATGGCCTAGGTCTAGCGCGTCGTAGCCGCGCCCGGCAATCGCCGCACAGGTCCGGTCAGATCAGCCCGATTCGCTCGGCAAGCGCCAACAGCCAGGCCATGGCAGCGATCAGCAACGCCAAGCCCACCGCGGCCGAGCCCATATCCTTGACCCGGCCGATCTGGGGATCGATCGCAAGGTTGACTCGGTCGGCCAGTTTCTCGATCGCGGTGTTCAAGAGTTCCACGACGAGCACGAAAGCCACGACTGCGATCAGCGCCAGGCGCTTCCAAGCCTGCTCGGCCAGCAGAAAGGCGACCGGGACCGCCAAGACGAGGGCGATCAGCTCCAAGCGAAAGGCCTCCTCGCTGCGCGTTGCTGCGAGGAGGCCACGCCAGCTGTTGATGGTAGCGCGCAGCAACCGTTCCATTCGAGTGCGACGCAGCCGGCTCCAAATCAGCGCGTATCCGCCAGCGCGCGCAGGTCGCGCTCGCCGAGATCAAACGATGCGGTTGGCGGGACCAGCCTACGGCTCCGCCGTGCGAATAGCCGCGGGCCCCGCACCGACCTTGATCGATCCGGCGGGCTTGAGCGCTTTGCCGTCGAAATCGAACACCATGATCTCGTTCTCGACCATGCACTGCACGAGGAGCGTGCGGTTGTCCTTGCTCCAGGCAATCCCCTGACACCAGTGGCCGACTTTTGCCTCGCTCAGCGGAACCAATTCGTTGCCTTTGACGCTCAGCACCTTCACCAGCCCGTAATCGTTGAAGAACGGGTCGGCTTTGGGCTTGTTGGAGCCGTTCATCACGCCGACGGCGACAAAGGCGCCGTCGGGAGAGAGCGCAATCCCTTCCGGGGTTTGACCGACCGTGACGGTTTGAATGACCCGCGCCGGTTTTGCCTCGATATCGATGAGGCTCACGGTATCGGCGTCGCCACTTCCGGTGCCGATATTGGCAACCACCGCAAGCTTGCCGTTGGGATGGATGCCGAGCCCGTAAGGTCGAAGTCCCGCCGAGATGTCGCGCTTGGTGTACTCGACCTTGGTACCGTCGATCGATAGTACGGAAATCTTGTGATCGTTGTCGCGGGTGACCAGCGCCGTCTTGCCGTCCGGGGCAATGGCGACATGGGACGGTCCGGACTTCTCGTCGCCCAAACTGATCTTCCCCACCGGCGTCAGCGTATGGCCGGCGATGGAAAACACCGAGACCGTGCCCTCGGAGCGGTTGGCGACCAGTGCCAGCGTGCCGGCGCGGTTCATCGATACGCCGGCGGCGCCTTTACCGGCCTGCACCTGCGCCGAGACCTTGGGCGGCGAGGCTTTGAGATCGATCACCGAGAGCTTGTCGTCAGGCACGGTTTTCTTCGGATCGGCCAGATCGACCTTGGATGCCGCGGTGACCAGCGCGAAACTCTCGTCGCGCGCCACCGCCACGCTCAGTGGCGGGCCGATCACGCTGGCCGGAACCTCGATCTCGGCGACGACCTTGGGCGGCTTCGCATTGAGATCAATGAGCGTAACCGTGTCGCGCGGCGGACTGGCCGGCACCGAATTCACGCCGTCGATGAGAACGGCTTTGCCGTCGTTGGCAGAAACCGCAAGCTGGCCGCTTGCCCCGGACGGTAGCGAAAGCATGGCGGCGAGCGAAAGCGCGCCTAGCCAAGGCGTATGGCGATGCATGGGGACCTCCCGTTGCGCGGATCGTTGTGATTTCCTGAAAGCGCCGCGCACCCGACTGCATTCCATCATAAGAACCGAGTGCGCAAAACCCCCGCTTGGCCTGGAAGGCGAAGCAGAAGCAGATCGCTGCAGCTCCGATCAGAGGCCGGCTGCGGCCGGCAACGGCCGTGCCCTGGCGGTGCGCTCCGCCTTGAGGAGGTCGGCGAGCAGAAACGCGAGGTCGATCGATTGCTCGGCGTTGAGCCGCGGATCGCACACCGTGTGATAGCGATCCTTGAAGTCGGCGTCGGTGATCATGCGCGCACCGCCGGTGCACTCGGCAACGTTCTGGCCGGTCATCTCCAGATGCACGCCGCCGCCATGCGTTCCTTCGGCGCGGTGAACCGCAAAGAAGGTCTTCACCTCGGCGAGAATGCGGTCGAACGGCCGCGTCTTGTAGCCGGTTTCCGAGCTGACGGTGTTGCCGTGCATGGGATCGCAGGACCACACCACAACCTTGCCTTCACGTTGAACCGCGCGGATCATGGCCGGAAGCTGATCCCCGACCTTGTCCGCGCCCAGCCGCACAATCAGCGTGAGGCGGCCCGGCTCGTTTTCCGGATTGAGAATGTCGATGACCCGCAGCAGCTCATCGACCTTGCTCGACGGCCCGCATTTAAGCCCCAACGGATTGATGATGCCGCGGCAAAATTCGACGTGTGCGTGATCGGGCTGACGAGTGCGGTCCCCGACCCACAGCATATGCGCCGAGGTGCAGCAGAAGGTGCCGGGGTGCGTCGAATCCTCACGCGTCATCGCCTGCTCGTAGCCGAGCAGCAGCGCCTCGTGACTGGTGTAGAACTCGGTGCTCTTGAGCTCGGGGTGGCTCTCGAGGTCGAGCCCGCAGGCTTGCATGAAGCCGAGCGCCTCGCTGATGCGGTCGGCGAGCTCCTCATAATGGTGCGACTGCGGCGAGTCCTTGACGAAACCGAGCGTCCATTGCCGGACGTTGGCGAGATTGGCGTAGCCGCCATGCACGAACGCGCGCAGCAGATTGAGCGTGGCGGCGGAGTGGCGATAAGCCTCGATCTGGCGTTCGGGATCCGGCCGCCGCGAGGACTCGTCGAACTCGACGCTGTTGATGATGTCGCCGCGATAACTCGGCAACTCCTTGCCGTCGCGCTTCTCCGTCGGCGATGTGCGTGGCTTGGCGAATTGACCGGCGATGCGGCCGACCTTCACCACGGGCAAGGCGGCGGCATAGGTGAGTACCACCGACATCTGCAGGAAGACGCGTAGGAAATCACGGATGTTGTTGGCGCTGACGTTGTTGGCGCTGGGCTCGGTGAAGGCCTCGGCGCAGTCCCCGCCCTGCAGCAGAAAACCCTCTCCCGCCGCGACGCGGCCGAGCGCCTTTTTCAGGCTGCGGGCCTCGCCGGCAAACACCAGCGGCGGAAAGCTCGCCAGGCGCCGTTCGACCAAGGCGAGCGCTCCCCCGTCCGGATAATCCGGGACCTGGGCGATCGGCTTGTGCCGCCAACTGTCGCGCGTCCAACGCTCGGGCATGACCGCCCTCCACGACCCTTTAACCCTCGGTGCGAACGAGGTTTTCCAACCGAGCCGAGCTTATACACGACGGCCGGCGCTCCAAGCCAGATCAATTGCGACGCGGAGCCCCACAACGGGGCTATTCCGCCGCCTCGCGCCGATGGCTCAGCGCCTTCTCCCGCATCGTCACGAGCTCCTCGGCGGAAGTCGGATGCACGGCGATCACCGCGTCGATATCGGCCTTGGTCGCCTTCATCTTTACGGCGATCCCGACGAGCTGGATCATTTCGCCGGCGTCGGGTCCGACGATATGGCAGCCGACCACGCGCCCGCTCTCGCCGTCCACCACGAGCTTGAAGAAGGCACGCATGTCGCGGGCGGCGAGCGTCATCTTCAGCGGGCGGAATGAGGTCTTGTACACGTCGACTTTCGCCAGCCGCTCGCAGGCCTGTGCCTCGGTCAGCCCGACCGTGCCGACCTCGGGTTCGGAGAACACGGCGGTCGGCACGTCAGTATGGTCGACCCCGGTCGGCTTGCCGCCGAACACAGTGTCGGCGAATGCGTGCCCCTCGCGGATCGCCACGGGCGTGAGGTTGACACGGTTGGTGACGTCGCCGATCGCGTAGATGTGCGGTACCGAAGTCTGCGATAGCGGGTCGACGGCGATGCCGCGGTTGGGGGCGCACCGCACTCCTGCCTCTTCGAGACCGAAACCGGCAACATTCGGCCAGCGCCCGACCGCGAACATTACCTTGTCGACTTCGACCGTGCTGTCGTCGGACAGCTTGGCGCTGAAAGCACGCTGCGTGCGTTGCACCGCGCGCACGGTCGTGCCGCAGACAATCCGCACGCCCAATTTGGTCATCTCCGCCTTGAGATGCTCGCGCAGGTCGTCGTCGAAACCGCGCAAGATATTCTCGCCTCGGTAGACCAAGGTCACTTCGGAGCCCAGCCCGTTGAAGATCGCGGCGAACTCGACGGCGATGTAGCCGCCGCCCTGGATCAGAATGCGGCCGGGCAATTCGTCGAGATGGAACGCCTCGTTCGAGGAGATGACGTGTTCGATGCCGGGAATCGGCGGGCCGAACCATGGCGCGGCGCCGGTGGCGATGAGGATGTAGCGCGGACGGATCGTTTCTCCCGTCGCGACGAGGCACACCGTGTGCGCATCCTCCAGCATGGCGCGGCTTTTGACGAGTTTGACGCCGGCGCGCTCGAGCGTGGAGGTATAGGCGAGTTCAAGCCGCGCGATCTCCCGGTCCTTGTTGGCGATGAGCGTCCGCCAGTCGAACCGCGGTTCGTGCAGCGTCCAGCCGTAGCCGGCCGCGTCTTCGAACTCGTCGGCGAAGCGCGAGGCGTAGACGAGCAGCTTCTTGGGAACGCAGCCGCGGATCACACACGTACCGCCGACGCGGTACTCCTCGGCGACCAGGACGCGCGCGCCGTAACCGGCGGCGATCCGCGCCGCGCGCACGCCCCCCGAGCCCGCGCCGATGACGACGAGATCGAGGTCGTGATCAGCCATGTCGAGGCGTACAAGCCGCCGATGGACGCAGCATCTAGATGTCGTGACCTCGCTTTTTCATTTCCGTACGCATTTTGGCGATGATCTCTTGCGATAGATTTTCGGCCCAAGTCTGGGCGGTTCTCATGCTCTGATCGAGGATGTTCGGCTCCTCCACCACCAATTTGCGGCCGAGCGGCGATTTGTAGAAGTTGAGCGCGTCCTTGAGTTCCTGCTCGGTGAAGCGGGAGGCATAGATCTTGGCGACATCGTTGAGGATCTCGGCGCTGCGCGAGGCGTAGTCCGCATGCAATTTGGCCGCGACTTCGTTCAAATCCTTGCCCAGCATCGGATTGGATTGCAGCAACACAACCTTGGTCCTCTCGATCACGCCCGAGACCAAAGGCGCGTATAGCGCATTGGCGCCCTTCGCAGTGATGACCTCCTTCGCGGTGGCGATGGCGGTTTTTGAAGGTTCTTCTGCGGCGGCGCCGACGCCGACGCCGAGGGCAAGGGCGAAGCCCAGCGCAAGGATGAAGGCGCCAGTGGACCTGGCGGTTGGGAAAGCAAACATCAAACCCTCCTCTTCGGGTGATCCGGGCTCAGCGCCGCTCGACCACGCGCACGTCGCTCGAGCCGGCGATGACCGCCGCATGGGCGAGCCCAATGAACAAACCGTGCTCGACCACGCCGGTAATGCCGTCGAGACGCTCGGCGAGCGCTTTCGGATCGGCGATCCGCTCGAATGCGGCATCCAGAATCCAGTGCCCTCCGTCCGTGACGAAAGCGTGGCCGTCCTTGCCGCGCCGCAGGAGCGCCGGCCCGGCACAACCGGCCGCGGCGGCCGCGGCCTCGACCGCCCGGCGCGTTGCCGCCAATCCGAACGGCACCACCTCGACCGGCAGCGGGAAGCGGCCGAGCGAGGACACCCATTTGGACTCGTCGGCAATGACGACCATGCGCGCGGAGGCGGAGGCGACGATCTTTTCCCGCAGCAGCGCGCCGCCCCCGCCTTTGATCAGGCTCAGATCATGCGCGATCTCGTCGGCACCGTCGATGGTGAGATCGAGCTGCGGCGTCTCGTCGAGACTGGTGAGCGGAATTCCCAATCGCTCGGCGTCGCTGCGGGTGGTCTCCGACGTGGGCACCGCGATGACCTCGAGGCCGGCGCGGACGCGCTGCCCCAGAAGCTCGACGAAATGCTTGGCGGTCGTGCCGCTGCCGAGGCCAAGCCGCATGCCCGCGCGCACGAAGTCGAGGGCGCGGGCGGCGGCGGCGCGTTTCTGGGCATCGATATCCATCGCGATTGCGGCCGTCCGCTCGGCATCAACCAGGAACGGCATCTATCTAGCCCCGATGGACGCAGGAGCATAGTCCAGCACGGGCACGGAACACCCGTCGGCCCTCGCCCCTCCCGGCCCCGGAAATGGGCTAGAGAATCCATAGAAAGCCGAGCCTTACTATTGCGCCAATCCTCCGCTAGCCCTCACGGATTATGGGGGCTCCAACGGTCGTCTTTGACCTCGACGGCACGCTGGTCGACAGCGCGCCCGATCTCATTGGCACGCTCAATACCGTCTTTGCCGGCGAAGGTCTGCCGCCGGTCCCCTACGACATCGCGCGCAACCTGGTGGGTGGCGGCGCGCGATCGCTGATTGAACGCTCGTTGGCAGCCGAAGGCCGCAAGCTCGCCACGGCGGAAGTGGATCGGCTGGTCAAGGAGTTCATCGCCCATTACGCTTCGCATATCGCCGATCGTTCCCGCGCGTTCCCGAGTCTCGAATCCGCACTCGATGAACTCGGCGCCGGCGGTTTTCGCTTGGCGGTCTGCACCAACAAGCTGGAATGGCTATCGGTGCGGCTGCTGGATGCGCTCGGGCTGTCGAAGCGTTTCGTGGCGATTTGCGGCGCGGACACGTTCGGGTTGAAAAAACCCAATCCCGATTTCCTGCGCCAGACCATCGCCCGCGCCGGGGGCGAGCCGGCGCATACGGTCATGGTCGGGGATTCGCCCATCGACATCGCGACCGCGCGTGCGGCAGCCGTTCCGGTGATCGCTGTCGACTACGGCTATACCGAGAGCCCGGTCAGCGAACTGATGCCCGATCGGGTGATTGCGGGCTTGGGCGAACTGCCCAGCGCCGTATTCGACCTCTTGGATGTGGGCAGTTCCCTCGCGGCAGAACCCCGTTAATCCGGATTTTACCTTGTCGCCGCCACACTTGGGGCATCTTGGGGCGCTAACCAGCGCGTGCGAGGGAAGGGTCTCGGGTTGTACGCAGCCCTAACCTACCGCTGGGGTTGTGTGTGGGGGAGAGGCGGCCGTTGCCGCCGAGATGGAAATCATGAGCCGAGTTATTGCCGTCACGGCGTGTGGCCTCATGCTGGGCGCGTGTTCCGCAGCCATGCCGAGCCTCGACTTCCTCAAATCCGCTCCACAGTCGGAGACGCTGGCGATCGAATCAGAACCAGCGGGAGCAGAAGCAAAAACGTCCTTGGGTCAGAGCTGTCGCACCCCCTGCCAACTCGCAGTCCAGCCCGGCAGCGAGTTTTCCGTCACGCTTGCGCTGAGCGGTTATCATCCGCAGACTGTGGCGGTGCGTCCGGAGGCGGAGGGAAGTACGCCTCGGCTGGCACCTAATCCGGTTCAGGTCACGCTGCAGGCGGTGAAGCCGGCAACGAAGCCGCCAGCCAAGAAAAAGACGCCGGTTGCAGCAGCGCCCCGCCCCGCGGCGCCACCGCCCATGGCGTCGGCCGCCCCTACGAGCGCGCCAGCGCCGGCCCCGGCGGGCGTCCCGGCGCCTTCGGCTGCAGCCGAGTCGGCGCCCTCCGCGACCGAATATCCCTGGCCTTCGCGCTAGTTCTTTCCGCGTTCGCCGGCGCACCAGCCCGCTCCAACCCGCCGGAGCGCTGGACGCTCTGGCCGATATCCGTCAGAATTCCCATATGAAACGGCGCAACGCCGTTTCATCATTCGTGTCCGGGGCTCGCAGGCGCGGCCTTCCGGATGCCGATCAGCGCAGGACCCCGCAGATCCGGTCGTGATGCAGGATAGTCTCGCCTTCGCCTCTCGCGGAAAACCGCACGCCTCCCTGGTCGACCCGTTCGGCCGGGCGATCACCTATCTGCGCGTGTCGGTCACTGACCGCTGCGATTTCCGCTGCGTCTACTGCATGGCGGAGAACATGACGTTCCTGCCAAAGGGTGACCTGCTCTCGCTGGAGGAGCTCGATCGCCTGTGCAGCGCCTTTATCGCGCGCGGTGTCAGGAAACTCAGGCTGACCGGCGGCGAACCGCTGGTGCGGCGCGGGATCATGACCCTCGTCGCTTCGCTTTCGCGCCATCTCTCAAGCGGCGCGCTCGACGAGCTCACGCTCACCACCAACGGCTCGCAACTGCCGAAGCATGCCGCTGAGCTTGCCACGCTCGGTGTGCGCCGGATCAATGTCTCGCTCGACACGCTCGACCCCGACAAGTTCCGGGCCATCACGCGCTGGGGTGAGCTCAGCAAGGTTCTGGACGGCATCGATGCCGCGCAGGCGGCCGGGCTCAAGGTCAAAATCAATGCGGTGGCGCTCAAAGGCGTGAACGAGGACGAGTTCCCGGCCCTGCTGCAATGGGCGCATGGGCGCGGCATGGAGCTTACCCTGATCGAGGTGATGCCGCTCGGCGACGTCGGCGAGGGTCGCCTCGATCAATACCTTCCGCTGTCGATCGTGCGCTCGCGTCTGGCCGAGCGCTTCACGCTCGAGGATGTCGACTATCGCAGCGGCGGGCCTGCGCGCTACGTCCAGGTCGCCGAGACCGGCGGCCGGCTAGGCTTCATCACGCCGCTGACCCACAATTTCTGCGAATCCTGCAACCGGGTGCGGGTGACCTGCACGGGCACCCTCTACATGTGCCTCGGTCAGGAAGACGCCGCCGATCTGCGCACTCCGTTGCGCGCGTCAGAAGGCAACGATTTGCTCGACGCCGCGATCGCGGAGGCGATCTCGCGCAAGCCCAAGGGGCACGATTTCATCATCGATCGGCGCCATCAGCGCCCGGCGCTCGCCCGCCACATGAGTGTGACCGGCGGCTGATCGGGCGGCGCTAGACCGAGACGCCGGACCCGGCGGCTACCCGGGTGCGCGCGTTTTACCGATTGACCTCCGCGCAGGCCTCTAGGAAAGTTCGTCCGTCTCGGCGCGCCCTGCGGCGGGGCCAACAAGAAGCTGCGCAACTGCGCGGTCCCTAACTGCCGGGACCATGCCAGCGGGGAACGGTCCGTGGAGGGTTTGCTCAAGCTCAGCCGAGCCATCGATTATGTGAACGACCGGTTCGGCGAGATCGCCAATTGGCTCGTGCTGTTCGCCTGCTTGATCAGCGCCGGCAATGCGACGAGCCGTTATCTTTTCAGCGCCAGCTCGAACGCCTGGCTTGAAGTGCAGTGGTACATGTTCGCAGGCATGGTACTGCTGGGCGGTCCCTATACGCTTAAGCTCAACGAACACGTTCGCGTCGATCTCTTATATTCGGCGCTCTCGGAACGAGCGCGCATCTGGATCGATATCATCGGCTGCCTGCTTTTTCTGCTGCCGATCTGCATCATTTTGATCTACTTCACCTGGCCGTGGTTTTTGGAATCCTGGCGTATCGACGAAACCTCGTCGAATGCCGGCGGCCTCATCCGCTGGCCGGTGAAACTCATCCTTCCCGTCGGCTTCGCGCTGATGGCGCTGCAAGGCATCTCCGAACTCATCAAGCGCATCGAGGCGCTCCTGCATCACCATCGGCTGCAGTTCGAGTACGAGAAGCCGCTCCAATGATTCATTTCGTGCGGGAGAACATGGCACCCCTGATGTTCGGGGGCATGGTGCTCTTCATGCTGGTCGGCTATCCGGCGGCGTTCTCGCTCGCCGCGACCGGCCTGTTCTTCGGTTTTATCGGCATCGAACTCGGGCTCATCAGCTCCGATTTCCTCGGCAACCTCACCTATCAACTGTTCGGCATCGTCTCCAATGACCTGCTGCTCGCGATTCCTTTCTTCACGTTCATGGGCGCCATCCTCGAGCGCTGCGGGCTGGCCGAGGACCTGCTCGATTCGATCGGACAATTGTTCGGGCCGGTGCGCGGCGGGTTGTCCTATGCGGTGATTTTCGTCGGCGCGATTCTCGGCGCAATCACCGGCACGGTCGCCGCTTCGGTGATCGCCATGGGCGTCATCTCGATGACGCCCATGTTGAAGTACGGCTACTCGACGCGGCACACGATGGGCGTGATCGCGGCGTCGGGCACGATCACCCAGCTCATCCCGCCCTCGCTGGTTCTGGTGGTGCTTGCCGACCAGCTCGGCCGCTCGGTCGGCGACATGTACGCGGGCGCGATCGGGCCGAGCATAATTCAGCTAGCGCTGTTTTGCGGCTGGGTGGCGATCGTCAGCGTGCTATGGCCGAAAGACGTGCCGGCTCTGCCGCTCGAGGCGCGCACGCTGAAGGGCTGGGCGCTGTGGAAAAAATGCCTGCGCGGCATCATTCCCTCGCTCGGCCTGATCTTCCTGGTGTTGGGGACTATCTTCATGGGCCTGGCCACGCCCACCGAAGCAGGAGCGCTAGGCGTGGTCGGCGCCATTGCGCTCGCCGCCTCGTACGGCACGCTCACGTGGTCGCTCCTCTATCAGGGGATGTCGACCACCATGCGCATCACCGCCATGGTGGTCTACATCCTGATCGGCGCGCGCACCTTCAGCCTCGTGTTTCAAGGCGTTGGCGGAAAGGTATGGATCGAGGATATGTTGACGTCGTTGCCGGGCGGACAGGTCGGCTTCCTAGTCTTCGTCAATGCCTTCATCTTCGTGATCGCCTTCTTCCTCGATTTCTTCGAGATCGCCTTCATCATCATTCCGCTGTTGGCCCCCGTCGCCGACAAGCTCGGCATCGATCTCATCTGGTTCGGCGTGCTGGTCTGCGCGAACGTTCAAACGAGCTTCATGCATCCGCCTTTCGGCTTTGCCCTGTTTTATCTGCGCGGCATCGCGCCAAGATCGATCAAGACCTCGGAGATTTATTGGGGCGCCATTCCCTGGGTGCTGCTACAAGTGATTCTCGTTATTATTGTCATCTTCTGGCCCGGCTCGGTGAGCTATTGGATCGACCGTGGTTCACGCATCGACCCCTCGAAGATCAAAATCGATATCCCGCAGCCCGAGCTGCCGCCGCCGCTCGATTTCGGTCCGCCGGCACAGCGGCAATGATACGGTCACGCCGACCGGCAACCCCGAAGCCGCAGCTCCGGAGCCGGCCGCCGTCGGAAGAAATAGACTTGGTCAGGCCCGCGTGCGCATGCGCATCATGAAGCTGTCGAACGCGAGCTCCGCTACCTGCATCCACTGATAGGAATCGCTGCGGAACGCGGTCAGGCTGTCCAGCATCTTCTTGAAATGCGCGTTGCTCTGCGCCAGCTCGGCGTAGATCTCATTGGCCGAATTGTAGCAAGCCTCCATCACCGGCTGCGGGAACGGACGCAGCTCGGCGCCGGAGGCGACGAGCCGCTTCACCGACTGGGGATTGAGCGTGTCGTATTTGCTCGTCATCCACGCGCCCGCCTCGCGGCCGCACGCCTGGATCATCGCCTGATAGATCTTCGGCAGGTCATTCCACTTTGGAAGATTGACCAGAAGGTGCGGTTGCGCGCCGCCCTCCCACCAGCCGGGATAATAGTAATATTTCGCAATTTTCACGAAGCCGAGCTTCTCGTCGTCGTACGGGCCGACCCATTCGGCGGCATCGATCGTGCCCTTCTCGAGCGCCGGAAAGATGTCGCCCGCCGCAAGCTGCTGCGGCACGACGCCGAGCTTCGCCAGGATGCGACCGGCGAAGCCGCCGACGCGAAACTTCAAGCCCTTCATGTCGTCGAGGCTCTTAATCTCCCGGCGGAACCAGCCGCCCATCTGGCAGGTCGTATTGCCGGTCGGCATTCCCCAGCAGTTGTATGTCTTGAAGAAATCGTTGAGCAGCTCCATGCCGCCGCCATGGAATTGCCAGGCCTCTTGCTGACGCGTGTTGAGGCCGAAGGGCAGAGCCGTGCCGAACGTGAAGGCTGGATCCTTGCCGAAATAGTAGTAGCTCGCCGTGTGCCCCATCTCCACGGTGCCGTTCTGCACGGCGTCAAGCACCTGCAGGCCGGGCACGATCTCGCCTGCGGCGAACACCTGGATCTGAAATCTATTCTCGCTCAGCTCAGCGACCCGCTTGGCCATGTGTTCGGCCGCGCCGTAAAGCGTGTCGAGCGATTTCGGCCAGCTCGCCGTCAGCCGCCACCGCAGCTCGGGCATCGACTGGGCGATGGCCGGAGCGACAACCGCGGACGCCGTCATCCCGGCACCCGCCGCCTTGAGAAAGTCCCGTCGTTTCATCGGTTGAATCCTCCCTATCGGCCGCTGGCCATCTTTTTTGGATACCGGCCGCCGGACGTTGCACGGCGCGCGGCTCTTCGCCACGCACGAGGGTGCAATTGGCGCGTTCGGCGAAGAGGTTGGTAGTTATAGACGGGAAAGAAAAAGACGTATACGGGCGTCCGCAGCGCGCCACGCTCGTCGCGGAATCACGCGGGCTTTCCAGGCGCGTTATGCGCGCGCGATATCAAGTGCGGCTACGATTGCGCACGAGGTACGTGTCGTAGGTGAGCTCCGCCACCTGCCACCAGAGATATTGGTCGTTGCGGAAGGCGAGCATCGCCTCCCACACCTTCTTGAAATCGGCGTTGGTCTTGGACACTTCGGCGTAGACGTCGAGCGCCGCCCGCAACGAAGCATCCATCACCGGCTGCGGGAACGGTCGCAACTGCGCGCCGCCCGCCACCAGGCGCTTGAGCGCGGCCGGATTGGCGGCGTCGTATTTTGCCTGCATCCACTCGTTCGCCATCGACGATGCGGTCCGCAGCAACGACTTGTACGCCGGCGGCAGCGCGTTCCACTTATCCAGGTTGATGAAATTGTGCAGCATGGGCCCGCCCTCCCACCAGCCCGGATAGTAGTAGTACTGCGCCACCTTCTGGAACCCGAGCTTTTCGTCATCGTACGGACCGACCCACTCGCAGGCATCCAGCGTCCCCTTCTCCAACGCCGGATAGATATCTCCGCCGGCGATCTGCTGCGGCACCACGCCCAACTTTGATATGACGTGGCCGGCAAATCCCCCGATGCGCATTTTGAGCCCGTTGAGATCGGCGGGCTCCTTGATCTCCTTGCGGAACCAGCCGCCCATTTGCGCGCCGGTATTGCCAGCCGGAATCCCGTAGATGTTGAACTTCTTGTACAGATCGTTCATCAGCTCCATGCCGCCGCCGAAATACATCCACGCGGTTTGCATGCGGCTGTTGAGGCCGAACGGCACCGCCGTGCCGAAGGCGAACGTCGGATCCTTGCCGAAGTAATAGTAGGATGCGGTGTGGCACATCTCGACCGTACCGCTCTGCACCGCGTCTGCCGCCTGCAGACCCGGCACGATCTCGCCCGCGGCAAAGACCTGAATCTGGAACTTGTTGTCGCTCGCCTCGGCGACAGCCTTGGCGAAGGCTTCCGACGCGCCGTAGATGGTATCGAGCGATTTCGGATAGCTCGAGGTCAGTCGCCACCTGAGTTCCGGCATCGACTGGGCAATGGCAGGTTTGGCGATTGCGCCCGCGACGGCGCTCAAACCGGCGGCACGCAGGAACTGACGACGTTTCATGGCTTCCTCCCCTGCGCTTGTCGGCGCTGAGGCCAGCCCGCGCGCGCGGGCTGCCGCTCAGGCAGGCTCGCCTTTATGCCCGGGTGCGGGTGCGGATCATGAAGCCGTCGAAGGTGTATTCCGCAACTTGCCACCACAGATACTCGTCGTTGCGGAATGCCTGCATCGAATCCAGGACCTTCTTGTAGTCGGCATTCGACGCCGCCGTCTCGGCATTGACCTCGTTCGATGCCTTCAGGCATGCCTCCATCACCGGCTGCGGAAACGGACGCAACTGCGTCCCGGCAGCAATGAGACGCTTTAGCGCCGCCGGATTGCGAGCGTCATATCTGGCGGTTTCCTCGATATTGGCCAAACCCGCGGCCGCAGCGATGACCGCCTGATAGGTCTTCGGCAGCTCGTTCCACTTCGGCAAGTTGATCATGAGGTGGTTCGCGGTGCCGCCTTCCCACCAACCGGGATAGTAGTAGTACGGCGCGACTTTATGGAAGCCGAGCTTCTCGTCATCATAAGGGCCGACCCATTCGGCGGCGTCGATAGTGCCTTTTTCCAACGCCGGATAGATGTCGCCGCCGGCGATTTGCTGCGGCACCACGCCTAGCTTCTGCAGCGTCTTGCCGGCCCAGCCGCCGATGCGGAATTTGAGGCCCGAGAGATCCTCGACGCTCTTGATCTCCTTGCGAAACCATCCGCCCATCTGCGCGCCGGTGTTGCCGCCAGCAAGGCAGTAGACATTAGACTTCTTGGCGAAGTCGTTCATGAGTTTCATGCCGTCGCCGTCGTAGAACCAAGCATTCTGCTGCCGGGTGTTGAGGCCGAACGGAATGGCACAGAACAGGGCCCAAGTTGGATCCTTGCCGATGTAATAATATGAGGCGGTATGGCAGATTTCGACGGTGCCGTTTTGGACGGCGTCGAGGGCCTGCAAAGCAGGGACGATCTCGCCCGCGGCGAAGACTTGAATTTGAAATTTGTTGTCGGTCGCCTCCGACACGTGCTTGGCGAAGGTTTCGCAAGCCCCATAGAGCGTGTCGAGCGACTTCGGCCAGCTTGCCGTCAGCCGCCATCTGATTTCCGGCATCGACTGCGCAACGGCCGGCGCGGCCAGCGCCGAGGCGGCCATTCCAGCTGCACCAACCTTGAGAAATTCGCGACGTTTCATGGGGATGTTTCCTCCTGATCGGGGGATCCTTGGGCCAAGATACGACCCGTTGTGACGTGTGGATCCGCAAATTTGCGGGTAGATAGGCTGCCCGACGAGGTGGGCGCAAGGGGGAAAACCCGCCACACCCCCCCCTCAAGGTGCGACATCGACGTACAGCTCCATCTTCGGATGGATGCCGCAAAACACCAGGAACGAACCGGCGGCAGGGAAGCCGATTTCGACCGTCTCGCCGGGCTCCTGCGCCCCGGAATCGAAGTCGAGCGCGGGATCGAATATCCGCACGTTATGGGTGCGGCTGTCGTTGTTGACGATCCACAATCGCTCGCCGCGCGCAAGGGCGATATGGCTGGGATGAAAAGCCTTGTCATCCTGGGCCACCGTGCTGACCTTTTGCGCCGGCTCGGAGGGGCCGCTCTTCACCGCTACGATGTTCACGGGCAATGCCGGCTCGCCTTCGCTCGTCAATGTGCCCAGAAACGCGAGCAAGTCCGCGCGCTCGGTTTCCGAGAGCGTGAGCCCCCGAGTGAGATCCTTGGACAGCGTGGGGCGATCGAGCACGCCGCCCGCGTAATGCCGGAGCACGTCTTCGAGCGTGGCGAGGGAACCGTCATGCATATAGGGAGCCGAGCGGGCGATCTCGCGCAGGCCCGGCGTCTTGAATGCGTGCTCCGCCGCCGGTAGCCGCAGCACCGCCCCGCGGCCGCGATCCTCGCCCGGCAATCCAACGTCGTGGAACGCATAATCGGTGAAGGCGAATCCGCTGTGGCATTTCACGCAGCCGGCCTTGCCGGTGAACAGCGTGAACCCGGCGACCTCGCGCGGCGTCAACGCACGCTCATCGCCGGCGATCCAGCGGTCGAAGCGAGTCTCGGGTGACACGAAGGTTCGCTCGTAGGTCGCGATGGCCTTGGCGAGATTTGCGCCGTTGACTTGCGGCGATTCGGGAAAGGCCTGCGTGAAGGCCCGCACCATCGCGGGATCGGCGGTCAGCCGGGCGACAACCGAAGCCAGCGACTGCGCCATCTCATCTGGCGATTCGACGGGTCCCACGACCTGCTCCTCCAAGTTGCGCGCACGCCCGTCCCAGAACACCGCCGAGGCCCAGGCCAAATTCCACAAGCTCGGGGTGTGACGCTTGAGTGCACGCCCCGGCACGCCGCGGCCCTGGGGTTTGCCGTCGCCGAAGCCTTTGCCGGGCTGGTGACAGCTCGCGCAAGCCAGGCTGTCGTCGATCGAAAGGCGCGGGTCGTGGAAGAGCCCCTCCCCCAACAGGCGCTTTGCTTCCGAGAATGGATTGTCGGCTGGAAATGGCACGCTCGCCGGGCGGCGGAACGACGCCTTGAGTGCGGCGAGGTCATCCGCTGGCGCGACCGCCCCCGCTTGCACCGTCGCCGAATGAATGGCTATCGCCGCCGCCGCGCCGATGAGTCCACCCGCCACGAAGGTCGCGGCGGCGAGCCGCATGGCGGTCGGCACACCCATAGCCCCTCACATCAGCTTGCCTGCGGCAAGCTCGATACGCGAGACATCGCCGAGCAGCGTGGCGTGGTCCCTGACCGGCGTGCGCGGCGGTATGGGCGAAGGAAACGCCAACTTCAACTCGGCCATTCCGGCGCGCACCTCGCGCAGCGCCGGGGCGTTTTGCTTTTGCAAGTCAGCCGCGACACTGTCGATCATGCGCTCGGCCTCCCAGACGAAGCCGCGTGCGTCCTGGTATTCGACCGGCTTGGCGATCCTGCCGCCGACAATCGCCTGTTGGTATTCGCCACTTGCGGCCTTGAGCGCCTCGACCGCCGCCTCGACGACGAAGCCGGACCAGTTGGATTGCCGTGCTTTCATGCCGGCATCGGCCGCGGCAAGCGCGTCATTGACTGCCTTGAGAGCCTTGACGTAGTCGGCTCCGCCCTTCCTGCCCTTGACCACTTGGGCAAGCGCCTTGAGCGCGCCGTCGAACCGCGGCACGTTATAGCCGGCGAGCTCGCCCTGGATGTCGCCGTAAATCTCTTCGGTCGGGTGAAGGAAATGCGGAAGCGCGGCGTTCCATTGCTGCTGCTTGACCAGTTCGTCGCCGACCAGGAGATGGCCGCGTAGGAGTGCAACGCGCACGGCAAAGGCAAGTTCGGGCGGCAGGCCGGCGAGAGTTCCGGCCTCGCCGCCCTCGCCCGCGTCACGAGCGTGATCAGCGTCTTGCGCGACGTGCATCCTGCCGGCGGCCGCCGCAACGGCCGGCAGATGAGGCCGCGCGCTCAGCCAGGCAAACGTCTCGGGGCCGAGCCGCGCGCTGCCGCCCGTTGCCGCCGTCTCGATCACCACGAAGGCGCCAACGCCGAGCCAGATCTTGGTTTTGGTCCTCATGTCGAATGCCGACCACGGTCCGCGACTTGCCCGCACGCATGCGCCGCTACGCGACTGCGTGGGGCAGAGCGTGGGATGCTTATAATCGGGTGGGGCGCCGGTCCAGTAACGTCCTTGTTTTGAACCATTCCAGCGACAACCAAACGGGCGGCGCCCGCAAAGGCTTGCCGGATGGCGGCAGGGCGTATTCGATGCCGGCAGGCCACCGAGGGACCGTGATGCAAATCGTGATCGGCAACGTGCTCTCGACCGAGGAACTCAGGCGCGTCCGCGCCGCGCTCGCCCGCGCGCGGTTCGTCGATGGCACGGCCACCGCGGGCTTTGCCGCGCGCCTGGTCAAGAACAATCGGCAGGCCGAGGCGTCCGATCGCTCGCTCGGCACGATCCGCAAGCTGATAGCGGAACGCGTCCTCGCTAACGAGGTATTTCGTCTGGCGGTGCGGCCGAAGGCGCTCTCTCCGCTCCTCTTCTCGCGTTACGAGAAAGGCATGCGCTATGGCAGTCACGTCGATGACGCGCTGATGGACGGCATGCGCACCGACGTCTCGTTCACGCTCTTCCTATCCGAGCCGGAAAGCTACGACGGCGGTGAGCTCGCGATCGAAGGCGTCTCGGGCGAGGAAACGTTCAAACTCGATGCTGGTGCGCTGATCGCCTATTCCGCCACTTCGTTGCACCACGTGCGTGAGGTGACGCGCGGCGCGCGTCTTGCGGCGGCCGGCTGGGTGAGAAGCTTCGTGCGCGATCCGGCGCGGCGGGAACTCCTCTTCGATCTCGATACGGCGCGGCGGCAGATGTTTGCTCGCGAAGGCAAATCGACTGAATTCGACCTTGTCTCGAAATCACTGGCCAACCTGTTGCGGATGTGGGTGGAGGACTGACGCCGGCTTGCGCGGTTGCAACAAAGTCCACAATTCCAATCTGGTTTGGTTGTCGATCACCGCAATCGTGAGGTGAATGCGCATGAGCAACATACCTCTGGCCGGCGTGCGGGCTTGCGTCTTCGATGCCTACGGAACCCTGTTCGATTTCGCTTCGGCGGCGCGAAGCTGCCGCGATGTGCTCGGCGACGCCATCGACAAATTGACCGCGCTCTGGCGCGACAAGCAACTGCAATACACCTGGCTGCGGGCGGTCCAAGGCCGCCACGCGGACTTCTGGCAGGTCACCTCCGACGCTCTCGACTTCGCGTTGGAGACATTGGCGCTGGACAAGCCCGGTTTGCGCGACCGGCTGATGAACCTTTACCTGACGCTCGAGCCGTTTCCGGAGGTCGGGGAAGTTCTCGAGCGGCTCAAGGTGTTGGGCTTGCGCACAGCGATCCTTTCAAACGGCTCGCCGACCATGCTGGACGCAGTCGTGCGCGCATCGAGGCTGGGCACCCTCATCGACACGGTGCTCTCGGTCGAAACGGTCGGCGTCTATAAGCCGCACCCCAAGGTTTACCAACTTGCAGTCGATCGGCTTGGGGTTCCCGCGGCTGCGATCGCCTTCCAATCGTCGAATGCGTGGGATGCGTACGCGGCTTCGGCGTTTGGCATGCAGGTGGTGTGGTGCAATCGCTATGGGCAGCGGCCGGAACGGCTGCCCGGCAAGCCTGACCGGACCGTGCGATCGCTGAGCGAACTGCCGGCCCTCCTCCGCGCGCCGCAGACTTAAGCGCGCCCTTGGCTCATGCCTCTATCACAATCTTCGGCGCCGCGCGCCCGCCGCCGGCCTTGAGCTGATCGGCGACCTTGGCTGCGATGTCGCGATAGATCTGCGCACGCGGACTATCGGGCTCGGTCGCGACCAGGGGCAGCCCGGCATCGGATTTTTCGCGGATGGCCATGTCCAGCGGCACCTCGCCGAGGAACGGCACCCCGAGGCGCTGCGCCTCGCGCCGTGCTCCGCCATGTCCGAAAATATCCGAACGCGTGCCGCAGTGCGGGCACAGAAAATAGCTCATGTTCTCGATCACGCCGAGCACGGGCACGTTGACCCGCTTGAACATGGACACGCCGCGCCTGGCGTCGATCAGCGCAAGGTCCTGCGGCGTGGAGACGATGATCGCGCCCTTGAGCGGCACCTGCTGGGCCATGGTAAGCTGTGCGTCGCCGGTACCGGGCGGCATGTCGACCACCATCACGTCGAGCGTCCCCCATTCGACTTCGCGCAACATTTGCGTGAGTGCCGAAATCACCATCGGCCCGCGCCAGATCATTGCCGTGTCCTCGTCGATGAGGAAACCGATAGACATGACCGTGAGCCCGTAACGCGTGATTGGCTTGAGCCGCGTGCCGCCGATGGTCTGCGGCCGCTCGCGAATGGCGAGCAGCTTCGGTAGCGACGGCCCGTAGATATCGGCGTCCAGGATGCCGACCTTGAGTCCGAGGGCGCTCAAGCCGAGTGCGAGATTGACCGCCGTGGTCGATTTCCCGACCCCGCCCTTGCCCGACGCAACCGCGATGATCGCTGCGACGCCGGGCACCCCCTGCATC
>DASSGH010000148.1:0-99278 GCA_035693615.1 Xanthobacteraceae bacterium
CTGCACGCCTTGAAGCGCGCTCTGCCGCGCGCCGTCGTCGTGACCAACGCCTACGGCACGACCGAGGGCGGGCCAGTGGTGTTCGGGCCGCATCCGCAGGGACTGCCGCAGCCGGAATTGTCCGTCGGCTATCCACATCCCAAGGTGGCGGTACGTCTCGTCGACGGAGCAAACCGCCATGCGGACGCGGGCGTGCTGGAGATGAAATCGCCGGCGACCATGCTCGGCTATCACAACCGGCCGGACGTGCCTCCGCCGATCACGGCGGATGGCTTCTACATCACGGGCGACGTGTTTCGGCGCGACGAGCATGGCTTTCATTATTTCGTCGGCCGCAGCGACGACATGTTCGTCTCGGGCGGCGAGAACGTCTATCCGAGCGACGTCGAGCGCATGCTGGAGCGCCATCCCGATATCGCCCAGGCGGCAGTCGTGCCGATCGACGACGAGATCAAGGGGCAGAAGCCCGTCGCGTTCGTGGTGTCGAAGCCGGGGCGCAGCCCAAGCGCGGACGAGATCAAGCGCTTCGCGCTCGCCAATGCGCCGGCCTACGCGCATCCGCGCTTCGTCTGGTTCGTGGACGAATTGCCGCTGGCAGCCACCAACAAGGTCGATCGGACGCTGCTGCACGGCCTCGCGCAGGAGCGCCTTGCCGCCGCCGGTGGTTGAGGGGAGGTCCGTGACCGACCGTCAGCTTCCCATTCGCGACGAGATCTTCCTCGACCACGTCGCCCATTTCGTGCGCGATCCGCAGGCCGCCAGCCGCGCGCTCGCGCGCGCAGGATTTGCTCCGACGCCGGTTTCCGTTCAAGTCGTCCCCGATCCGGAGGGCGCGCCGCGCCCGACCGGCACCGGCAATGTGACGGCGATGTTCTCGCGCGGTTACATCGAAGTGCTGTTCAAGACCGCCGATACCGCGCTCGGGCGCGAGCTGGAGGCGGCGCTCGCACGCCATGCCGGCGTGCACCTTGCCGCCTTCGCCGTGGCGGACGCGGCGGCGGCACATCGCCGGCTCGCCTCGGCGGGATTTCGCATGCAGCCCTTGGTCCACATGCAGCGTCCGGTCGAAACCGCCGGCGCGCCCGGAAATGCCGCCTTTACGCTGGCGCGGCTCGAGCCGGGGCAAATGCCGGAAGGACGCATCCAAATTCTCACCCACCGCACCGAAGCCATGGTCTGGCAGCCGCGCTGGCTGTCCCATCCCAACGGCGCGGAGGCGCTCACCGATGTGATCATTGCGGTTCACAACCTCGAGGATGCCGTGCGGCGGTTTGCGCGCTTCACTGACCGCAGGGCAATACCGTCGCCATCCAGCGTGACGATCGCGCTCGACCGCGGCCGCGTGCAGCTCGTGAGCGCCGACGCATTTGCCCGGAAATTGCCGGACGTCCCCATTCCCTCGTTGCCGTTTGTCGGCGCCTACGGGATCAGAGTGGCCTCGATGGCAGTGATCTGCGACATGCTCGAGCGCAACGGCCTGCGGACGCGGCGCAGCGATGACGGTGTGGTTGTGACTTTTCCGGAGGAACTCGGGCGCGGCGCATGGTTGTTCGCGGAATGAGCATTGACCCCCGGCAAATGGTGGCCGATTGCGTATCGTCTGCCGATATTGTTCCAGGACGGAGCGCGGCGGCGGCATTATAGTCCTGCCCAAACTGGACACATTTGTATGCGCTTGCTCGCGCGGCGGCGCGCTCCCCTCCCGTCTGTGGAAGGGAACAGATCGAGTGAGGGGGGCGGTCCGACTGGTCGACAGCTGCCGTGATGTTCGATTGCCAGCCCCAGCATGACGCCCTTGCTTGAAGACGTTTTGAAACGTCGGCCGTACAACGCCGTCGCCGATTTCGTCGACGCCAACGTGGCGCGCGGTCTCGGCGATAAGGTGGCGTTCACCGATTCCACGCGCTCGTTGACCTATGCCCGGCTGCAGGAACGGTCATATCGCTTCGCGGCGGCGTTGAAGGCTCTGGGGCTGCGCGAGGAGAACCGGGTGATCCTCGCGTTTCACGATACCGTCGATTATCCGGTCGCATTCTGGGGGGCGATACGCGCCGGTATCGTGCCCGTGCCCATCAATACGCTGCTCACCGCCGAGCAATATGCCTATCTGTTCGCCGACAGCCGCGCGGCGGTGATCGTGAGCGCCGCTTCGCTTGCTCCGACTGTCTTATCGGTCCGCGATCGGCTGCCGCATTTGCGCGCCGTCATCGTCGTTGGCGCCGGCGCGCAGGAGCATTCGCGATCGCCGGACGTGCATTTTTTCGAAGAGCTGCTGGGCAAGACCGAACCGATTCCGTTCACCGCGCCGACAATGTCCGACGAAATCGCGTTGTGGATGTACACCTCAGGCTCGACAGGTGAGCCCAAAGCGGTTCGGCACGTTCATACCAGCCTAATGGCGACGGCGCGCCTCATGGGTCAGGGCATCATCGGCATTCGCGAGGACGATGTCGTGTTCTCGGCAGCCAAGCTTTCCTTCTCCTACGGCCTCGGCAATGCCGTATCGTTTCCCATGTCGGTCGGCGCCAGCACAGTGTTGCTACCGGAGCGGCCAACGCCGCAGGCCGTGCTGGCGACGCTTCGCCGCCATCAGCCGACCATCTTCTATGCCGTGCCATCGCTCTATGCGGCATTGCTCGCGCATCCCGAGATCGGCCCCGGCGCGGGCTCGGAGCGGCTACGGCTGTGCATTTCCGCCGGCGAAGCGTTACCCCGGCACCTCGGTGAACACTGGCGGGCGATGGTGGGCGTTGACGTTCTCGACGGGCTTGGCTCGACCGAGATGCTGCAGACCTTCCTGAGCAACCGGCCGGGCGATGTGCGCTACGGGTCGACCGGCAAGCCGGTACCGGGCTACGAGGTGAAGATCGTAGACGAAGGCGGGCGCGAGCTTCCCGCGGGCGAGGTCGGCGAACTCGTGGTGCGCGGGCCCTCTGCGGGGGAGAGCTACTGGAATCATCGCGCGAAAAGCCGCCGCACCTTCGTCGGCGAGTGGACCTATACCGGCGACAAGTACATGCGCGATACGGAGGGTTACTATTATTACTGCGGGCGTACCGACGACATGTTCAAGGTCAACGGCATGTGGGTATCGCCGATCGAGGTCGAGGCGGCGCTCGTGTCGCACGAAGCGGTGCTTGAAGCCGCCGTCATCGGCAAGGAGGACGGCGACGGCCTGACCAAGCCGAAAGCCTTCATCGTGCTCAAGAACGGATTCGCCGCCGACGAACTGCTGGTGGACGAGCTGCGGTCGCACGTCAAGGAGCGCGCGGGACCATGGAAATATCCCCGTTGGATCGAGGTGCGGCCTGACTTGCCGCGCACGGCGACCGGCAAGATCCAGCGGTTCAAGCTGAGGGATTGATGTCCTCCCGCGGACGCCGCACCCGGAGAATCTGCCGATGAGCTACGACCTGATCCTGCGCGGCGGCCGGGTGGTCGATCCCTCGCAAAAACTCGATGCAGTAACGGACGTCGCCTTCGCGGACGGCAAAGTCGCCCGCATCGGAGCGGGGTTGCAAGCAGATGCCAAGACCGAGGTCCGCGACGTCGCCGCCCGCATCGTCACCCCGGGGCTGATCGATCTGCACACCCACGTTTATTGGGGCGGGACTTCGCTCGGCATAGACGCTGAGGATTTCTGCCGCCGCTCGGGGGTGACGACCGCCGTCGATACCGGAAGCGCGGGCGCCGGCAACTTTGCGGGATTTCGTAAGCATGTGATCGAGCGCAGCGAGGTGCGCATCCTCGCCTACCTCCACGTCTCGTTCGCCGGCATCTTCGCGTTCTCGCCGCGGGTGATGGTGGGCGAAAGCGAGGAGCTGCGGTTGATGGCGCCGCTCGATGCGGTGGAGGTCGCCAATGCCAACCGCGACATCATCGTCGGCATCAAGGTGCGCGTCGGCGCGCGCGCCTCCGGCCGTTCGGGGGCCGTGCCGCTCGACATCGCGCTCGAGGTCGCGGACGACGTCGGCATGCCGGTGATGGCGCATATCGATGAGCCGCCGCCGAGCTATGAAGAGGTGATCGCGCGATTGCGGCCGGGGGACGTGCTGACCCACGCGTTCCGGCCTTTCCCCAATTCGCCGGCCACGGCGCAAGGCACCGTCAAACGCGCCGTGATCGAAGCGCGTCAACGTGGCGTGCTGTTCGACATCGGCCACGGCAAGGGCTCGTTCGCCTTCAAGACCGCGCGCGCCATGCTCGCCAACGGCTTCTGGCCCGACACCATCTCGTCCGATGTTCACGCGCTTTGCATCAACGGCCCGGCCTTCGACCAGGTCACCACGATGTCCAAGTTCCTCTGCCTCGGCATGCCGTTGGCCGATGTGGTCGCCGCTTCGACCGTGAACGCCGCGTTTGCACTGAAGCGCCCGGAGCTCGGCAGTCTCAAACCGGGCAGCGTTGGTGACGCCACCATCCTGTCGATCGACGATGGGCGGTTCGACTATGTCGATGTCGTCGGCGAGCGCCTGACGGGCGAGCGAAAGATCGCATGCCAGGGGGTCGTGATCGCCGGACGATGGTGGCATCCGAAATAGTCGGTGCGTCGGATTGCCCTTTGCATCTGCTGGCGTCCTCTGCTGGCATGCCCTTTGCTCGGAACGGTTGGGAACCGACTGGTTGTCCCTGCCTCACTCGACCCCGAGGGACGCATTCAATAAAATGGGCAGGGTGGCGCAAATCTGAGCGAGTTGACTGGCGCAAGTGGGAGATCAAGTCATGGATCGCAGGACGCTCCTGAAAGGCTTTGCGGCTGCGGGCACTCTGGCCGCAACGGGACGATTATCCGCTCCTGCGCTCGCGCAGGGCGCCGCAGCGCGAACGTTGCGCTTCGTGCCTCAAGCCAATCTGGCGAATTTCGACCCGATCTGGGGCACGCAGTACGTCGTGCGCAATGCCTCCGCCATGGTGTGGGACACACTCTATGGGATGGACGAAAAGCTTGAGCCCCAGCGCCAGATGGCGGAAGGCGAGGAAGTCTCGGCCGACGGGCTCACCTGGACGTTCCGCTTGCGGCCGGGACTAAAATTCCATGACGGCGAGCCGGTGCTGGCACGAGACGTGGCGGCGAGCCTCGAGCGCTGGACGGCGCGCGATCAGATGGGCCTGTTGATTAGGGCAATCCAACAGGAGCTCACCGCTACCGACGATCGCACGGTCAAGTGGGTGCTCAAAAAGCCATTCCCGAAAATGCTGCTGGCACTCGGCAAGATCAGCACGCCGATCGCGTTCATCATGCCCGAGCGCATCGCCAAGACCGATCCGTTCAAGCAGATTTCAGAATATATCGGCAGCGGCCCCATGCGTTTCGTGAAGAACGACTGGGTTCCGGGCGCGAAGGCGGCATTCGAGCGATTCCCCGACTACCAACCGCGCAGCGAGCCCGGCTCATGGCTCGCCGGCGGCAAGAAAATGTTGGTCGAGCGGATCGAATGGGTGGTCATGCCGGACCCGGCGACTGCCGGCGCCGCGCTGCAGAGCGGCGAGATCGACTGGTGGGAGAACCCGATTTCCGATCTGGTGCCGCTGTTGCGCAAGAACCGCAATGTCGCGGTCGATATCGCCGATCCACTCGGCAATATCGGCAGCTTCCGCATGAACCATCTATATCCGCCGTTCAACGACGTGCGGGCGCGCCGCGCGGTACTGCTGGCGATGAGCCAAGAAGACTACATGCGAGCCATCGTCGGCGATGACGATAACCTGTGGAAGCCACTGCCGGGCTTTTTCACCCCGGGCACGCCGCTCTATACCGAGGAAGGCGGCGAGATCCTCAAGGGCCCGCGCAAGCTCGATGCCGCCAAGAAACTGCTGGCGGAAAGCGGCTATGCGGGCCAGCCGGTCACGTGTCTCGTCGCCCAGGACCAGCCGATCACCAAGGCGCAAGGTGACGTCACCGCCGACCTGCTCAAGCGGCTCGGGATGAATGTGGACTTTGCAGCGATCGACTGGGGTACGGTCGGCGCTCGGCGCGCGGTGAAGACGCCGCCGGGGCAAGGCGGCTGGCAGATGTTCCATACCTGGCATTCCGGCGCGGACTGCATCAATCCGGCAGTGGCAATCGGGGTGCGCGCCAATGGCGACAAGGCGTGGTTCGGCTGGCCGGAGGTGCCCGAAGTCGAAGCGCAGGTGACGGCGTGGTACGAGGCCAAGACGGCGGGCGAGGAGAAGGCGGCGATCGGGCGACTTAACAAAGCGGCGCTGGATAACGTCGTGTACGCGCCAACCGGTTTTTTCCTCGGGTATCAGGCTTGGCGCAAGAACGTGAGCGGGGTGGTCAAGGGTCCGCTTCCGTTCTTCTGGGGCGTTGGCAAGACGGCCTGACGTCGCCGTAAGCCATGCTCGCCTACGTCGTTCGGCGCGTCATCGCCACCGTCCCGGTGATGGCGGTGGTCGCGTTCTTCGTATTCAGCCTGCTGTACATTGCGCCGGGCGACCCGGCGGCGGTGATCGCCGGCGACCAAGCGACGCCGGCCGACGTCGAACGCATCCGTCAGAGCCTCGGTTTGGATCGGCCCTTCCTCATCCGCTTTGGCGAGTGGGTTTGGCAAATCCTGCATGGTGACCTCGGCACGTCGATCTTCACGAACTTGCCGGTGACCACGATGATGGCGCAGCGCTTTGAGCCGACGCTGTCGTTGATGCTCATCACGCTGACTTTCGCGGTCTCCGTCGCCGTGCCGGTCGGCGTGCTCGCCGCCTGGAAGGCGGGCACCTGGATCGACCGCGTGATCATGGGTTTCGCGATCTTCGGCTTCTCGGTGCCGGTGTTCGTGATCGCTTATCTGCTCGCCTTCGTGTTTGCACTCGAGCTCGAATGGTTGCCGGTGCAAGGCTACACCCCGCTCGCCGAGGGTATTTGGCCGTGGTTCGAGAATCTGATTCTACCGGCGGTCGCGCTGGGCTGCGTCTATATGGCCCTCATTGCCCGCATCACTCGCGCCGCGATGCTCGAAGTGCTGCAGCAAGACTATATCCGCACCGCCCGCGCCAAGGGCATCGGGCAAGGGGGCATTCTGTTCGTGCATGCGCTCAAGAATGCATCCGTTCCGATCGTGACGGTGATCGGCATCGGTGTCGCCCTCTTGATTGGCGGCGCGGTGGTGACGGAGAGCGTCTTTGCCATACCGGGTCTTGGCCGGCTCACCGTGGACGCGATCCTGCGCCGTGACTATCCGCTTATTCAGGGGGTCGTGCTGCTGTTCAGCTTCGTCTACGTGCTGGTCAACCTCCTGGTCGATCTCTCCTACACGCTTCTTGATCCGAGGATCAGGTATTGAGCGGCCCGACGATGACACCCGCCCCACCGGGCATCGCTGTTGCGCCCGAACTGCCCGACTTGCTCCCGGCGGTAAATTTGGGGCGCGGCGCCGTGGGATTTCTGCGTCGCCATCCGGCTGTCGCCATTGGCGGCGCCCTCCTTCTTTTCATGCTGCTGATCGCGGTGTTCGCGCCCTATCTCGGGACCGTCGATCCGACCGCGCTGGCGCCAGCGCGTCGCACTCGCCCGCCCTCCGCCGAACATTGGTTCGGCACGGATATGCTCGGGCGCGACCTCTACTCTCGCGTGATCTACGGCGCGCGTGTGTCGCTCCTGGTCGGCTTCTCGGTCGCTGCCTTTGCCTCGCTCGTCGGGCTTGCCATCGGCTTGGTGGCGGGGTTCGTGCGCTGGGCGGATGCCGTGCTGATGCGCGTGATGGACGGCCTAATGTCGATTCCGCCAATCCTGCTGGCGGTCGCGCTTATGGCATTGACGCGCGGCAGCGTGGGTAACGTCATCTTGGCGATCACCATCGCCGAGATCCCGCGCGTCGCACGCCTCGTGCGCAGCGTGGTGCTGTCGCTGCGCGAGCAACCCTACGTCGATGCCGCAGTGGCGGCAGGCACGCGCACGCCGATGATCATGCTGCGGCACATCTTGCCCAACACGCTGGCGCCGATGACCGTGCAGGCGACGTACATCTGCGCCAGCGCCATGATCATCGAGGCGATTCTTTCCTTTATCGGTGCCGGCACGCCGCCGATTACGCCGTCGTGGGGCAACATCATGGCCGAGGGGCGCGCGCTCTGGCAGGTGAAGCCCTTCATCGTCTTTTTCCCCGCGGTGTTCCTGTCTCTCACTGTGCTCTCGGTCAACCTCCTCGGCGACGGATGGCGCGATGCGCTCGATCCGCGCATGGCCAAAGGACTGTGACGTGGCCCTGCTCGAAATCGAAGATTTGCAGACGCATTTCCGCACACGGGACGGGGTCAACCGCGCCGTCGACGGAATTTCGTTCCATGTGGACGAAGGCGAGACGCTTGCGGTGGTGGGCGAAAGCGGTTGTGGGAAATCCGTCACCGCAATGTCGATCCTGCGCCTCCTTCCGGAACCGCCGGCGAAGATCGCAGGCTCGATCCGCTTCCAGGGGGAAGAGCTGCTGAAATGCTCCGAGCGGGAGATGCGCGGCATTCGCGGCAACGAAATCAGCATGATCTTCCAGGAGCCGATGACGAGTCTGAATCCCGTGCTCACGGTGGGCCGCCAGCTCGGGGAGACGCTGCGCTTGCACGAAGGCCTCAACCGCAAGGCCGCGGAGCGACGCGCGGTCGAGATGCTCGCCCTGGTCGGCATCCCGGAGCCGCGCCGGCGGCTGCGCGAATATCCGCATCAGCTCTCAGGCGGCATGCGACAACGCGTGATGATCGCCATGGCGCTTGCGTGCAATCCGAAGCTCCTGATCGCCGACGAGCCGACCACCGCGCTCGACGTGACGATTCAGGCGCAGATCCTCGACTTGATGCGGGATCTCAAGCGCCGTGTCGGCGCCGCGATCGTTCTCATCACCCACGATCTCGGCATCGTGGCCGAAGTCGCCGAGCGCGTCATGGTGATGTATGCCGGCCGCAAGCTCGAAGAAGCGCCCGTTGCCAAGCTCTACCGCACGCCGCGGCATCCCTATACACGCGGCTTGCTCGGGGCCGTGCCAAAGCTCGGCGCCTCGCTTCGCGGCAAGGCCACCAGGCTTGCGGAGATCCCGGGCGTTGTCCCCAGCCTGAAGCATCGCATCCAGGGCTGCGTGTTCGCCAGCCGCTGTCCGCAGGCGACCGAGCTCTGTCGAGAGCTGGCGCCGGCACTGGAACGCAAAGCGCAGGATCATTTCGCCGCCTGTCACTACGCTCCCGAAGAGGCGGCGGCATGAGCGCCTTGCTCGAAGTCAACGATCTGAAGAAGCACTTTGCGGTGCGCAGCGCCCCGTTGGGCTTCGGTACCGTTTTGGTCCGTGCGGTCGACGGCGTGTCGTTCCACGTCGAACGCGGCGAGACGCTGGCGTTGGTCGGCGAATCCGGTTGCGGCAAGTCCACCGTCGGCCGCGCGATCCTGCGATTGTTCGACATCACCGAGGGGCAAGTCGTCCTCGACGGCCGGCGCATAGACGAGCTTTCCCCCGGCCCGTTGCGTCCGCTGCGCCGGCGGGTCCAGGCGGTATTCCAGGATCCATTTTCCAGCCTCAATCCACGCATGCGCCTGCGCGACATTCTGGCCGAACCTATGCGAAACTTCGGGCTGGCCGAGTCAAAAGCCGACGTTGACGTGCGGGTCAACGCGCTCCTGGAGAAAGTGCGGCTGCCGCGCGAGATGGCGAACCGATGGCCGCACGAATTGTCCGGCGGCCAGCGCCAGCGCATCGGGATCGCCCGGGCGCTCGCTGCCGAGCCCGAGCTGATCGTGTGCGACGAGGCCGTCTCGGCACTCGATGTCTCCGTCAAAGCGCAAATCGTGAACCTGCTGCAGGACCTGCAACAGGAACTCGGTCTTGCGCTTTTGTTCATTAGCCACGACCTCGCGATCGTCGAGCACATGACCCACCGAGTCGCGGTGATGTATCTGGGCAAGATCGTCGAGCTCGCTCCGAAGGAACGTATTTTCGCCGCGCCCAAGCATCCCTACACCGAGGCGCTGCTCTCTGCCGTGCCGATGCCCGAGCCCGGCGCGGCGCGCAAGCGCATCATTCTCCAAGGCGATGTGCCGAGCCCGATCAATCCACCCAAAGGCTGCCGTTTTCATACCCGCTGCCCCTACGCTTTCGACCGCTGTCGCGTGGAAGAACCTGAACTGCGATCAATGCCAGATGGGCGGCTCGTCGCATGTCACCTGCACGATCTGCCGGCGGCGCAGAACCCATTGGCCGGATCCGGACCGCATTAACCCCCCGCGTTCACGCATCCGTTAGGCCATAGCGATCAACTATGCCGCACCCATACAGCATACGCTTTGCGCGGCCGGCCCTTGAACTCGGAAATCAGCGAGTAGTACCATTCCACCGCTGGAGGGGTTCAGCGTGCCGTACGTCCCTGGTTTTGCGCACGACGTATTTGTCAGCTACGCGCACGGACTCAAGCCGCTCGCCGGCTTCCGGGGAAGGCGCAGCGATTTCATCAGCAATTGGACGCATTCATTCGTCGACGACCTCACCAGTCAACTTGACGTGGTCTTGGGCACAAAAGACGACAAGCGTCGCGTTTCGATCTGGATGGATCCCGCGCTTGAGGGACATATTCCTCTCAGCGAGGGACTAAACGCGGAGATAAAACAGTCGGCATTGCTCCTGGTGGTGATGTCGGACTTCTACTTAAGCTCGCCTTGGTGCTGCAACGAGCTCAAATGGTTTTCCGATCATGCTGGCAGCAGGGACAGAATTTTTGTCGTAAAGGCGTTCAATACGGACGTCGAGCGATGGCCGGCCGCGCTCAAGCCTGACGGCCATCCTCTGCCCGGCTATCCATTCTGTCGTCTTGAACGGGCGGACCATCCGGGGAGACCATTCGGATGGCCGCAGCCCGATGAAACCGACAAGGCCTACTGGGACGGCATTTGGAAGCTCGCGCATTCCATAGCGTCGCAGTTGAAACGCATGGAATATGCGGCGGCCAGGACCCCCGTCAGCGCGGGAGCGCGAGCAAGTGCCGAGAGCGTCCCCGCGCGCGTGGGCCGCACCCTCTTCCTCGGTTACATGCACGACAGCTTGCAGCGAGAACGACAGGCGCTTCGCGGGCAGCTGGACGAGGCCGGATTCAAGATCGTGCCGCCCACCAGCGATGACCCGGTCGATGAACCAACCGTGAAAAGCGCATTCGAGATATATGTTCCGGGCTCGGACGCCATCATTCTGATCGCCAACCAAAACTCTGAGCTCTGGCCGAAAGGACAAGACGGCGGACCGTTAGGCCTGCAGTTTCAACTCGCCAAGCAATACCGAATTCCCGTCCACCTTTGGCTGCAAACAAACGACCTCAGCACGGTCCACAACCCGCAATACCGGTCCTTCCTGGCGAACGTCGAAGCTAACGCTCGTGGCGACTCGGACATTTTGATCCATGCGAAAGATAGCGACGAGTTCGTGCGATATATCGGGCGCAAACTCGATACCGCGCCGAAACCGAGCAAAGGAGCGGAACAGCTCGCCGTCGTGTGCTCCAACGCGAAATTCGGTCAAGCGAGACATGACGAATTTAAGCAAACCGTGACCGAGGCGTTGCAGGAGGCCGAACGCTCTACGATCTTTCCGGACGATGAATCCGGACAGATACGCCTGATAGAGTTGCAGGAGGACATTTCTCGCGCCGATACCGTCGTTGTCGTTTGCTTCGATCAAGAATGGTATTGGGCTAACAGGATCATTCAGGAGCTCGGACAGATGATGGGCGAGCACAGCGCGAAGACCAGGATATTCGTCACCGGGCCGGAGGACCGCAAGAAAGGCAAATTCGTGCCGCCGTTCAAATTCAAGACGGTGGTCGGAACCAGCCCCGACAACCGCGTACCGGTCAATCAGGTCGCCGAAGAAATAAAGAAGATTGTCGGCGGCGGCGCCTAGGCCGGAGCGAGCGGAGATGCTGCAAAGCCTCGATGACCAGGCTGCGCTTGCGCCGCGCTGGCCGCCTTCGCCATTCCCCGGTCTGCGCCCTTTCCGAATCACCGCCACTGAAGACGAATCACTGATCTTTTACGGTCGCAACCGCGCCAAAGACGAAATCCTTGCGCGTCTGAACTCCAGCCATTTGGTGTTTGTTGTTGGCCCGTCGGGTTGCGGCAAATCTTCGCTCCTGAAAGTGGGGGTGATCCCGGCCTTGCAAGCGGGGCTTCTCACCCACGCCGGAGCAAACTGGCGAACCGCCGAGATGCGCCCGGGCGATCGCCCCGTACGCAACTTGGCTTGCGCGCTGGCGGGGCTGCGCGCCGACGCGAACACGGACGACGCCTCCGATCAGTTTTACGATATTTTGTGCTCGGACGAGAGCGGGATTTGGCTCGCGGCCGAGACGTTGGCGCCGCGAGGGGCGCCAAACCCCCTGCTCGTCCTGGTCGATCAATTCGAGGAGGTTTTCGGCTCGCAAATCTCGGCGCAGAGCGAAAGCAAATTATTGCTGGAATTGATCGTTGCCTTCTGGGCCAAACCGCATCCCAACCTGTTTCTCGTCGTCACGATGAGAACCGATTTTCTGGAACAGTGCGCCAACTTTCCAAAGCTCGCCGACGCAGTCAACGCGACGTTGTTCATGACGCCGGTGTTGCGCGATTCCGAACTTAAAAGCGTCATTTCACAGCCTCCCGAGCCGTACCACGGGATGGTGGAACCGAAATTGGTCGAGGCCATCGTCAAAGACACGCCGTCCGAGATCGGTTACAACCCCGATCATCTGCCCTTGATGCAGCACGCTCTTTCCTGGCTTTGGAATGACGCGATCTCCGCCGCCGGACTGTCCGAGTCTCCCCCGCGGCCCGACATGCCTGCACCGCCGCGAGCCATCATGCTCACCTACAAGCACTATGCGGCCCATGGCGGTCTGAAGGGAATTCTCAACAAACATGCCGACGCGCTGCTGACGCAATTGAACGAACGAGAGCAGCACATCGCGCGCGTCATGTTTACCCGCCTCTCGGAACGAGATGAGAACCGATACCGGCGATCGCCAACATCCGCCGTGGCTCTTGCAAAACTTGCCGGTTGTGGGGCCGAAGAGCTGGAAAAAGTGGTCTCGGTATTTGCTCATCCGAGCGTTTGCTTTGTTGACCGTCGGCCTTCGGCAAACGGAGCCGGTGAACTTATCGACGTGAGTCACGAAAGCCTGATCCGTCAATGGGACAAGCTGCGGGGCTGGGCCGACGAGGAAGCCGACAAGGTTCGACGATTTCGCGAGTTGGCTGCGTCGGCCGGCCAGTGGCAGCATCATGCGCGGTCTGCATCCTTCCTGAAGAGGGGGGCTGATCTCGCCGTATGGCGGCAGTGGTGGAAGTCTGAAAATCCCACGACCGAATGGGCCAAACGCTACAAACTCGATCGGAACCGCGAGCCGTCGGCAGAACCAGTCGCCCTCTCGAACGAATACCTGGACGAAAGTCACAAACGGGTTGTGCGGCACAGCTTCTTGGTCGGGGCCATCACCACGGCAGTGTTGATCGTCATTGGCGTGACCCTCGCCGCCATACCGGTGACCAATATCAAAACCGAAAAGGCGGCCTTGCAAACGGCGAGATATGATACTGCGGCTGCTCGCGGGACCGACCTCATCAACAAGGAAGATCCAAATCTTGCTCTCCTCCTTGCCCTGGCATTGCTGCAGCACAAGGAAGCTGACGGCCACCCAATCGAGAAGCTTGCTTATAAGGGCCTCGAATTTATAGGTCTAAAGAAATTCCTGCACCTAACCGAGGCGGATGATCGTGCGATCGAAGCGCTCGCCTACAAGGCGCTACAGACGCCTCGTCCCACGGCCGTCCTGGCAGCTCCGACCGGATTTCCAACCGCCACTTTCTCGCCCGATGGCCAACTCTTGCTGATCTCCACTGGGAACGCTTTTCAGGTGTGGAAGGCGGACGAGACCGAGCTGGTCAAGGAATTCAGACCGCGTGAGATATCTGCAGGGCGCCGCGCCGTATGGAGTCGCGACGGCCGATGGATTATCGGTGCGACTGATGACAGCCGCACAGCATTATTAGCGCCGTGTTCGGTGCCAGTCCCTGAGCTGCGGAAATACTTTCCACAATGCACGAACCAAAATGAAGACGAGATCCGGATAATCGCTGAGAGGGGCACGGCGTCCTGGCCGAGCACTCTGAGTCCGGCGGGGGATAGGCTGTTGACGGGCGGCAGCGGCGTAGCTCCGCAACTTTGGGATGTCGCTTCCAATCCCGCAAAGTCCGCCTTTCTTTATAATGGCGGACCAGCCAACTTCGCGATCGGGTTCAGTCAGCAAGGAGATCGGTTCGCGCTGGGAAGCACGGATGGATCGGTCAACATATTTGACACCGCCGAGCCGGCCCAAGCATCCACTCTTCGGCCGCAGGGCTGCAAGGGCAGCCTAGAAAACCGGACGGTTCAAGTCTTCTCACTGGCGTTCAACCCGGAGAAAGATAAAGCGGACGAGCTGGTTTCCATAACTGTCGATGGGTGCGTGCGACTATGGAACGTGAAGGACCAAACGCTCATAAAGGATCACAGCCTTAGAAATACGGGATTTTTTTTCGTAGCCTTCGATCCGGCCGGCCAAAAAATTGCCATGACGTCCGATGACGGCTCGATTCGGATCTGGGAGCCTAGCAATCCTGACAACCCTGAGCGGATCCTTCGAGGCCATCGTGGTCCAACGTGGACAGTGGAATTCAGTCGCGGCACCGGCTTGCTCGCATCGGCATCGACGGAATCGGTCCGCATTTGGCCGCTCGAGCCCGCTTTGCACCCCACGGTGTTGCCCGCTGCACCCGAGCGCTTCGGCGCGCTGACATCTTTTGACTCTCAAGACGGTGCGCTCGTATTGCGTATCGGAGAGCGAGAGGTCACGTTGGATGACCCGCATTCCGGCCAAAATGTGGTGGCAGCGGCGATCTCGAAGGATGGCAAGCGCCTTTTAGTGGCGGATAAGGCGAAAACGCTCAAACTTTACGACTTGAACGGTTCACGTGTGCCGGTCGCAAAATTCGAAGTCCCGGGCGTCGAGTGGAACAGTGTCGGCTTTGTCAGAAACCCGAATCGCAATGCGGAAGGGACGGCGGAAGAAGAACTTATGGTGGCAGGGACGGCGAAGGGAGAGTTCTATGCTTGGCCGTATTTCAAAGATCGTAATGCAATGATTGAGTTCGCCAAGGAAACCCTACCCGTGGACCAGAATCTCAAGATCATCGAGCTATCTCAGGATGATAGGTGCCGATTTGGAGTAGACACCACGTCGCCACCCTGTCCAGAAAGCTGATCGGCCCAGCCATACGAGATCACAACTGTCGATGAGGGGGCGCACGCGGTCAGCGGCTCTCATCTGGCATGCCGATCCCCTTTGCCACGCCGGCGGAGCGAAAACCACGAGCGGCCGGACACATGGCTGCGCTGAGCGCGGGCGCGCCTGCTCTCAAGCACGAATCGCCACTCGCCCAGTTCGTCGCCCATGATTTTTGCGACCCTTACGGCGGCGACTGCGAGCTGGTCGTAGCTCATCGGCGTGGAGAGAATAACTCGCCGCAATCTCGTCAGAGCCGCGGCCATCGCCGCGGAGCGCTCGGCCAACCGAACGAGGTCAGCCGCCGCTCGTATGCCATTGAAAGCCGCCGCCATGGCAGGCAACACAAAGAAGAGCACGATGGCGACGGGCTTCCACGAAACGTCGGCAACTCCGCCAAAGTAGTAGGCCGAAATTCCGTACAAACCTGCGACGACAATGGCCGAAGCAAGCGCAACTCTTGCGGCCGCGGATAACCGCCGATCCAACAGCCCTAGTTGGCGGAAGTTGGCGCGATGATACTTCAGTTGTTCCGGAATTTCGCTCTCGACGAGTTGGTTTGCCAAACCTGCAACCTCGCCTGCTCCAATTGTGCCGTGCGGCGGGTCAAGCGCCCGCGCGTACCGGCGGAGATACCACTCGACCCAGGATTCGCGATAACGCCGAAACGGAGCGGCGTCTGCAGGGAAGCCAAAGCCTAGCGGATGCAGGAACCGCAGGCATCTCAACCGCTCTGCAATGACTCGGTAGTCGAGCCATCGCTCTTGCCAGCGCTGTGTCGTCCGCGTCATGGAATCGAGCAGAACAAGTCCGTTTACCAGCACCTGGACGATGACCGAAACGCCGGCAATGAATGGAAACAAGACGAATGCCACCGCAGAAAAGAGCGCCGCGAGAATCGTCAGCAGAAATTCGCTCGCGGTGCTTGAGCGATAAAGCCGACCATAGTGATTGGCGAGGCTGTCGATTCTGCCCAAATCACCTAACAATTGGCTCCGTGGTGCGAGATGCCGAGGCAAACTCGCCGTTGCCGGAGTCGATTGAGCCTCCAGCTTTGCGCGAGCCTCCGTGTCAGTCTTTGCTATTCCCCCCACGCCGAACAATTTGAGTAGCAACGGATATTCAAACCGAATACTTCGATAATCGTTCTTTTCCTCGAGCAAGTCGATAAGGCCCTGACGGGCGCTTTGACCCCGCGGAGGCAACAAGATTCGCGATACCAAGCGCGCCAAGTCGAGAGGCTTGCGCGCAAGATCGAGCGCGATGGGGCTTGCCAGTTCCTCATCATCGGGAGCTATGAGCAACGTCGCGTCTTCGGGCCGATCAGGGGCAATGACGATGACGGGGATCTTCCGGGAGATCGCAGATTGCACGACGTCTCCCGTGCCGGCGCGGCCGCTCGCCCGCTTTCCGTCCCAAACCGCTACGAGCAGATCGATATTGGCTAAAATGACCTCGTTGGCGCGTTCATAACTGCGCGCCTGTTCCGCCCGCTCGCCGGGCAAAATCAAGCGGGCATCTGCACTTTCAAAGAGGGACCGCGCAGCATTGGCCGTCGTCGGCGAGGAAAAGTCCCGGGCATACTCATCGAACGGAAAAGGCAACACGCAAACGATCGCGCTGCCCGCGGCCCGTGCCGCCTGCGCCCCAAGGAGATCAGCTCCCTCGGCCACCATACAGATGGTCCGCAGAACTGGCGCCGCCCTCGAAAAGAACGGCGTTTCGTGCTGCGCGACCTCTCGCAGGGCGCGAGACAGGTTCGCGAACAACGCGTCGAGCGTCCTCGCAATCGTCGACATATTCGCATCTGCACGGAGTTTTCTATGTCCGGTGACGCCGACGGCCAAAACGGCGCGCGGCAGGAGTTCTATCGATCGCTCAGACTCCCCGTTCGGCGTCCTGGCCTCGGGCATGACGCGCGTCATCCCAGCATCACGCTCTTCGGGCGCGCCACCAGATGGTCACGCGTGATCTGCCGCTCGGCCGCCCGTGCACCCAGCTCATAGAGCGCAGGGATGTTCTCAGGCGCGTCGATCAGCTGATACCTCTCGAGTGTTCGCTGCTCGATCGAGACCCCCAGTTCACGCGCCAGCCAGTCCTGCTCGAGTCGGATATCGTAGCGCAAGAACCGAAACAGCGGCTGGCCGCGCGGTGCAGGAATTCCCGCCACATCCGCAAGCTCACTGTTGATCGGCCAGCTGGTCGGGGTATCGCCCAGCCACGACATCATCGTGAGCACGAGCTGAGCGGACTCGGCAATTTGCGCGCTGAGCGCCCGTATCGCCATTCCAATCGGCCGAATCCAAGCGAGTTCATTGAGACTGACGTGGGGACGAAAGCCCCCTGTCCCTATGGAGACGATCGTCAAGTTCTCAGGACCGAGCGGCCAGGAGAGTCCGTATTGCGGAAGGGCGGCATAAAGAAAAAGTTGAAGCGCCGGGTTGTTGTGCGGCGTGAGCCCGCCATCAACAAATAAACCAGGCGGTTCATCCGCGATAATCTCAATCAGTTCGGGGTCGAAATAATGCGGTGCGGCCGCGCTCGCGCGAATGACGTTGGTCAGCCGGTAATATCGATTGCCGACAAATGCGCGATCCGTCGGCGTGTCCCAATACTTGGACCGTGGATTATTGGCAATGACCCAGCAGCTCCCGGTGTCCAGGCGTTTGGTGACGATGCCCAGGCCGGTGCGCAGATTCTCGGAGTCGAGCGTTCGATCGCCAATGATAGTTTCGAGTTCGGAAATAAGGTTATGTCGATCGAATTTCGAGATCAGTCCTCCAAACCGCCAAAACGAGCGGCGAAATACTCGAGGACCTAGCGCTTGATAAAACTTCCGCACATCGGCGGCCCGATAGCCGAGGGCGAGAGCACCGGCAATGATGGCGCCCGTCGACGTTCCTCCGATGAAATCAAACCAATCGCAGAGTAGAGTCGGTCGACCTTCGATGTCTTCGATGAGCTTTTCCAGCCGCTCAAGAAATCCGATGGCGACTGCTCCGCGGACCCCTCCGCCGTCGAGGGAAAGCATCCGCTTGGGGCCTGGCCCAAAAAGATGTCGGTCGCGGGACGACAGACCAGCGATCTCTGGCGGAGACATTGAGATAAATAGATGTGATCGCCTCTGGAGCGCGCATCTGCATTCTAGGCAGAACGGAGTGAAATAATCCAGGCCGGTCCAACGGCGACAGCCGCATGCCTCTCAACGGCAACCCGCGACCGCCGCCCGACCGACCCTTCTTGGAAACCTCGCGAATATCCCATTCTGCTCTTGAATGATGGGCCTTTCGGGACTTCAATTGGAGGCAAGACACCGCCGAAGGCGGCGAACAATCAGCCCGGTCTCGCTCGGCTCCGGGAAGGTGCGTGACGATCGAGGGAGTAAACGGACTCGGCGAGAGGAGGGATCAATGCCCGAACTGAAACGTTTCATTCGGCTCTGCGTCGCGACTGCGGTCGGTCTTGTGGTTTCGGCGGGACTTGTCTCCACTCAGGCCCAGGCGCAGGAGCGCGAGCTCAAGGTCGGGTACATGAAGAATCCCATCCAAGATGCTTCGCTCGACATGATGGACAAATGGGCGAAGGCGCACGGGGTCAAGCTCACGCGCGTACCCATGGCTTACAGCGTTTTCATGGAAAAGGTCACCGCGACGCTAACCGGCGGCACCGATCAATTCGACGTCATTTGGCACAATGACGATTGGGGCCAGCTCTGGAAGAAGTGGCTGGAGGCGACCGACGACGTCAAAGGGATGGAAAACGCCGATCGCTGGCCGCTGCTGGCGTTCTGGAACGACGACAAGAAGCTCACCGTGGTGCCCATGGCGCACACCGTGGGCACATTCTTCTATCGCACCGACCTTCTCAAACCGGAGGAGGTGCCTACCACCTTCGAGCAGCTGATCTCGGTCAGTCAGCGGCTGCAAAAAGAAGGCAAAGTCAAATGGGGCTACGTCGGCGGCATGACCATGAACAACACTTGGTTCAGCCTGTGGTGGACCATGTGGGCCAACAATTGCGACATCCTCAAGCCGCTGTTCGAGCGCGACAACGAGAAGCTCACGGCCGCCAAATTCGAGCCGGCGGTCACCGAACCTTGCCATCGGGAGATCGTCGAGTTCTGGTGGGACGCGATCAACACCCACAAGATCAGTCCACCCGGCATGACGGCGTACGGGCGCAACGAGGCTAATGCCATCTTCATGGCGGGCGAGGCCGCCTTCACGCTTGTCGACTCGACCCATTTCGGAGAATTCAACGATCCGAAGCGCTCCAAGATCGTCGGCAAGGTCGGCATGGCGCCATTTCCGGTCGGCCCGCGCGCGCAAAAGCCGACGTCGTGGAACGAGGTCTGGGGCTGGGCCATTCCCAAGGGCGTTCCGCCGGAGCGCAAGCAGCTGGCAAAAGAGATGCTCTCGGCAATGATGGGCGATGAGGCCGGTCAGATCGAGATGTGGAAGAAGACCGGCGGTCCGCCGCCGAACCTCAAGCTCTGGCCGAAGCTCGCCGCCGAAGACAAGGATTTCGCCGCGCTCAAGCACGCGGTGTTCGATCAGACGCCGATCACGCATTCGGCCTACTACTTCGCCGAATGGCCCGCGGTGCATAAAGCCTATTCGGACATGGCGATCGCCGCGCTCTCCGGCAAGCGTGAGGACATCCCGAAGGTGCTGGCCGAGCACGCCGACAAAATCCGCCGCGCCGCGACGGGAAACTGAGGCGCCCCGCCCTTTGGCCGCTGCCACATCGTCCCTCCTCGTCGGCGGGGAGGGACGAGCGAGGGGCACACGAGATGACCGCGCGTTACACGCCTCACGGCTCGTTACCCGCAGACGGCGGAGCAAATAGTCCGAGCGCAAGCGCTGGCGCTGATTTGTCGGAAGCTCCCGTCCGATGAACGAGAAGACGCGGTTCATGCTGGCGCTGATCACGCCGGCGGCGCTGGTGCTGATCTTATTCCAGGTCGTCCCCATTCTCACGGGAGCCAATGCCAGCTTTCGCGACTGGACGCTGCACGATCCCAAGCGGACCTGGGTCGGATTTGCCAACTACCTGCACGTCCTCCGCGACGCGGAATTCCGCGACATCGTGCTTCCCAACACCTTCGGTTTCATGATCGCGACCGTTGCTTGCTCGTTGTTGCTGGGTCTGGCGATCGCGCTGATGCTCAACAAGCGCTTTCCCGGGCGTTGGCTCGTTCAGTCCTTTGTTTTGCTGCCGCTGATGGTGGCGCCGGTCATCGCCGCCATCATGATCCGCTGGATGTTTAACGATCAGTTCGGGGTCGTGAACGCCGCGCTCGAGGGTTTGGGAGTTGCGCCGATCTCCTGGCTGACGCAGCGCTGGACCACCTTCGCAGTGATACTGCTGACCGACGTCTGGCTATGGACGCCCTGGTTCGCCTTGATCCTGCTCGCCGGACTGCAAAGCCTTCCTCCCGAGCCGTTCGAGGCGGCGCGCATCGATGCGGCCAGCGCCTGGCGCACGTTCCGCTACATCACGCTGCCGATGCTGCGCCCGGTCATGGTGGTCTGCATCGTGATCCGCGCGATCGACGCGTTTCGAACCTTCGACATCGTGTGGACGATTTCCGGCGGTGGTCCGGCGCGCGCCACCGAGCTGTTCAGCCTCTACGCTTATGTCGAGGCATTCCAATTCCTCAATCTCGCCCGCGGCTCCGCGGCTGCGGTCATAGGAGCGATCATCATCATCGTTTTCGCGCTGCTGCTCTATCGCGTGCTCAACCGCTTCGTAGAGGTGTCGAGGTGATGGATATCGCCGCAGTGCCTGCGCGATCTGCCGGTTTCTTCTTCGCCCTCGCGCCGCGAGGAAGGGCCGTGTTCTTTGCGCTCGCGGCGATCGCCGCTTGCCTGCTATTCGCCTTTCCGGTGTTTTGGCTGATATTGACCTCATTGCGACCCGGAACCGGCGTCTACTACGTGCATCGGGGGACCGAATTCACCATCGACAACTTCCACGAGGTGTTGTCGCAGGAGATCGTACTCAGGGCGCTGTTCAACAGCTTCATGATCTCGACCTTGGCGACGGTGCTCTCGCTGGGCGTCACCGCGACATCTGGCTATATGCTCTCGCGCTTCAAGGGGCCGATCCCGAATGCCTGGTTTTCCTTGATCTACATTTTCCGCTGCGTGCCTTACGTCGCCTGGGTCCTGCCGCTCTACTTCGTGACGCAACAGCTTAATATTTTCGACAGCTATTGGGGGCTTCTGCTGCCGCACATTGCCGTCCACATCTGCTTCTTCTCCTGGATCATGAAAGGCTTCTTCGACGGCATCGACCCGTCCATGGAATACGCCGCCATGATCGACGGCTGCTCGCGTTGGGGCGCGTTCTGGCGCGTGGCCATGCCGGCGGCCGTCCCCGGCCTCACGGCGCTCGCGATCCTGTGCTGGCTCTACACCTGGAACGAGTTTCTCTTCGCGCTCATCCTCACCGCGCACGAAACACCGATCTTGACCGTCGTCATGGCTCAGTTCGTGCACGAACTCGGCATGGAATGGCATCTCATGAGCGCGACGGCGGTCATCGCGCTCGTTCCGGCCTTGATCGTAACGCTGTTCGGGCAGCGATACGTCATTCGCGGGCTGAGGATCTAGCCGCATGGCCGACATCGTGCTCAGCAACGTGCACAAGGTGTACGGCCACGTTGTTGCCGTCACGGACATCAATCTGGCCATTAAGGATCGCGAGTTTGTCGTGCTGGTTGGCCCGTCCGGATGCGGCAAATCGACGACGCTGCGCATGATCGCCGGCCTGGAGGAGATCAGCGCCGGCACAATCGCCATCGGCGGCAGAGTCGTGAATCATCTCCAGCCGAAGGACCGCGATATCGCCATGGTGTTTCAGAATTACGCGCTCTACCGGCATATGAGCGTGCGCGACAACTTGGCGTTCGGCTTGCGTAACCGTCGCGTGCCCGCTCACGAGATCGCGGCTGCGGTCAGCCGCGCCGCGCGAATTCTGTCGATCGAACCATTGCTCGACCGCCGGCCGCACCAGCTCTCGGGCGGCCAGCAGCAGCGCGTGGCGCTCGGCCGCTGCATCGTCCGCAACCCCAAGGTCTTTCTGTTCGACGAGCCGTTGTCGAATCTCGACGCGCAGCTGCGCGCGCAAATGCGGCTCGAGCTCAAGGAGCTGCGCCTGCGAGTCCCGACGACGTCCATCTTCGTCACACACGATCAGACCGAGGCGATGACGCTCGGCGACCGCATCGTGGTAATGAAGGACGGCGTCGTTCAGCAAGTCGGCACGCCGCTCGAGCTTTATCGCAAGCCCGCCAACCGGTTCGTAGCGAGCTTCATCGGATCGCCTTCGATGAATTTCATCACTGTCAGGGTTAGCGCGGATGGCGAGCATTTCGCGCTGGCCTGCCAGGGATGGCGGTTCAGGCTGCCGGCGAGGCGGTTCCCCCATTTGGGTTCGCACGTCGGGCGATCGATTTGTGTCGGCGTGCGCCCGCAACATGTTCGCTTGGGGGCGGCCCTGAACGACGACCAGATTGCGCTCAATGGCGCCGTGACGGTCACCGAGCAGCTCGGAGACGAACAACTCCTCGCCGTTCGGCTCGGAGACGGCGAGATCAGGATCGCCGGCGTCGATCCGGATTTGAGCCTCCCGACGGGCTCGCAGATCGAGGCCGCGATTGCAACCGACCACCTGCATTTCTTCGACGAGCTCGAGCAGATTTAATAGACCGAGTGGGCCGCCGATCCATCGCGAGGAGTCCGATGCTCGATCTGCTGCAAGGAATCCGCGTCATCAGCTTCAATCATTTCCTGCTTGGGCCGATGGCCGTCCAGGCGCTGGCGGATCTCGGCGCCGACGTGATCGCGGTCGAGAGCCCCGAAGGGGCGTGGCAGCGCCACTGGAGCAGCGGCGATATCTGGCACGACGGCCAGGGAATGCTGCATATGTGCACCAACCGCAACAAGCGCAGCCTCGCGCTCGATTTGAAGGCACCCAAGGGCCGTGAGATCGCGCTCAAGCTGATCGACGGGGCCGACGTGGTGGCGGAAAATTTTCGTCCGGGCGTGATGGATAAACTGGGGTTCGGCTACGAGGCGCTGCGCCACCGCAAGCCTTCATTGATCTATGCTTCCGCGTCGGGCTACGGGCCCGACGGCCCATACGCGAAGCGTGCCGGCCAGGATCTGCTGGCACAGGCGCTGTTCGGGTTGATGGCGATCACCGGGCAGCCCGCGACTGGTCCGCGGCCGGTCGGCGTCTCCGCGGTCGACCACCACGGCGCCGCGTTGTTCGCCATGGGAATTCTCGCCGCGCTGCTGCGCCGGGAGCGCACGGGCAAAGGCTGCCGCGTCGATGCAAGCCTCATGCAGGCAGCGCTCGACCTGCAGGCGGAGTCGCTCACGGCCTGGCTCAACGCGGCGAACCGGCCGGCGAGCGTGAGCGCGCACCCTCACGTCGCCGGGTGGTATTACCCGGCGCCTTACGGCGTCTATGCGACGCGCGACGGCCACATCGCCATCTCGCTCTGCCCGTTGCCGAGGCTCGCCGAAGCGATCAAAGAACCACGGCTGGACGCCTTCTCCGACAAGGATGCCTGGGCCCGGCAGGACGAGATCGGCCAGATCATCGCCGCTCGGCTCGCGACCAACACGACCGAGGAGTGGAGCCGACGCATGGAGCGGGCGCAAATCTGGCACGCACGCGTGCAGGGATATGCCGATCTGCTCGCGGATCCGCAGATCAAGCACATGCAGGGGCTGGTGACCATGCCCGGCGCAGGCGACAGCGGAACGCCGGTCACGCTGGTCAACCATCCCGTGCGCTACGACGGCGAAACGGCGGAAATTCGCCTGGCGCCGCAGCGGCTCGGGGCGCAGAGCGAGGAGGTGCTCGCGGAGCTTGGCTTCGCCGCGGCAGAGATTGCGGCGCTCGCCCGCGATGGCGTGGTAGGCGTGGCGGAGCCTTGATACCGCTTGGTGGAAAGCCACCCGGAAAGTGTCATGCAGGACTTCTTCGTCAAGATCGGAGACAGCGTCACCTTCGCCAAGACGGTGGGGGAGACGGACATTTATCTCTTTGCCGGAATCACCGGAGATTTCTCGGTGAACCACGTCAACGAGCAATACATGGCAAGCTCGAAATTTGGTCGGCGCATCGCACACGGCGCGCTGGTCGTCGGCTACATGTCGACTTGCTCCACGATGATGATCGAGAAATGCCAAGGCGCGACGGCCGCCACCACGCCGGTGTCGCTCGGCTATGATCGGGTGCGTTTTCTCGCCCCGGTGTTCATCGGCGACACCGTCACCCTCACTTACACCATCGCCGAAGTCGATGCGCATAAAGGGCAATCGCTGGCCGACATCGCCGTCGTCAACCAGAACGGCGTGAAGGTCGCGGTCGCGCGCCACGTTCTCCGCTGGGTCAAAAACACGTCGGAACGCTAATCCATGCGCCTCAAGGACAAGGTCTGCGTCATCACCGGCGGCGGCTCCGGGATCGGTCGCGCGACCGCGCTGCTGTTCGCCCAGGAAGGCGCGCGCCTCGTCATCGCCGACAAGCGCAACGCGCAGGCGGTCGCCGCCGAATGCGCCGCCAAGGGAGCGCAGGCGATGACGGTCGAGGCCGACGTCGCCGTCGCCACCGATGTGAAGCGCATGATCGAGGCGGCGGTGGAACGGTTTCGCCGTCTCGACATACTTGTGAACAACGCCGGCTATGGCATCACGGGAAGCGTCGTGGAGACGGACGAAGAGGCCTGGGACGCATTGATGGCGGTCAATGTCCGCGGCGTGTTCCTGTGCAGCAAATATGCCATTCCTGTGATGAAGCGCAGCGGCGGCGGCACCATCGTCAACACCGCCTCGGTCGTGGCCGCCGTCGGCATCGGCAATCGCGCCGCCTATTGCGCCTCGAAAGGGGCGGTTGCCGCGCTGACGCGGGCGATCGCCATTGACCACGTCGGCGAGGGCATCCGCTGCAATGCGATCGCGCCGGGAACGATCGACACGCCGTATTTCAACGACATCCTCAAAGGAAGTGCCGATCCGGCCGCCACGCGCAAGGCGCTGGCGTCGCGCCAACTCCTCGGCCGGCTGGGCACGCCCGAGGAGATCGCGGCCGGGATCCTATTTCTGGCGAGCGACGAAAGTCGGTTCGCCACCGGCACGATCCTCACCTTGGATGGCGGCATGACCGCTCAATAGCCGCGGTGCTGCCGAACAGGGCCATCGTGTCTTGCGGTTGATTATGTCTGGTCGTCGTAGTCGTCGGTCCGAAAAGAAATTGTGAATTGACGAAGCGGCGCCCGCATCGGAGCGTATGTAATGTCGTTTGATCGAGCGGAGTTGCAACTATGCATCGATGCCTCGCGATAGCCTTCGCTGGCGCCGCCTTGAGCCTGGGCATCGCATCGGCACATGCCGGCCCGTGCACCGCGGCCATCGCGCAATTCGAGCAGGCCTTGCGCCAGTCCGGCAACGAACCCGATGCGGGGCCCACGGCACGGCAATCAATCGGCGCGCAACTTGGTCACCAGCCGACGCCGAGTTCGGTGAAGCGCGCCGAAGAGCGGGCGCAAACGAATTTCGCGGGAGCCTTGGCCCGCGCCAAGCGGCTCGACGCCCGCGGCAATCGCTCGGGGTGCAAGCGGGCGCTCGCCGAAGCGAGACGTCGGTACGAACTGCAATGAGACCGGTGACGCGCCCTCGGTCGGCCGACGAGACCGCTTGATCCGCGTTGTCGTGGCAAATCCGCCGTCGATGTGGCTGGTGAGCTACAGCGCTCTGGAAACAGCCGTTGCATACTGCTCTGCTCATCATCACCCGGGGGCGGGGGTCATGCGGAAAATCCTGCTCGGAGCGGCGGCGCTGGTGGTGCTGACAGTTCCGGCAATCTGCGCCGACATACGCCCTTCGCTATATAAGGAGCTGCGGGCCCCCGCCGTGCTTTGGAACTGGACGGGCTGCTATATCGGCGGTCACGCGGGCGGCGTGTGGGCGACGCAGAAGGACTGGACTGTCAAGACGCCCGGCGGCGCGTTTTACGGCCAGTCGCTCGGCGAACATGAGGCGAATGGCTCGCTTGGCGGCGTGCAGGCTGGCTGCGACTATCAATTCGCCGGGGGCTTTGTGACCGGCATCCAGGGCGACTACGCCTGGCTCGACGCCGAGGGCCGCCACGACAGCGCGCGCGAATTGGGCGTCGCCTATCACAGCAATCTGCAATCCCTGGCGACGGTCACAGGGCGTATCGGCTATGGCTGGGATCGCTTCCTGGGCTACGTCAAGGGTGGCGGCGCGTGGGAGCGCGACGATTATTGGGCCACGACCATCCTCCTCGGGACGGCGTATACGGCGCGTGAGATGCGCTCGGGATGGACGATCGGTATCGGCGGTGAATACGCTTTCTCGAACCTTCTCGCCGGATTCGTCGAATACAATTACTACGACTTTGGCACGCGCCAGGTTGCTTTCACGCCGCAAGTCGCCGGATTGGGCCCCGCATTCGCCGATGTCAGAGAGACCAAGAGCGTCGTGCGCGCCGGTCTCAACGTGCGTTTCGGCCGGTAGCGCGAAAACTCCACGCGAGCGACTGGGGGATTGATCCATTGCAGCCCGAACCTGTGGCGCCTCACCGCGCTGACGCCGGGGCCAGTGGCTGCCCAATCGCGTTGACCGTATGAACCCCAATTTGTCGACCCATGTCCTGGCCCACCACGGTCGAGAACCGATAGTGGAAGCCCGCAGCGATGCGAGCGGCGGCGACCTCGTTCGCGTAGTCGTTGAGATTCGTCCACCGATGGGTCACCCCCGGCGCCGTCGGACTGGTCATCGCCACCTCGGGAATGTCGGCCGTCCCCAGAATGGTTTCGATGGCACTTGCAACCGCCGAGCTCACGATGCAGTGCGCACACGGATATTCGGGATGCATCGGCGTGTTGTCGATCGGCTGCCAGGAGGCCGCGCGTTCCGTGGCGGCGTTTCCGTCGATGTCGCCGTTGCGGATCGCAGTGATCGGACGCCAGAACCCGTATTTGTACTTGGCATCCAGCACCGCGATCATGGCGTCCGCTTCCGCGGCCGTTATCACCGCCATGAAACGCGCGCTGTCGGTCACTGGCATTGCTTTTCCAATCACGACCTGACGAAGCAAAGGATGCGTGCTTAGCGGTCCGGTCAGGAGCCAGAACCGGGCGTCCTCGGTCTGGCGTGCCGACCGTTTCGCGCTGTTCTTCTCGCCCAGTTCTTTGATCTCATTGTAGTCCTGGGCCCACTGCTCGCTCTCGAGCGCAATCGGCGGCTTTGGTCGGAACTGGGAGGGGTTCGTCATCGCGAACGGCGTGAGGTCAGGCCATTGCGGAGCCACGGTGAGTGCCGTCGGGATATAGACGCCGGGCGTGGTTACCGGCCGATATGCATCCGCAGCCGACGACCCGTCGCTCCCGCGCGCCTCAAGGGTCTTCGCCGCAACCGCCTCGCCCAGCTTGATGCCCTCCGACTTCGCCTCGTTGTCGGGGATTCCCGACAGATAGTTCTGCAAGGCTGCCTGGATGTCGGAAGCGGCTTCCGGGACAAGTTTTATCAATACCGTGCCGGCAGCGGCTGCTGCCGCCGCCTCCTTCGAGGTCTGCCGGTCTGCCGCGAGTTGGGCGTGGTAAGGCCGATAGCGCGGCTCTATCGCATTCACCGCATCGAACATCGCGATATGCACGATCGCCATGGCCCGATAAGCGACCGGGGGCACCATTCTCGGCTGAATGAGGGCGACGGCTCTCTCGTCCCAGTCTGTAATCACATCGGCCCAGGCGGGACTGAGCGGGTTCACGAGAACTGCGGCGAGCAACATCCACGCTCGATTGAACGTCATGGCGGTCCTCCCAACGATGCAAGGCGTGCGACCAAACTGCGGGCGTTTCGACTGGCAGCAAAGCGCTCGCAGATGAGATCGAGAGCGATGATCGCATGGAATGCGTAGTCTGTCGTCGGAGAAAACCTGAATCGTCCTGAATTGACGTGAAGAGAACGCGGATCGGACACGAGAGGGCAACCGACCAGTCTTGCAAAAATGTCACAGCGATCAACTTTCAGGAATCATGCGGTTGCCGGGCGTGGAGCCACAGGGTTAGCTTCCGATCCACGGAAAGTGGCATTCGTCGCGAAGGGTTGAGTTAGTCCGATGTGGTTGTTCAACAAGAAGCGCGCTGATCTGGTTGCCCAGTCCATAAGCCAGCTCATTCACCTGCTTTCCGCCGGGCGAGAAGATCATGGGCCGACCGGCCCGGAGAAGCTCCTGCGCGGCCTCGCCCCGTTCCTGAGCGAGGACACGATCATTGGCCAGCGGGTCGTGAAGCTACTGGTCGCAATGGCCGGCAAAGCCCGGTTTTTCGTCAGCTTGGCGACAGCGCCGGATCATTCCGGGCACCGGCTGACGATCGACGGGCGCGGCGTGTATTCGGGATTTTCCCTTGCCTGCGCCTTGCCCCCGCGCACGCTGATGATCGATCTGCAGCCGAGCGCCGTCGGCTACCAAGCACGCCTGCTTTATGCCGCCTGCAAGACGATGCCAAACGTCGTCGAGCGTCGAGATTTTCGATGAAAATGGCCGGCTGACTGCGGTCGGGTGTCGACTAGAACGATCGACGCCAGCCGCCGTTGTTACCGCCCCAGGCAAAGAAGTTCAGCGGGCTAAAGAAGTCCCTCTGCCGCTCGTGCCGGGGGGACTTTCGCGCCGTCTTCTTCGGCTTTTTCGGCGCGGGAGCGGCACTCTCGGTGGCCTCCGGCGCCGCGGCGGCGACGTTGGCTGATTCCTGCGCTTCCGATGCGACCGGCGGCGTGGTCTCGGCGCGGGCGGTCTCAGCGCGGGCGGTCTCGGCGGACTTGGGCGCCACGATTGCCATCGGTGGCGCGACACGCGTCGGCGACTCTGACCGGGCGCCTTCGGCAGACTGCGGGGCCACGGCCGTGACGGTCATCGGCGGTGGCGGCTCCGAGCGCGACGGCGCGGTAGCCTTCGGGGCTGCGGCCACGCTCATCGGCGGTGCGACGCGCGGCGGCTCTGAGCGAGGTGGCGTGGCCATCAAGGCGGCCGATGCTGGCGGCCGCGAGGTGACGCGCGACGGCACGTCCGAGCGGGCGGGTGTTACGTAGGATGTAGCGGGCTGCACAATGGTTGCGACAGAGGGCTCGTAAGCAGCGACCGGCTGGCTTTTCACCGCGGGCTCGACCACCCAGTGGAAACCCACCGCACAGACGGCGTAAACCGCCACGCATCCTCCGATCACTGCTACCACGGAGGAGCTTCGCGACCGTGACCTGCCCAAACGCAACTTAGACCCCCGCATGCGCCACCCATCTCTACATTCCTTAGTCGCAGCCGGCCGCAAATTGGTTCAATCCCCCTATTGCACGGCATTCGCCTCCAATTTGGGGGGATAGGGCGGATGCGGACGCCGGGAGGAGGGCGCCCGGACACGGGTTGGGTCGGATGGGGTAGCTGCGTACCCGTCTCGCAACCCCATCCTGCTTATCCATTTCCGAAATCGGAACGGAGGGGCTTCGTAGTCCAGTCCCCCTCCCCTCGGGGCCCGCTGGTCACCCTGCGCACAGTCGCGCGACTAGCCGCCGCGCCAGGACCCCGGCCACGCGGCGCCGGTAGTGGCCGGGGGTGAACGTCGTCTTCATCGACATGATCTGGTCCCGCACGAGCGCATCGAGGCCGTCGAATACCCGGCCCTCCAGCGGTCCGCCGCACAGCTCCGCCGTGCCCTTGAGCAGCACCGGCCGCGGATTGGTGCCCGTGAAAGCGACGCGCAGATCCGCCAGCACGTCGCCTTGCCGGCGCAGCGCCACCGCCACTCCCGTCACCGGGTATTCGATCGAGCGGCGGATGCGGACCTTGTCGTAGGCCGAGCGCAGGCCGGCCGTGTTGTCCGCCCGCACCGCGGTGACGAACTCCCCCGGCCGCAACGAGAGATAATATTTGCCATCGCCCTCGCTCTCGGTAATCGGCAGATCCTGACGCGCGTAACCGATGTAGAGGTTCTCGAGCGCGATGGTGCGCTTCCCCGCCGGGCCGGCAAGATCGACCTCGGCGTTGAGCGTGAGCAAGGCGGGCGCGAGATCGCCGCTGAAGGTCGCGAAGCACACGCCACGGCTTTTCGGCGCGACGTGACAGACTTCGCCCGTCGTCTTGAGACAATGGTGGTTGGCGGCGCGCCACCACTCACTCTGATTGTAGAACAGACACCGGGTGTCGAGACAAAGGTTCCCGCCGACCGTCCCCATGTTGCGATGGGTTGGTCCGGCGATGCAGCCGGCCGCCTGCGCCACCACTGGATAGTGCCGCACCACCTCCTCATGCGCGGCGACCTCGGCTAGCCTGACGGCGGCGCCGATCTCGAGCGAGCGCGCATCGGCCCTGATCGCGCGCAGTTCCGCTACGTCGTTGACGTCGATGAGCACCGGCGGGGCAACGATGCCGCGCCGGATATTGACAACGAGGTCGGTGCCGCCGCCGAGGAGGCGGCTGTCGGGATGGCGCGCGCGGACACCGATCATCTCCTCGAGCGTCGTTGGCCGGACCAGCGCAAACTCCGGCAGCGCATCCATTACCGCGGGTCCGCGTTGTTTGCGTTACCCGCGCTTCCCTTGCCGGCGCGCCGCTGCTTTTCCAGCGCGGCAAATACGCGATCGGGGGTGACCGGCAGCGTGTTGCACCGTAGCCCGATCGCGTCGGCAATGGCGTTGGTCAGCGCCGGCAGGAACGCTGCGAGCGAGCCCTCGCCCGCCTCCTTGGCGCCGAACGGCCCGTGCGGATCGTTGCTCTCGATGATGCCGACCTCGATCGGCGGCGAATCCTCGATCGTCGGTACGCGGTAATCGAGCATGTTGCCGGTGACGAGCAGGCCCTCGTGGTACGCGGTTTCCTCGCTCATCGCCTGGCCCATCCCCATCCACACCGAGCCCTGCACCTGGCCCTCGACGGTGAGGCGGTTGAGCGCCTTGCCGCAGTCGTGCGCGACCCACACCTTGTCGACGTTCACCACACCCGTTTCCTCGTCGACGCTGACCTCCACCACCTGCGCGGAGTAGCTGTAGCCCATGGTCCCGCCGATGGCGGCGCCGCGATACTTCTTGCCGCCGTGCGATTGCGGGATGGTCGAATAATTGCCGGTGACTGTGATAGTGCCGCTGTCCTTGAGCGCCTCCGTCACCACCTCGTTGAAGGTGAGCCCCTTGTCCTGCGCGCCGGCACGGTAAAGCTCGCCCAGGCACTCGATCTCCTCGGGGTTGGCCTCGAGCTTGCGCGCGGCCGCGGCAACCAGCACCCGCTTGAGATTCTGGGCCGCGTCGATGGCGGCATTGCCGACCATGAACGTCACGCGCGAGGAATAGGAGCCGTTATCTTTCGGCACCACCTCGCTATCGCCGGTGACGATGCGTATGCGCGAGAGGGGAAGCCCGAGCACCTCGCCGACCGTCTGTACCAGGATGGTCGAGGATCCTTGCCCGATGTCGGCGGCGCCCGAGAGCACGACGATCGAGCCGTCGAAATCGAGCTTGATCTTGACGGTGGCGTGCGGCTCGCCGGTCCAGTTCACGGGCTTCGAGGCGCCGCTGATGTAATGCGAGCAGGCAAATCCCATGCCCTTGCCCTTCGGCAGCTTGCCCTTACGCGCTCGCCAACCGCTCGCCTGCTCGACCCAATCGACGCACTGGGGCAAGCCGTAGCTGTTCACCATCAAATCGTTGTCGGTGAAAGTCGGCGCGGTCAAATAGTTCGCGCGGCGCACCGCCAGCGGATCGAGCTTGAGCTCGCTCGCCATCTCGTCGAGCAAGCTCTCGAAGGCGAAGCGGATGTCGACCGTGCCGTGGCCGCGGAACGCGCCGCAGGGCGGCGTGTTGGTGAGCACGCGCTTGCCGATATATTTGACGTTGTGCAGGTCGTAGATGGCATAGAGCATCGAGCCGGAATAAAGGATGGTCACGATGCCATAGCCGGAATGGGCACCGCCGCGTTGATAGCATTCGCACTCGACTGCGGTGATCTTTCCGTCCTTGCGCATGCCGAGCTTGAGGCGGATGTCGGTCTGCGGCCGCCCGCGATGGGTGATGAAGGTCTCCTCGCGGTTGATCATCAAGCGCACGCTGCCGCCGGCCTTGCGCGCGAGCAATGCGGCGATCAGCTCGACGTTGAGCGCCTCAGTCCGGCAGCCGAAACCGCCCCCCACATGCGGCTTGATCACGCGGATGCGCGACATATCCATGTCGAGGATCTGCGCCAGCATCAGGTGCACGTAATAGGGGACCTGCGTACTGGCGTAGACGGTCATCCGCTCGCGTATCGCGTCGTACTCCGCGACGGCGGCGTGCATCTCCATCTGGTTCTGACAGACCTCGGCGCAATCATAGCTGGCCTCGCGCACGAGGTCGGCCTCGCGAAAGCCCTGCTCCACACTGCCGAGCTCGAACAGGACGTCGCGCTCGATATTGTTTGGCCGATGGGCGTGGATCACGCTCGCGCCCGCCGCCATCGCCTGTTTCGAGCTGTAATAGGCAGGCAGCTCCCGCGCTTTGAGCTTGATGAGATCGAGCGCGCGTTTCGCAGTGGCATCGTCTATCGCGGCCACCGCCGCGACCGGCTCGCCGCGATAGCGCACCTTCTCCCGCGCCAAGGGGTGTTCGCTGCGCGCGATCGGCAGCACGCCGAAGGTCTTATCGCAATCGGCGCCGGTGACGATCGCCTTCACACCGGGAAGCCGCAGGGCGGCGGAGACATCGACCTCGAGGATCTCGGCATGGGAGTAAGGGCTGCGGAAGATGCGGCCCGCCAGCAGGCCCGGCGCGAGAAAATCGGCGGTGTATTTCGCCCGCCCCGACACCTTGTCCGGCCCATCGACCATGGGCACGTAGGCGCCGATCGTGTGGGCAGGGGCGCTCTCGCTCACGGCGCCACTCCGCCGGCGTGGAGTTCGGCCGCGTATTTCACCGCCTCGATGATTTTGACGTAACCGGTGCAGCGGCAGATATTGCTGCCGAGGGCCGCGCGAATATCTTGATCGCTGGGGTGCGGATTGCGGCGCAGCAAGCCGGCCGACGCCATGATGAATCCGGGCGTGCAATAGCCGCACTGGGAGCCGAGCTTCTCGTGAAAGCCGCGCTGCACCGCCGAAAGGCGGCCGTCCTGAGCGAGCGATTCCACCGTATCGACGCCTTGGCCATTCACGCTGGCCGCTAGCGTGAGGCACGACAAACGCGGTTGATCATCGACCAGCACGGTGCAGGCACCGCACTCGCCGCCGTCGCAGCCGGTTTTTGTTCCAGTGAGGCCGACAACTTCCCGCAAATAATCCAGCAGCAAGAGATTGTCCGGCACCGCATCGACGCGGCGACGACCATTCAAAACAAGCTCGAGAATGCGGGCCATGCGTGCCGTTTCCAATATCAATATTCGGCACCGTCTTCAAATCGGATGCCGCGCATGCGTCCGCAAGAGGCGCTAGCTTGGCAGGGATCGGTCGCTTGCAGCGAACCCGATACGGCCGATGATCAAAGCCTTGAGCTCACGTCGACGGTTTTCCCCGAGAGGTCGAGCTGATGTCGCGAAGACTTTCTCCCGCTGTGCGTCACGCGACGAGTTGTACGGCGATTGCGGATGACTTAGCTTTCGCGAAGCCTTCGTGCGGCGGAGATTTGCGATGCAGTTCGCCAACACCCGCATTCCGGCCGCGCTGGTAGCGCTCATGGCGCTGACAGCAACCGGAGTGACCTGCGCCTGCGCCGCCGATTACTACGCCGGCAAGACCATCGATCTCCTGATCGGGGCGCCCCCCGGCGGCGGCTACGACATCTATGCGCGCGCGCTCGCGCGCCACTACGGCCGCCACATTCCCGGCCAGCCCTCGATCGTGGCGAAAAACATGCCGGGCGCGGGCAGCGCGCGTGCGGCCGGCTTCATCAGCACGATGGCGCCGAGAGACGGGACGGCGATCGCCGCCATCATGCCGGGTGCGGTGATGGGCCCGCTGCTCGATGAGAAGGCTGAGGCTCTGTTCGACCCAACTAAGGTGCTCTATGTCGGCACTGCCAATAACGGCACGCGCGTGTGCGTCGCGCGCCAGGGCTCCAAGATCAAGACATTCGACGACGCGCGCACCCAGAAGGCCGCCTTCGGCGGCGTCTCGACCAACGATTCGACCCGCGACTACGGCTTCATGCACAAGAAGACGGCGGGCGCGCTATACGACGTCGTCTCCGGCTACAGCGGCACCGCCGAGATTGCGCTGGCGATGGAGCGCGGCGAGATCGACGGCGCGTGCGGCTGGGACTGGGCGAGCCTGAAGTCGCAGCGACCCGATTGGATTCGAGATGGCAAGATCAACGTGCTGCTGCAGGACGGTCTGGAACCGAACCCCGAGCTCACACGCATGGGCGTCCCCTCGGTGTTCAAATACGTGACCAACGAGGAGGACCGCAAAGTCGTCGAGTTGATCATCAGCCAGCAGGTTTTCCAGCGCTCGTACATCGCCGCGCCCGGGCTGTCGGCGGAGCAGCTCGAGACACTGCGTTCCGCATTCGACGCCACCGTGGGCGACCAGGAGTTCCTCAAGGACGCACAGACACTTCGCATCGACGTCTCGCCGCTTCCCGGCGCCAAGGTGCAGGACCTGGTGACGAAGCTTTACGCCGCGCCCAAGGATATCGTCGCGCGGGCGCGGCAGGCGATCAGCCCGTAGGTCGTGCATGCAGCCAAAACCGACGTGGAAGGAATTGCTAGCGCGGGGGGAGCCGCTGCTCCTGCCCTGCGCTCATGACGCACTCTCGGCGCGCCTCATCGAGCGGGCGGGGTTTGTCGCTTACGCCGTCGGAGGTTATGCCCTCGTCGGCGCGCGCCATGCGCTGCCCGACATCGGGCTCGTGGGCTGCGGCGAGATGAGCGCCGGCATCCGCGACATCATGGCGGCGAGCAACCTGCCGGTGCTGGTCGACTGCGACGACGGCTATGGTGACGTCAAGAATGTCGCGCGCACCGTCGCCGGCTACGAGGCGATGGGCGTGTCGGCGATCTTCATGGAGGATCAACGCGCGCCCAAACGCTGCGGCCACATGGCGGGCAAGGATGTGATCGAGGCTGACGCCATGGTAGCGAAGCTGCGCGCGGCAGCGGATGCACGCCGCAGCGCGGAGTTCTTCATCATCGCGCGCACCGATGCCCGGGCAGTGCACGGACTCGACGATGCGCTGCGGCGCGCGGAGATGTATCTCAAAGCCGGCGCGGACGGGCTGTTCATCGAGGCGCCGCAATCAATCGAGGAGTTGTCGCGGATCGGCCGCGCATTTGCGGGCGTGCCGCAACTCGCCAACATGGTCGAGGGAGGTGGACGCACGCCGGTGCTGCCGCCGGACGAGCTCTACCGCCTCGGCTTCGCCATGGTCGCTTATCCGACCACGCTGATCTTCCGCGTTGCACGCGCGATCGAGGGCGCACTCGCCGATCTCAAGGCCGCGCGTCCCGCGGGCAAGAACGACGCGGTCGATTTCGAGACGTTCAAGGACATTGTCTCGCTGGCGCGCTGGGCCGAGGTCGAGCGACGAAGCGCGGCTTCGGGCAAGTGACGAGCGTGATCAAACGCTCCCTGGCCGCAGCCGCGACTGCGGCCTTGCTAGTCGGCGCGGCCGTGGCCGCGGGCGCGCAAGACGCGAAGCCGGAAATGTCGCGCGTGCGCCTCGCCGTCGGTGGCAAGCCGGCGTTGTTTTATCTGCCACTGACGGTGACGGAGCGGCTCGGTTATTTTCGCGAGGCCGGCCTCGAGGTGGAAATTTCCGACTTCCCGGGCGGCGCCCGCGCACTGCAAGCCTTGATCGGCGGCAGTGCCGACGTCGTGACCGGCGCCTTCGATCACACCATCCAAATGCAGGCGAAGGGCCAGCCGATCGTCGCCGTGGTGCAGCTGGGAAGATTCCCCGGCTACGTGCTGGGCGTGCTGAGCGCAAAAGCGCAGACCTACCGCTCGCCGGCCGACCTCAAGGGCATGAAGATCGGCGTGACCGCACCCGGCTCGAGTACGCATTTCATGGTGCAGCATCTGATGGTGAAGTACGGCCTGAATCGCGACGATGCCGCCTTTGTCGGAATCGGCGCGAGCGCCAGCGCGGTGGCCGCGGTCCAGCGCGGGGAGATCGACGCTATCGTCAATGTCGACCCGGTGATCAATCTGCTCGAGAGCCAAGGCCTCATCGAGGTCGTGGCGGACACGCGCACAGAAGCCGGCACGCGCGAGGTGTTCGGCGGCACATATCCGGCCGCCGTGCTCTATGCGCCGCGCGCCTTCATCACTGAGAAGCCGCGCACCACGCAGATGCTGGTCAATGCCTTGGTGCGCGGACTGAGATGGATCGCAGCCCGATCAGCGGATGAGATCGTGGGCGTGATGCCGCCCGACTACGCGCTCGGCGACAGAGCGATCTATGCGCAGTCGATCAAGACGAGCCTGCCTATTTATTCCCGCGACGGCCGTTTCAGTGGCGAGGCCGCCGAGACCGCCTATGCCGTGCTCAAGGCCTTCGACCCTGACGTCGGCCGCGCCAAGATCGATGTGGTGGCGACCTACATCAACACGTTCATCGAGAAGGTGCCGGCGCAACCGTGATGCGCGCATCGCGCGCCGCGGCATCATTCGACCGAGAGGCGCTGCGGCGCGCGCCTGCTGATCCGGCGTTGCAGGCTCTTCACTGGTGAGTCTGCAGCTTCGCGTATTCCCTCTGAAAAGCGTCATCCAAGATTTTAGTCGATCCCGGATCGAGCGATTTTGCGCCGCAAGCTTCGCAGGTCCCGATCAAGACCATGACTTGGCAACGGACGTATCCTTTGTCGCTCGATTGTCGGAAGGCCATTTCTTCCATGCGTTTGAGCACGCGGCCTTTTCTGCAGATGTCGCAAGTCACAGGTTCTTCCTCGGCGGCCATCGCCCTGTCCCCTCGCCGTCGCGCCCTGCCGGGGCAGTGTGGGGGAGGACGTTTGAAGCCTGTGTGAGCTACTTCACACTTGGGGAAATCTAGGCTTGCCCCCACGCCCCCTTGCCCCAGCGGGCCGGTCAGGCGCATTCCGCAATAGCTTCCAATGGATCTTCGGGGGATCTTGGGATCCGCCGGGGGGCCCGGCCAAAAGATATATCTTGCGTTACATCAGAAAAAGTTGTATCTACAGATATATCTAAGAGCCAAAGGAGGCTGAGATGTTCGGCGTGAGACATTCGTGTGGGTCGCCGTTTCCGGGAAAATGGGCCGCCGGACGCAGCTGGCGCGGGCACTTCCGCTCCGGCTGGGGCGGCCGTCACGGAATGGGCGGCAATATGATGCGGGCCGGGCGCATGCTTGCGCAGGGCGACTTGCGGTTGATCGCGCTTGCGCTGATCGCCGAGCAGCCGCGGCACGGCTACGAGATCATCAAGGTGCTCGAGGACAAGACCGTCGGCTGGTACTCGCCGAGCCCGGGCATCGTCTATCCGACGCTGACTTATCTCGAAGAGGCCGGATATGTCACCGCGCAGGCCGAGGGCGCCAAGAAGCTCTACACCATCACCGAAGAGGGCCGTGCGTACCTCGATGCCAACCGCGATTTCGTCGATGCCGTGCTCGAGCGTCTTGCCGCCATCGGCGAGAAGGTCGCGCGCATGCGCCGTCGTTTCGGCGAGGACGAAGAGCGCCACGGCATGCCACCGCTCGTGCGTGCGGCGCTGGAAAATTTGCGCGACGTCGCGGCGAAGCGGCTCGACGATGACGCCGATGCGGAAACAAAGGTGGTCGAGGTGCTGGCGCGCGCCGCGGCGGAACTGAAGAAGGCGTGAGCAGGCGAGGTGCCGCGCCTCACTCGACCTTCAGATTGAGCTTGCGCACCAGCGTTCCCCACTTCGTCTCTTCGTTATCGATGTCCTTGGCGTAGTCCTCCGGCGTCGAGGTTAGAGGGTCGCCGCCTTCGGCCAGGATTCGTTGCTTCACATCATCAGTGTCGACCACCGCGCGCAATGCGCGGTTGAGACGCTCGACGATCGGCGGCGGCGTGCCCGCCGGCGCCAGCAACCCGTAATGCAGGACCGACTCAAATCCGGGAAGCCCCGACTCGCTTGCGGTGGGCACGTCGGGCAGAAGACTGAATCGCGCGGGAGCGAGCACCGCGATCGCGCGCAGCGTGCCGGCCTGCAGATTGCCGAGCGCAGGCGGCAACACACCGAACGCGATCGGGACGTGGTTGCCGAGGAGATCATTCATCACCTGCGCCGTGCCTTTGTAAGGGATGATCGCCGCCCCGATGCCGGTAACCGATTTGAACAACTCGGCGGTGAGGTACCCGCCGGTGCCGACCGCCGATGTCCCGATGTTGAAGTTCGTTCCCGCGCTCCTCGCGATCGCGACCACCTCGCCGATCGTTTTCGCCGGGAACGAGGGGTGCGCCAGCAATACCACAGGCATCGAGGCGATCAGCCCGACGGGTGCGAAGTCCTTGCGGGGGTCGAAGCCGGCATTGGTGTAGAGGCTGGGATTGATGGAGACCGATCCGGTGTGGCCGAGAAATAGCGTGAATCCGTCGGGCGGGCTCTTGATGAAGGCGCGAGTGCCGATCAGGCCCGAGCCACCAGCCCGGTTATCCACTACCACCTGCTGGCCAAGCGCACCCGCAAGCTTCTCCGCGACGACGCGTGCCATAGCATCGACGCCACCGCCTGGCGGATAGGGCACGATCAATGTGATGGTGCGATCTGGATAGTCCTGGGCCAAGGCGTGGCTGCAAAGGGCCACTGCAACCGCAGCGGCAACCGCGGCCCGCAACAGCCTGCGCATCGTACCCTCCCCTTTTTCTTGATTAACGGGCCGCCGCCCTCGATGCGCGTGGAGCGGCGGCCGAGTCGCAACTCAGCTACAACGCCACCTCAGTGAACGAGACCGTCCAACTGCAGGCGCGCGATTTCGTCCTTCACCAGCAACTTGCGACGCTTTAACGCCACGATCTGAAGATCGTCGACCGACGGATGCGAGCGGGCCTCGGCAATTTCCGCCTCCAGCGCCCGATGCCGCCGTTCCAGTTCCGCAAGGTGGGCTTCTATGGACATGTTGGGGGGTTCTCCTCAGCCAGATCATTGCCTGACTGGGGCAGTCTACACCGTCTCCGGGTCTTTTCGAAGGGGCTTTGGTTGTGCACCGCAGCAACGCCCGATTCCTATGACGATTCATGTGCCCGGGAGGACCGGCCTGGGGACAGTCAGCCAACAGAGGGAACCTCGCAGGTCCAAATGTGCCTCGGGAAGCAAGCCAGGCACCGTCGCACCGGAAGCGAAGCCGACGCCCGCTCTCCGCCCGGCCAAGCGAGGCCGAGCCACGCTTAGCGAAGCCGCCCGCCACGCTCGACTATGGGATCGCACGGGGCGGTGGTCAGAAACGGCAAAGCGCGCTACTTGAAAGGCGAGCGCGTTTGGGACGCACAGCTGGGATGTAGGCCGCACGCTTTGCGGCCGCCCAAACATCAGCGGTGGCGATGACCAAAGACGAAGAACGCGAGTTGCGGGAGCAACTGGCGCGCTTGCAGCAGGAGCACCGCGACCTCGATGCCGCGATCTCCGCACTGCAACACTCGCCGGGCTCCGATCTGTTGCAGGTCCAGCGCCTCAAGAAGCGCAAGCTCTTTCTGCGCGACCGAATTTCCTACATCGAGGACCAGCTCACGCCCGATATTATTGCTTAAAGCAGGACTTCTTGCGTTATGGCCGGGCTTGTCCCGGCCATCCACGTCTTCATCTTTTGCAAAAAGACGTGGATGCCCGCGCCAAGCGCGGGCATGACGATTCAATCTTTTGACGAAGACGCGTCAACACCTCATGGGCCGCCACGGCCGCCTGCAGGAAAACTGTAATCGTCGCGCCACTGCGCCAGGTCTACTCGGGCTCGATGCCGGCCTCGCGGATCACCTTTGTCCAGCGCTCGGTCTCTTCCCGCTTGAGCTTGGCCATGTCTTGCGGAGTGCCGGCACCGGCGGTGAGATTGAGCTCGCGAAAACGCGCCTTGGTCGCGGCCTCGCTGGCGATCTCGTTGATCGCCCGATTGAGCTTCAAAACAATCGCAGCCGGCGTCTTCGGCGGCGCGCTGATGGCGTTCCATGTGTCGGACACGAAGTCAGGCACGCCGATCTCGATGAATGTGGGGACGTCAGGGAGCATATCGAGCCGATGATCGGTGGTGACCGCAAGAATTCTCGCCTTTCCGCCCTCGTGCAGCTTGTAGGCGGAGGCGAGCTCCATGAAGACGAAGTCAACGTGCCCGGCGACGAGATCGTTGAGCGCGGGGCCGGTCCCGCGATAGGGCACGTGCAACATCTTGGTTCCGGTCAACTTCATCAACAGTTCCGCGGTCAGGTGCGACGTCGTGCCCGGCCCCTGCGACGCGAACGTGACCTTGCCCGGATTGGCTTTGGCATAAGCGATGAACTCCTGCGCCGTCTTCGCCGGAAAATCCTGACGCACCAGCAGGACGTTCGGGATCTTTGACATGACCGCGACCGATTCGAGCGCGGCTGGATCGAAGTTGAGTTTTTTGTAGAGCGCGATATTGCTGGTGATGGGGGCGGGCTGCGACGCAAGCAAGGTGTAGCCGTCGGGCTCGGCGGTATACACCGTCTCCGCGCCGATATTGCCGCCGCCGCCGCCGCGATTCTCGATCACGAACGGCTGACCGAGTCGCTGCTGCAGCCCGGCGGCGAAAATTCTCGTCACGGTATCGACGCCGCCGCCGGCCGGCACGCTGACGATGATTTTCACCGGACGATTGGGATAATCCGCGGCTTCGTCCTGTTGGCCGAAGGCGGGCGAGACCGCGAGAAACGCCGCCGCGGCCGCCACTCGTACGAAATATCTCGACATTGACGCGTCCTTCCGCGCGCGATCTCCCCACTCGCGTATCCGCGCCGCAATCTCGCATATCGCCCGGCCCGCGGTAAATGCGCCGCGACGTACCGCCGCCGGCGCGACTATGCCTCCGCCTCGCGCCAGCCACGCTTTGGCTCTGCAGGCTTCACCTTCCGCGCAAACCGCCATCTGCCGGACAGAGTTCCGTCGAACTGGCGGATGGCATGCAACGCGCCCTGAGGTCGCGAGGCAAACGCAGTGCTTGCTTCTTGATATAGATCAAATGGCTGGCTCTCCGAGAATGGGACCCTATACAGCTTTGATTTGATGCTCCACGAGACCAGTCAGGATCCGGATCGTGTCAATCTATAACTACACCGCCCTTGATGTTCCGTCGGCGAGCGGCGGCACCTCCGCTTACGGCATCAACAGGGCAGGCCTGATCGTTGGAGGGTACGCCATCACCTCCGGCACGCCCCCCTCCAGTCAAGGGTACGGCTTTCTCTACAATCCTCAGGATGGCACCTATACCACCCTCAACGCGGGCCCATTCACCTCCGCGCAGGGCAGCAATGATGCGGGCTGGACCGTCGGGTATTATGGGATCGGCAGCGTTCACGGCTTCCTCTATGGCTTCGGCACCTACACAACGCTCGACGTCCCCGGAGCGACGAGGACCCAGGCATACGGCATCAATAATGCGCACTTTCCCTTCCAGGGCGACATCTCCGGTTCCTATAGCGTCGGCAGCACGAACCACGGGTTCCTGTATAGGAACGGCAACTACATCACCCTCGACGACCCCCTGGCGGGGCCGGGCGGCACCTTCGCATTCGGCATCAACGAGGGAGACCAGGTCGTCGGGAGCTACACCGACGCCAGCGGCCACTCCCACGGCTTCATCTACAGCGACGGCACCTACACCACGCTCGACGATCCGGCGGGCACCGACACCCAGGCGCTCGGCATCAACGATCTCGGGGAGATCGTCGGGGTTTACTCCAACGGCCCCGTCCACCACGGCTTCCTATACAGGCCGGCGTTCGGCGCCGGGTTCGGCGGCGGCCTCTATACGACGCTGGACGATCCCACGGCGACAAGCGACACCTATGCATACGGCATCAACAACAGCCATGTCATTGTAGGCTACAGCGTCAGTAGCGGCCGGCACGGCTTCATGGCCGTTCCGGGTCCGAACCCAGCACCGCCGCCGGCCACGACTGCCAACATGGTCCTGCGCGGCGCGAACGGAGCTCCTGGGGCGGGCCTCTATCAAATCTATAACATCGGCAACAACGCGATCCTGGCGAGCTATGAGTTGGGCCAGGTCGGAGCCGATTGGCGGTTTGTCACGCTTGGCGGATTCAACGCTGGCGGCACGAGCGACATGCTGGCGCGCCGCTCAGTTACCGGCGAATTTCAGATCTACAATATCAGCAACAATAACATCTACGGGTCCGCCTCCCTCGGCTACGTCGGCTTGGAATGGCAAACCATGGGCTTCGGCAATTTCAGTAGCCGCGGCGAAACCGACATGATCCTGCGCAACAGCAACACCGGAGGAATGCAGGTCTACGACATCAGGGACAACCACCTCACCGGAACCGCGAGCCTGGGTGCTGTGGGCTTGAACTGGCAGATGGCCGGGGTGAGCAATCACGGCGCACAAAGCGACCTGGTGTTGCGCGACAGCGTCGGGGGCGGCCTCATAATCTACAACGTCGCCAACAATACAATCACCGGCGCTGTGCCCCTCGGCGCCGTGGGATTGGATTGGCAGCCATCGGGGTTCGGCGATTTCAGCAGCCGCGGCGAAGGCGACATGTTGTTGCGCAACGTCAACACCGGCGGGCTTCTGCTCTACGACATCGTTAACAATGCGATCACCGGCGCGTTCTTCCTCGGCAATGTCGGCCTCGACTGGCAGTATGCGGGCGTTGCTCCGATCCAGGGTCCCGGGACGTCCGACCTCGTGTTGCGCAACGTCAACACCGGCGCATTCCAGGTCTACAACATCGCGGGCAATACGCTGGTGGGATCAGCCAGCTTAGGCGCGGCTGGCCTCGACTGGCAGCTCGGCGGCTTCGCCGGCTATTCAGCGACCGGCGCCATGGGCTCCGACAATTCGACCTCTCAACTCGTACAGGCAATGGCCGGTTTCGGCGGCGGCAGCGGCGCAGCCGACGGGTTGAATGCCGGCTTCGTCAACGCCGACACATCACCGCCGCCATTGTTGACGCCGCCGCAGCACGCCTGAGGCCGGTAATGCCCCTCGCAACCGTCACGAGCACCGCACGCCGACGTACGGCTATGCGGCGACGCGCGAGGACGTGATGGCGCCGTCACAAACGTCTCAATGCGCGCGCCGCCACTCGGGCAGCAACTGAGCCGCCAGCTCAAGAACGCCGCGTGCTGATCGGACCCGGCGAAGTTTCAAGCGCTTTGCTCCACGCCTCGACGAGCGCCAGCGGTGCAGTGACAGACAACAGGTAATATGTCGCCGCTGCGTTTATGAACATCAGCGGCAACACTATGCCCCCCGTCCATAGGTCCACCATCGGATATCGCAAGCCCTCTGTGATGGACGACCCATCTCTTTTGCCGGTCATAACAGTCCTCCCACGCCCATTCGCCAAAGCTATTTGGCAACACCATCTAACGCAGGCCTAACCTGCGGGCATAAGTTCCGTGCGCCTCCTCAAGATGCGACATGCTTAGGTTTAATCGCCGCAGCAAATCGTAGAGCGACTCCGCACGTCTCTCCTCCGGCTTGTCCAACAAATCGGTAATCCATGTATCGATTGAAATTTCGTTTTCCGTTTGGGCGGGCGGTTCGGCTTGAACTTCAGGCGCCCCGTCGGCATGAAACGTTCTGTTCACCCGTTGCGCCATGAAGTCTGCCAAGCTGCGCTCGCTGGCCTGATGCTCGCCCTCGCTCAATCGGCCGCGAAACAGCTCGTATCTCAACCAAACACGGTAAGTGTTCACAACGTCCGTCGCGCAATATCTCGCAATATCTTTGATCCTACCCTCAAGGAAACATCGCTCGACTTCGGCACCGTCCATGCCGTCGGGCTTTCCCGGTAGACCCATGATCTTGCTCAGTTCGTTCAACGAGGTCTTGGTATGGGGGGCGAACGAGGAGAGAATGTCGCACAAATCGATTGCATCCTCGGTGTAACGGTTGAAGTACGGCCGAGCAGCCAGTCCTGGCGCAGGGATGCCATGGATCATGGCCCGATAACGCAGGACGGGAAGGTCGAAGCTGTTACCGTTGAAGGTCACCAGTTGCGGAGCAAATTCTGCGATATTTGCACAGAATGCGCGGATCAACTGCTTCTCGGTCTGCTCGCCGACGTGAGGCGCACCTAGCGCATCCACCTCCCAGCGGCCACTTTCGCGGTGCGCAACGAGCGCGCCGATGCACACGATCGTGTGATAGATGTGCTTTGGGAACCTGTTGCCGAGAGCTGAACGAATGTGCGCGTCGGTCTGGCCGACAAGATTGTTGGCTGCCGCGAACCCGGCCAGGTCGGGCACAGTTTCCAGGTCCCAGACGATAATGGACTGCGCAGCCATGATATTAAGACAGCGTTCCTTTAACTTAATTGACCTTCGCTTATGGCGACGGTTTGCCGTGCGGCGCGAGTACTTGCGCAACGGGCAGCAGGAGCCTTAAAGGCCGTCTCGCGCCCCGCCGCCTTGCGATAGATCAAAAACGTGGCGGAGCGCTGTGGCGAGCAGCGAGCGCGAAACGGGTGGCTGCCGTTGAGCCGCTGCGCGCTCTGATTGCCGCTTCGCCCGGCAATGAACCATCCCCCGGCCTCTTGATATAGATCAAACCGGCAATTCCCAAAAATTCATACGTTAATATGGGTGATCGAAGAGATGATAATGTCAGCGAGCGGCGCCATGGGGAGTTCCGACAATTCGACCTCTCAGCTCGTTCAGGCGATGGCCGGTTTCGGCGCCCTGATGCCCTTCTGGAGGGGCTTGTTCGCGGCACTCTCGAAACAGCAACGGCAAGCCCGGCGGCCTCACGCCGAAGGGCCAATTTTTGTTAATTTGGATGCGAGCTAGGAGGGGTAACTTGGCTCGAAAGTCATTACACCTCCCTGGTAATCGATCTGCCGATGTCGACGTATCGTCTCGACAAACTGTTTTCGCCGCGGTCCATCGCGGTTGTGGGTGCGAGCCCGCGCGACACGTCGGCCGGGCGCGCGGTCTTGAGAAATCTTCGCAGCGCCGGGTTCAAAGGGTCGATCAGCCTCGTCAACCCACACTACGGTGAGATCGAGGGGATCAAAGCCGTCAAAACCATCCAGGAGCTGCGCGAGGCACCCGACCTGCTCGTAATCGTCACGCCCCCGCAATCCATCCCCGGCATCGTCGCTGCGGCCGGCGAAAAAGGCGTGGCGGCGGCAATCATCATCACCGCGGGCTTGGGCCACGGGAAAGGTTCGCTCGCCGATGCCTGCGAGAGGGCAGCACGTAGGACCGGTCTGCGGCTCGTTGGGCCGAACTGTCTCGGGGTGTTGTCATCGCGCGGCAAGCTCAACGCCAGCTTCGCGGCGCGGACGCCGCCGGCGGGCGAACTCGCCCTCATCTCGCAATCCGGGGCCATAACGGCAGGCCTCATCGAGTGGGCGGCGGTGCACGACATCGGTTTCTCAGCGGTCGTGTCCCTGGGAGACAGGATCGATGTCGATTTCGGCGACCTGCTCGATTTCTTCGCGCTCGACGGCCGGACTAGGGCGATCTTGCTGTATGTCGAATCGATCAACAACGCGCGCAAGTTCATGTCGGCCGCACGTGCGGCGGCCCGCGTGAAGCCGGTGGTGGTCGTCAAATCCGGCCGTCATGCGCAAGCCGCCAAGGCGGCGCAGACGCATACCGGCGCGCTCGCCGGTGCCGACGCGGTCTACGACGCCGCCTTTCGCCGGGCCGGCCTCCTGCGGGTCCTCGATCTCGATGAATTGTTTGCCGCCGCGGAGACGCTGGGGCGCGTACGGCCGTTTGCGGGCAAGCGGTTGGCAATCCTCACCAACGGCGGCGGGATCGGCGTCCTCGCCGTGGACCGGCTTGCGGATCTGGGCGGGACTCTCGCGGAAATTTCCCCAGAGACCTTGACACGACTCGATGCGGCGCTGCCGCCAATCTGGTCGCGCGCGAACCCGGTCGACATCGCCGGCGATGCCGATGCGACGCGTTATACCGCCGCGTTCGAGGCGCTGCTCGAAGATCGCCAAAACGATGCCGTGCTGGTCATGAATGTTCCGACCGCGCTCGCGTCGGCGCAGGCGGCGGCCAAATCAATCGCCGCCTCTGCCCACGGACATCGCAACCGCCTCATGCGGCCGAAGCCCGTCTTCGCCGCCTGGATAGGAACCAGCGATGCCGTCACGCCGATCTTCGAAGCCGCCGGCATTCCGAGCTACGCCACGGAATCCGACGCAGTGCGGGGCTTCATGCACCTGGTACGCTACCGGCAGGCGCTGGAGGCGATGATGGCGACGCCCCCGAGCCTGGCGCAGGACTTCAAGCCCGACGTCGCGGCCGCCCGCACTGTTGTCGAGAAGGCGCTACAACGCGGAAGCACCTGGCTTGATCCGATCGAGAGCGCGCGCCTGCTCGAGGCCTATTCCATTCCAATCGCGCCGGCGCAGCTTGCTCGCGATGCCGATGAAGCCGCTGCCGCGGCGCGGCCGTTTCTGACGCAGGGATCGGGCGCGGTGGCGAAAATCCTGTCGCCGGACATCGTGCACAAATCCGAAGTCGGCGGCGTCAAGCTCAACCTCATCAGCGAGGGCGCGGTGCGCGAGGCGGTCGCCGACATTTTTGCACGCGCGCGCGCCGTGCGGCCGGATGCGCACATCACCGGCGTGACCATCCATCCGATGGTCGTGCGCCCCAAGGCGCGCGAGTTGATTGCGGGAATTGCCGACGATCCGACCTTCGGCCCGGTTATCGTGTTCGGCCGGGGCGGCACCGCGGTCGAGGTGATCGGCGACAAGGCGCTCGCGCTTCCGCCGCTCGATCTCAAGCTCGCAGGCGAGCTGATCGCCCGCACGCGGGTGTCGCGCGTGCTTAAGGGTTATCGCGACGTTCCCGCCGCGGATATCCACGCCATTGCGCTCCTGCTGGTCAAGCTTGCGCAACTCGCTGCCGATCTGCCGGAATTGCGTGAACTCGATCTCAATCCGGTGCTGGCCGATCAGAACGGCCTCATTGCCGTTGATGCCCGCATAGCGGTCGCTGCGGTCGAGCCGGCGGCCCGCGGGGGATCGAGCTCCCGCTTGGCCATCAGGCCCTACCCTAAGGAATGGGAACGACACGCCGAGCTTCGAGACGGGACGAAGATACGTGTACGGCCGGTCCGCCCCGAGGATGAGCCCCTGTACGGCCCGTTTTTCGCTGCGGTCACGCCGGAGGATTTGCGCCTGCGCTTCTTCGCCCCGGTTAAGGAGTTCGGCCACACCTTCATCGCACGTTTCACCCAGATCGATTACGCCCGCGCCATGGCGTTCATCGCCCTCGAGGAGGCATCCGGCGACATGCTCGGCGTCGTCCGCGTTCACGCCGATGCGAACTACGAGCACGGCGAATTCGCGATCTTGGTGCGGTCCGATATGAAAGGGCGCGGCCTCGGCTACCTGCTCATGCAGCTCATCGTCGAATACGCCCGATCGGAGGGCCTCACGACCATTGGCGGGCAAGTCTTGAGCGAGAACGCGACGATGTTGGCGATGTGCAGGGAGCTTGGATTCGAAATTCGATCCGACCCACAAGACCCCGACGCCTGCATCGTGAAGCTTGCTCTCTTTGGCTAATCGACAGCGGCAGCGGCGGGCTGGAGATCTACGACATCGCCAACAATGCGATCACCGGCGCCTTCTTCCTGGGCAACGTCGGGCTGGACTGGCAGTACGCCGGCGTCGGCCCGATCCAGGGTCCCGGCACATCCAACCTGGTGCTGCGCAACGTCAACACCGGCGCATTCCAGGCCTACAACATCGCGGGCAATACGCTAGTGGGATCAGCCAGGCTTGGGTGCGGCCGGCTTGAATTGGCAGCTCGGCGGCTTCGCCGGCTATCCAGCGAGCGGCGCCATGGGCAGTTCCGAAAATTCGACCTCTCAGCTCGTTCAGGCGAGGCGGGCTTCGGCAGCGGCAGCAGCGGGGCCGACAACTTGAACACCTCTTCTATCGGTATCGATACGTCACAGCAGACCTTTTTGACGACGTCACAGCACACATGAGGGCGCAGGACTTTCGCACGATACCTCGAAAGCCAACAATGTCTTCAGCTGCGGAAGAGGATTCGACTCCGACGTCAGCTCCCGCGCGCATGGAAGAGCATGGGTGCATAGAGCAGCGCAAACCCTCCAAAAGCAACGATCCAAGCAAGCGCTGCGACATGGATGAGTACCATGGTCCAAGCGGGGAGCAGCGCAGCTCCGATCCGTGCCAGCGCCGCCAGCACGACGGCGGCGTATATGACTTGTGTGCCAGTTCGCGTGACGAGTTCGTGGCCGGTGTGACCCAGGCTCGCCCGCGTCATTACCGCGAGTGTCATTGCCCCGACAGCTCCGGCCATCCACGCATGCAGGCTGGCACTCTGCACGACCAGGCCGAAAGCAGCCAATCCTGCAAGCGCGAAGCCGAGCGGGATAAAGGCGTAGGCGACGTGCAGAACGAAGACCAGGCGTTCGCGGGTCGTTCGCTCTCCCGCCCAGCGGGCAAGGCGCACGAGATGAAGGATTCCGGCGACGCACAAGGCCACGCCGGATATCAGGACGTCAGGTGCGATGATCCACAGGCAAAGCGCAGCCACGCTTAAAGTGAGCGCCGCCATATCGAATCTTCCGAACGGGATCGGCAGACGGCCGGGATTCGCCCGCACCAGCCAATTACGTGTGAAACTGGGAATGACGCGCCCGCCAACGAGCATGACAAGAAGGAGAACGGCCGTCACTCCGGTTCGGAGCGCGTATTCCACCGCGCCAGAGAGATGCGATTCAACATGAAAAGCGGCATTTGCGAGCGCAAGGATCGTCACCGGAATAAGGATTTTCATATTCCGCCAATTCTGCCCCGCGACGATTTCACGCGCCATCACTCCAACAACGAGTATAAGGAACGCGCCGTCAATGATCGCTGTTAATACCCAGCCGAGATAGGCCGAAAAGGAGACGGCGAGGCGACCTAACATCCAGAGGACCACAAGAAAAAGCAGCGGCATCCCCTGCAACGGCAGCCTTCCGGTCCAGTTTGGGATCGCCGTCAGCAGGAACCCTGTAAGGACGGCAGGCACGTAACCGAAGAGCATCTCATGCGCGTGCCAGTCGCGCGGCGCAAATAATGTCGGAACCGCAACTTCGCCCTCGAAGAGCGGCAACCACAGCGCCATGGAGAGTGCCGCCTGGCATGCGCCGAAAAAGAAAAAGGGACGGAAGCCGTATGAGAAAAGAGCGGGGCCTCGATACGGTTTGAGACGCGGGATTGGGCTCATGGTGCGGCGTTCCACGCGGCGATTATGCTAGTGGCCGCTTCCCGGTTCCACTTTGCCCTCAAAGATCTCTGGCTTTGCGTCGCCCTCCACTTGCAGAATTCCAACTAACCCGCGTTCGGCGCGCGAGAGCGCGTGGTCCACCAGAATATAATTGCCCGGCACATCGAGCCTGAACTCGACAATGGTTGCGCCCCCGGGGGGTACGGTAACGGTTTGTACCCCGCGGGCCGGCGGACTTTGCAAATCTCCGAGGCTATAAACCCGGTCAAAGATTTCGCCGATGACATGGAAGGACGAGGTGTAATTGGGTCCGCCCACGCCGAAAAAGATCCGGACTGTGTCGCCGACCTTCGCTTTCATTGGATGCAGTTTGGACAGAGCCCCCACGGAACCGTTGAAGACGAAATATTCCGGCCGTTCGTGTAAAAGCTTCTCGACGCTGAATTCCTGACTCCCGCGCTGCCCGAACGCAGCCTCCGTGTAGATTTCTCCCTGCATCACGTAGAGTTCATGATCGACCTGCACCAATCCGCCCTCGGGCTCGACCAAGATCAAGCCGTACATCCCGTTGGCAATGTGATGGGCCACCATCGGGGTGGCGCAATGATACACGTAGATACCGGGCACCAGCGCCTTGAACTTGACCACCTTCTCATGGCCTGGATCAGCTTGTGTAGCTGCTGCGCCGCCGCCTGGCCCGGTAGCCGCATGAAAATCCACGGAGTGAATCATGCTGCTGTCGGCAGCGTTCTTGAGGTGCACCTCAACCGTATCGCCGACGCGAACCCGCAGGAACGGGCCGGGGACCTTGCCATTGAAGGTCCAAAAGCCAAACGTCGCTCCTTCCGCGAGTCTGCCCTCGAGCTCGACCGTGATCAGGTCAACGCGGACGGTCTGCGGGGCGCGCGCGCCGATCGGCGGCGGCAGGTCGGTTGCTTCGCGCGTGATAACCGCTTCGACGACGGTTTGCGCAGGGGGTCGTGGCGTAACGAGGAATTGCCCTTTCATTCCGGCAAGCTCATGGCCAGGCACGCTGCACAGATACGTAAAGTCTCCAGCGCGTTCGGCTCGGAAGGCGAGCGTTGTGCTGGAACCCCGTCCGGTGATCCGGGGCGATTTGGCGTTTTGATCGGGAAAAATGATGTCGTGTTCCGCGCCTTCACCGTTCATCAACGTGATCTGGGCCACTTGGCCCTCGGCTGCCGATAGGACCGGATTGACCTGGCCGTCGATCATCCCGCCGATACCGATGAAAACCATCCGTCCCTCGGCGATTCCCGACCGAAGGGTGTAGCGAATATCGGGAATGTAGCTGACCGACCCGCGCTGCGGAGGCGCTGCGGGAGCGAGCGTTGCAGCGGGCGGGGACGTCCCGGCGGGTGCAGCTGCCGCGCTGGCTGCAAGATATGCGATCACGTCCCGGCGCTCGTTCTCGGTCTTGAGTCCGGGAAAGGGCATCTTGTTGTCGGGGACGGACTTTTGTGGGTCGAGAAGAACTGGTCGAGGGTTGCCCCGTCCCAGCTCAGCCCGGATGCCCGGAGGGCCGCTGAGTAGGCAAAGCCGGGCTCGCTTCCAGCTCTTTTACCTACGATCGCTGCGAGTGTGGGGCCAATCCCATTTTTTCCTGGCTCGAGCGAGTGACAGGCCTGGCACTTGCGATAGACCTGACGGCCTTGCTCTCGGTCACCGCCCGAACCCGTCACGGGCTGGGCGGCGGTCTGGACCTGCCGCTGCACAGCTAAAGTGGGAGGCTGGACCGGTTCAGCTTGGGGTCTCGCGGCTTCCGGTGCCGTCTGTCCCACTGCGACGGTTTGAGGCGGCGATTTAGGATAAGGCAGGAGCAGAACTCCGGCCACTACGAGCGCCGAAAAAACGATAGCCACTGCAAGCTCCCGCATGTCCCACCCCTAAGATTAAAACAGTAGGAGAAGTCCGCCGAATTCTTCGTCGCCGAGCGGCACGTGCCAGATCACCGCCGCGGGCGCCGTATCGTCGACGTCATCGCCGATGTCGAACGGCAAATCCGCCGCGGGGGGCTGGTTCGAATAAATCATGGGATCACGTGGCATGCTCAGCGCTTCAACGTGGGGATGTACACAGCGGCGGCGCGCGCCGCCGCCGCATCGCTTCTATTTGATTTAGGCGACCAGGAACCGCAGCGACGGGCGCTGCTCGATGAACGAAAGCTTCTCCAACCAACCGTCGATGCCCCAGACGTGTCCGGCGCGGTTCGCGATCAGATAGACGCACAGCGTCGCGTAGACGATGTGGTAATCGACGATGAAGTTGTTCCGGTTTTCGATGAACGGCCAGTCCATGTGCGCGGTCCAATACATCAGCAGAAGCGCCACGCCGAATGCCGCGCTGACGCGAACCATCAAGCCAACTAGGAGCGAAAGCCCGATCAAGAGATGACCGTAGCTGACCAGGAACGTTAGAACGGGATCGATGGTGGGCGTGGCGAGCACGGCATAGACGTCGTGGAAGGTTTTTGTTTGGTTAAGGAACGCCACCGCACTGAATTTCGGATTGAACACCTGATGCGACGCGGCGTAGAGGAACGTCCACGCCATAAGGAGGCGGAAAGTGAGAATGAAACCGCGCTCGGAGCTTGATTGCGTCATGACCTGATCCCTTGCCTTTGCTTCATGCCCCCGCTGGGGCCCTTTTGCATTACCGTGCGTCGCAAGCCGGAATGTTGATCCAGGTCAAAGTCCATCGAAGGAACGTGTCGCCGGCTGCGCGCGGCCGCGAGATTAGGGCTCGAGTGTCTGCAGATAGGCGATGACGTCCGTGGTCTGATCGGCATCAAGCCTGAACTGCGGCATCGTCGGATGGGTGGTCATGATTCCCTCCGACAACCGACGGCGCACATTTTCGATTGGAAATTTCTGATGAAAAGTGCGGAACAGGGGCGCGGTTGCGAGAGGGCTCTCGCTGACCTTGTCGATGGAATGGCATTGCGCGCAATGAGCGCGTACGAAGGTCAGGCCTCTTTGCGCGGCCGGCGATTGCGCGAAAGCTGAGGGGGCATGCACCAACAACGCAAGGCTCAGGACAAGTCCAACCCGGACGAACTGTTTTCGTGACATTCAGATCCCTTCGCGGCGCGCCGCGCAGTGCGTTCGGTCATCAAAGCGCTGATTGTCGGCGCGTTCGGACAGTATCCGGTCCAAGCGGGATGAGAGGGGTGGATCGTCAGATCGTACTCGCATTTTCGTTTGCTTCCGCACAAGGTGCAAACTCTCTCGAGATCGCGAAGGACCTGCGGTTCGACACCCGCAAGATTGACCTGCTCCAGCCGCCGGGACAGCAGATCCGCGGAGTCCGGCCACTTGCCGGCGAGAACAGACAGCTCGCCCCGGCTCATGCCCAGGTCGCGCGCCATATGCTCCACTTCGGCAGGACCACAGCTTGCAAGCTCCGCTAGCCTTTTGCGTCTGCGGCTCCAATCTTGGAACCAACGACCAAATCGGCCAAAGAGGCCTGGTCGTTCATCGGTTTGGGTTGCCCGAAACATTCTAGCCTCCCTGCACTCAACGGGCGTCGCATCGTATCTTTCGGGGCACCACATGTTCATCGATCCCTGCTGATACTCCCGACGCCCTTCGCACCTCCTAAGCATTGAGCCGGCGCAGCGCTGAGCGGTTGCGCAACAGGATCCGGCGCCGCTTTGCGACTTCAATCGTCGCCGCGTCTTCCAAAATTTTTAGCGTGCGTGAAACCGTTTCGATGGTCAGGCCGAGATAATCGGCGATGTCCTGCCGCGACATCGAGAGCTCGACTGCTCCGGCGCTGGGCGCGCGTTCCGCCATTTCCAACAGAAAGCCCGCCACCCGCTCTTCCGCGCTCTTGATCAGCACGAGCGAGTGTTCTTGCACTCGTTGGAGCTCGCGGGCAGTCAGCGCCCACATCTCGCGGGCGACCTCGTTGTCCCGCGCCGCAAGCGCCATGACCGTGCTGCGTTTGATCACCGTAATGTTGCAGTCGGTGATCGCCTCGGCTGAAAACGTGTGTTCATCTCCCGTCTCCAAGCCGAAGATGTCGCCGGGCAGATAGAACGCGCCGATCTGACGCCGTCCATCCACGAGAACCTTATAGGTTCGCACCGTGCCGCTGACGACCTTGTAGAGGTAATCGGCGGGCTCGTTCTCGCCATAGATCTCCGAATTGGCGACAAACGGCATGCACGCACCCATAAGTTCGATCGCGCCGGCTTGCGTGGCGACAGCAAGCGGCGCACCAGGAGATTGCGCTCGCCGCTGCTTGAAGTAACCATTCCGGATTGTGGTCTGCGTCAGCATGGCTCGTGCCCTCCATTGCATGTGTCATTGGTAGCGGCCGCGCGAGGAGCCGAAAATTCCGATAAAATGCCTCCGGGCTACCCCGGAGGCGCAACCGCCAACCAAAGGCTCACGATGAAGACGCTGCTCGGGAATCTGGCCGCGAAATCGGGCCCGGAGGACCAGGTAACCGGTTTCAAACATTGGCTTTTTCTGCGCGGGGACGCGATTCGCTACGCCTTGGCGCCGGCTGCCGTGGCCGTTGTATTTCTGGCGCGACTCGCCCTTGCGCCGGTTTTGGGAGATGCCTCGCCCTACCTCTTATTCACTCCAGCGGTTCTTGTCGCCAGCGGCTTGGGGGGACTCGGCCCGGGGCTGTTGGCAACCGCCCTTAGCGTTTTGCTCGGTTTCTTCGTCGCCACGATTTCTCCCAGCACATCAGTCGCCGAAAGCGCCAATTCTGTTTTATTCGCAGTCATCGGCGCCGGCATTGCCTGGAGCGGAGAGCTACTGCAGCGCAACCGCATTCAAGCAGCCAGCAGCACGCGCGAGGCGCTCGCGCGCGAGGCACATCTCGCATCGATCCTGGAGACCGTGCCCGACGCGATGATCGTGATCGAAGAAGGGGGGGTCGTGCAATCCTTCAGCTCGGCCGCCGAACGGCTGTTCGGCTACAGCAGAGCAGAAGTCATCGGCAAAAACGTCAAGATGTTGATGCCCTCCCCCTATCGGGAAAATCACGATGATTATTTGAAGCGGTACATGCGCACGGGAGAACGGCGAATCATCGGCATCGGGCGGCTGGTGGTTGGCGAGCGCAAGGACGGATCAACTTTTCCGATGGAGCTGGCCGTCGGCGAGATGCGATCGGGTGACCGACATTTCTTTACCGGCTTCATCCGCGACATAACCCAGCGTCAGGAATCGGAGGCCAGGCTGCAGGAGTTGCAGTCGGAGCTCGTTCATGTCTCTCGATTGACTGCGATGGGTCAAATGGCATCGGCCCTCGCGCATGAACTCAACCAGCCATTATCGGCGATCGCGGGCTACATGAAGGGCTCACGACGGCTGCTCGAAGCCGGCGGCGAAGACCGTTCTAATTTACTTCGCGACGCGTTGGACAAGGCCGGCGATCAGGCCCTGCGCGCGGGACAGATTATCCGTCGCTTGCGCGAATTCGTGGGACGTGGTGACAGCGATCGCCGGATGGAGAGCGTCAAGAAGCTCATCGAAGAGGCGAGCGCGTTGGCGCTGGTCGGAACGAGGGATCAACGAGTTCGCGTCCGATTCCAATTCGACCCGGCCATTGATCTCGTGCTGGTCGATAAGATTCAAATCCAGCAGGTGCTGCTTAACCTGATCCGCAACGCCGTCGAGGCGATGGCGGCATCCGACGTGCGTGAGCTTACGATCTCCACGGCGGCGGAGGACGACGATATGGTTGCCGTCAGCGTGGCGGATACCGGATCGGGTATCGCACCGGAATCCATGTCGCAGCTATTCCAGCCCTTTGTCACCGACAAGCCTCACGGGATGGGGGTCGGTCTGTCGATCTGTCGTACCATTGTCGAGGCCCACGGCGGTCGAATTACGGTCGAAGGCAATCCCGGCGGCGGAACGATCTTTCGCTTCACCCTGCGGGCTGCGCTGGGGGAGGATGTCAGTGATGCGGTCTGACAAGCCCATCGTCCACGTGATCGACGACGACCAGGCGGTCCGGGAGGTGCTTAGTTTCCAGCTGGGCTCCGCCGGAATCGACGTGCGGACGTACGACTCCGCTGCTGGGTTCCTCCAGGTTGCACCCACGGTACAGGCAGGCTGTATCATTACCGACGTCAGAATGCCCGAGCTCAGCGGCATGGATCTGCTGCGCCGCTTGCGAGAGCTCAACGTGACCGCGCCTGTCATCGTCATCACGGCTCACGGGGATATCCCGCTCGCCGTCGAAGCGATGAGAATGGGTGCGGCCGATTTTCTGGAAAAGCCTTTTGAGGATGAAGTTCTACTCGCCTCCGTACGGTCGGCGCTCGATCGGGGAGATCGCGACCAAAAGCGTCAGGCCGAACGAAGTGACATCCAAAGTCGCCTCGCGGGTTTGTCGAACCGGGAGCGCGATGTGCTGCAGGGCTTGGTAGCCGGACGTGCGAACAAACAGATTGCATATGATCTCGGGATCAGCGCCCGAACAATTGAAAACTACCGAGCAAATCTCATGATGAAGATGCAGGCTGCCAGCTTGTCCGACCTAGTGCGAATGGCCCTGATTGCTGGCATCCTTGATTCGGGCTCTAACCAGGCAGCACGTCGCGAGACATAGCTGTACTTTCGCAGCTAGAAAACCTCATGTGCCCTCCAAATAATCGTTGATCAACGTACGCTGTTTCATTTCTTGCGTTTGAGGCTGATGCAGCCTCGCCAGCCGCCCTCGAACCAATTTTTCACTCCGCGCCTCCGGGGTTTTCCGGAGGCACAACGCCGGAATTTTCGGCTCTCGTGATCCCCGCTAGCATTAGTCATCTTTTGAAGGGGATGACTCATGTCACCGCACATATCGGGCTCGGTCGCATCGAGAGACAGGAGCCTTCGTTATTGGTTAATTGCCTGCAGTCTCGTCCTTGCGATCATCTCGATTCTCATCAGCATCAGAGCATCTGCCGGCACAAGTTGGGCCGCCGCCGTGCCTTCCCAGGAGACTATCAACTGCGCTGACAAGGGCGACCGGCTCCCGCTGGCGCGTACACCCTATTCCACGCCGGCCAGCGGCGCCGTGGAAGGCAATGTCCCGCGCACATCGGTTGATTTGCCTGATGGTTGCGAGGCGCTGGTCAGCCCTCTCGCTCGCTCTGCCGTAGCGAACATTGCAGGCCGTTGCGTGTCTTAAACGAAGGACTTCGGGAAGCTGCCAGGGCAAATGCTTGGACTGGGCGCCTGGCTCATGAGCCACCGAGCCGCGGCTTCCGCAAATTTGAGGCAGATCAAAAACGACTGCGTCGACCTGGTGTTTTTTACATCCAACGCGGCCACTAAGGGGCCGCCGACAAGCGAAACAATGACCGATCGGAAGGAATTCTCGAGCACGGGGCCTGTCGTCGTTGTCGTGGGCGATGACCTCGCGATTCGAAATTCGCTCAAATTCTGGCTCGAGCTTGAGGGCCTGACCGTCCGCACCTATGCCAGCGGAGTGGAATTCCTGGCCGCGGGCGAATTGAGCCGTTGCGATTGTTTGGTGATCGATCAAAGTATCCCCGCGGATAATGGGCTGCACTCCATCATGCAATTGCGGGCCCGGCGGTTTTCCGCCCCTGCGATACTGGTTATCAGCCAGCCCAGCCCGTCGCTGCGCAAAGAAGCCGAAAAAGCCGGCGTGCCGATCGTGGAAAAACCTCTGTTGGGGAATGGGCTGCTCGACACGATCCGCGATGCGACTCGCGGCAGATTAGGCTAGGGCAGCCATGCGCGCCGCAAGCCTCTGCTCGTTGCTCTGCGCCTTGCTCATGATCGGCCTCACGACCCCGACGCTGGCCAAGAAGCTCAGCACGCCGGCACGACGCGGCGAGGCGTTGCTGATCACCCATTGTGCCCGCTGCCATGCCGTCGGCCGCAGCGGCGCCAGTTCCCACCCGCAGGCGCCTCCCTTTCGTACACTCGCTCGCAAGTTCAAGGTCGAAGGGCTTGCCGAGGCGCTGGCCGAGGGCATTTCTACCGGCCACCCGGACATGCCGGAATTCATCTTCGAGGCCGACGAGGTCGGCGCGATCATCGACTATCTCAAATCCATCCAGCAGCGGTAACGGCTGGCCCGCTTGGGATCAGCGGCCCCGATCTCGTTCTTGATCCATCTCAAGAAATGGAGTGTTCCCCCATGGCATACATAGCACTGGAGAAGGCAGGCACCCGAGGCGGAGCACGTTCATGACCACGGCCCAGTTCGAAAATTCAGTCAGCGCCATTGCCGGTCGCAGCACCCCGCAGCAAGGCCGATCGTTCGCAACCATGATGGTGCACGTCGATGTCGCGCGCGACTGCGAACAGAGGGTCCAGCTGGCTCTGGCTCTGGCGCACCGATTTGAGGCGACCCTTATTGGCGTCGCAGGCCTGCCATTGCATCCGTCTTTCGCGGCGGGAGGCGTCGTCCTCTACCACGAGCCCTCCGAAGACCATTGCCGGGCGGTGGGCGCGCGCTTGGATGAGATGGGCAGGAGATTCCGGGCCAAGGGCCAGCACCTCAAGCAGATTGAATGGCGGGCCGCGCTTGAGCTGCCGTATGAGCTGGTGTCGCGGGAAGCACGAGCGGCGGATCTCATTATCGTGGGAAGGCAGCATGGCGGCGGCTCCGTGCATGAACTCGTCGATCCCGGCGCGATCTTGCTGCGCGCGGGCCGACCGCTGCTGGTCGCACCTGATGTTGTTATTCCCACCCAACTCCGCCGCGTCGTGGTCGCATGGAAAGACACGCGCGAGTGCCGGCGCGCCGTGCGCGATGCGCTTCCGTTTCTGCACAAGGCCGAAGATGTGCTCATCGTCGGAATCGAGGAAGGCCAGTCGGACAATGCCGCCATCCTCTCCGACGTGGCGCAATATCTTCGGCGCCATCGCGTTGTCGCGCCGCGCGAGATTCGGCGGCGAGCGCGCGGGCCGGTCGGTGCCGAACTCCTTCACCTCGTTCGCGATGAGGGCGCAGATTTGATCGTCGCCGGCGGCTACGGGCATAGCCGCCTGGGCGAGTGGATCTTCGGCGGCGTCACGCATGAGCTTCTGACATCGACTCCGGTCTGTTGCGTGTTGTCTCACTGAGATTTCGGCGCTCGATGCCATGCCGGGAGAACAACCATGCTAAGCGAAGGTCTGCAAACGTTGAGCGGCGTCGTGGAAAGCAAAACCGAACCTCACCCGTCGCTTGCGGCGGTGATGGTACATGTCGAGCTCGATCACGATTGTGAGCCAAGGATCGAGCTCGCAATGGGCCTGGCCGACCGCTTCCGGGCTACGCTGATCGGGGTTGCCGGTTGCGCGATATGGCCGGCCTTCGTGGCCGGAGATGTCCGGCTGACCAAATCCAGCCAGTACGACTTTCAAAAGATAATGGCGCGTTTCGAGCAGAGGGGCGAACAGTTCCGCGACCAAGGTCGATGGCTCAAACAAGTCGAATGGCGCAGCATGCTGGACTCTCCCGGAGAGCTGCTGTTGCGGGAAGCAAGAGCGGCGGATCTGCTCGTCATCGGGCGACGGCGCAGCGGCGACGACCATGACCCCGGCGCGATTTTGCTGCGGGCAGGCCGCCCTATTCTGCTGGTGCCCGACGCCGCCCGGCCGATCGAGCTTCGGCGGGTGGTCGTAGCGTGGAAGGATACCCGCGAATGCCGCCGCGCCGTGCGCGACGCACTCCCCTTGCTGCAGGAGGCGAAAGAGGTACTGCTCCTCGAAGTTGGCGAGCATGAAAGCCACGCGCAGTCCAAGAAAACTTTGGCAGACGTGGCCGGCTATCTCGTGCGCCACCGGGTCATTGTCGCAGACCAGGTCTGGTGCCCACCACGCGGGTCGGTTGCGGCCGAGCTCTTTCAATTTGTGAGAGACGAGAGGGCGGACTTGATCGTGGCCGGCGGGTATGGCCATAGCCGATTGGGCGAATGGATCTTCGGCGGCGTTACGCGCGAGCTTCTGGCAGCAAGTCCCGTTTGTTGCATGCTCTCCCACTGAGGATGAGCACTGCCAGGACGAAAATGAGGTCCAGAGCACCCATAGGGCATGAATCATTGAAACTTGACGTAGATCAAAGTTGTGCTCGCGATTGGGGCGCAATTTAACGCCTTGAAAATCTTGTCCATGGAGGTTCAAGTCATGACGCCTGCAGTCAAGAACGCCGTCTTCGTGCTTGACTTAGAGGAAACCCGCCGACATTTGCGCCGGGCGCTCGCTTCCGTCAAAAAACCTTCCGCTCAACCTGAGGAAAACTTGAAGATTGGCATGGACCAGCTTGCGGGCTCACCTGGGTCGATCGCTAATGCGGCCGATCGTTCCAGCGAAAGCAAGGAAAACGCCTAATCGCTGTTATGATTCCGTCCTCCGCGCTATCGAAAGATAGTAGAGCGGCACGAGGTGCCGCACTGCATATGTTGCTGCTGGCACTTAGCGATGTATCGCAGCGTCAGGGTTGTGGCGAGGCCGATGAAGGAAGCTGGATGCCAAATCAAGCAATAGCCCGCCTACGCAGATATATCGGAAAAGACAGAGAGGGTCATGACGTACACGCTCCGTTTCACGTCACGACTCATCGCGGCCATACCGTGCAGACGTTTCAATCTCTGGAATTGGCGCTCGAAGCCGCCCAATCCTTGGGTCCAGATCATTACGTAATTGACCGGCACGGCTTGCAGATCTGGAGTCCGCAAAGAAAATTGCTGCGCAATGAAGAATAGCCATATCCGTCGGTAGTGGCTCGCGCATCCTGGAAAGACGACCCCGCCCGTTTGCTGCATGCTCTCGCACTGAGCATGAGAGCCCTCCCCGCGCGAAAACATTCACTCATGGCTACGGCTGTGCACCGAAGGGTGGAGCGTCTCCACCTCCTCAAGCTCTTCGGCGACAAGATCGCCCTTCGGCGTGAGTGGCTCGCCGCCGAGCCGCGTGCGCACCACCTCGCGGATACGCTCTGCGATTCGGGCGTCCCGGTCCATCAGAACGCGCAGGTCGTGAGCGTCGAGCACGAGTAGGCTCGTTCGCCTGACGGCGGTCACGGTCGCCGACCTGCGCGTGCGGCGCAGCGCTGCGATCTCGCCGAAGAAATGACCGGCGCCGAGCCGGACGCGCTCGTGCTTGAGTTCGACTTCCACTTCTCCGTCCGCGATGAAATACATGGAATGGGCGAGCTCGCCGCGTCGGGTGATGACGTCGCCGGCTTCGACTTGCTGTGCGTGCAGCAGTCGCATGATGTCGGCGATTTCCGTTGCCTCGAGTTCTGCGAACAACGGCACGCGTGCGACCATTCCCCAGGTCACGACGAAGTCGCGACGGTGGATCTCCTCGGCGAACGCCGTTGCGACAATGCCGATGGGCAAGGCGACCATGATCAAGCCGACGAAGATTGTGACCGAGGCGACGACGCGCCCCAGCGCGGTCACTGGGACGACGTCGCCGTAGCCGATCGTGCCCAGCGTGACGATTGCCCACCACATCGCATCAGGAATGGTGCCGAATTTGTCAGGCTGCGCATGGCGTTCGATCACATGCATGATGCTGGCGGCGACAAGCGTCGCCCCCAGCAAGATCACGAAGCAGCCGAACAACGCCCGGCGCTCGTTGTAAAGCACATCCAACAGCGAGCGCATCGCCGGCGAGTAGCGCGCCAATTTGAGAAAGCGCACCATTCGAAATACCAGCAGGACCCGCAGATCGGCCGGCAGCACGAGTGCAAACCAGAATGGCAGGACCGCGAGCAGGTCGATCAGGCCGAGCGGGCTGGTGACGAACTTCCAACGCGCCTTGCGTTCGCTCGAGTGCCGGTATGGCGCGTGCTCGGCCGCCACCCAAACCCGCAGCGCGTATTCGATAGTGAAGGCGATCAGCGATAACACCTCGATCGCGAGGAACAGCGGCCCATATTGCGCCTCCAAGGCCGGCACCGAATCGAGCGTCATGGCGACGAGGTTGGTGACGATCAGGAGGACGATCAGGCGGCTGACGATGAGTCCGGTGCGATCGCCGATCGGGCCGTGCTCCAGGATCTCATAAAGCCGGCGCCTTGTATTGCTGCGGGGGCGCCAGACACGTCGCGTCATAGCTGAGTTCTATCCGATCGAAAGGCCGCATTCTCGCCCGATTACGCGGCCGGTTCAACCGAGATTACCTTGAAAGTGTGGGATCCCCCCTTGTGCCCCGCGATTGAAACGTATTCGCCAGGCGCGAAGGCGTGCGCGCCGAAGCGGTATCCAGCCTCGTCGTCGTCGGTTGCACTCGGGTCGTAATCGAACACCCATCGTGCGTGCTCCGCGCCGCCCGGCTTATGCGTGAGTCGCCCGATCTCTTCCTCGGCGCCGTTCCAAAACCTGCGGACGCCGCAATACTCCCGGTATTTCTGCCACAGATGCGGATCGATGTGTCCCTTATTGTCGAGTGGGGCAACGAATTCATAACCATGGCGCGCGGAGCCCATCGGAAACTCCTTGGATCGAGCAAGCTCGAGCCGAATACGCTTGAGTACGTGGGGCAGCGACATGGGAGAACTCCTTGCTAATTGCACAGTCCAGATGTTGTATAATTCTCAATCATTGCGGTGGCGACTTTGATATTTGTCAAACACAAACAAAGGTTTTCTTAGTAGTTTTGTACGGTCTTTGCCCGAACCCTTTTTGATGTAGATCAATGCGTCACGGGCAGTAATAGATTTCGTATTGTGCGTCTCTGGGAGGTTATCCTTAAAGTGGAAATTTCTTTGGACGTTGAGGAGTCGGTGCGATGAAAGCTCGGGACGTAATGGTTTCCCCGGTGATTACCGTCACCCCTAACTCCGCGCCACTCAGCGTGAGAGCCAGCGCGCGACATCCGGCCAAGCACGGGCAAGAAGCTCTCTACCCATGAATAAGCCGAGATGTCCCCCCGGGGCTATCGCTTTTTCAACCGCGCATCGTTGCCCATCGACCAAGTGTTCGGTCGCAAATATCTGCGCGGGAGCGACGACGTCGTCGTCCTGCGCGGCGAGCAGGAACAACGGGCAACGAAGCGCGGAGAGATCGACCTTGCGGCCGAGCGCCACGAAACGGCCGGCGGCAAGGCGGTTCTCTTTGAACAAATGCTCGACCACTTGCAAATAGTAGGCCCCGGGCAAATCGAGCGTTGAGGCGTACCACTCGCGGAAGCGAGCTTCTAGCCGGCCAAATGCCTCGGAGCTGGTCTCGTGTGGCAACTGCAGGACCTTGCGGATTGTCTCTCGATCGAAACTCGGAGACCAGAATTGCAGAGCGTGCTGCCCGATCATGCGGCCGCAGCCGATATCTACCAGTTCGCGGAAAATAACCATCGGCGTCTTGTGCGCGAGCTCCGAAATATGCGAATTGCCGACCGCGATGTTAATCGGCGCGGCGGCGAGGGCCAGCTTTTTGACTTTGGAAGGAAAGCGCGACGCGTATATCAATGCCATCCAGCCGCCTTGACACAAACCGATGACATTCACGCGCCCGCCCAGTTCATCCACCACTACGTTGAGATCGGCGAGATAGTTGTCGATCGATAGAAAGCGCATGTCGGGGCTTGCCGAGCGCCAATCAGTGACGAAAACACGCCTGATCCCGGCGGTTTGCAAGGCCGCGACGAGGCTATGGCCGGTAGCAAAATCGGTTAGCGTTGCAGCGTGCAGCGCGAAGGGTGCGCAAATCAGGGCTGGGGTATCCTCCGCGCTCGTCGAGAAGTCCCGCAACCGGACCGTAAACAACTCGAGCGCCACCCGATTTGGCGTCGCCCATTCCAGATCACGCGTGCTTGTCTGCGGCTGTCGTTCAACCGCAAGGCTGACAAGCTCCCTCGCTGCCGCCGATGCGATTTCACTGGCGGATTCAGCGATGAGAGCCGGCCAGAGGAAAGCCGCGGACGCGAACTGTGAACTGTTCAACCCGTACATGGATCACGTCCTCGGCACTGCGATCGATAATAGGGTAGCCGGCCTTACTGCTTGACACCTCAAAGGCTTGTGCAGGAATAAGCCTCTATGGCGCCAATCGAGGCGCCGATAGCGACAATGTCGGGATGAGCTTTCATTCGTGCAGTCGGCAGAGATTTAGGATGCCTTGACCTGAACGGATTCCTCTTCCGGCTGGTACAGCACGCCACAGACGACATCGACCCAACCGAGATGATCGTGGACAGCTTTGACGCCGCGGACATTTTCCGCGGCGGCGATGAGGGCCGCGCGTTGGCGCTCTTCGGTGATCGTCCCCCACAGCTCGACCACTCCATCGCGCACGATGACATCGATAAGGGCGACGGGGGCCCACGCCTCCTTTGCGAGCTCAGTCAATAGGCGCTTGCGAATGGCTTCGTCGCTAGTCGTCGTCGGCATCAGTTCGCGGGCCACGCCAGCCAGCGCGTGCACGAGATTGGCCCGAGTGACGATGCCTACCACCGCATTGTCGTGCACGACGGGTAACCGCTTGATGCGACGCTTCTCCATCGTGCGCACAACCTCCTCGAGTGAGGTATCACCTGTGACCGTCACGGGGTCGGGCGTCATGATGTCTTGGATCTTGCGGCCATGGGAGCGGGTGTATTCGTCTGCCAGCCGGCCGGGCCCGAGCAAAAATTCGAGCCAATGGGGCCGGCGGCGCTGCGTCCCGGTTTCAGCGCGTCGAAGGAAATCCCCCTCGCTGACCATTCCGACGAGATGGCCGCCCTTGTCGATGACTGGGAGACCGCTGATGCGTCGCTGCAGCATAATGCGAACAGCATCCCACATCGAAGCATCCGGCTCGACGGAGATGATAGGAGACGTCATGACATCTTTGGCTTTCATCGGCGGCTCCTTTCCAATTGGCCGACGACGTAACCCCGCATCGCCGGCGACGTATTGATCTAGATCAAACCCGACAAATCCCCCCAGCGTGTCCTATTTTTGACTCCCGCACGGTTCCCTGACGAAGCGCCCGCGGGGGGGGCACCTTATCGGGTCTCCTGCGTGGCCTCTGCGAGCGCTCGCATCACGTCTTCGCGAGAGATCACCCCCACCAATTCGCCGTTAGAGCCGATTACAGGAAGGCTGCGAGCTTTAAGCATAACCATCAATTCGAGGACTCGCGTCAGCGGCGTGGTCGACTCGATTGAGGACACGCGTTCGGTCATGATTTGCTGAACTGGACGTCTCATCAGGTCCTCGTAGTGGGGAACCATCTGACTGGTCGTGAACACAAACGCCCTCAGAAAATCGAATTTGGTCACAATCCCCACCATCTTCCCGCCCTCCACGACGGGAAAAGAATTGAAGTCATGTTTGTCGAAAAGCGCTTTCAAGTCGCGCAACGTGATTTGGCGGGTAACGGTAATGACGCTTCGCGTCATGTATTGACCTGCCGTGCATTCGAGGAATCGGTACATCGAGCGGGCTCGGTGCTCTGTTTCGCTTGCGCTTTGCGCTATTTCCGCTGGAGAAGTGGCACCCATTTTGTGTTCCTTCAGTAATCGAACTAGGAAAATTCAATGGCCCCGCTGCGGCCGATCCAGCTGCCGCCCACCTTGACGTAGGAGCGCTTGACCGCCGCCCAGGCGATGCGGTGCGCCCGCTCCTCCTGCCGCGGATCGTCGACATGGGCCGCAAAGGCCTGGTTGAACGCTTCGCGGTAGATATCCTGAGCGTGCGGCGGAAGATGCGACCGCACAGAAGCAGGCAGGTCACTGTTGGAACGATATGGCATGCGTTAAAAAGCTCCGCAGCACTAGTCGACCGCCGCCACCTTCGACGGCGGCCGACCTTGGCGAGACACGACTTCCCGCTACACTCGCCTGGAACTCAGGCCTTCTTGATCGCGATCTTCTTTTCACTATTCTGCGCCTGCGGCGTTTTCGGCAGCGTGATCGTGAGCACGCCATTCTTGAAATTTGCTTCGATTTTCTCGGCGTCGACGCCATCCGGCACCCCGAACGAGCGTTGGAACGAGCCGTAGCGCCGCTCCGAGAGGTAGTAGCCCTTCTTCTTTTCCTCCTTCTCGTCCCGCTTCTCGCCCTTGATGGTCAGCGTGCCGTCGGCGAACTTGACGTCGATGTTGCTCTCGTCCATGCCCGGCAGCTCGGCCGTGATCTCGTAGGTCTTGTCCGCATCGACGATGTCGACCGCGGGCGCCTTACCCCAGGCCATCTCGCCCCGCCAGAACGGATGCACGTCGAAGAGGCTGCGCCCGAACGGCGCGCGCCAGGAGCCGAGCTGAAAATCCTCGACCAGCCGATCGACTTCCCGCCGCAGGCTCTCGAATGGCCGCCACTCGGCCGGACGATCGGCGGTCTTCCCTTCATCTCTCACCGGCATTTTGGTTGCAGCTTCAACCATAGCATTTCTCCTCATTTGCTCGCGACAGAACCAAGTGTCAGACATCTTCGACACCTTCGAGCTGGCTTCTTTGATTTAAATCAAGATCGACGCCATCTTTCGTGATCTGCTTGTATCGTAAGCAGCGGAGGTTCGGATGCGATTCACGGATATCATGCTCGCGGCAGCCGCCGCGTTAGCGATGCCGGCGCAGGCACAGGAGACCGGGCAAGCGAGCCGCGGCCTCGCCCTGGCGCAACGGCTATGCGCGGAATGCCACGCCATCGAAAAGCAATCCGCGCGATCTCCCAACGCGCATGCGCCTCGATTTCAGGCTGTCGCGTCAACGCCGGGTATGACCGCCATGGCGCTATCGGCCGCCCTCAACACATCGCATCACTCGATGCCTAACATTTTGCTCGCAGCCGACGAACAGGCAGATATCATCGCCTATATCTTGAGTCTGAAATAACCGCTTCGGACGAGGGCGACCTTCGTCAATGGCAGACGAGCACCGGAATTTTCGTGTGCGTAAGCACCTTGGTGGTCACGCTTCCAAGCACGATCGCGGCCAACCCGCTTCTTCCGTGCGAGGCCATGACGATGAGATCGCAGCCTCTCTGTTGAGCGGCGTCTATGATGCCTTGGTAAGCCTGATCTTGTTCGACTTGCACGGTCTCGCAAACCACACCAGCCGCGCGAGCTTCTTCCGCGACTGTGTCCAGTATTCCCTGTGCGTGTGCTTTGGCGCGTTCGGCGTGCTCGGCAAAGGCACCCGACATCTCATAGAGGCGCGAAACAGGAACTCTGTAAACATCGAAGGATCCTTCGACGGTCAATGCGGTCACCTTCGCCCCGAGTGATTTGGCAAGCGACAATCCGTGCCGCACCGCCCTCGCGGCAAGCTCCGAGCCGTCGGTTGGGATCAAAATATGCCGGTACATGCGCACTCCTCTCGATCGGCCGCTGGGCTCGGCGGTAGCCCTGTCTCCGTAATCTATAGGATATCATGTTCGGCGTTCGCGCCGTTCAATGGTTCGGCCTGTGCTGGACCCCGATACCCTCCTCGCGGTAGCCGCGCAATTCGGAGTAGCGCTGCATCTGCGCGGCCGTCGCCGCGCCAAGGCTGGTCGCCGTAACCACCCCACGCGCGAAGAGCGCGTCAAGCTCGGCTTCCTGAGCAATGAGCTTTTCCCCAAGCGGAATCGCTTCGGCCGTCATGGCCTCGAACAACCGCTGGACATCGGCGCGCTGCTGATCCGATAGCCCAAGCTGCTCGCCAAGCTCCAACACATGGCGCGGCCCAGGGTAGCCATTCAATTCGGCGGCAAGCGCCAAACTCATGCCTCGCCCGGCTTTCAGGTCGGCGATCTGCTCGGGCGACAACGCCTTGATCGCACGCGCCTGCATGCCTGCATAGGGCCGCGCCGATTGTGCCGCGGCATTGCCGAGCATCGAGGGAATGCCCGCGGCGGCAACAAGCGCAACTCCCACCAGCAAAGGCCTCATATGGCGCTTCCCCTTCGCAACACGGATCAGGGTGAGCTTTCGGTCAATGACCTACTCCATGACGTGCAGCAGCATGACCTCTTCTTCAGGTGTCATCCGAGCGATGTCGGCCTTGTCGTTGCTGCGCGGATCGAGCGCGAGATAAAGCGCCTTGGCACCTTCTCGCAGCGCGTCGCGGTGGGCTGCATCGGCCGGCGGCACCGAAGACACCGTTTTCGCCAGATCGCATAGTATCTCGGCAAACAGCGCGTAATGGAAGTGCATGCGAACGGTTTTGCGCACGTCGGCTGCGCCGGTGCGGTGCAGGCTGAGCGAAATTCCGGTTTCATCCAGATGCGCGTCGAAACGGGCTGTATGCTCGAACGTCCCGATGTAGAGCTTGTCCGGATATTCGAGCGCGACTTCGGCTTTATCGGGGATCGGTCTGGTCATGGTTGTCGACTCCTGCGAGAGCAATGATGGACTGATAGAACACCTGCGCCAATCGGATATGATCTAGATCAAATTGCCCGCGAGCCCGGTGAACCGTCACCCGCCGCCGCTATGATCTGTCCTTCAGAACTCGCAAGGCGTTGAGTATGACCGTGATATCGATCACTTCTTGGAAGATGGCGCCTTGCACGGGCGTGATCAGGCCAAGTGCCGCCGCGACCATTCCGACGACGGAAAGGCCCAAACCGGCATAGACGCTTTCCAGCGCAATAAACCGGGATCGGCGCGCGATCTTGATCGCGCGCAACACGCGATCCAGTTGATCCACCAGGAGGACGACATCGGCGGCTTCGGCGGATGCCGGGGCACCCTTGGCCCCCATGGCCACGCCCAAATCGGCCGCAGCCAGGGCAGGTGCGTCGTTGACCCCGTCGCCGATCATCAGGACCGGGCCATTTTTTCGTTCCGACAGTACGACCAGGGTTTTTTGATCGGGATTCAGTTCGGCTCTGACCGCGTCGATCGGCAGACCCCTGACCACCATTTCCGCCACGTCGCGGCGGTCGCCGGTAGCGAGGACGATCCGCGTTAGGCCAAGCGTCTTGAGCTCGCGGAGCAAGACTTCCGTTCCTGCACGCAGCCGATCGGCGAGAATGAGAAGGCCGGCGAGCCTTCCATCCACCCCGACTGCCACTGCGACGCTTCCGGGAGGCCGCTCTGCGCGTAGCTGAGAAAGGCCCGTTTCGGCGAGTTTGCCGCTGACAAATCGCAGCCCGCCCACGGTCACATGCCGACCATCGACGCAGCCTTCGATGCCCTCACCAGGTGTTTCGACAATGTTGTGGGGAACCGCGAGCACAAGACCCTTCTCTCTCGCGGCGTCTACGATGGTCTGCGCCACGATGTGCTTGGACGCTTGGTCGAGCGAGGCTGCGAGTCTCAGCAGCTCGTCGGTAGACTGATCGTCTCTGGCATTGATAGAGATGATGCGCGCTCGCCCATGGGTCAAAGTTCCTGTCTTGTCGATGACAAGCGACCGCACGCGCGCCAAAGTTTCGAGCGCCTGGCCGCCTTTGATCAGGATTCCGTGCTTCGCTGCCTGCGACAGCCCGGACACCATCGCAACAGGCACCGCAAGAATGAGGGGACACGGCGTCGCCACGACCAGCACCGCTACGGCACGGATCGGATCCGCGCTTGCTATCCAAGATGCACCCGCGAGCGCGACAGTCGCCGCCAAGAACACCATGGCGTATCGATCAGCCAAGCGCGAAATCGGCGCGCGCGATCTCTGGGCAGCCTCAACCAGACGGACGATACCCGCATAGGTGCTCTCGGCTGCGCGCCGCGTTGTCAGCAGATGGAAGGGCTCGCCGACATTGGTCGATCCGCTCATGATGCTATCGCCGAGCTTCTGTTGGATCGGCATCGATTCGCCGGTCAGGGCCGCCTGATCGAGAACGGCCAACCCTTCGACAACTGCCCCGTCGACCGGGACTACGTCCCCTTTTCGGATCACGAGTCGATCGCCCGGTTCGATCGCGTCCAAATTGACCTCTTCAAGCCTGCCGTGTTCGTAGCGCATCGCGCTCCGCGGTACGCGGGCGAGAAGAGCCGTCATTTCACGGCTTGCACGACGCTCGGCGAAGCTCTCGAGGTATTGTCCGCCCGCGTACATCAACGCGACCACGACGGCAGCGAGGTATTCGGCAAAGACGAGCGCCGCAAGCATCGAGAGCGCGGCCACGATGTCCAACCCCACGTCGCCGCGGCGCAGACGTAGAATGATCTCCAGCACGAGAGCAATCAGCACGGGGATAGTAGCCGCGGCCCAAATCGGACCTGCCCACGAAGGCCATCCGAGAAAATGCGCCAGAAGGCCGAGCACCAGGCCAATCGCAGGCAATACGACGATAATCGGTCGAAGCTGTTTGCGAAAATTTGCGACCGACCGAGCGCTTTCCATCGGCCGTACTGTGTCGGACCGTGTCAGCATGCACTTACGGCGCCTGAATAGACCTGAGATAAGCGACGAGTGCACGCGCGTTTTCGCGCGTGAAACGGAAAGTCGGCATGTCGGGATGATCCGACATCAGCCCTTCGCGCAGCCGATCAGTGAAGGTATCGAGCTCCACCCGCCGGTCGAGCGCGCGGAAGGCAGGCGCCCCCACGTGCGGGCTCTTGCCGCGCCTGCCGACCGCATGGCATTCCGAACACATTCGCTCTGCAAGAGCACGACCCTGCTGCTCCAGCGGGGTCGGTTTGCGGTCTTGAGCCACGCCGGCCGATGTTGCGAGCAGCAGAAAGAGGATGGCGAGCCGCAGAACCATTTGGAAGTTTCCCTCTTTAGGCGAAGAGCATTGAGGATTGGCGCGAACGGACCGATCACGCGCAGGTTCGGCCACTCTCCAATCCTGCGGCCTTGAGCAGGTTTTCCATGCGCCTGCGCGCATAGAACATACGCGTCTTGACCGTGTTTTCCGGCGCTCCCACAATTCGAGCAACCTCGTCGATCGATTTCTCGTGATAGTAGACGAGATCGAGCACTTCTCTGTGCGGCGGCGAGAGCTGCGAAAGGCAGTGCTGAACGATTGCCGTTCGATCCCGCTTGTTCGCGACCGTTTCTGCATCGTCTGCCGGATCTGCGATTGCCGTCGCCATTTCATCGTCGAGTTGCTCGTCTAAACGGACCCGCATTGCCGAAAGCGCTTTGTTGCGGGCGATGGCCAGGAGCCAGGTGGAAACCTGCGACTTCGCCTTGAAACCTGGTGCACCGCGCCATGCGTCGATGAATACCTCGCTGACGAGATCCTCCGCCAAAGAACTGCTGTTGGTGAGGCGCCGGACAAAGCGATAGACCCGCACACTGTGGCGTGCGTAGAGGAAGTGCATCGCGCGCCGGTCGCCAGCAGCGATCGCGCTGATCAAAGCTTCGTCCGATGTTCCCTGACCCGATCCCACTACACCTTTATGCGAGGCAACGAGCGGCCTTTCAGTGAGTGTCAGCATGACTATCCCCAATGAGTCATGATCCATGCATTATCGATAGACCCGATGGGAGCCCGGGAAAACACAGATTATTTACCTGAGGGATTCTCCGGAGGGGACGCCACGGGAAGCCGCCGCACGTTAGCCGCACATCCTGAGCGTCAAACGCGGAATGCCCGAAAATATCCAATAATCAAAGGGCTTTATTATCCTTCGCTCAAAGCGCGAATGGATAAGTATCGGACAGATCCTCCTTGGTCTCGAAGGGCGTCATCGCCGTCGTCTCGTCAAACCAGATGTACTCATCGAACTGTTCCGGCAGAACGGCCAGCGAGGATCGCCGCCGTGTAACCTGAGCCAGTTCCGATCTCGAGCACCCTTTCCCCGCCCTCAAGGGCCAAGGCTTCGGTCATGAGGGAAGCTGCGTTCGTGTTTGTGGTTTTGACATTTCAGCTCATCACGTTTGACGGCATTATCCCGCTCAAGAAAGGGATACCTGCCCTTATGTTACTCCACGCCATCAACAGGCGTGACTTCGATATCGAACTCAAATGGACCTCCGACGGCTTTCACGCACAGGATGGGTTCGGCGAATGGAATCAGGGCCGATGACCTTGGGTCTGTAAATTGCGCCTGCTGCTCTTCATAACCGGGCGAATAAACCACGAGCATTCCAGTTGCAGGCTGCAGGGTTACCTTGAGTTCCAGCCAGTTCGCACTCGATCCGACGTACCGCGAAACATCAATTTGCTCGCCACCTTGTAGGCACATGTTTGCAGCAACTAGGATCGCGCTAAGCATAACCGTCCCAGGTTTGGTCGAGGCAATATTCAGGTGATCGCAGTGGCGATCTTTGACCTACATCAAATTTGCTGTTTACAATCAGGTGGGCGCTGTTTCGCGAAAATACTTCGCTAGCGGCGGTCGCCTTGCGGTAAGCACAACCAGATATCAAGCGCATCATGATGGCGGGAAATACATAGGTCCTGCTCACATGATCAATCGCCCGCTTGACCGCTTCTGGTCGCTACCAGTCCAAGGCCTGTTCGATCGGCTCTCAACAAGGCCAGAGGGATTATCGCGGGTTGAGGCCGACGATCGGCTGGCGCGCTACGGTCCTAACACCGTGGCCGAGCCCCCCCGACTCGACATTATTCGCAAGATCGGCCGCCGTTTTGCCGAGCCACTCGTGTCGATTCTTCTGGTCGCGGCAGCGATCTCGGGAGCAACCGGGGATCTCGGCAGCTTTGCCATCATTGTCACCGTAATCGTGCTCTCGATTGGGCTCGATCTTTTCCAGGAGCATCGGGCCGAGCGCGCCGCCGAAGCCTTGAAACGTTCGGTGGCAGTACATGCTGATGTCCGCCGGGACGGCATCGTCACCGCGACCTCCGTCGATCAACTGGTGCCGGGCGATGTGGTCGAGCTTAGAGCGGGGGATCTCGTTCCGGCCGATGGGATCGTGCTGGAAAGCCGCAATGCTCATGCCAACGAAGCGTTGATGACCGGCGAGCCCTATCCGGCGGACAAATATCCCGGTCCTTGCAACGCAACGACGCCGCCCGAAGCGTTCAATGCACTGTTTGCCGGCACTTCAATCGTCAGCGGGGAAGCGATCATGCTCGTGGTGGCGACCGGCAAGGCGACCCGCTTCGGTGGGATTGCGGCGGAACTCACCTCGCGCGAACCGCCGAGCGCATTCGAGCGCGGCATCCATCGCCTGGGTCTTATTATCCTCAGGCTTACGATCTTTCTCACCTTGTTCGTGCTGCTGATGAACTTGGCCTTTGCCAGGCCAGTGCTCGAGTCTTTCCTTTTCGCGGTCGCTCTCGCGGTGGGACTCACGCCCGAACTGTTACCCATGATCATGACGGTCACGCTTGCGCGGGGCGCGTTGCGCATGGCCCAAAAGCGCGTGGTGGTGAAGAAGCTTGCGGCTATTCATGACCTAGGCGCCATGGACGTGCTTTGCACCGACAAGACCGGGACGCTGACCGAGGCGCGCATCGCGCTGCTCAGGCATCCGGGCTTGGATCGGGTGAACAATGAGCGGGTGCTCATGCTGGCGGCCATAAACGGCCGGTTCGAAACCGGTATCCGCAGCCCGCTTGACGAGGCGATTGCGAGTCACGCGGCGAAGGTGTCCCTCGAGGGCTGGTCCAAGCTCGACGAGCTGCCGTTCGACTTCGAACGCCGGCGGGTTTCGGCGCTGGTTGAAAAAGACAACGCGCGCATGGTGATCGTAAAGGGTGCTGCGGAGGAAATTCTTTCGCGCGCCAAAGCGGTGGATCATCCCGACGGCCGCGTTCTGCCGATCGACAATCCAACACGCGCGGCGCTGCAGGCTATCGAGCGTGACGAGGCGGCCCAGGGCAATCGCGTCTTGGCAGTGGCCTGGAAGCCGATGCCGCCAGATCGCGGCCAGTTGCTGGCGGAAGACGAATGCGACCTGGTCATCTCCGGGTTTTGCGTTTTCGTCGATCCCCCCAAGCCGGATGCAGCCGAAGCGATCGCACGGCTGGAAAACGCCGGAGTACGGGTCAAGATCCTATCGGGGGACGGCCCCGCGGTGGTGCGGCACGTTGCCGAGGCACTCGGCCTGCGGGAACTAGGATTGTTGACGGGCGCCGAGGTGGCGGAGCTCAGCAACACCACGCTCGCGGCGCGTATCGAAGAGGTCGATCTCTACGCCCGGATCTCGCCGGATCAAAAGACGCGAATTGTGCTGGCGCTGCGGCAGCGCGGCCATACCGTCGGCTTCCTCGGCGACGGCGTCAACGATGCACCTGCCATCCACGCCGCCGACGTCGGCCTGTCCGTCGAGGGTGCGAGCGACGTCGCGCGCGAGGCGGCGGACATGATCATGCTGGTCCGCAATCTCAATGTCGTGGCCGATGGCATAGAGGAAGGCCGGCGCACGTTTGCCAATATCCTGAAATACGTGCGCATGGCCACGAGCTCGAACTTCGGCAATATGCTGTCAATGGCGCTGGCCTCGGTATTCTTGCCGTTCTTGCCGCTGACTCCAATTCAAGTTCTGCTCAACAATCTGACCTACGATCTCTCCGAGATCGGCATTCCGTTCGACCGCGTTGAACGCTCGGAAATTGCGCGGCCGCGTGTGTGGGACATGCGCGAAATCCTGCGATTCACGGCGGTGATGGGCGCACTGTCATCGCTGTTCGACATGGCAACTTTCGCAATTCTGGTATTCGCGTTCGCGGCGGGCCCTGATCTGTTCCGGACGGCATGGTTCGTCGAATCGATCGCGACGCAAATCCTCGTCATATTCGTTATTCGAACGCACGACCCGCGTGGATGAGCCGCCCTCATCCTGCACTCATCGCCAGCTCGCTTGTTGCGCTCGGGGCCGCCTTAATTCTGGTGGTCTCGCCCCTTGCGGCCAGTCTCGGCTTCGTTCCGATGCCTGGCACGCTCGCCATTACGATCGTCGTTATCGTGGCGACCTATTTAGTCTGCGCAGAAATTGCCAAGCATGCGGCCGATCGTCCTGGGGGCAAGCCTTAGGCCAACTTCTCTGATCCGCCTGGCATCTGCTCAACCGTGAAATACGTCGCTAGTCGGTAGTCAACCCGGCGCGCGCATTGGGATGTTGCTCCAAGAAATGCCTCAGCGCCATGAAAAGCTCCGCTGCATGCCTCACACGCCCTTGGTCGAGCGCTGCATGGATATCGTCGATGATCATCGTTCGAATGCTTTCCTCACCATGTGGCTGATGCAGCAAATAGCTGGCGAGGGCCGCGGCAGCTATTTCCGGGATATGCTCATGTTCACTGATGGCGGCGATCTCGTCCTCATCAAGGCCGCAAAGGTCGATGCAATCCTGCACTGAAATCATGGCGCTCACCTTCCGCGGCTTCGCCGGGGCTGTTCCTCATCCGCTTTGAGCATATCGAACATTTCGGCAACGACCCCCGCGCGGTAGGCTTTGCCGAGAGCGGCGCTCTGTCGTCTAGGCGACCCAGGATTTGGTGCAAATCGCGTTCTCTCCTACTGTTGCTGAGCTATTCGCGCGCCCGGGTCAACGTTAACAGCAATTGGCCCACCGTCGCGAAGCCGGTGCTCAATGCGCCGAATCTGCCGCTCGGCGTCTGCGACATGGAATTCAAACCATGCGCAGATTTGGGCGCTCTTGCGCAGCAATGAACGAAGTTTTTCGACACTGACCTGGAGGTGAAGAATTGCGTCCATTGCACTTAATTAGCCCATCCCCGCTCGTTGCATCTTGATTTGGATCAAAAAAATACGAATGTCCCTGAGTTCAGTTGCCGGACAGTTTGCCGGTTCCTAAGCTGGGTGGGTCGGCGCTAGGTGCTTGACAGAGGGTTCTGTGCAGATGCTGCGCTTTGCTTTGGTGCTGGCCGGGTTTTTCGTAGGATCGGCTGCGCTCGCTGCGGACGCGGATAACGGTAGACGCCTCGCGGAAACACGGTGCGTCCCGTGCCATGTGGTCGCGCCGACCCAGCGGAGAGACGTGACTGATGCCCCGCCGTTTGAAGTGATCGCACGAAAATTTGCGCCCACTCCAGAAGTGCTGGCATTTTCGCTGCTCGATCCGCACCCCCGGATGAACGTAGTGTTGACGCGCCGGGAGGCGCAAGACCTCGCGGCCTATATCAAATACGCTCGTGAAGTAGCCCATCCCCGCGACTCCGGCTTTGAATTGAGCCCCAAGTCGCGCTCATTCCTGCGGCTTGGGGCTCTTCGGCGGGGGAGTAAGAGAAATGACGGTCCGGCAACTGAGACACGAAAACGTGTCGTAATGCGCATTCCGTTCGTCCGACTTGCTGCTCACCATCGTGAGCCCGCACAGCGGGCAATTCCGAATTGGCGGTCGCGGCAAAGCGGGCATTTGGCTGGCGGCCTTCCGGTCCCCAAGGCTATTTGCCCGGCGCACGCGTGTGCACGTCGGCCCAGCACAAGGTGACGGCGAACACGACGAAAGCAGCCGCCATCATCATAGCCACGATAATCTCGGTTGGCATCGATCTACTCCCTTGTTGCGGGAGCATGATCCTAGAAAATCAGATAACGGTTTTGATCTTGATCAAATTCGGAGTGACAATTTGCGGCCTGCGGTCATCAGCACCGCCCGCCTCGGGCACGCTTTAGGAGCGCCTCCAGGCCGGCCGCCGCCGCCAACTGCGCAGCGCCGCGACGATGCGCAAGCGCCGCTCGCGCAGATTGTCGATCGCCATGAGCGCTGCCGGCGTGACGATGAGCGTCAGCATGGTGGCAAAGCCGAGCCCGAACACGATCGCGGTCGAGAGATTGATCCACCATTGCGTCGCCGGCGCGCCGACCGTGATCTCGCGCGAGAGAAACTCGATATTCATGCCGAACGCGATCGGCAAGACGCCCAGGATCGCGGTCACGGCGGTGAGGACGACCGGTCGGGCGCGTTCGCGGCAGGTTTCGAGGATCGCGTCGTAGGCAGCGACGCCTTCGCGGCGCAAGCGATCGTAGGTGTCGATCAGCACGATGTTGTTGTTCACGATCACGCCCGCATTGGCGATGACGCCGATGCCGGCCATGACCACACCGAACGGCTGCCCCATGACTAGAAGCCCGAGCATCACGCCGAAGGTCGAGAGTACGACGGCGGTGAGGACCAGACCGACCGAGGTCAGCTTGTTGAATTGCGCAAGCAGGATCGCGAAAATGAGAAAGATCGCGGTGCCGAATGCCTTGAGCAGGAACGCCGAGGCCTTGGCGCGCTCCTCGTCCTCGCCCTTGAGCTTGAAGGTCACGCCGGAGCCGAGATCGGTGTTGGCGAGCGCGGCCGCGATCTCCTGCTGGATGGTGGCGGTCTGTACGCCCTCGGCGACGTTGGCGGAGACCGTGATGACGCGGTTGCCGTTGACGCGATTGATGTAGCCGACGCGCGGCGCCGGCACGCGCTGCACGAAATTGCCGATCGGCACGTGTCCCGCCTGCGTCTGCACGCGCAAATCATCGATCTGGTCGAGGCTGCGGCGGTCGGGCGGAAAGCGCACCAGGATATCCACCGACTTGTCGCTGTCCACCGGCCGGTATTCGGTCGCCTTGAGACCGTTGGTGACGAGCTGGACGGCGCTGCCGACGGTGTTGATGCCAGCGCCGTATTTCGCGGCTTCCGATTTGTTGACCTCGATCTTCCAGTCGATGCCGGGGAGCGGCAGACCGTCGTCGAGATCGCGGATATCCGCGCGCGTGGCGAGCATGGCGGCGACCTTGGTCGCGGCCGCGGGCAGCTCAGCCGGGTCGAGCGCCCCGAGCTGCACCTGGATCGGCTTGCCGGTCGGCGGGCCGGCGCGCGGCGCCGTCACCTCGATGAGGATGCCCGCGATATCCGCAGTCTTGGCGCGGATCGCGTCCATGATCTCGTGCGCGGGGGCTCGGCTGCGCCAGTCGGAAAACTCGAACTGGATCACGCCGATCGTGTCCTCGGTGAGCTCGCTCATGCCGCGCGGCTGCTCGCCGATGCGGGTGTAGACCGTCTTAAGCCCATCGAACGCGAGCACGCGCTTCTCGACCTCGCTGACGAGACGGTTCTTCTCGTCGAGGGAGAGGTTGCCGCGCGCGTGCACGACGACCTGTCCGTAATCGGGCTCGACCTTGGGGAAGAATTCCACGCCGCGGCCGAACTTTCCGTAGGCAACCTGCACCGCAAACAGAAGGACCGCGGCCAGTGCGAGCGTCATCCCGGGATAGCGCAGCGCAAGCCGCACCGTGCGCATATAGGGGCCGCGGTCAGCCCCCGTCTTGGCATGCGCGACCGGCGCGGCTTTGCCGAGCAGTGCGCCCAGCGTCGGGGTGAAGAAGAGCGCTACCGCTAACGAGGCGGACAGCGTCGCGATCAACGTGATCGGCAGATATTTCATGAATTGGCCGACCACGCCCGGCCAGAACAGGAGCGGCGAGAACGCGGCAATACGGGTCGCGGTGGCGGCGATCACCGGCCCGGACATGCGCTTGGCAGCGAGCGAATAGGCTTCCTTCGGAGCCATCCCTTCGGCCATGCGGCGCTCGGCGAATTCCGACACGATGATCGCATCGTCGACGAGCATGCCGACCGCCAGGATCAACGAGAACAGCACGACGATGTTGACGGTCAGTCCCGCGAGCTGCAGCCCGAGCACGCCGGCCAGGAAGGACGCGGGTATCGCAATGCCGATGAACAGCGAGGCGCGAAAGCCGAGCACGAACAGAATCACGATCGCCACCAGCAGCACGCCGGTCGCAACCGAGTTCTGCAGGTCGCCGAGCATCTGCCGGATGATCTTCGATTTGTCCTGGGTGAAGGTAACGTGCACGGCCTCGGGCCAGGTCTTCTGCAGCGCCGCGACCGTCGCCTTCACCGCGTCGACCGTCTCGATGAGGTTGGCGCCGGTGCGCTTGGAGACCTCGATGGTCATGGCGGGGCGCCCGTTCACGCGCGTGACCGAGGTCGCGTCTTTGAAGGTGGGCTTGACCTGCGCGATGTCGAGTAGCCGCACCGACGCCTTCGGCGAAGCGACGATGGGAATGTTGAGGATGTCTTGCGGCTTCTCGAACAGCGAGGGCACCTTGACGGCGAAGCGGCCGGTCTCGCCTTCGAGCGCGCCAGCGGCAATGAGCGTGTTGAAGGATTGCGTGATCGAGCCGAGCTGGTCGAGGGACAGCCCATAGCTCGCCAACAGCATCGGATTGAGGATGATCTCGACCGCCTCGTCGCGAGCGCCGCGAAGCTCCGCCGAGAGCACCCCCGGCGCCTGCTCGATCGCATTCTTGGCGGCGCGTGCGATGCGCAGCAACGTACGCTCGGGAACATCGCCGGAGAGGCCCACCACCAGCACCGGGTAGAGCGAGAGGTTGACCTCCAGCACCTGCGGCTCGTCGACATCGCGCGGCAAGTCGTGTTTGGCCTGGTCCACCTTGGCGCGCACGTCGGCCAGCGCCGCCTTGGAATCGAACCCCGCCTCGAACTCGAGCAGCACGAAACCGCCGCCCTCGAAGGCGGTCGAGCGCATCTCCTTCACGTTGCCGACCGATTTGAGCTGAGTCTCGACCGGCCGCAGCAACAGCCGCTCGGAATCCTCGGGGCTGATGCCCCGCTGCGAGAGCTGCACGTAGATGATGGGTATTCTGACGTCCGGCTCGGCTTCCTTGGGGATCGTCACATAGGCCAGAAAGCCGGCGCTCAGCAGGAAAATGAGCGTAGCTACGGTGAGCCGCGCGTGACCGATGGCGTAGTCGATGAATTTTGCCATCACATTGACTACTTCGCGACCGCGGTGAGCTCAGGCACGCCCACGGCGTCCACCGTTTGCCCTTCGCGCACAAAGTCCTGGCCTTGCACGATGACGCGACTGCGATCGGGAAGGCCCGTCACCCACATGGAGCTCTGCTCGTCCTCGATCACGCCGACGGCAACGAACTCGACCGTGTCGTTTGCGTCGACGACGCGCAGGCCGAGATTGCCGGCGGAGGAAAAGGTCACCGCGGACCGCGGCACGCGCGTCGCCAGAACCGGCGCGAGCGGCACTAAAATTTCCGCGGTTATGCCGTCAGGAATGCTCCCTTCCGCGTTCGGCACCTCGATCTCCACCCGATAGGTGCGCGTGGTCAGGCTCGCGGTTTTGGCGACAAAGCGCACTGTTCCGCTCGTGCGCTCGCCGGTCACCAGCCGCACCTCCGCAACGGCGCCGACTTTGATTCCGGCGAGCTGGCGCTCCGCCACTTCCACCACCGCCAGCATGGGATCGAGCGCAACGAGCGAGGCGATCTCACGCCCGGCCATGGAGAACGCGGCCTGCCCCACCTCGACGGCAACGTCCTGCACGACGCCCGACCATGGGGCGCGCACGACGCCGCGATCGTGCTCCGCCTCGGCGGCGGCAAGCGCCGCCTCCGCCGCCTTGAGCTGCGCCTCGAGATCGACGAGCTGGAGGCGCGGCAAGGTGCCGCTGAGGATCAGCCCGCGCTTAGCCTCGAGCTCGGTGCGTTTCTGCGTCGTCACGGCCTGCGCTTGCGCCACCTGGGCCTCGCGCGCCTCGTCCGAGAGAATGGCAATGATGTCGCCCTTCTTGATCGACATTCCGCGCTTGACTTTCAACTCGGTAAGCACTCCTCCGGTGCGCGCGGTGACGGTGACCCGTTTGTCGGCCTCGGTGCGTCCGGCGATGGTGAGCTTGCGGCTGTGCGGGACGACGGTGGTCGTAGCCACCGCGACCCGGAAGAGCTTCTTCGCCTCGGCATCGCCGGGGCGTGCGGTCACACGGCTCTCCGCCTTGTCATGCGGTAGAAAGTGCCCGGATGCGATCCAGAGCCCAGCGGCCGCGACAAGGCCAATGGCGGTGAGGCGGCGCGCGTTCATCGAGAGCTCTCCTTGGCTGCGTCAGCCACGCTCGTCGTGTGTCGAGGCGGGCGTGATGCGCAGGCAGACTCCGCGCGCAGCCAGGCAGGCCGCGTCAGGGCGCCACAATTGCAGTGGAGCTGGGCAATGGCCCGGCGCATGTCAGGAAGTCCCCCGACCCCTCTTTGCAGCGCACCAATCGCTTAGATCATTGGCGAAACTGAGGCTGGAGCGCTCCAAGTCGGTGCCGCGGCAGCCCTGCCGCACAATTCGCTTGTTTCTGCCACGAACCGGACGCAACGGCCGATCTCCGAGCCGTTCGTGCGCCGCCTTGCCACCCCGAGGACCATCCCTATAATCGCCCGCTTTCCTGCGGCGGGATTCGAGGGGCACGATGACGGGGAAGCCGGTTGCGATCATCATGGGCAGCCAGTCCGACTGGCCGACCATGAAACACGCCGCCGATACGCTCGATGCGCTTGGCATCGGCTACGAGGCGAAAATCATTTCCGCTCACCGCACTCCCGAGCGGCACCTCACCTTCACCAAAGCGGCCAAGGCGCAGGGCTTCAAGATCATCATCGCCGGCGCCGGCGGCGCCGCGCACCTGCCCGGCGTCACCGCGGCGCTGACTCCGCTCCCCGTCTTCGGAGTACCGATCGAGTCGAAAGCATTGTCGGGGGTGGATTCGCTCTATTCGATCGTGCAAATGCCGCCCGGCATTCCGGTCGGGACGCTCGCCATCGGGCGCGCGGGCGCGATCAACGCGGCGCTGCTCGCGGCGAGCGTGCTCGCGCTCAGCGATGGCGAACTCGCCCAGCGGCTCGACGCCTGGCGGCAGCGCCAGGCCGATGCGGTCCCCGAGACGCCGCAGGACATCAAGGCGTGACCGCGCCGATGGACTCTTTGCGCTGATTCTGCTACAGCCGCGGGCAATGGTGAGCCCGCGCGGTCGCGCTTTGGTGGCGGATCGGCGGGCTCCGGTACATTCAAGACATCGAGCAAAGGAACGACGCGTGCAGGTTCTCGTCCGCGACAACAACGTCGACCAAGCCCTCAAGGCGCTGAAAAAGAAGATGCAGCGCGAGGGCATTTTCCGCGAGATGAAGCTTCGCGGCCATTACGAAAAACCCTCGGAGAAGAAGGCGCGCGAGAAGGCGGAAGCGATCCGCCGAGCGCGCAAACTCGCCCGCAAGCGCATGCAGCGCGAGGGTCTGTTGCCGATGAAGCCGAGGCCCGCCCCGGGTGCCGCCGGGGCAGCGCGTCCCCCGCGGCGACCGAGCTTTTGATGTAGCGCGGCCGGCCAACAGCCGGCAGCGAGAAGGATCGAGCGCGGGCCTTGCGGCCCGCGCTGTCGTTTTCGGCGCTCAAGCGCTACCCTCGTGATCTGCAGCGAGCAGGCATGGAGAGGACGCGGGGATGAAACGCAGCACCGACCGGATCCTCACGACGCATGTCGGCAGTCTCATCCGTCCGCCGAGGCTGCGCGAGTTTCTCGCCGCGAAGGAAGCCGGCAAGCCGTTCGACGAGGCGGCCTACGCAAAATGCCTGAAGGAGTGCGTCGCCGAGGTCGTGCGCAAGCAAGCCGATATCGGCCTCGACGTCGTCAGCGACGGCGAGTTCGGCAAGGCAATCAGCTGGGCGCAATACGCGCTCTTTCGACTCGGCGGGTTTGAGCGCCGGCCGTTCGCGGGCGGCAATCCCTTCACCCGCGGCGTCGACCGCACGCGCTTTGCCGATTTCTACGCGGAGCTCGACGCGCGCGACAAGGTCGAGACCGTGATGGACTCGGTGGCGGTGGCGCCGATCACGTATGCCGGTGCGGCCGAGCTCAAGCAGGACATCGACAACTTCAAGGACGCGTTGCGCGCGGTCGACGTGGTGGAGGGGTTCCTGCCGGTGGCGGCCCCGCCGAGCGTCATTCCTGACCGCAAGAACGAGTACTACAAGAGCGACGACGATCTCCAGCAGGCGATCGCCGAGGCAATGCGCGTCGAATACAAGACGATCGTCGATGCCGGGTTGCTGGTGCAGCTCGACGACGCGCGCGCGGCCGTCAGCTACGATCGGATGGTGCCACCCAAGACGCTCGAGGACTACCGCGCCTGGCTCGCGCGCCAGGTCGAGATGATCAACCACGCGATCGAAGGACTTCCGCGCGAAAAGATCCGATATCACGTCTGCTGGGGAAGCTGGCCGGGCCCGCACAGCTCTGACGTTCCCTTCAAGGACATCGCCGATCTGGTTTTGCAGGTACGCGCCGGCGGCTATTCTATCGAGCTTGCCAATCCGCGGCACGAGCATGAATGGCGGCTGTGGGAGCATCTCAAATTGCCGGCGGATACCGTGCTCATCCCCGGCGTGATCAGCCACGCGACCAATATCGTCGAGCATCCGGAGCTTGTCGCCGAACGCATCGTCCGTCTGGCCCGCCTCGTCGGGCGGGAGAACGTCATCGCTAGCACCGACTGCGGCTTCGCCCAGGTGACTTATTTTGCCCGCGTGCACCCGCAGATCGTGTGGGCGAAGCTCGAGGCGCTGGTCGAGGGGGCTCGCCTCGCGAGCAAAGAATTATGGGGGCGCGGTAACCGCGCGCCGCGCAGCGCGGCGTAGGCGTGGCGCAGGCGGATGCTTGATCCAGGCGCCCCTTTGCCCCGGATTCGTGAACCAATACAGCTGGATAAGCGCTGCCCGGCCGGCGTCAAGGACGTCAGGCAAAAATCGTTGCGCCGGACCAATTTTACGAATCATTATTCTCGCGAGTTGTGCGTTGTTGTGGTTACGCGATGAAGGCCATCATCGTCGGCGGCGGCGTCGGCGGTCTCACGACCGCGCTCATGCTGCATGCCCGCGGCATCGACTGCGAAATTTATGAGCAGTCGGACGCTATTCGCGAGCTCGGCGTCGGCATCAATACGCTGCCCCATGCCATCAAGGAACTGGCGGAGCTCGGGCTGCTCGATCGCCTCGATGCGGCGGGAATCCGAACCTACGAGTTGTTCTATACCAACCGCTTCGGGCAGGAGATCTGGCGCGAGCTGCGCGGCACCGACGCCGGCTATGAGGTGCCGCAATTTTCGATCCATCGTGGTCGGCTGCAGGGGGTCATTTACCAGGCGGTCCGCGCCCGCCTCGGCGAGTCGCGCATCCATACCAGCCATCGCCTCGGGCATTTTCGCGAGGATGAGGGCGGGGTGAGTGCCTACTTCTTCGACCGCCACGGCTCGCATCGCGCGAGCGCGCGCGGCGACGTGCTGATCGGCGCCGACGGCATTCACTCGACCGTGCGCGAGACGCTATATCCGCACGAAGGCCCCGCGCGCTGGAACGGAGCCATGCTTTGGCGCGGCGCGCTCGACTGGCCGGCATTCCTCACCGGCCGCTCGATGGTCATCGCCGGCGGCATGGCGGCAAAACTCGTCGTTTACCCCATTGCCGCGGGGACGCAGCCGGATCGGCGCCTCACCAACTGGGCGGTTGTGGCGCGCATCGGCGACGGCTCGACCCCGCCGCCGAACAAGGAAGACTGGTCGCGCAAGGGGCGCTTCGAGGAATTGATGCCCCATGTCCAGCGCTTCCGCATTCCCTATGTCGACGCGCAGGCGCTGATCGAAGCAACGCCCGAGTTTTGGGAATACCCGATGTGCGACCGCGACCCGCTGCCGAGGTGGTCGCACGGCCGCGTCACGTTGCTCGGCGACGCCGCGCATCCGATGTACCCGGTCGGCTCCAACGGCGCCTCCCAGGCTATCCTCGATGCCCGCTGCCTTGCCGACCGCCTGCGCAGCGCCGAGCATGTCGTCCATGCGCTCTGGATGTACGAACAGGAACGGCAGCCCATGACGGCGCAGATCGTGCGCATGAATCGCAAAGGCGGACCCGAGGGCGTGATCGACGCCGTGGAAGAGCGCGCGCCCGACGGCTTTACGCGTATCGATGACGTGCTGTCGTTCGCAGAGCGCGAGGCGATCGTGCGCGGCTACGCTTCCACCGCGGGTTTCGCGCGCGAGCAGGTCAACAAGACCGCGTAGACGCGGATCGGTCCGGTAGCGATCAAGTCCGACTGAAATTCATTGCTGAGGGGGCGGTAGGAATACGACCTCGTGCTTGGCGGCGAGCGCGACCACCTCGTCGGGCTTCTGCTCCTTCATGCTGTGGATGGCCCAGAACAGATCATAGAGGGCGCGCGTGGGCGTCACCCAGAAGAAGCATTTCACCGGCTGGTCGGTCTTGTTGAAGATTCCGTGGGCAATCCCGATGGGCAGCCTGATCAGGTCCCCGGGGCCGGCCACGAAGTCCTTGCCGTCGATCAGGAGGTCGAAGCGGCCCTCGAACATGTAGATGAATTCTTCCTGGGTCGGATGGATGTGCGGCGGCACGAACGTGCCCGGCGGAAACGTCGCGTGCCAAGCGAACGAATGCTCGGACACCTGCTTGGGCACGTAGGTCTGGCCGAGGATCTGCCAGACGATGTCGTCAATGCCGGTGTTGGCCTTGGTGATGCCTGCGGTCAGCGGTTGCATGGCGCACGAACTCCCCTGGTCTTGCCGCTTGCCTCGGCCGTTTGGATGCTCAAACGCAGACTAGCGTAGCAGAAGGATGCCGAGCGGCAGAGCATGCTACGGGCCAGAGCGTAAATGTCATGGCACCGAGGCGCAACGGAGCGAGCAGGCGCGCACGACGCCGCAGCCGCAGCCGCCTTCACAGGAGGCAGCCTTCGAACCTAGACTGGCGGCGACGTCCGAGCCGATCGAAGCGAAGTCACAGGGAGGTGCCCATGAAGCGACTGGTCCTGCTCGCTGCCGCGGCGATGAGCCTGGGAGCCACGGGAGTTGAGGCGCAGGAAAAACTGAAGATCGGCATTATCGCTACCTTGTCCGGTCCGCCGGCCGTGCTCGGGCAACAGCTGCGCAACGGATTCAATCTCGCGGTCAAGACTCTCGACGGCAAGCTCGGCGGGCGCGAGGCCGAGATCATTGTCGCTGACGACGAGCTCAAGCCAGACCTCGCGGTGACCAAGGCCAAAGCCCTGGTGGAGCGCGACAAGGTCGAGTTCGTGGTCGGGCCGATTTTCTCCAACGTGCTCGCCGCCATCATGAAGCCGGTGACCGAGGGCGGCGCGATCTTGATCAGTCCCAACGCCGGTACCTCTAATTTCGCCGGCAAAGAATGCAACGCGAATTTCTTCGTCACCTCGTATCAAAACGATCAGGTATTCGCCGTCTCGGGCAAACACGCCCAGGATAGCGGGATCAAGAAGGTGTTTCTGATGGCGCCCAATTACCAGGCGGGCAAGGACGCGCTCGCCGGGTTCAAGGCGTTCTTCAACGGCGAGATCGTTGACGAAGTCTACGTGCCGCTGAACCAGCTCGATTTCTCGGCCGAGCTCGCCAAGATCGCAGCGGCCAAGCCCGACGCCATTTACGTATTCCTGCCCGGCGGAATGGGAGTAAATTTCGTCAAGCAGTTCCGGCAAGCGGGCCTCGCCGCAACGACGACCTTCCTTTCCGCCTTCACGGTCGACGAATCGACCTTGCCCGCCCAGCAGGATGCGGCACTCGGGTTCTTTGGCGGCGCCAACTGGGCGCCCGATCTCGACAATCCGCAGAACAAAGCGTTTGTCGCGGCCTATGAGAAAGAGTTCGGCGCGGTGCCTGCGACCTACGCGTTCCAGGCCTACGACGCCGCGCTCTTGATCGATAGCGCGGTGCGGCAGGTCAAGGGCAATGTCGCCGACCGGGAGGCGCTACGCACCGCCATGATCAAGGCGGATTTCAAATCGCTGCGCGGAAACTTCAAATTCAACACCAACCACTATCCGATCCAGGATTTCTATCTGGTCAAGGTCGCCAAGCGTCCCGACGGCAAATTCGAGACCCAGATCGTCAAGAAGGTGTTCGAGAATTACGCCGATCCGCACGCGAAGGACTGCGCGATGAAGTAAAGCCCGGCCGTTACTCAACGCTGCGCATCGGCTCTGGGTTTCTCGCCAACCGAAGCGGGGTTGATCCGACTTCGGTCAGCTTAAGGCAGCTAACGCGGGCAGGCCCGAATTCGGATCCACCGGCGAGAGAGCACACCCGGACTGCGGCGCGGCTCGCGGATCACTCATGTCCAGCTCCCTTCTCTTAATTCAAATCCTCAATGGTCTGCAGCTCGGCGTCCTCTTGTTTCTCATCGCGGCAGGGCTGACGCTGGTCTTCGGAGTGATGGATTTCATCAACCTCGCGCACGGCGTGCAATACATGCTGGGCGCCTATCTCGCGGTCGCCTTCTACTCGTTCACCGGCAGCTTTCTCCCCGCGCTCATGCTGGCGCTCGCCGCAACGCTCGCCTTCGGGCTTCTGCTGGAATTCGCGGTGTTCCGGCATCTCTACGACCGCGATCATCTCGATCACGTCATCGCCACCTTCGGCATCATCCTTTTCCTCAATCACGGGGTGAAGCTCGTGTGGGGCGCGGCGCCGCTCAGCCTGCCGATGCCCGAGCTGTTCTCCGGATCGGTGAAGCTCGCCGACGGCCTGCTCTATCCCGTGTGGCGGCTCGTGGTGATCGCCTCCGGGCTTCTCGTGGCCGCGCTGCTGTACGTCGTGGTGGCGCATACCCGGATCGGCATGCTGGTGCGCGCGGGCGCAAATAATGCCGCAATGGTGTCCGCGCTCGGCGTCAATATCCGACGCTTGTTCATGATCGTGTTCGGGTTCGGCGCGATGCTCGCGGGCTTTGCCGGCATCATGATCGCGCCGATCCTGTCGGTGGAGCCCGGAATGGGCGACACCGTTCTGATCCTGGCCTTCGTGGTCATCGTCATCGGCGGCATCGGCTCGATCCGCGGCGCCTTCGTGGCCGCCCTGCTCATCGGCCTCGTCGACACGCTCGGTCGCTCGTTCTCGGTCGACATCCTGCGCCTGGTGATGGGACCATCGCCGGCCCGCACCGTGGGGCCGGCGATCGCCTCGATGCTGATCTACCTGTTGATGGCGCTCGTGCTCTATATCCGGCCGACCGGGCTGTTCCCGGCGAAGGGGGGGTAAGATGCGTGCCTCGCTCGCCGCTTGCCTGCCCCGCCCGCGCCACGCTCTGCCGCCGGCAACGCTCCCGGCTGGCATCTTCTTGACACTCGCCCTCCTGCCGCTTGTGGCGTCGCTGGGCGGCGGCAGCTATCTCGTCAGCCTCGGATCACGGGTGATGATTTTCGCGATCGCCGCGGTGTCGCTCGATGTTCTCGTCGGCTATGGCGCGTTGATCTCGTTCGGCCACGCCGCCTTCGTCGGGCTCGGCGCCTATGCCGTCGGCATCCTGTCCGTCTACGGCATCACCGATGCGCTCGTCTCGCTTCCCGCCGCGCTCGCCGTCTCCGCAGCATACGCGTTCTTCACCGGCCTGGTTTGCCTGCGCACCAAAGGCGTCTATTTCATCATGATCACGCTCGCCTTCGGACAAATGGCCTTCTTCACGGCAAGTTCGCTGGCGCCCTTCGGCGGCGACGACGGGCTAACCATCGCCGCGCGCAACACGGTTGCCGGGTTCGCGCTGTTGCGCAACGAGGGCGCGTTCTATTACCTCGTTCTGTTCTGTCTGCTGGTCACTTATCTCTTTTGCCGCGCGCTCGTCGGCTCGCGCTTCGGCCGTGTCGTGCGTGGCGCGAAGGAAAATCCCGTCCGCGTGGCGACGCTCGGCTTCGATGTCTACCGCTTCCAGCTCGCCACCTACGTGATCGCCGGCGCGCTGGCGGGGCTTGCGGGCTTCCTGCTCGCCAACGCCACGGAATTCGTCAGCCCGGCGTACATGTCCTGGCAGCGCTCGGGCGAGCTGATCGTCATGGTGCTGCTCGGCGGATTGGGCTCGCTTGATGGCGCGATCATCGGAGCTGCCGCTTACCTCCTGACGGAGGAGTGGCTCTCCGGCGTCACCGAGCACTGGAAGGTGATCTTCGGACCGGTGCTCGTGCTCATCGTTCTGTTCGCGCGCGGCGGTCTTCTCGGGCTGGCGAAGGCGCTCATGCGGAGGCTCGGCCGTGGCTGAGCCGGCGGTGCGCCTGCAAAACCTTTGCAAGTCGTTCGGCGCGCTCATCGTCACCGATGATTTGAGCCTCGACGTGATGCCGTGCGAGCTGCACGCCATCATCGGCCCAAATGGTGCCGGCAAGACGACGCTGATAAACCAGATTTCCGGACTGATGGCTCCGGACTCGGGAACAATCCACTTCGACGGGCGCGACGTAACGGGCCTGTCGGTGCACGCCCGCGCTGCGCTCGGCTTGGCACGGTCCTTCCAAGTGAGCTCGATCCTTCCGGGCTTCTCCGCGCTCGAGAACGTCGCGCTCGCGGTGCAATCGCGCGCCGGCTCGAGTTACCGCGTCCTCGGCCATGCCGGGGCGGAGCTCGGCTTGAACGAGCCAGCGCTCGCTGCGCTTGCCGACGTCGGTCTCGCCGAGCGCGCGCATATGCTCGCGGGTGAACTCGCGCACGGCGAGAAGCGCGCGCTCGAGCTCGCCATTGCGCTCGCGATGCAGCCCAAAGTCCTGCTGCTCGACGAACCTATGGCCGGCACCGGCCGCGAGGAGACCGCGCGGCTTGTCGCGCTTTTGCGCCGACTGAAGGGACGCTTTTCCATCGTGCTGGTCGAGCACGACATGACGGCGGTATTCGCGCTCGCTGACCGCATCTCGGTCCTGTTGTACGGCCGCATCCTCGCGAGCGGTACACCTGCCACGGTGCGGGCCGATCCGCGGGTGGTTGCCGCCTATCTCGGCGACGAGATGGAGTGAGCATGCTGAGCGTCGAGCATCTGCAGGCTGCCTACGGCCCGGCGCAAGTTCTGTTCGATATCAGCTTGCGCGTCGGAGCGGGCGAAGTCGTCACGCTGCTCGGCCGCAACGGAATGGGCAAGACGACCACGATTCGGACGATCATGGGCCTGCTGCCGGCCTGCGGAGGAACCGCTGTCTTCGAGGGCCTATCGCTGATCGGGCTCCCGCCGTACCGGATCGCGCAGGCGGGCCTCGGCCTCGTTCCCGAGGGTCGGCAGATCTTTGCGAGCCTGAGCGTCGAGGAGAATCTGATTGCAACCGCGGCGTCGCGCTTCGCGCGACCGCGATGGACACGGGAGCGCGTCTACGATTTCTTTCCGCCACTCGCGGAACGCCGCCGCCACATGGGCCATGAACTGTCCGGCGGCGAGCAGCAGATGCTGGCGATCGGTCGTGCGCTGATGACGAACCCGAAACTGCTGATCCTGGATGAAGCCACCGAAGGGCTGGCGCCGCTGCTGCGGCTCGAGATCTGGCAATGCCTCTCGCGCTTGAAAGCCGAAGGCCAGGCTATTCTCGTCGTCGACAAACATCTCGGCGCGCTGCTCAAGCTCGCCGACACGCATGCGATCATCGAGAAGGGACAGGTGGTGTGGACTGGCACATCGGCGGCATTGGCCGCGGAGCCGACCATCGCGCAACGTTATCTGCAGGTATGAGTCCGGGCGAGTCGCTCGGCAGCAGTTCGGCCTTCGCCAACAGCCGCTTCTCGTATCGCAGCATGAGCGCCGGCGCGGCCACGACGATTAGCGCCGCGGCGAGCCCCAGGCACACCGCCGCCGGTGAGGCCACGTCCGCGAATGCTTCGCCGAACGAATAGGATGCAAGGCCGTAGCATACGATCCACGCGGCGGCCGCGCTTGCGCTTGCGAAATAAAAATTCCGCTGCGCCATGGAATTGGTGCCGGCGAGCACGGCCGCCATGTTGCGCAGAAACGGCAGAAAGCGGGCGACGAAGACGAATCTGCCGCCGTATTGGACAAAGAGCCATTGCCCGATTCGGATGCGTCCTTCAGTCATTCCAAGACGCGTACCGTATCGCATCAACAGCTGATGCCCGAATCTCCGGCCGATCCAAAAGCCGACAATCTCGCCCACGATGGCGGCAACGATCGAGGCAGCGATGAGCGACCAAATATCGAGGCCGTGGGTTCGGGCGGCGAAAAATCCCGCCGCGATCAACGCCGCCTCGGCAGGCAACGGAATGCCCACGCTTTCGAGCGCGATGAACGCCGCGACAACCCAGATGCCGTAGTTGGATACGAACTCAGCCATTTCGTATCTCCCCCGACCGGGGCCTTCCCCACGCCGATCCTACGATGCCTTCTCCCCACGCGCATCGGCGCTTGCGACGTTGAACCGACAGAAAGCGGCGAATTTCCGGCTGTGTGACCGACAGGCCACACGTCGGACGCGCGTCGGTACCGGAAAGTTAGCGTCCTGATGAATCCGCCCCACCCCCCGTTGCATAACTCATCAAAGATGCGCGCATTCCGAGCGACTACAACGCGAGAACCGCCTTGCCGGCGCAAGCGGTGCGCCGATTTAGTCGAATTTTTTGTGCGATCCCGATGCCCGACAATAGGTTGGTCGCGGGTCATTGCTCGCCGATGAACTGCCTTGCCGCCTCGACCGCCTGCGCCCCCACGTCGTTGTGTCCGACGCCGGCCATCCGCACGAAGCGCTTGGGCGCGTTGATCAATCCGTAGAGCCGCTCCGCCAAGGCGATCGGGACGATGTCATCGCGATCGCCGTGCAAAATCAGCACCGGAGCCGCCACCTTGCCGATGCGCAAGTCGGAGCGGAACTGGTCCTTCATGAGAAACCGCACCGGCACGAACCAATATCTCTGCGCGCCGACATCGGCCGCGGAGGTAAATGGGGACTGCAGGATGAGGTAGCCGACCGGCATTTGCGCCGCCAGCGCGACCGCAACCCCGGAGCCGAGCGATTCGCCCCAGAGCACGATGCGCTCGGCCCCGTAACGCGCGGACGTGAACGCATAGGCCGCGAGCGCGTCGGCGATGAGGCCGGCTTCGCTCGGCGTGCCCGTCGAACCACCGTATCCGCGGTAGCTCAGCGCCACGAGTCCGTTGCCGTCCTCGGTTAGGGCGCGGAAACGATCAACGCGGTTGCGCAGCGAGCCGCCATTGCCGTGGAAATACAGCGCCACCGGCTTGTTCCCGCGCGGTGGCACATGCCAGACGATAACGCGCTCCCCATCCGCGGTGTCGAGCACCACCTCTTCCGCCTGCGGCAACCCTGCCGCTGCCGGCGCGGTGCGAAAGCGCTCGGGAAAATATTGCATCGCGCGCTGCGTGACGTAGAGCAGCGCGAGGACGGCGGCGTAGCCGACGAGTGCGTACACGAAGAGCCACTTCAAATTGCTCATTCTCCCTTCATAGCACGACGGCTTTACAGGCAATTGTCAAAGCTTACAGTCCGGACCCTACCAGGTTGGGGAATGCAGATGGATTCGTCGCAGCCACGCCGGGTGATCGCCGCGGGCATGATCGGCAATGTGCTCGAATGGTACGACTTTGCCGTGTACGGTTATTTTGCCACCGCCATCGGCCGCCATTTCTTTCCGCACGAGGATGCGGTCGCCCAGCTTCTTTCGGCCTTCGGCGTGTTCGCGATCGGTTACGTGATGCGACCGGTCGGCGGCGCCGTGGTCGGCCATATTGGCGACCGGTTCGGACGGCGCGCGGCCCTCACCTTTTCGGTCGCCGCCATGGCGATCCCGACCTTTCTGATCGGACTTCTGCCGGGATATGCGACGCTCGGCCTCGCCGCCCCGATCGCGCTCACGCTGTTGCGCATGGTGCAGGGGCTTTCGGTCGGCGGCGAATATACGAGCTCGATGGTGTTCCTGGTGGAGCACGCCCCGGATGGCCGCCGCGGCGTGATGGGCGCGCTGGCGGCGGGCGGCGCCGGCGGTGGCACCCTGCTCGGCTCGGCGGTCGGCGCGGGCTTTGCGGCCTCGATGTCGGATGCCGCACTCGCCGCCTGGGGCTGGCGCATTCCGTTTTTGCTCGGCTTGGTGGTGGGGATCGCCGGCTACTTGCTGCGCCGTCATGTCCTGGAGACGGCTCCCCCGCAGCGGCGCAAACGCGCCCCGATGCTGGAGACGCTCAGCGATCACTGGCGCATCGTGCTCGGTTTCGCGGGTCTCTCGATGTTCAACGCGGTCGGCTTCTACGTCGGTTTCGTCTACCTCGTGAGCTGGCTGCAGACGGCCGACGGCATCGCACCCGCGCGTGCGCTCGAGATCAATTCTTTCAGCATGGCGGTGCTGTTGCCGGTTGTAATCGCGACCGGCTTTTTGACCGATCGCGTCGGCCGAAAGCCCATTCTGCTGCTCGCCTGCATTCTCGGCTTCGTCGGCGCGGTGCCGATATTTTTGCTATTGAATCAGCCCTCGGCGCTATCGGCACAGCTTGGACAGCTCGGCCTCGTGGCGATGATCGGGCTCTATGGCGGCACGCTGCCCGTCATCATGGTGGAAGCGGCGCCGCTGCCGGTGCGCTGCACGGCGGTGGCGCTCGGCTACAACATCACGTTCGGTATCATCGGCGGCTTTACGCCGCTCGTCGCCACTTGGCTGGTCGATCGCACCGGCGACGAGATCGCGCCGGCGTTCCTGATCATGGCGGCGGCCGCGGTCACCTTCCTGACCGTATTGCGATTTCGCGAAACGTATCGCAGCCCGTTCATCACTGCGAGTTCGGCCGCGACGGCGGCCTACGCGTGAGCGCGAGCGCGCCTTGCAGCCCTCAAAGCCGCAGCGCCGCCTGCGCCGGCGTAAACTTCAGCTTCAGCGCCTCAGCCACCGCGCGATGGGTGATCCTCCCCTCGCACACGTTGAGGCCGTTGCACAGATGTTCGTCCTCGCCCAGCGCCCGACGATAGCCCTTGTCGGCGAGCGCAAGCACGAATGGCAGCGTCACGTTGTTGAGGGCGAAAGTCGACGTGCGGGCGACCGCGCCCGGCATGTTGGTGACGCAATAATGCACGACGTCGTAGAGCACGTAGGTCGGCGATGAGTGCGTCGTCGGGCGCGAAGTCTCGGAGCATCCGCCCTGGTCGATGGCGATGTCGACGATGACCGAGCCAGGTTTCATGGCCTTGACCGTCTCGGCGGTGATCAACTTCGGCGCGGCGGCGCCCGGTATGAGAACCGAGGCGATCACGAGATCGGCCCGGCGACAAAGCGTCTCGATGGCATCGCTGGTGGAAAATACCGTGCGCACCCGGGCGCCGAGTTGGGTGGCTACGCGGCGCAGCGCCTCGGGATTGCGGTCGATGACGCTCACCGTCGCCCCCATTCCGGCGCTGATCACGGCGGCGTGCGTGCCGGCGACTCCGCCGCCCAGGATCGCGACGTCCGCCGGCGGGACGCCGGGAACGCCGCCGAGCAGCACGCCGCGGCCGCCGTTTTCCTTCTCCAGGCAGCGAGCGCCGACATGCGGCGCCATGCGGCCGGCGACCTCGGACATCGGCGTCAGCAGCGGCAAGGTGCCATGGGCAGACGTGACCGTCTCATAGGCGATGGCGATGACGCCCGAGGCCATCAGATCCGTGGTCTGCTCGGGATCGGCCGCAAGGTGCAGATACGTGAAAAGGACCTGCCCGGCTCTGAGCTTCTTGCGCTCGGGCGCGAGCGGCTCCTTGACCTTCACGATGAGTTCGCCGCGGGCATAGATCTGATCGGCATCGGGCACGATTTCGGCCCCGACGGAGCGGTAGTTGTCATCGCTGAGGCCGGCTCCCAATCCGGCGCTCGTCTCAACGAGCACGCGATGGCCATTCCTGGTCAGCTCACGCACCGCCGAGGGCACCAGACCGACGCGGTATTCGCTGTCCTTGATTTCCTTCGGCACGCCGACGAGCATTTTCCGATTCCGAATGTCATCCGCCGTGGCGCTCCGGAAGCCGGAGTCCGGCGTGCAAATTCTACGTCGCGCGTGGCCTTGATTCCACCACCGACCATTTCGGCGCTGCTTGATTTCCGTCATCGGGTCGCGTTCCCTAACGCCCGACGGATCGGTCAAGCGAGGAGCGCGACGTGAGCGATGATCCCTACGCTGTCCTGGGCGTGAAACGGGAAGCGACGCAGGACGAGATCCGCAAGGCCTACCGCCAGTTGGCGAAAAAGCTGCACCCGGACCTCAATCCCGGCGACAAAGCCGCAGAGGAAAAGTTCAAGCAGGTCTCCGCCGCCTACGATGTCTTGGGAGATGCGGAGAAGCGCGCGCGCTTCGATCGCGGCGAAATCGACGCCTCCGGTCAGGAGCGGCCGCGCGAACGTTACTATCGCGACTTTCACGGTACCGACGCCGAGCCGCACGTTTACAGCAGCCACGGGGGCTTCGCCGACTACATGGAGTCGGAGGACATTCTCAGAGACATGTTCGGCCGCGGCGGCGAGGGGCGGATTCGACTGCGCGGGCAGGATGCGCTTTATCGGCTTGCGGTGGAATTTCTCGAAGCGCTGAACGGCGCGACCAAGCGCATCACTCTGCCCGATGGCGGCACGCTCGACGTCGTCATTCCCCCCGGCACCCGGGAGAAACAGGTTTTGCGGCTGCGCGGAAAGGGCGGCGCGGGACTCGGCGGCGGCCCGCCCGGCGATGCACTGGTGGAGATCGATGTCGAGCCACACAGGTTCTTCACCCGCAAGGGCGACGACATCCATCTCGAATTGCCGATCAGCCTGCCGGAAGCGGTGCTCGGAGCCAAGCTCGATGTTCCGACCCCGACCGGCCCGGTGCGCATGACCGTGCCCAAAGGCGCAAACACCGGCACGGTGCTACGATTGCGGGGCAAAGGCGCGCCGCGCAGCGACAAAACTCAGGGCGACGAATACGTGACGCTCAAGATCGTGTTGCCGCAGCAACTCGATCCGGAGCTCGAGGAATTCGCGCGCCGCTGGCAAGCGGGGCAAAGCCAAGATCCGCGCGGACATCTGGAGGCTTGAATGATCTCGGTCCACGAATTTCTGATCCGCACCCGTATCGAGCAGCACCTGCTGGAGACCTGGATCGAGGCCGGCTGGCTAATTCCGCCGCAAACTGAGCCGGAGCTGATGTTCGCCGACGTCGACTTGGCGCGCGCACAGCTCATTCGCGACCTGCGCGACGACTTCGGGGTCAATGACGAAGGCATCTCCGTCGTCCTGCATCTCATCGACCAGATGCACGGGTTGCGGCGGAGCATGCAAGGTCTACTGGAGGAAATGCGCGCGGGAGTAACGCGGCCCGATCAACACTGAGTCCGCCCGCGGTCTGCGCCGCCGCCCGTCGGCGGCGCGAGTCACAGCGCCTTGCCGATCTCCTCCGTCATCTTTTTCGCGTCGCCGAACAGCATCATCGTGTTGTCGCGATAGAACAGCGTGTTGTCGATGCCGGCGTAACCCGAGGATAACGAGCGCTTGGAAAACATCACCGTGCCGGCCTTCCACACTTCCAGGACCGGCATGCCATAGATCGGCGAAGCGGGATCCTCCTTCGCTGCGGGATTCGTCACGTCGTTCGCCCCGATCACGAACGCAACGTCCGCCTGGGCGAACTCCGAATTGATGTCCTCGAGCTCGAACACTTCGTCGTAAGGGACGTTCGCCTCGGCGAGCAGCACGTTCATGTGGCCGGGCATGCGGCCGGCGACCGGATGGATGGCGTATTTCACCTCGACGCCTTCCTTCTTGAGCCGATCGGCCATCTCCCGCAGCGCATGCTGCGCCTGCGCCACCGCCATGCCGTAACCCGGCACGATGATCACCTTGCCGGCGTTCTTGAGCATGAAGGCGGCATCTTCGGCGGAGCCCTGCTTCACCGGCCGCTGCTCCTTGCCGGCCGCCGGGCCCGCGACCTCACCGCCGAAACCGCCGAGGATCACCGAGATGAAGCTGCGGTTCATGCCTTTGCACATGATGTAGGACAGGATCGCGCCCGAAGAGCCGACCAGGGCGCCGGTGATGATGAGCGCGGAGTTGCCCAACGTGAAGCCGATGCCGGCCGCCGCCCAGCCGGAATAGGAATTGAGCATTGAGATCACCACCGGCATGTCGGCGCCGCCGATCGGAATGATGATGAGTATGCCGAAAGCAAAGGCGGCGAAGGTCAGCAGCCAGAATGCGAGGTGGCTCTCGGCGCGGGCGAAGAACACGATGAGCGCCACGATGGCGATCGCCAACGCAATATTGATGGCGTGGCGCGCGGGAAGGATGATCGGCGCGCCACTCATGCGGCCGGACAGTTTCAGGAACGCGATCACGGAGCCGGTGAACGTCACCGCGCCGATGGCAACCCCTATCGACATCTCGACGAGGCTCGATTTGTGGATCGCCCCGACGGTGCCGATGTCGAACGCGGCCGGCGCGTAAAGCGCCCCGGCCGCCACCAGCACCGCCGCCATGCCGACCAGCGAATGGAACGCCGCCACCAGCTCCGGCATGGCGGTCATCGGCACGCGGCGCGCGATCACCGCACCGGTGCTGCCCCCGATCGCCAGCCCGAGCACGACAAGTGCCCAGGCGCCGGCGCCGGCGGGAGGATGCGAGGCGAGCGTGGTGGCGATGGCGATCGCCATGCCGACCATGCCGAACAGGTTGCCCTGCCGGCTGGTCTCGGGGTTCGATAGCCCGCGCAGCGCCAGGATGAAGAGAACGCCGGCGACGAGATAGAGCAGCGCGACGACATCGGCTGACATTGGCTTAACTCCGGCCAATCATTTCTTTTTCTTTTGATACATGCCGAGCATGCGCTGCGTGACGAGAAAGCCGCCGAAGATATTGACCGAGGCGAAGCTCAGCGCCACGAAGCCGAGAACGCGCGCCCAGATCGGGCCCGCATCGTTGCCCGCGAGCGCGACTCCGACGGCGAGCAGCGCGCCGACCACGATCACCGATGAGATTGCGTTGGTCACCGACATCAGCGGAGTGTGCAAGGCCGGCGTCACCGACCACACCACGTAGTAGCCGACGAAGATCGCGAGCACGAAAATCGAGAAGCGGAACATGAACGGATCGACCGTCGCGCCGGTTGCGGCGTGAATGGCCCCGCCCGACGCAGCGGCGACGATGTCGAGTTGGGCAAGCGTGAGGTCGCGGGCGAGACCCTGGGCGGCGTCCATCGCCGCGAGGCTGCCGGTCGGGAGGATCAGCATTTCAGTCTCCTTAGTTCGACACGTCCGCGGCAAACGCCTGTTATGGTCTCATGCGCGGTCTTCGCGCATCTATCCTCTTCGCAAGAACTTTTGCGAAGAGGGATGGATCAACGCGCGTCACGCTGCACTCTTAGGCGCAAAGCTTGGATGAATGACTGCGCCGTCTCGCGTGAGCGCCGTCGCTTTCACGATCTCGTCGTTCCAATCGACCGCGAGCGCTTTCGTGGTCTTGTCCACCAGGATTTCGAGGAAGGCGAAAAGGTTCCTGGCGTAGAGGCTCGAAGCGGATGCGGCGATGCGGCCCGGCACGTTGCGATAGCCGACGATCTTGACACCGCCGGCGTCGACCACCTCGCCGGCCTTGGCGAGCTCGCAATTGCCGCCGCGCTCCACCGCAAGATCGACGACGACCGAACCCGGCCGCATGGAGGCGACCATCTCTTTCGAGAGGAGACGCGGCGCCGGCCGACCCGGGATCAGCGCGGTGGTGATTACGATGTCCTGCTTCTTGATGTGGTCGGCGACGAGGGCGGCCTGCTTGGCCTGATACTCCTTCGACATTTCCTTCGCGTAACCGGCCCCGGTCTCCGCTTGTTTGGACTCCTCATCCTCGACGGCGATGAACTTGGCGCCGAGGCTCTCCACCTGCTCTTTTGCCGCCGGCCGCACGTCGGTAGCAGTGACGATGGCGCCGAGCCGGCGCGCGGTCGCGATCGCCTGCAGGCCGGCAACGCCCGCACCCATCACGAACACCTTCGCCGCTGGCACGGTGCCGGCGGCGGTCATCATCATCGGCAGCGCGCGGCCATACGCGGCTGCGGCGTCGACCACCGCCCGGTACCCCGCGAGATTGGCCTGGCTGGACAGGACGTCCATGACCTGGGCCCGTGTGATCCGCGGAAGGAGCTCCATGGCGAAGGCCACGACGCCGGCATCTGCCATGGCCTTGAGCGCGGCGTCCTCGCCGTAAGGATCCATCATCGCGATGACCAACGCGCCCTTCTTGTAATGGGCAAGTTCGGAGGACGCCGGCCGGCGCACCTTGAGCACCACGTCGGCATCCTTGACGGCGTCCGACGTCACGGTCGCGCCGGCGGCGGCGAACTCGGAGTCGGGAATGCCGGACTTCGTTCCGGCGTCCGGCTCGACGGCAATGTCGGCGCCGAACGCTTTCATTTTCTTGACGGTTTCCGGCGTCGCCGCGACCCGGCTTTCAGTCGCGTCGATTTCGCGCGCTACGGCAATGCGCATTCACCGCCTCCTCATGGAGCAACGATGCCCGTCGAGCCCCGTTCAGCCTCCAGAGGCGAGCGCGAGCGCGATCAGCGAGAGGACCACCATGACGATGCTGGGCATCCGCGCCCCGCTGAGAAACCCGTGGAAGGCGACAATGGTCGCGACCACGAAAACGGCGAACGCAAGCAGCCAATGCCCGGCAACCGCGCCGATCGCCAGTCCGAGGACGATGTTGACGACGTGGGCGCCGCCGACGACGACCCAATGCACAAAACGGTCGTACATCGCCACGTGCGCCGGGAGATCATTGCCCTCGGCCGTCGCGTATTCGACCTCGCCGTGGTCGGCCATTTTGCCTCCTCCACGCTTGCACGTTCCTGTCCGGCAGGCGGGGATTAGCGCAATTGCCTCGGGAGGGCAACGGCGCCATCGAGCCGGCGAGGGCGCGCGGATGCCCCGCTTCAGCGCTCGGAGGCCGACTTGTCGAGACCGACTGCCGCGAGCGCCGCGGCCTGGCGATCGCCGACGCGGCGGATCGCAAAGTCCTCGATGGCTTCGTTGAACAATCGGTAGAAATTGAGCTCGGCACGCAAATGCAGAAACACCGCACCGAGTCCGATTGCAGCGCGATCCATGAAGACGAATTCGCGCGGCACCGTCACGGGGCCGCGCTGCTTAAGGGCCTGATGCACGCGAAACGCCTCACGGCGCCCGTATTCCGACGGCTTGACGCCGTCGGCGAGGCTGCGCACGCGATCATCCAGCAATGGGCCGTAGATGAAGCGCGCCCAGATATTCAAGGTGTCGATCAATTCCCGATTGAGCCGCTTGAAGCCCCACGTCTCGTACGCGTGCACGATGAGATCGGC
>DASSGH010000149.1:0-4290 GCA_035693615.1 Xanthobacteraceae bacterium
GCTGTTCTACCTCCAATATCCATGGTACCGGGTGCTGATTGCCATCCTGTCGGCGGCGATCATCGGCTGCTTCTATCTCTTTCTCAAATACGGCACCTACGGCATCTGGATCCGCGCCACGACGCAGGACCGGGTCATGGCTGAGGCGATGGGCATCCCGGTGTCATGGGTGCACACCGCCGTCTTCGGCATCGGCGCCGGGATGGCCGCAGCGAGTGGCGTGCTGTTCGGACCGCTGGTCGGCGTCAACCACGCGATGGGGCTTGACTGGGTGTTGAAGGCCTTCATCGTCGTGGTGGTCGGCGGGATGGGCAATCTCGGCGGCTCGATCGTCGCCTCGATCTTCATCAGCCTGCTGGAGGCTTACGCCTCGATCTGGGTGAGCCCGGCCCAGGCGGTCATCGTCTCGTTCGTGGTTCTCATCCTCACCCTCCTGTTCCGGCCGACCGGCCTTTTCGCGACGCCGAAATGAGCAAGCGCTCCGCCACCGTCTACTGGACCGGTTTCTCGATCATCCTGGCGTTGTTGATCGTCGCGCCGCTGGTGCTGACGGAGTTCTGGCGGCGATTCCTGACGGAGATCCTGATCTGGGGACTGCTGGCGATGTCGTCCGACATCCTGATCGGCTACACCGGCATGGTGTCGTTCGGGCATTCGGCCTTCTTCGGGCTGGGCATGTACGGCGCGGCGGCGGCACTGTTGATGGTGAGGCCGCCCAATCTGTGGCTCGCGATCCTCTACGGCCTCATCGGCTCGGCCGGAATCGCGCTGTTCGTTGCCTATTTCAGCACACGGTTGCGCGACATCTATTTCGCCATCACCACGCTGATCTTTTCGCAGATCTTCTACGTCATCATCTTCACCTGGACCGAGGTGACTGGCGGCGAGAACGGTCTGACCTTTCGTCGCCCGGCGCTGGAAATTCCCGGCCTGTTCTCGGTGCCATTCACCTCCGAGACGCTGCACTGGTTCGTGCTGGCCGTAGTTACCGCGTCGTACTTGATCCTAAGGCGTATCACGCAATCGCCCTTCGGCATGGTGCTGCAGTCGATCCGCGAGAACGAGCCACGCACCCGCGCGATCGGCTACGCGGTCGAACGCTACAAGATCGTAGCGGTGATGCTCTCTGGCCTGTTCGCCGGCCTCGCCGGCGTGCTCTATGCCCTGCAAAACCGCTTCGCCGCGCCAGATTTCGTCTATTTTCTGGTCTCCGGCGAGACGGTGATCTTCAACGTCATGGGCGGGATCGGTACCCTGGTGGGACCGATCGTCGGCGCCGGTTTCTTCCTGCTGTTGCGCGAGACGTTCTCGCGCTTTTTCACCGAGTACTATCTCATTCCCGTAGGCGTGATCTTCATCGCCATGGTGATCTTCATGCCGCAAGGCTTGCTCGGCTTCATGCGGCGCTGGCTCAATCAATAGCTCGCCCGCGCGGCAATGCCGAGCTCTCCGTTGTACGCTGCAAGCGACGGCGCTGGCATGCGCCCCGCCTCTCCATTAACATTAGCCCCGGACCTCATCGCGGCAGGAACAGAGGGCAAAGCGACTATGGCCAAGTTCGGCATCGGACAAGCTGTGCGCAGAGTGGAGGACCGGCGCTTCCTCCTCGGACAGGGACGTTACGTCGACGACATCAGCTTGCCCGGGCAATGTCACGCCGTCACGGTGCTCTCGCCCCATGCCCATGCCCGCATCAAACGGATCGACGTCGCCAAGGCCAAAGCCGCGCCGGGCGTGCTTTGCGTGCTTACCGGGGCCGACGCCGCGGCGGAGAAGCTCGGCAGCTTCACCGCGCATCTGATGCCCGAAGACTTCGGCGCGCCCAAGGGGCACCGCACGTTCCAGCCGCTTCTCAACGCCGAGAGGGTGCGTTTCGTCGGCGATCGCGTCGCTTTCGTCGTCGCCGAAACGTTGAGCCAGGCGCGCGACGCCGCCGAGCTGATCGAGGTGGACTATGAGCCACTGCCGGCGGTGGTGCATCTCGAAGACGCCGCCAAAGAGGGCGCTCGAAAGGTCTGGGAGGATTGCCCGCAGGGCAATGTCGGCTTCCGGCTGATGTTCGGCAACAAGGAGGCGACCGACGCAGCCTTCGCCCAGGCCAAGCACGTGGTCGAGCTGCGGATCGAGAACAACCGGCTCTCGCCGGTCGCCATGGAGCCGCGCGCCGCCATCGGCGATTACAACGTCGCCGAGGAGTCCTGTACGCTCTATACCACCTCGCAAAATCCGCACGGCGTGCGCATGGAGATGTCGCACATCTTCCACGTGCCGGAAAACCGCATCCGCGTGATTTCGCCCGATGTCGGCGGCGGCTTCGGCCTCAAGGGAAACCCGTTTCCCGACGACGCGCTGGTGCTATGGGCAGCGCGCCGCCTGCGCCGTCCGGTGAAATGGGTGGCGAGCCGGTCGGAGAGCATGCTGACCGACCATTGCGGCCGCGAGATGGTGTATTACGGCGAGCTTGCACTCGACGAGCGCGGCAAAATTCTGGCGCTTCGGGCAAAATGCCTGTTCCAGCTGGGCGCCTATTTCGTTGGCGCGGCGCTGGCGGCGGGCGCGTTCTCGGTGCGCTTCATTCCCGAGGCGTACGACATCCAGACCATGCACATCTTGTCGCAGGGCCTGTTCACCAACACCTCGCAGTCCGGTCCTTATCGCGGCGCCGGTCGACCCGAAGCGGCTTATTTCATGGAGCGGCTCATCGAGCACGCGGCGCGGGTCATCGGCATGGATCCCGCCGAGATCAGGCGGCGCAACCTCATTCCGCCGAGCAAACTTCCCTATGCGACGCCGACGCTGTGGAATTACGATAGCGGCGAATTCCAGCGGCTGATGGACAAGTGCATCGAGCTCAGCGATTGGAACGGCTTTGCGGCTCGAAAGAAGGCCTCGCAGAAGAACGGCAAGCTGCGCGGCCGCGCGGTGAGCTACTACATCGAGTTCGGCGGCATCTTCAACGAGCGCATGGAGCTGCGCTTCGATCCCGGCGGGACGCTCACCATTCTCGGCGGGACGCATTCCCACGGCCAAGGACACGCCACCGTGTTCGCTCAACTCGTGCACGAGTGGCTCGGCGTCCCGCTCGAGGACATTCACTACGTGCAGGGCGACACCGCTCAAGTTCCGATCGGCCGCGGCACTTACGGCGCGCGCAGCGCGACGGTCGGCGGCAACGCCCTCAAGGCGGCGAGTGAAGCCATCGTCGAAAAGGGCAAGCAGCTTTCCGCCGCCATGATGGAAGCGGACGCGGCCGATATCGAGTTCAAAGACGGGCAATACCGCGTAGTCGGCACCGACAAGGCGATCGCCATCACCGAGGTCGCCAAAGCCGCCTATGCGCCGATGGGCCCGCTCACCGACAAGTTCGGCGTCGGGCTCGAGGCGAGCGGCAGCTACAGCGCCAATCCGCCCAGCCATCCCAACGGCGCGCATGTGTGCGAGCTGGAGGTGGACCCCGAAACCGGCGCGGTCACGGTCGATCGTTATTTCGTCGTCGACGACCTCGGCCGCGTGCTCAACCCGCTCATCGTGCGCGGGCAAATACACGGTGGCGTGGTGCAAGGGCTGGGACAAGCGCTGCTGGAGCACCAGATCTACGACCGCCAATCCGGCCAGCTCGTCTCCGGGAGCTTCATGGATTACGGCATGCCGCGCGCCGACACGATGCCGAACGTGGAGTCGGAGCTCGAAGAAGTGCCGTGCAAGACCAACCCGCTCGGGGTCAAGGGCATCGGCGAATCCGGCACCATCGGCGCGCCACCGACGGTGATCAACGCACTGATCGACGCTCTCGCGCCGCTCGGGGTCGATCGCATCGATATGCCGGCAACCCCGCTGCGGGTTTGGGAGGCGATCAGCAGGGCGCGCTCGAGCGCCCCGGCGCAGACCGCGGCGTAGCCCGAATTACGGTACGAGCCGTCACCACTTGCCTCCTTCGTTTCGCTGTATCACGCCGCTGCGCGCGCCTGATCCAAGATGCCCTTGGCAATCTTTTCCGCAACTTGCTGTCCGTAGCTCTCTGCCGGTGTCTGACTTATGCCGGTATCGTGCGGCATTTCGCATTGAGCTCTCTTTACGCGTCTGCCGCTCTATGCCACCATCCGCGTTTCAAACACGGGTAGGAGTAGGGGAAGCGAGCATGCGCAGGATAGGGCGGCTCAGTGCGCGGCAGGTGAAGAATGCCAAGCCGAAGCGCGGCGATAAGAAGACCAAGCTGCCGGATGGCGGCAATTTATATCTGCAGTGCACCCGCGCCGCGGCCGACGACGACGAGATCCGCCGAAGCTGGGT